>NZ_PVZR01000080.1:0-748 GCF_003024455.1 Ensifer sp. NM-2
AGTTGGTCAGTTTGCGATTGTTGACGACGACGAGAATATCGTAGTCGGAGCGATAGCCCTTGCCGGTGTGCTCCTCGTCGACCCAGTCACCACGCCCGTATGAGCCGAACAAAATGACCTTGAGGATCCGGCCCTTCTTCTTGAACTCCGCCTCCCCTGCCGCCAGTGCATCCTCGAATTCTTCGCGCAGGATGTCGAGCGCTCGCGCAAGCTGCTGGCGCTTCGATTCCGGCAGGTGATCGAGGCTTGTCTTCATCATCGTCTTGGGCGTGCTTTCAAATCAGAACTGGTTGGTCGATTCTATACGCTCGATGCACGAACGCAACCCAAACGGGTTTCTTTCCTACTACGTTGTTGGCCCTGGTCATTGTTATTCGGAACGCATCGGCCGGGGCAGTCGGTCCCGCTTCCCCTTCGGACCACTGACGTTGAAGCTCCTGCGGCGGCCCTTTTTCGTCCTCTCGCTTGGCGCGAATTCCCGCTTTCCCGCGCTCGCACGTCGCGATGCTGAAAGCTCCGATACGCTTCTTTCTTCGTGGAGCGATCCTGCGGGATATGTATCGATGCCTCCATGGCAATGATCCGCAGGCGGGGCGCATTTTCAATGGCGCCACCGCGATACTGGCGTGCGGATAGATCGTGGGTTTCCGCTGGCGTTTCGCCCACGACGATCCGCCGGATAGGGAAAGCCTTCAACCAGCGGCCCCATCTCACTGAGACGTTCAAGCTTTCCAGGAATCCTTGTTCG
>NZ_PVZR01000081.1:0-740 GCF_003024455.1 Ensifer sp. NM-2
TCATGGTGGGCACTTCGATGAACGCCAGGAGGGTGCTGGGCGGTATCAGGCCGTGCGTCGGGAATGCGTCGAAGCAATCGAACGGAAGCTCCAGGTCGCTGTGACGCAGAGCTGACTACAGGAGCACCATGACGGAGCGGCCCCGATACCGGAGAGGTATCGGGGCCGCGGGCTTCTCGGTCTGACGTAGGAGATTCAGTCAGGACGGCCAGCCTGTGATGCCTTCGAATAGTTGGCTCAGGCTGAGGCTGGCCGTCGTGTTGGGGTCAGTCAGTGCGATTGGTGGCGCGACGATGCCGTGCGGTCTCGAAGATCACGTGCAGGATCGAGGCAACCAGAATCAGAGCAAGTGCAAACCACGTCCACCCGTCCAGGCTAAGGTTCGCGATGTCGTGGCCCTGGTTCTGAAGGTCGGTGATGGTGCTCTTGAACTTGTAGCTGACGATGGCTGACAAGCTGACCAGGACAACAAGTGTGGCCCATGCGACTGCTCGTTTGCGGATGAGGATGGATGCACCGAACATGACGGTCCAGAATCCCACGACGATAGGGAGGGCGCTTGTCAGCATCAACGACCCCACCAGGTTCTGGAGCGAAGTCGGGACCTGGTCATTTTTGACTTCTTCGACACCAGCGAGGATCGGGACTGGTTGGGGGTCGGTGGTTGCGTCAGTGGGTTGGTCGTTGGGTGCGTCAGAAGACGGGTCGGTGGCTGAGGCGGAGGCGGTAAGCAGCAGGAG
>NZ_PVZR01000082.1:0-731 GCF_003024455.1 Ensifer sp. NM-2
CCCCGGATAGCGGCCCTGCGGGTAGTCGCCGAGGGCGTAGAGGCCGGCCAGGGTGGGCTCCCGGGCGGCGGTGAGGACGTTGGTCTGGCGGAGGATCTCCTGGTGCGTGCGGTCACGGAGGCGGCGGTCCCGCTCGCGCACGGCCGCCACGTAGTCGGTCACGAGCTCGGGGACCAGGTCCTCCTCGCTCATCCCGGTGACGGGCTTGACGTCGTAGTCCACGCGCTCTTCGGCGTGGAGCTGGGCGACCTCCATCATGCGCAGCTCGTGCGCGTGCATCACGTAGTCGCCGTCGGACTGGCGGAGATAGGCCTGCCCTCGCACCGTTGCGGGCCGGTCCGTGAGGCGCAGGGGCACCACGTGGGCGACGAGCACGTCCTTCCCGTCCAGGCGGAAGACCTGGGGCAGGAGGGTCGGACTGGGCGTGACGGCCTCGCGCGCCTGGGCCACGAGCCCCGCCTCCAGCACGGCGACGTCGGGCACGCCCACCACGCGGAACTCGCCGTGCGCCTCGTCGACGCCGCAGATGACGGTTCCACCGTCGGGCATGTTGGCGAAGGCGCAGAGCGTCTCCGGCATGGAAGGGACGCCGCCCGTGGCCCGCTTGACCTCGACCGAGGTGGTGTCGCCACGACGCGCGCGGAGGGCGTCGAGGGTGGCCGTCAGATCATCAGAAAACCAGTTCACAGTGACAATTGTAAGTCATGGTGTCAGTGTCATGGCGGGCGCTT
>NZ_PVZR01000083.1:0-721 GCF_003024455.1 Ensifer sp. NM-2
TCAACGTCGCGAAGGCCCTGCGTGACTTTGCCAAGGATCACGAGAAGCTCGTGCTCAAGGGCGGCTACATGGATGGCCAGCCCCTGGACGAGGCCGGCATCAAGCAGCTCGCGGACCTCGAGTCCCGCGAGGTGCTGCTGGCCAAGTTCGCCGGCGCGATGAAGGGCAGCATGTCCAAGGCTGCCGCCCTGTTCCAGGCGCCGCTGTCCAAGACCGTCCGCACGGTCGAGGCGCTGCGCGCCGCGCAGGGCGAGGCTGCCTGAGCAGCCCGCCCCGGGCTGCACGGCCCACCACTTCACAACGTAGTCAAGACGTACCCGTAAAGGAGTCATCATGGCCAAGCTGACCACCGAAGAGCTGCTCGCCGCGTTCGAGGAGCTGACCCTCATCGAGCTGTCCGAGTTCATCAAGGCGTTCGAGGAGAAGTTCGACGTCACCGCCGCCGCCCCCGTGGCCGTGGCCGCCGCCGGCGGTGCCGCCGGTGGTGCCGAGGCCGCCGCCGAGGAGAAGGACGAGTTCGACGTCATCCTCGAGGCCGCCGGCGACAAGAAGATCGGCGTCATCAAGGAGGTGCGCGCCCTCACCTCCCTCGGCCTGAAGGAGGCCAAGGACCTGGTGGACGGCGCCCCCAAGCCCGTCCTCGAGGGCGTCAACAAGGAGGCCGCCGAGAAGGCCAAGGAGCAGCTCGAGGGCGCCGGCGCCACCGTCACCCTCAAGTGAT
>NZ_PVZR01000084.1:0-707 GCF_003024455.1 Ensifer sp. NM-2
ATGGCAATCGAGGGAACGAGCGAGAAGCGCGAGCGGCGGATCAGGCTCGGCATGGTCGGCGGCGGTTCGGGCGCCTTCATCGGCGCGGTGCACCGCATCGCCGCCCGGCTCGACGATCACTACGAACTGGTGGCCGGCGCCCTGTCGTCGACGCCGGACAAGGCCGAAAGCTCCGGCCGCGAGCTCGGGCTTGATCCGTCGCGGGTCTATTCCGACTTCAAGCAAATGGCGATCCGCGAGGCCAAGCTGAAGGACGGCATCGAGGCGGTGGCGATCGTCACCCCCAACCATGTGCACTATGCCGCCGCCAAGGAATTCCTGAAGCGCGGTATCCATGTGATCTGCGACAAGCCGCTGACCTCGACGCTTTCGGATGCGAAGAAGCTGAAGAAGGCGGCCGACGACAGCGAGGCGCTGTTCGTGCTCACCCACAACTACACCGGCTATCCGATGGTGCGCCAGGCGCGCGCGATGGTCGAAAATGGCGACATCGGCGCTATCCGGCTGGTGCAGATGGAATATCCGCAGGACTGGCTGACGGAGAATATCGAGCAGTCGGGCCAGAAACAGGCGGCCTGGCGCACCGATCCGGCCCGCTCCGGCGCCGGCGGCTCGACCGGCGACATCGGCACCCATGCCTATAATCTCGGCGCCTTCGTCTCCGGGCTGGAACTCGAGGAACTTGCCGCCGACCTCGACAGCTTCGT
>NZ_PVZR01000085.1:0-701 GCF_003024455.1 Ensifer sp. NM-2
GTAGATGGTGTGGCGGTTCACCCACGACTGGGAGTCGTCCACGTTGACGTCACGGGCCGCCAGAATGGTGTCCCGCGTCTGGCCGTCCACCTCGTAGCGGTCCACGTGCAGGGTGGTGGGGAACGCGTAGTACGGACGGAACTGCTGGAGCTGCCCGAAGGTCTGGGAGATCAGGTTCGGGTCCATGAGACGGACGTTGGCCGTGTTGGCCTCCTCGCCCGCCAGGGCCCCGGCCTCGGTGTCCGTGGCGCCCTCATAGTTCGTCACCTCGACGTCGTCCAGGCCGTACGCCTCGCGCGTCATGGCGATGTTCCGCTCGATGTACTGGGATTCGAGCGTGCGCTCGGACGGCTTCACCTGGTACTCCTGCACGATGAAGGGGTACGCCGTGCCCACCACGAGCGCCGTGATGACCAGGACCGCGGTGCCGATCAGCGACAGCCGCCACCGGCCCGAGACCACCGTCCACACGAACAGGCCGGCCACGATCACGGCCGTGACCGCCAGGATCGCCGACGTCGGGATGACCGCGTTCACGTCCGTGTAGCGCGCGCCGGCCCAGTTGCCGGTCTGCGACTGCGTGGTGCGGTAGCGGTTGAGCCAGAAGTTGACGCCCTGCAGCAGCAGGAACACGGCCAGGGTGATGCCGATGTGGGCGCGCGCCGCCGGGGTGATCCGCACGCCGCCGCCCTCCTCCACGC
>NZ_PVZR01000086.1:0-700 GCF_003024455.1 Ensifer sp. NM-2
CCGTTATACCGCCGAAGGCAAATCGAAAAGAGCCGCCCGTCTGCGACTTTCGGGCCTATAAGGATCGAAACCGTATCGAGCGCCTGTTCAACAAGCTCAAGCAGTTTCGGCGCGTAGCCACCCGCTATGATAAAACCGAACGGTCGTTCGCTGCTTTCCTTGCTTTGGCTGCCGTTCGCGTCTGGCTGCCATCATTCACCGGGATGGTCCAAAACCCATGACCTAACCGGAGCCTCCCCAGTTCGGACGTCTTTGTAGGTCGAGCTGATCTTACTCAGCACCGTCTCATCGTCCGTATCGATCTCGTAGAATGTGCTGTCGACGGCTCGGATCGTAATCCATGTCTTGTCTGACTGCATCGGTCCGGAGCCGACAAACTCGCCCCAGATAACCTGCTGCGTCTTCTCGGCCAAGGCTGCTAGATCGGAGCCTGAAAGCCGGGCGTCGTCCTGCGCCAACTCCTCCAGTTGCTCGCCGCCGTCACCTGTGGCCTCAAACCATTCGTGCCCAGGTTTGGATGACTTGACGGTCGAAACTGTCCAATTTGCCTGCAAAGATCGAGGTGTCAAAAGCCGCAGTAAGTCTCTGAGATCAAGCGCGAGGACATTCTCTTTGAGATCATAAATCCTAAGTATCGCCATGACGTCCCCCTGACGGCAGGATTCGCATTGGCAGCAGCACTTTGTCAACAGGACCTAAT
>NZ_PVZR01000087.1:0-699 GCF_003024455.1 Ensifer sp. NM-2
TGTGGCAGCAAGGTTGAACTGTCCACGTTGGCGCAAAGTAGAAATGTCACTTTGGGCGGCGCGTCGTCAGCCATTTAGACATGCGACACTCGACATCTCCACTGGCGCTGAGGCAAGCCCCCGACCGGACCGGCTGGACCGGGTTGCAAGGGAAGGGAGGGGGCGGATGAGACGCTCCCCTTCGGCTTTAGCTTGGACAGTTGAAGCAGCCGGTCATTCCGCCGCATCGAGGTCAGAGAGCGCCTGTCGCCGCCGGGCAATGACCGCAGGATCGTTCATGAAATCCTTCCGACGTCCCGGGCCGCGCGCGCGTCGAACGTAGCCGTTCTTCTCGCTGTTCGTCTTCACGGCGGGCTTCGTCTGCTGCTCCTGACGTTCCTTGATGTAGGTCAGGAGTTCACCGAGCCGCTTGTTCTCGGTGATCGCCGCATGCGTCACCCGCTGGTCCTTGTCGAACACCCGGTAGGGTAGGGAATGCCCCTTCCAACGCACATCCAGCCTGCCGTCGGCAAGCGCGTAGGTCTCGACATAGCGACCGACCAGCCCGCGCGTCACCTCGTTCTCTTCCAGCATGATCCGCTGGCGCTCGAACGAAAACGTCAACTGGGCACCGACATAACGCTGCTCACGTTTGCATAGCACGTCGCGCAGCCGATCCGGGGCAAGGTTCAGCGGCCGATGCAGATCATCAGATCTGGC
>NZ_PVZR01000088.1:0-699 GCF_003024455.1 Ensifer sp. NM-2
TTCGCGCAATGACAGCGGAGGACGAGCAAGAAATTCTCGCCGGATTGAACGATGAACGCTCCGCCATCCAGAAACTCTCTGACCTGGCACCCCGGGCACGAGCCGATCCCCATCAAGAGCTGCGCCGACAGACATTGGCTTCGGTGCGCGTCAACGCCGAAGCAGAAATCCAAGCATTGACGAAAGAGCCTTTGGTGCGTTTCAACAACCCCGATGATCAAATCCATTCCTTGATTGGAAATCTTCGACACGAGCTCGATGAAAGGGCCGGAACTCATGTACCAACCCTTATCGCGAAATTGGATGCCAATCTTCGCGCAATGACAGCGGAGGACGAGCAAGAAATTCTCGCCGGATTGAACGATGAACGCTCCGCCATCCAGAAACTCTCTGACCTGGCACCCCGGGCACGAGCCGATCCCCATCAAGAGCTGCGCCGGCAGACATTGGCTTCGCTGAGCGACAAAGCCAAAGAAGAAATCCAAGCATTGAGGAAAGATTTTTTGGAGCGTTTCAACAACCCCGATGATCAAATCCATTCCTTGATTGGAAATCTTCGACACGAGCTCGATGAAAGGGCCGCAACTCATGTACCAACTCTTATTGCGAAAATGGACGCCAATCTTCGCGCAATGACAGCGGAGGACGAGCAAGAAATTCTCGCCGGATTGAACGATGAACGCTCCGCCATCCAGAAAC
>NZ_PVZR01000089.1:0-698 GCF_003024455.1 Ensifer sp. NM-2
CGAGTGCAAGGGAAAGGGAGGGGTGCGGGTTCGCCGCGGTTCACGGCCAGAGCCCGGCCGGTGCCCGGCCGGGCTCTGTCCTCGATCCCGACGCCGGCGGTCCGCGGGAGGCGGACCGCCGGGTCAGAGGTCAGCGGGGCGTCACTCCTGGACGCGGACCCACTGCTCCACGTTCCACAGCGCACCCGACTGGGCGGCGGTGTCGCGCACGTTGGCGACGTCGGCCTTGTGGCCGACCAGACCCGGGTGAGCGTACAGCGGGATGGCCTGGAAGTCCTCCCAGAGCAGCTTCTCGATGGTCTTGACCTGCTCGAGCTGCTCGTTCTCGTCCAGCGAGGTGGCGAGCTTGTCCCAGGCCGCGTCCACCTCGGGGTTGTTGTAGCTCTGCTGGTTCTGAGCGCCGTCCGACTGGTAGATGTTCGCGCCGGAGGCCTTCTGGCCCGAGCCGGCCCAGGCGTAGAGGGCGGCGTCGTAGTCACCGGCCGGCATGACCTCCTTGAAGAACACCGGCGAGTTGGCGTCCTGCACGTCGAAGCCGGCCTGGTCGCAGGAGCTCTTGATGAGCGCGACGGTCTCGGTGCGACGCTGGTTGCCCGCCTGGTAGCCGAGGCGGACCGTGGGCGTGGAGACGCCCGACTTCTCGACGAGCTCCTTCGCCTTCTCGATGTTCGGCTCGTCCATCTCCTTCGGGTAGGCCT
>NZ_PVZR01000008.1:0-291729 GCF_003024455.1 Ensifer sp. NM-2
TTGCGATAACAACATGCGCAAAACGAGAGCTTAAAGCGCGGTAAGCGAATCCTACAGCGCCGCGCATCTTATTAGACGCGCGGCGCTGTAGCGCTTTGAATTGCTGCACATGCAGTAGAGATCGCGGCGCGCATTAACGCTGAATGTCAGCGCAAAATAAAAGGGCCACCGTGGAAACACGGTGGCCTTTTTGATCTCGGCTTTGTGGTGACGTCACTCCGGCAGGCGGTAGTCGACGATCTTCTTTTCGCGAACGATGTAAAGCTTGCCGGTCTCGGTCTGGTCCGGGCCGACCAGTGGCAGAAGCTCCGCCGCGACCTCGGAGGGGTGCGGCACGGTCTCCGGATCTTCACCGGGCATCGCCTGGGCGCGCATCGCGGTGCGGGTTGCGCCCGGATCGACGCTGAGGATGCGCAGCGGTAGTCGCTGTGTCTCTCCGGCCCATGTGCGGGCGAGCGCTTCGACGGCGGCCTTGGAGGCAGAGTAGGGGCCCCAGAACGGCTTGCACTTGTGGGCAGCGCTAGAGGAGAGAATGAGCGCACGTCCGGCATCGGACTTGATGAGCAACGGCTCGAGCGTGCGGATCAGGCGCCAGGTGGCATTGACGTTGATGTTCATCACCTTCTCGAACACCTTGGCCTCGACATGGCCGATCGGCGAGATGGTGCCGAGCACGCCGGCATTGGCGACCATGATGTCGAGTTTGCCCCAGCGCTCGTTGATCGCGCCGCCGAGCTTGTCGATCGCAGCCATGTCGGCGAGATCGAACGGAACGAGCGTTGCCGAGCCGCCGACCGCCTTGATCGCGTCATCCAGCTCTTCGAGGCCACCGACGGTGCGGGCGCAGGCGACGACGTGGGCGCCAGCCTTGGCGAGTTCGAGGGCCGTGAAATAGCCGATACCGCGCGATGCGCCGGTGACGACGGCGACCCGGTCTTTCAAATTGATCGTCATTTTATTGTCTGATTATCCGTTGCTGGCGAGAACCGAGAGTTTGCGGACATTGCTGGCGCCTTCCTGGTCGAGAAGGCGGGTCGGATAGTCCCCGGTGAAATAGTGATCGGTGAACTGCGGCGACTTGAGATCGCGCTTGATGCCGCCCACAGCCTCGTAGAGGCCGTCGATCGACAGGAACTCGAGCGAGTCCGCGCCAATGAAGCGGCACATGGACGCAAGGTCGGCATGCTGGTTGGCGAGCAGCTTGTCGCGGTCCGGCGTGTCGATGCCGTAGAAGTCCGGATGGAAGATCATCGGGCTGGCAACACGCACATGCACTTCGCGTGCACCGGCATCGCGGATCATCTGCACGATCTTGACCGAGGTGGTGCCGCGAACGATCGAATCGTCGACGAGCACGACGCGCTTGCCCTCGATCATCGCGCGGTTCGCCGAGTGCTTCAGCTTGACGCCGAAGGCGCGGATCTGCTGCGTCGGCTCGATGAAGGTCCGGCCGACATAATGGTTGCGGATGATGCCGAGCTCGAAGGGAATGCCGCTCTGCTGTGCGTAGCCGATTGCGGCGGGCGTACCGCCATCGGGAACCGGGACGACGACATCGGCCTCGACAGGGGCTTCCTTGGCCAGGTTCTGGCCCATGTTCTTGCGCGCCACATAGACGTTGCGGCCGCCGACGACCGAATCCGGACGGGCGAAATAGACGTATTCGAACAGGCAGAGCCGCTCCGGTTGCGGAGCCAGCGGCTTGCGCGAATCGATCGAGATCGAGCCGTCGGGCTGGATCTCGCAGATGATGATTTCGCCATTCTCCACGTCGCGCACGAACTTGGCGCCGATGATGTCGAGTGCGCAGGTTTCCGAGCAGAAGATCGGCTTGCCGTCGAGGTCGCCCATGACGAGCGGGCGGATGCCGTGCGGGTCGCGGGCGGCGATCAGCTTGGTGCGTGTCAGCGCCAGCATCGAGTAGCCGCCCTCGACCTGCGCGATCGCATCGGCGAAGCGGTCGGTGGTCGAAGCGTGCTTGGAGCGGGCGATGAGGTGGAGGACAACTTCGGTGTCGGAGGTCGACTGACAGATGGCGCCGTCCGAGATGATCTGGCGGCGCAGCGTCAGGCCGTTGGTGAAGTTGCCGTTATGGGCAATCGCGATGCCGCCTTCATGCAGCTCGGCAAAGAGCGGCTGGACGTTGCGCAGCGCCACTTCGCCTGTCGTCGAGTAGCGCGTGTGGCCGATGGACATGAAGCCCGGGAGCTTCGCGAGCGTTGCGGGATCGGTGTAGTGATCGCCGACGAGACCCATGCGCTTTTCGGTGCAGAACTGCTTGCCGTCGAAGGTGACGATACCGGCGGCCTCCTGGCCGCGATGCTGGAGCGCATGCAGGCCGAGCGCCGTCAGCGCCGCCGCATCCGGGTGCCCCAGGATGCCGAAGACGCCGCACTCTTCGTGCAGGGTATCGCCATCGAGTTCGTCATGGATTTCCGTGGATCTCAGATCGGTCATCACAGTCGCCTTTGCTCCGTGCCGGTGCGCATATCGTGATCAGGCCCGCCGTCTTCAAGCGATCTTAGCTGAAAACGGACACAAGCGTTATTCCCAAAAGGACAAAGCCCGCGCAGCGGGCTTTGTCGGCAGTTCTTCCATGTCTCAGCCGTTGGTGGCCGGGGCGTCGTCAACGGGCGCCTGGTCGGGCGAACCCGACGGTGCCTGTCCGGGCGTGCCGGCCGGGGTCTCGCCTTCGCCTTCGCCGGTCGTGTCCTTGCCGCGCAGGCGGTCGAGGATGGTGGCGTCGGCTTCCTCGGGCAGAAGCGCGATCAGCTTGTTGCCGAGATTGTCGAGAAGCGGCTTGGACTTCGCCTGCGTGACCCAACCCGGCTGCTGCTGCGGAGCGACCAGCCAGTTGAAGAACAGCATGGCGACGACCACGAGCAGGATGCCGCGCGCGGCGCCGAAGAGAAAGCCCAGCGTGCGGTCGAGCGCGCCGATGCGGCTGTCGATGATGAAATCGGCGACGCGCATGGTGATGAAGGAAATGATGATCAGCGCAACCAGGAAGATCACTGCCGCCGAGCCGATCAGCGCGACCGTGTCGCTGCTGGTATACTGCTTGGCATAGGGCAGGAGGTGCGGGTAGAGGAAGTAGGCCGCCGCCGCCGCGCCAACCCAGCTGGCAACCGACAGGACTTCGCGTGAGAAGCCTCGGACCATTGCCAGGATTGCTGAAAACAGCGCGACGCCGAGAACGATACCGTCGAGAATTGTAATGGGCATTTTGTCCTTACTCCGAACCCGGTTCGTCCGGGTCTCCTCAAGCCTATCCGCCGTCGGCCCTGCCTGATGTTCAGGGCATTGTTATGAGCCTGCTCAGAAGGCGTCCCGTGGAGCCGCTTGCAGCACCCGCACCTTCAATCTGCATCCTCTGCCGGTCTCAAGGCGTTTCGCGATCCCGCGATGCGCGCCACCAGATCCGGCAGGCTTTCCAACTCGCTCCACCGGCCATTGCCGTTCTTCGGCAATTCGGTCGAGGCAGCTGGCAGAACAGCCTGCGAGAAACCGAGCTTCTCGGCTTCCTTGAGGCGTTGAGCGGTATGCGCAACCGGCCGGATGGCGCCCGACAAGCTGACTTCGCCGAAATAGACGCAATCAGCCGGAAGGGCAAGCCCGGCAAGCGACGAAACCAGTGCGGAAGCCACAGCCAAGTCGGCGGCAGGCTCGGAAATTCGGTAGCCGCCGGCGATGTTGAGGTAGACGTCGTGCTGCCCGAGCCGCACGCCGCAATGGGCTTCAAGCACCGCAAGGATCATCGAGAGGCGGGCGGAGTCCCAGCCGACGATGGCACGGCGCGGCGTGCCGAGCGAGGTCGGCGCCACCAGCGCCTGCACCTCAACCAGGATCGGCCGTGTTCCCTCCATGCCGGCAAAGACGGCGGCCCCCGGCGATTTTTCGTTGCGCTCGCCGAGGAACAGTTCCGATGGATTGGCGACCTCGCGCAGACCCTTGTCCGACATCTCGAAGACGCCGATCTCGTCCGTCGGCCCGAAGCGGTTCTTCACTGTTCTCAAGATGCGGTAGTGATGGCCGCGGTCGCCTTCGAAATAGAGCACGGCATCGACCATGTGCTCGACCACGCGGGGACCGGCGATCTGGCCTTCCTTGGTGACGTGGCCGACGAGCACGACGGCGGTTCCCGTCTGCTTGGCAAAGCGGATCATCGCCTGCACGCCGGTCCGCACCTGGGTCACCGTGCCGGGCGCCGAATCGACGATGTCGCTCCAGAGTGTCTGGATCGAGTCGATGATGACGAGATCGGGGCGCTTGCCCTCGGCAAGCGTCGCGAGAATGTCCTCGACGTTGGTTTCAGCTGCCAGCAGCACGTCGCTGTCGGCAGCACCCAGCCGTTGGGCGCGAAGGCGCACCTGGGCCACGGCCTCTTCACCCGAGACATAGATGACACGGTGTTTCTGGCGCGCAAGGGCCGCTGCCGCCTGCATCAGCACTGTCGATTTACCGATGCCGGGATCGCCGCCGATGAGGAGGGCAGAGCCGCGAACGAAGCCGCCGCCGGTGGCGCGGTCGAGCTCGGATATCCCGGTCTGGATGCGCGGGGCGTCCTCGATTTCACCCGATAGCGTGGTGAGCGCAACCGGGCGCCCCTTCTTCGGCGCGCGGGACGGGCCGCCGCCGATGCCGGCTGTCGGGTCGTCCTCGATGATCGTGTTCCATTCGCCGCAGCCCTCGCACTTACCGGCCCAGCGGGTATGGATGGTGCCGCAGTTCTGGCAGACGAATTGTGTGCGGGCTTTCGCCATCGGCAACGACTTTCACAGTGCGGAGACTTTCGACGTGCCGTCTGTGGCGGCACTGCCGGTGATCGGAGAATCACTTTTGCCTTCACATAATGCCGCGAAACGCGGAACAAAAGGTGATTTTCGACGACGGACTGTAAAGTATCGGTGCGAAAGCCGGCTCAGACCGCGCCGATATAGTGGCGGTCGTAGCGATGGCCGAGGCTGGTCAGCATCTCATAGCCGATCGTGCCGCCGGCGCGCGCCACGTCGTCCAGTGCGACATGCCGGCCGAACAGCTCGATATAGTCGCCGGCGCGCACCGCGTTTTCCGGCAGGTCGGTGACGTCGAAGAGGCTGAGGTCCATCGTCACCCGGCCGACATGCGGCACCTTCTCGCCGTGCAGAAAGCCGAAGGCGCCCGAAGGCGTCGCCTGGCGCAAGGTCACGCCACCGCCCGAGACGGAGCGGTGATAGCCATCGGCATAACCGACGGCGACGGTGGCGATGCGGCTGTCGCGGTTGAAGCGGGCAGACGCTCCGTAGCTTGCGTGCCCGCCGGCGGCGACGTTGCGTACCTGAATGATGCGGGCTTCTGCCGTCACGACCGGCTTCATCGGATTGGCGACGTCATTGACCGCTTCGCCGCCATAGACGGCGATGCCCGGGCGCGTCAGGTTGAAATGGTAGTCGTCGCCCAGGAACACGCCGCCGGAGTTTGCCAGGCTGGCATCAACGCCTTCGAATGCAGCAGAGGCTTCGCGGAAGCGTTGCAACTGATAACTATTGAGCGGGTTGCCCGGATCGTCGGCGCAGGCGAGGTGGCTCATGATCAGGACCGGCGAGAAGCTCGCCGGGCGGGCCGGATCGTTGGCAAGAGCGACGGCTTCTTCGACCGACAGCCCCAGGCGGTTCATGCCGGTATCGACATGCAACACGCAAGGGTGGTCGCCGCGCTCGGACAGCGCCGCCATGAAAACGGCAAGCTGCTCCTCCGAGTTGATCACCGGCACGAGATCATTGTCGAAGAACAGCACCTCATTGCCGGGCCACATGCCGGCCAGAATGTAGATCCGGCCTTCCGGCACCAGCGGCCGCAGGTCAGCACCTTCTTCCGCATTGGCGACGAAGAAATCGCGGGCACCGGCGGCGTAAAGCGCTGGCGCCGCCTCGTCGATGCCGAGGCCGTAGGCATCCGCCTTCAGCACCGCAGCGGCACGGGCCTTGCCCGAGCGGGCATTCATCGAGCGCCAGTTGTCTGCCAATGCGTTGAGGTCGATCGTGAGCCGGTTGGAGGCGGAGAGGAATTCTGGACTGAGCATGCCTGGCACTCTGCGTGGACGATGAAGGACCAATACAGCCAACCACGCTTGCCCGCAAATGCCGTCCTGTCGGATGGCGGCATTCGGTTGGGCGGCGAGGGCGAAGAGCACTTTTATGCAAGACGCTGGTCGTGGCGGACGTTAGGATCGCCACATGCACACGATTTCGCAGGAACAGGCCATCGATGTCATGCCGCTGGAAGGCGCGGAGCGGACCCGATTCTGGCGGGACCTCCGGTTCGATGGCATGGAATGCCTGACCGCGACTTTCATTACGCACGAATTTGCGCCGCACGCGCACGACACCTTCAGCATCGGCGCGATCGAGGCCGGCTCGCAGATCAGCAAGATCAGGGGCGAACGATCGCAAGCGGGGCCCGGCGACTTCTATCTCATCAATCCAGACGAGATCCATGACGGTCACCCAGGTGGTAGCGGTTACCGCTATCGCATGGTCTATCCGAGTACCGAATTGCTGGTGAACATTCTGGAAGATGTCACCGGGCGGCCGTTCAAGGGAACGCCGTCCTTTTCCAAGCGCATGCTGTGCGATCCGGATCTGGCCCACTCCTTCTATCACGCCCACAAGGCGCTGGAGCACGCGACTGGCGCGCTCGAAGCCGAGGAACGCATGTTCGGCGTGCTCGCCACCATGTTCGAGCGGCACGGCAGCACGATCATCGTGCCGGTCGAAACGAAGGAGCAGTCCGCGGTCCAGCGGGCGCGCGACTATCTGACCGAGAACTACGCGCAGGATATCGGCCTGGAGGAGCTGGCCAAGGTCGCGGGCCTCAGCCGGGCGCATCTGATCCGCGCCTTCCGGCGCCAGTTTCACATCACACCGCATGCCTTCCTGACTGACAAGCGCGTGCGGGCGGCAAAGACACTGCTGCGGCACGGCTGGTCGGCGGTCGATACCGCCTATCAGTGCGGGTTTGCCGATCAGGCGCATTTCAGCCGACACTTCAAGGCTCGAACCGGCGTCACGCCCGGCGCCTTCCGCGCCGGTTGATCACTTTCGTTCAATACGCCCCGCTCGGGCCGGTTTAGGTGTGCTCCGTTCGTTATCGATCGGGAGGCATGAACATTGAGCGACACGGGATTCGGTCCAGACTTTCGAGCCGGAGCCATGGCGATGGCGCCGCTCATCGTGGCGGTCATGCCGATTGGGCTCGTCTTCGGCGCAGTTGCCGCCGGCAAGGGGCTTTCGGGCGCGGAGGTGACATTGATGAGCGCGCTGGTTTTTGCCGGCGGCTCGCAATTCGTGGCCATGGACATCTGGACGCATCCGGCCTCTTGGGCGGCACTCGCTTTCTCCGCCTTGCTGGTCAATGTCAGGCACGTGCTGATGAGCGCGTCGCTCGGCGCCAAGCTCCAGGGGTTCTCAGGCCCGACGAAATACGCCTCGATGCTGCTGCTTGCCGACGAGATATGGGCAATGGCGGAGATGCGCGCGAAAGAGGGCAGGCTGACGCCCGCCTGGTTCGCGGGAATCGCCGTGCCGTTCTACTTCGTCTGGGTGACGACAAGCCTTGCCGGCGCGTTGCTGGGGGCCTTCCTTGGCGATCCGAAGGTGACGGGGCTCGACTTCGCCTTTCCCGCGGTTTTCATCGTGCTGGTGATGGGTTTCTGGAAAGGCCGTGAGACCGGGGTTGTGCTTGCCGCAAGCGCCGCTGCCGCGGTGCTGACGCATCAGTTTCTGCCGGGTGTCTGGTACATCGCCGCTGGTGCTGCTGCCGGGGTTGCGGTCGCGCTTCTTGCCGGCCGTAGCCAGGAGGTGCACGCATGACCGTCGATCCGAACACGCTTCTGGCCATCGTCGCCATGGCAATCGCAACCATTGCCACCCGCATCGGCGGCCTGGTGCTCATTCGGTTTGTGACGATCGGAGAAACGCAGAAGCGGGCCCTGGAGGCGATCCCGCCGGCCGTGTTGATGGCGGTGATCGCGCCGACGGTGCTGGTCACCGGGCCGGCGGAAACGATCGCTACGGTGGTAACGGCACTCGTCGCCATGCGGTTGCCGTTGCTCGCCGCTGTCGCGGCCGGCGTCGTGACCGTGGCGATCTTCAGAATGTTGCTGGGGGCGTAAAGACGCCCCCCGACTTTCTCAGTGTTCTTCGTATTGGGTGAAGGACGGATCGGCCAGATCGGTAAAGCGGGTGAATTCCGACTGGAAGGCGAGCTTGACGGTGCCGGTCGGTCCGTGACGCTGCTTGGCGATGATCACGTCGGCCGTGCCCTTCACCTGTTCCATCTTCATCTTCCACTCGTCGTACTTCGGATCGAATTCGTCGCGAGGCTCGAGGTTCTTCACGTAGTATTCCTCACGGAACACGAAGAGCACGACGTCGGCGTCCTGCTCGATCGAGCCCGATTCGCGAAGGTCGGAGAGCTGGGGGCGCTTGTCTTCGCGGCTTTCCACCTGACGGGAGAGCTGCGACAGCGCGATGATCGGCACGTTCAGCTCCTTGCCGAGTGCTTTCAGGCCGGTGGTGATCTGGGTGATTTCCTGCACGCGGTTGTCGCTCGATTTGCCCGAGCCGGTCATCAGCTGAATATAGTCGACGACCAGGCAATCGAGGCCGCGCTGGCGCTTGAGGCGGCGCGCACGGGCGGAGAGCTGGGCGATCGAGATACCACCGGTCTGGTCGATGAACAGCGGAACTTTCTGCATCATCTGCGAGCAGGCGACGAGCTTTTCGAAGTCGGCTTCGGAGATGTCGCCGCGGCGGATCTTCGAGGAGGAGACTTCGGTCTGCTCGGAGATGATACGCGTTGCCAGCTGTTCGGACGACATTTCGAGCGAGTAGAAGCCGACGACGCCGCCGTTCTTGGCCTTGAACGAACCGTCCGCCTGAACCTCCGGGTCGTAGGCGGCGGCAATGTTGTAGGCGATGTTGGTGGCAAGCGAGGTCTTGCCCATGCCGGGACGTCCCGCAAGTACGATCAAGTCCGAGCGCTGCAGGCCGCCCATGCGGGCGTCGAGCGACAGGATGCCCGTCGAAATACCCGACAGGCTGCCGTCGCGCTCGAACGCCGCGCCGGCCATGTCGATGGCAAGCGCGACCGCATCGTTGAAGGACTGGAAACCGCCGTCGTAGCGGCCGGTTTCGGCGAGCTCGAACAGGCGCCGTTCCGCGTCCTCGATCTGGCCCTGCGGCGGCATGTCGAGCGGTGCGTCAAAGGCGATATTGACCATGTCCTCGCCGATGGTGATCAGCGAACGGCGCAGCGCCAAATCGTAGATTGCGCGGCCGTAGTCTTCGGCGTTGATGATCGAGACGGCGCCGGCGGCAAGGCGGGCAAGATACTGCGCGACCGTCAGGTCGCCGACCTTTTCGTCGGCCTTGAGGAAGGTCTTGATCGTCACCGGGTTGGCGGTCTTGCCCATGCGGATGATGTCGCCGGCAACCTCGTAGATGCGGCGATGCAGGGGTTCGAACAGGTGGACCGGCTTCAGGAAGTCCGAGACGCGATAGAACGCATCATTGTTGACGAGGATCGCGCCGAGCAGCGCCTGTTCGGCTTCAAGGTTGTTCGGCGCCTCGCGGTAATGCTGGTCCGATTGGTCCTTGCCGATAGGGGCGAGCTTTCGCGCTGCGTCGTTCATGGTCGTTCGTCTCTGCCTCTTCTGGTGTGCACCCGGTTTGCTGTCTGCGTCTCTGCGGGTCAAGTGCAGCAGTGCCACAGTCGCAGACCATGTGGCGCGGCCCATCGCATTTGCCCGTTGTTCGACTGATCCACAGGCCGACATCACGAAAGTGCAAAAAATAAAGTCCGCATGAAGAACGACGTTGACGCCGCGAATCGCTGCAATCGGCGACTGCGCCAATTCTAGCGCCGTTTGCCCCCTCTCAAAACGCCGTCTTGAAAATTGCCTTGGGATGGATTAAATAGGAGCAGAATAATTAGCATGCTACTAATATGGAAAAGGTACTATGTATCAGCCCATCGTCAATCGCGAACTGTTCGACGCCTTGTCGATGGTCAATCGTAAGCTGCGGGCTGTCTTCGATGCCAGGGTGAAGGAGCGTGGCCTGACCCTGGCTCGGGCGAGGGCGCTGTTTGCGCTAACCAAGAAGGATGGCTTGAACCAGCGCGAACTGGCCGACGAACTGGATATCGAGACGCCGACGATCGTGCGCCTGCTGGACGGAATGGAAAAGCAGGGTTTCATCGAGCGCAGGGTCGAGGTGTCGGATCGCAGGGCCAAGCAGATCCACATGACCGAACTTGGGCGCACCATCGCCGACGAGATCCTGAAGCTTGCCGACGAGATCCGGGCAGAAGTGCTGCAGGGCGTCGGTGAAGACGAGGTCGCGGCGGTGCTGAAGGTCGTGCGCACCATCGCCGATAACGTTCAATCGCTGGCGAAGGAATGACATCGATGAGTGCCGCCGCAAGGCCCGCAGCAAACGACAACAGGACAGCCCTTGGCGACGACGAGGCGGAGGCGCCCTCTGGCGAGCCAGCACAACAGCAAGTCACGGCCACCGCAACGATGCCCGTGCCACGGCCGATGAGCGTTGCCAGGTCCGCGACCTACGTCGTCTGCTCGGCGCTACTGTTCCTCACCCAGGGCCTCGGCATGAATCTGGCGCTCGCCAATCTTACCCAGCTGCAGGGATCACTTTCCGCCACCTCGATCGAGGCCGCCTGGCTTTCGGCAGCCTACATGGCGCCGAATGTCTCTCTCTCGATCGCGCTCGTCAAAATCCGGGCGCAATACGGACTGCGCCGGTTCGCAGAAATCGGCATTGTCGGCTTTGTTATCGTTTCGCTGATGAACGTCTTTGTTTCCGATCTGCAGTCGGCGATCGTCGTTCGCTTCATCAGTGGCATCGCGGCGGCCCCCATGTCGACGCTCGGTTTCCTCTATATGCTGGAGGCCTTCCTGCCGGCGCGCAAGCTGACGGTCGGTCTTGCCCTGGCGCTGACCTGCACGACCATTTCGGCACCGATCACCCGGCTGATCTCGCCGAAGCTGATCGAATACGGCCAATGGCATGGGCTCTATACGCTCGAGATGGCCCTGGCGCTGATGGCGCTGCCGATCATCTACCTGCTGCCGCTGACGCCGGTGCCGCACGCCAAAGTGATCCAGCGCACCGATATTCTGAGCTACCTGCTGGTGGCTGTCGGCTTCGGCTGTATCGCCATCGTGCTGACCATGGGGCGGCTCTACTGGTGGTTCGAAGCGCCGTGGCTGGGTGTGCTCCTGGCTGTGGCGATCGTGGCGCTGACCAGCGTGGTGCTGATCGAACTCAATCGTGAACTGCCGTTGATCGACGTTCGCTGGCTCGCCTCCAGGGAGATCCTGCATTTTACCGCGGTGCTGCTGGTCTTTCGCCTTGTCGCCTCGGAGCAGTCGGCGATCGCGGCAAACTTCTATCAGCTGCTCGGATTGCAGTTCGAGCAGGTCGCGACGCTTTATTGGGTCATTCTCGGCGCATCGATCGCCGGCGGCCTTTTGTGCGCCGCACTAATGAATCCTGACCACGCCGAGTTCGTGCATGTTCTGGCGCTGAGCCTGCTGGCTGGCGGTGCCTATATCGACAGCCAGGCGACCAATCTGACACGACCCGAGCAGATGTATATCAGCCAGGCCATGATCGCCGCCGGAACCGCTCTGTTCCTGCCGCCGGCCATGGCCAGCGGCTTCAAGGCGGCGCTGATGAAGGGGCCGAGCTACATTCTCAGCTTCATCGTCATCTTCCTGTTCACCCAAAGCATCGGTGGCCTGATCGGCACCGCGACCTTCGGAAGCTTCGTCACCCTGCGGGAGAAGTTCCATTCCAATGTGCTGGCCGAGCAGATCGTGATGTCGAACCCGCTCATCGCCCAGCGCCTCAGCCAGCTGGCCGCAAGCTATGGCCGGGTGATCGGCGACAGGACCTTGCTGAACGGCGAGGGCGTGGCGTTGTTGGGGCAGCAGGTTACCCGCGAGGCCAACATTCTCGCCTACAACGATGCCTTTCTGCTGGCGTGCGGCATTGCCCTTTGCGCGTTGGCCGGTCTGCTGGTGCATATCCTTTACAAGCGGATCGCGGCGCGCCTTGCGCCTCCCGCACCCGCCTTCTCTTCTTGACGAACAGAGTTGACGACCATGCTGAAATCCTTGCGCTCACCCACCACGATCATCGTCTTGCTCGCCGGCCTCTCGGGCCTCGCCCTGGTTCTCTATGCCTGGCGACTGCCGCCGTTCCCCAGTTCCGTCGAGATGACGGAGAACGCCTATGTCAGGGGTTACCTGACGGTCATGAGCCCGCAACTGTCAGGTTATGTCGCCGAGGTGCCGGTGCACGACTACGAGGAGGTCAAGGCCGGGCAATTGCTCGTCAGGATCGACGACCGGATCTACGCCCAGAAACTGGCCCAGTCAGAGGCGACACTTGCCGCCCAGAAGGCATCGCATGCCAATTCGCGTCAGCAGGAACTGTCGGCCAAGGCCGGTATTGCTGCCAGCGCAGCACAGCTGGACAGCGCGAAGGCTGCGTTCAACAGAGCGAGCGCATCTTGGGACCGAATCCGGCCGTTGGCGGAGAAGGGCATCTCGACACGCAGCGAAGCCGATCAATCGCGCGCAGCGTTCGAACAGGCACAGGCCGCCGTCAACCAGGCCGAAGCGGGGCTGGAGGTTTCGCGCCAAGCACTGGCCACCACGCTTGGCGCCCGTGCCGGTCTGCAGGCTGCCGTTGCCGGCGCCGAGGCCGCCGTCGAACTGGCCCGGATCGATCTGGAAAACACCCGGATCGTCGCTCCCCGTGACGGAAAGCTCGGCGAGATCGGTGCGCGCCTCGGCCAATATGTCACCGCCGGCTCGCAATTGCTCGCCGTCGTGCCGCATGATGTTTGGGTGCTTGCGAATTTCAAGGAAACGCAGCTCGACGGCATGAAGGCCGGCCAGCCGGTGACCATTTCGGTCGATGCGCTGCAAAGGAACACGCTGACCGGGCACATCGAGCGCTTTGCGCCTGCCGCCGGCTCCGAGTTCAGCATCATCCGCCCGGACAACGCCACCGGCAATTTTACCAAGGTCG
The DNA here is from genome assembly GCF_003024455.1 of Ensifer sp. NM-2. Classification (NCBI taxonomy): domain Bacteria; kingdom Pseudomonadati; phylum Pseudomonadota; class Alphaproteobacteria; order Hyphomicrobiales; family Rhizobiaceae; genus Ensifer; species Ensifer sp. NM-2. Next base: position 13,104 of record NZ_PVZR01000008.1, read on the forward strand.
CCCAGCGCGTGGGCGTCCGGATCGCCGTCGATCCCGGCCAGCCGCTTGCCGATCTCTTGTCGCCCGGCCTGTCGGTCGTCGTACGTGTGGACAAGGATGCAGCACCTGTGGCCGAGCTTGCCCACAGCTGAAGTCAAGCCGACAGCAAAGAAAAAGCCCGGGTCCAAGGATCCGGGCTTTCGCATTCAGAATGGCCTGTAAGGCTTATTCTTCTTCGCCTTCGAATTCGGCTTCCGGGTTGAAGAAGTCTTCCGGCTTCAGGGCATCTTCGTCAACGCCGTAGATGGCGTCGGCCGAGGTCAGGCTTTCGCCCTTTGACTGGCGCTCAGCTTCTTCAGCCGAACGGGCAACGTTGACTTCAACCGCGATTTCGACTTCCGAATGCAGGTGCAGCGTGACGTTGTGCAGGCCGATCGACTTGATCGGGTGGTTCAGGTCGACCTGGTTGCGGCCGATGTTGAAGCCTTCTGCAGCCAGCACTTCGATGACGTCGCGAGCGGCAACCGAACCGTAGAGCTGGCCGGTTTCGCCAGCGGAACGGACGATGATGAAGGACTTGCCGTCGAGGTTCTCGGCAACCTTCTGGGCTTCCGACTTGCGCTCGAGGTTACGGGCTTCGAGCGTCGAACGCTCGGATTCGAAACGGGCCTTGTTAGCAGCGTTGGCGCGCAGTGCCTTGCCGAGTGGCAGCAGGTAGTTGCGTGCGAAGCCGTCGCGAACCTTTACGGTTTCGCCCATCTGGCCGAGCTTTGCGATACGTTCGAGAAGAATGACTTGCATGTTCGTTTCCTTTCAGAGTTCAGTTTTCGTTGGTCAGTTTTTTTCCACCGGGGTGACTGCGATGGTGCGTCGCGTATCGGTCAGGCCCGTGAGGAGGAAGAAGATTGCCGGGATCGTGAACACGAGCACCGACAGGTATGCGATCCACAGCACGGGAAGCCGCCAGGACTTGCCGCGCGTGCGGAAATGGAAGGATGCGAAGCCGGCGAGCAGGAAGCCTGCACCGAAGGTTCCGCAGACCAGCGCGCCGATCGTGGCAGGCGCGCCACCCAAGAAGGTCAGGACAAGGCCGCCGAGAAAGATGAAGATCGCATTGCGGTGCATGCGCAGCGTCGACGGAATGTCTTCGCGGGGGCGCAGCGACCGGCCCGACATCTGCACGATGCGGGTGGCGACATAATAGGCGGAAAACAGCATCACCACCCAGACGGCGCCCTGGATGAGCGGCAGCGCCAGCGTGAAGATCGACTTGATCTGGGAGATCGCCGCAGCATCGGGGTTGTAGAGCGGTTCCTGCGCCTTCACCGCCTGAATGACGATGTCGACCATACGGTCGGACACATCAGAATCATATCCGACGATGAAGCCGACGATGATCATGCCCGCGGTCACCAGGCCGGCGAGGTGGCTGAGAATGTCGGAAAGCGGGTACCAGGCAAGCGCGCCATCAGGTCCGCCGAGCTCAGTGGCCGGGCGCGCCAGATTGGCGAGATGGCTGAGCCAGCCGGCCGGAATGAGCGTCACGACGAGAATCAGCAGCGCGAAATAGGGCGAGACCAGAGCGGCGGCAGTAGCGCCGGCGCTGACGATGGCCGTGATGGCGGCCGCATTGCCCCAGCCAAGACCGGCAATGAGAATGGGAAGCGCCGAAGCGGCATAAAGAACGATCGCAAGCGACGACTGCGTATTCGCGCCCATCGACAGAAGGGCAGCGGTAAAGCCGGCGAGAACGCCGGTCAGCAGCGATGTCTTGTTCAACTTGTTCACGTTCGCTGTCCTGCTTCGTGCAGTTAGGGGATGGCCAAAGGCTCAACCCCAACATGGGATTTCCGAGTGTTTCCACACGGGTTCCGATCCGCGCCCAACGCGGAAGGGAGAGGGCAAGGCGATCACCCAAGGGGAGCGCCTTGCCCTAGAGTCGGTTTCCGTTGAGTCAGGCGACCAACGGAACGTCAGCCGTTCTTACGAAACGACGTAGGGCAGCAGGCCGAGGAAGCGGGCGCGCTTGATCGCCTGGGCGAGTTCGCGCTGCTTCTTCTGGGAAACGGCCGTGATGCGGGAAGGAACGATCTTGCCGCGCTCGGAAATGTAGCGCTGCAGAAGACGGATGTCCTTGTAGTCGATCCGCGGAGCGTTTGCGCCCGAGAAGGGGCAGGTCTTGCGGCGACGGTGGAACGGGCGGCGAACCGGAGCGGAAGAAACTTCAGCCATTGTCTTTAATCTCCTAAAGCTTCTTGATTAAGCGCGGTCTTCGCGCGGACGACGCGGGCGGTCTTCGCGGTCGCCACGGTCCGGACGCGGACCACGGTCACCGAAGCCACGCTCCGGACGGTCGCCATCGCGGCGCGGACGGTCGTCGCGGTCGCGCTTCTGCATCATGGCAGACGGGCCTTCTTCGTGCTTCTCGACGGCAATCGTCATGTAGCGCAGGACGTCTTCGTTGATGCGCATCTGGCGCTCGATTTCATGAACGGCCGCTGCCGGAGCATCGATGTCCATGAGAACGTAGTGAGCCTTGCGGTTCTTCTTGATGCGGTAGGTGAGGGACTTGAGGCCCCAGTTCTCGACGCGACCGACCTTGCCGCCGTTTGCTTCGAGCACGCCCTTGTACTGCTCGACGAGACCGTCGACCTGCTGCGGCGTGATGTCCTGGCGGGCCAGGAATACGTGTTCATAAAGAGCCATTGTGGCTTACCTTTCTTGCGTTAATCAGCCCGGACATCGGCGGCTAAGCCTCAACGACTGTTCTTATTGGCTGACAGGCAGCCGGCAAGAAAGTGTTGTATCGAGACGGTCGAGAGCGGAGACACGGGAGGCCGGAAAGACTTGCAATCCTAACGGCTCCCCTCGAGGAAGCCGGCCCTCCGTTCAGCCACCAGCCAGAAGACCGGGCATTTCGAACAGCGCGCTTATACGCATATTTCATCGAAAGGCAAGGCTTGCGCGGTCTTTTCGCCACGCTTTGCCCTTTAAGCGGCTCCCTTGAGCTTCTTCCACTGGCGCAAACGACCTCGCGCATTGGCATAGGGCGAGGACGTGTTGAACTGGATCATCCGGCCGAGCGGCCATTTGCCGTACCACGCCTGTCCGTAGAGGGTCTGATCGTCACGCGCCTCGATCAGTGCGACCAATGCGTCCTTGCTGGCCGCGAGGCGAGACAGGAGTTCCGAAGGCGGGAGCGCTCGGTAGTCGCCGTAGAATTTCTGCGCGAGACGACCGAGCTCGTTCCACTTGTACCCCGTTTCCGGAAAGTCGACCGGCAGACCTTGCTCGTCCCATTCGATCCATTTGACCACCAGTTCGCCCCAACCGGTGAGGTAGGCGACGAGGTCGCCGACGCTCATCATCGTGCCCTTGGCGTGTCCATCGAGCGATGGTTCGGCGAATCCCGCCGGCGGAATGCCATCGAGTTCGCGCTCGAGCTTGGCGAATTCGGTCTCGATGGCGTTCAGCAATTCCGCTTTCGTCTGGGGCACGGCCATCTGCTGTTTCGCGCTCAGATCGGCATCGGATAGAGCCGGTGCAGGCGACGAATGCCGTTCATGACATCCTGCGACAGCGTCATTCCGGCAGCGCCGAGATCCGTCTTCAACTGATCCATCGAGGTTGCGCCGATGATGACGGACGCCATGAACGGGCGGGCGAGGCAGAAGGCGATCGCCAGTTGCGACGGGTCGATCCCGTGTTCGCGGGCAAGCGCCACGTAGCCGGCGACGGCCGGTTCCTGGTGTGGCGTGAAGCGACCGCCGAGATCGCCGTTGATCGCAAGGCGCGACCCAGTCGGCCTGGCGCCGTCAAGATACTTGCCGGTCAACAGGCCGGCGGCGAGCGGCGAATAGGCGAGCAGCCCGACGTCCTCGTGGTGTGAGAGTTCGGCAAGGTCGAGGTCGTAGGCCCTATAGAGAAGATTGTATTCGTTCTGGATCGAGGCAACGCGCGGCAGCCCGTGCCGCTCCGCCATGTCGATCAGCTTCATCGTGCCCCAGGCGGTGTCGTTGGACAGGCCGATCGCGCGTACCTTGCCTGCCTTCACCACGTCGCCGAGCTTTTCGAGGATAGCCTTCAGGTCGGCGGCCACATGGGCCTTGTTCTGCTTGGCGGGCTCATAAGACCAGGCGTTGCGGAAATGGTAGTGGCCGCGGTTCGGCCAGTGGATCTGGTAGAGATCGATGTATTCGGTCTTCAGCCGCTTGAGGCTGGCGTCGACCGCCTCGCCGATGCCCTCAGGGGTGATCGGGCCGCCGTTGCGGATGTAGGGGCGGCCGGAGCCAGCGACCTTGGTGGCGACAACGACGTCGTCACGGCGGCCGCGCTTGCCCAGCCACTCGCCGATGATGCGCTCGGTATTGCCGTAGGTTTTGGCGGAAAGCGGGGTCGTCGGGTAGAGTTCGGCGGTGTCGATGAAGTTCACGCCTTTGTCGAACGCATAGTCGAGTTGTTCGTGCGCCTCAGCCTCGGAATTCTGAGAGCCCCAGGTCATTGTGCCCAGGCAGATTTCGGAAACCTTGATGCCGGTCCGGCCAAGCGTGTTGTAACGCATGCAGTGATGGTCCTTGTGAAAGGCGAGCCTCGACCCGGGAGGAAAGGGGTGCCCGCGGCAGAATTGGGTGAAGGCCGCAAGCCCAGGGGACGGTCGATCGGGCAGGGCGGCGATGCGCGGCAAACTTACGCCTTGATTGGCGAAGATCAAGGGCAAAAGGCCGGCTGAAGCCCGCAAAGCCGGGCCCGCGCGCTTGACTCGCCGGTCAGGAATGTGAATGGAGAGGAAAACCAGGGAAGGGACAATCCCATGAGTATTGCATTCACGTTTCCGGGCCAGGGCAGCCAGGCTGTCGGCATGGGCAAGGATCTGGCGGACGCGTTTCCGGAAGCAGCGGCAGTGTTTGCCGAGGTCGACGACGCGCTCGGCGAAAAACTCTCCGAGATCATGTGGAACGGCCCCGAGGAAACGCTGACGCTGACGGCGAACGCCCAGCCGGCGCTGATGGCGGTATCGATGGCGGTGATCCGTGTGCTCGAAGCCAAAGGCCTCGATCTGAAGAGCAAAGTCTCGTTCGTGGCCGGACATTCGCTCGGCGAATATTCGGCGCTCTGTGCCGCCGGAACCTTCTCGATCGCCGACACCGCGCGCCTGCTGCGCATCCGTGGCAACGCCATGCAGGCGGCCGTGCCCGTTGGCAAGGGCGCGATGGCGGCCATCATCGGTCTTGAGCATGCGGACGTCGACGCGATCTGCCGCGAAGCTTCTGCTCTCGGCTCCTGCCAGATCGCCAACGACAATGGCGGCGGTCAGCTGGTGATCTCCGGCGAGAAGGCGGCCGTCGAAAAGGCTGCGGCACTTGCATCCGAAAAAGGCGCCAAGCGCGCGCTGATGCTGCCGGTCTCTGCGCCCTTCCATTCGAGCCTGATGGCGCCTGCCGCCGAGGCAATGCGTGAAGCGCTTGCCAAGGTCGAAAAGCACAATCCGTCCGTGCCCGTTATCGCCAACGTCCTGGCCGCTCCCGTCAGCAACGCCGAAGAGATTGCGCGCCTTCTCGTCGAGCAGGTCACCGGCCAGGTTCGCTGGCGCGAGACGGTGGAATGGTTCGCCGCCAACAACGTCACGACGCTTTATGAAGTGGGCTCCGGCAAGGTTCTTACCGGGCTTGCCCGCCGGATCGACAAGTCAGTCACCGGTATTACTGTCAACACGCCTGCCGATATCGACACCGCGCTCTCGGCGCTTCTGGCCTGAGTGCTCCAGTTATAAGGAATCAATCCGATGTTCGATCTTTCCGGCCGTAAGGCTCTTGTAACCGGTGCATCCGGTGGTATCGGCGAAGAAATCGCCCGCATGCTGCACGCTCAGGGCGCAATCGTCGGCCTTCACGGCACGCGCGTCGAAAAGCTCGAGGCGCTTGCCAACGAACTCGGCGAGCGTGTCCAGCTGTTCCCGGCCAATCTTTCCGATCGCGCCGAAGTCAAGGCGCTCGGCGAAAAGGCCGAGGCTGAACTGGGCGGCGTCGACATTCTCGTCAACAATGCCGGCATCACCAAGGACGGCCTTTTTGTTCGTATGAGCGACGACGACTGGGACAATGTTCTGGAGGTCAACCTGACCGCCGTGTTCCGCCTGACCCGCGAGCTGACCCATCCGATGATGCGCCGCCGCTTCGGCCGTATCGTCAACATCACGTCGATCGTCGGCGTCACCGGCAATCCCGGCCAGGCCAACTACTGCGCCTCGAAGGCCGGCATGATCGGCTTTTCGAAGTCGCTCGCCCAGGAAATCGCCACCCGCAATGTCACGGTCAACTGCGTTGCGCCCGGCTTCATCGAGAGCGCCATGACCGGCAAGCTGAACGACAAGCAGAAGGAAGGCATCATGGGAGCGATCCCGATGAGGCGCATGGGCACCGGTGCCGAGATTGCATCTGCCGTCGTTTATCTCGCTTCGAACGAGGCAGGCTATGTCACCGGCCAGACCATACACGTCAACGGCGGCATGGCAATGATCTGACGAGGTGTCCGGGGCCTGCATGCCACGCACGCGAAACGGGCGTGATCTTGGCCTGCAATGCTCCGGCACACCACCGGCCAAATGCCTGAAATTCAATGTTGAGCAAGCGATTGTCAGGCATTTTCGCACTTTGCGGCAGACTTAAACCGTGTTAATCGGGCCATGACTGTTAGCAGTCGACCGGCCCCGCCAGGTGTCCGGCAGCCTTGGCTGCCTTGGGTTTGCCGCGGTTCTGGTTGGATGGATTGCCCGTTGGACCGTCTTGGTCTATCAGGCTTATTGAGAGTACCGGTGCCAGAAAGGCGCCCAGAGAAACGAAGGTCGAGGAACTCCGACATGAGCGATATCGCAGAACGCGTAAAGAAAATTGTTATTGATCATCTTGGCGTCGACGCCGAAAAGGTCAGCGAAGGCGCAAGCTTTATCGATGACCTCGGCGCGGACTCGCTCGACACCGTCGAACTGGTCATGGCATTCGAAGAAGAATTCGGCGTCGAAATCCCGGATGATGCCGCGGATTCGATCCTGACTGTCGGCGACGCCGTCAAGTTCATCGAAAAAGCTCAGGCCTGATCTTTTGCGATCAAGCCATTGGCGGGCCGCGTTCAGCGGCCCGTAATCAGCCCAGGGGAAGTGGGCTGTCTCGCGCTGGGCGCGGGTTTTCGATCAGCAAAGCGGTCCCGCATTTCCCTCTGATCGTTGCTACAAGAACTTAAAATGGATGCACGGATCGGGTTCGTCACGCGTGGTCCGATCCGGCTCTGAAATTGAACAGTCAGGGTGGGTCGCGGACTATGAGACGTGTCGTTATCACCGGTACCGGCATGGTATCTCCCTTGGGTTGCGGAACCGAGGCAACTTGGGCGCGCCTGATCGCGGGCGACAATGCTGCGCGCAAGGTCACGGAATTCGAAGTCGAAGATCTGCCCGCGAAGATCGCGTGCCGCATTCCGTTCGGCGATGGCTCGAACAACACCTTCAATGCCGACGACTGGATGGAGCCGAAGGAGCAACGCAAGGTTGACCCCTTCATCGTCTATGCGATGGCCGCTGCCGACATGGCGCTGGCCGATGCCGGCTGGAAGCCCGAAAACGACGAAGACCAGATTGCAACCGGCGTCCTGATCGGTTCGGGCATCGGCGGTCTCGAAGGCATTGTCGAAGGCGGCTATACGCTGCGCGACAAGGGGCCTCGGCGCATTTCGCCCTTCTTCATTCCCGGCCGTCTGATCAACCTTGCCTCGGGTCAGGTCTCGATCCGCCACAAGCTGCGTGGTCCCAATCACTCTGTGGTCACCGCCTGTTCGACCGGCGCCCACGCCATCGGCGACGCAGGCCGCCTGATCGCGCTCGGCGATGCCGACGTCATGGTTGCCGGTGGCGCCGAATCGCCGATCTGCCGTATCTCTTTGGCCGGCTTTGCCGCCTGCAAGGCGCTATCCACGCAGCACAATGATGATCCGCAGAAGGCATCGCGTCCCTATGATGTCGACCGCGACGGCTTCGTCATGGGCGAGGGTGCCGGCATTGTGATCCTTGAAGAGCTGGAACACGCCAAGGCGCGCGGCGCCAAGATCTATGCTGAAGTCGCCGGCTACGGTCTCTCTGGCGATGCTTACCACATTACCGCGCCGTCCGAGGATGGCGACGGTGCCTACCGCTGCATGCAGATGGCGCTGAAGCGCGCCGGCCTGACGGCGGCAGACGTCGACTACATCAACGCCCATGGCACATCGACGATGGCCGACACGATCGAGCTTGGCGCCGTCGAGCGGCTGGTCGGCGAGCATGCCTCGAAGATCTCCATGTCGTCGACCAAATCGGCGATCGGCCACCTGCTGGGCGCCGCCGGCGCTGTGGAAGCGATCTTCTCGGCGCTGGCGATTCGCGACGGCGTCGCACCGCCGACGCTGAACCTCGACAATCCCTCCGTCGAGACCAAGATCGATCTCGTACCGCATGTTGCGCGCCAGCGCGAAATCAACGTCGCGCTGTCGAATTCCTTCGGCTTCGGCGGCACGAACGCTTCGCTGGTTCTGCGCCGCTACACCGGCGTTTGATATTGCCGAATTATCAACGGGGCGATGCATGTCACTGGCCCGTTGATCCTGCTTTTGCCGCATTGCTCGCTACAAGCATGTAGCAGGAGGACGTGTCGGCCCTTTTCAGGGATTGGCGCTGCCTGACGGCTATGTTCGCGCAAGGCACATCTGACAGTTTGTTGTATCGCTATTGCCGGGCGCATGCTGGCTGTCTTCGAGCGAAAACGCCGTTGACCGGCGGGTGCGCCGAGACCATTTATTCCACTGCCAATCCAAGGGGATGGCTGCGGCTCAAACGTTTTGTTTTATACCTGCCACGGTCCAGGCCGAAATTCGCACCGCGGCAGCTAGAATGAGGATGCGAATTTCGGGTTCGGGACAATCGTGAGCGACTCAAACGAGAACGGCGCGGCGCAATTCGGCCGCAGCGACACCGGGAACAACGGGCCGATCATTCCGAAATCGGCCAGCGAAGCCTTGCGCCCCGAGAAGGCGCCGCAGCCGCCTACGAAGCGTTCGCGCAAGGCGCGCAGCCAGGTCGTGATCTTCCTGAATTTCGTCATGACCGTTATCGTCTTCGTCGCGCTCGCAGCGGCCGGTACCGTCTATTATGCGATGCATCAGTACGAAAAAGCAGGCCCGCTCGAAGCCAACAAGAACTTCATCGTCAGAAGCGGCGCCGGTATCAGCGAGATCGCCAGCGGCCTCGAGCGTGGCAACATCATCACCGATGGCCGCGTCTTCCGGTTCGTCTCGGAGGCTTACCTGGACAACGACACACTGAAGGCCGGCGAGTACGAGATCAAGGCTGGATCATCGATGCAGGAGATCATGCAGCTCCTGAAATCCGGCAAGTCCATTCTCTATTCCGTGTCGCTGCCGGAAGGTCTGACCGTCAAGCAGATGTTCCATCGCTTGTCCGATGACGAAGTCCTCGTCGGCGACCTGCCGCAGGAGCTGCCTGCCGAAGGTTCGCTGAAGCCTGACACCTACAAGTTTACGCGCGGCACCAAGCGCGTCGAAATCGTCCAGCAGATGGCGGCTGCCCAGAAGGCGCTTGTCGACCAGATCTGGGAAAAGCGCGATCCGAACCTCCCGGTCTCGACTGTCGAGGAGTTCGTGACGCTTGCGTCGATCGTGGAGAAGGAAACCGGACGCGCCGACGAGCGCCCGCGTGTTGCCTCGGTCTTCATCAACCGGCTCGACAAGGGCATGCGCCTTCAGTCCGATCCGACGATCATCTACGGCATTTTCGGCGGTGACGGGAAACCGGCGGACCGGCCGATCCTGAAGTCGGACCTCGATAAGGATACGCCCTACAATACCTATATCATCAAGGGCCTGCCGCCGACGGCGATCGCCAACCCGGGCCGCGCCGCACTTGAAGCCGTTGCCAATCCGTCGCGCACACCGGAACTCTACTTCGTGGCCGACGGCACGGGCGGCCACGTCTTTGCCGTGACATTGGATGAACACAACGCCAATGTTCGCCGCTGGCGCAAGGTCGAAGCCGAAAAGGCAGCCGAAGCGGCAAAGGCCGCCCAGGACGCGGCAACGACGGCACAGCCTCAGTAACAACGGCCTGCATTGTGGACGGACTTGTCACGGCGCGGATATCCCTTGCGGGATACCGCGCCGTCGCCTTATTGCTTTTCCAGAAAATGCCACGGAGGTGAGGATGCCGCTCCAATCGATGACCGGCTTTGCCCGGAGAGAAGGCAGCAGCGGCCGGCATCGCTGGGCCTGGGAATTGCGCTCCGTCAACGGCAAGGGCCTCGATGTCAGGCTTCGCCTGCCGCAGGGACTTGAGCGGTTCGAGCCGGATGTGCGCCGGCTCACTGCAGAATTTTTCTCAAGAGGCAATCTGCAGATCAGCCTGTCCGTCAGTGGAGCGGAGAGCGCTGTCGAAGCGGTGGTGAACCAGGCGGCGCTGACGGCTGTCCTGACCTTGCGCGAACAGCTCGGAGACCTCGTCGATCCCGCACCGCTCAAGTTCGACACGCTGCTGGCGATCCGAGGCATTGTCGACTTCCGTGAGCCCGAGGAGAGTGAAGCGCAACGCGCGTCCCTCGACGACGATATCATGACGGGCCTCAAGCTTGCTCTCAGCGATCTGCGCAGCATGCGCGCCGAAGAGGGCGGGGCGCTCTGTCAGATCCTGCTGGCGCAGGTCGGCAGCATCGAAGCACTGACGGCAACAGTCGAGAATGATCCCTCGCGCAGCCCGGGGGCAATTGCCGAAAGGCTGGCGCAGCAGGTGGCGCTGGTGATGGGCAGCGGCTCTTCGCTCGATCGCGACCGGCTGCATGCCGAAGTGGCACTGCTTGCGACCAAGGCCGATTTGAGAGAGGAGCTGGACAGGCTTGGCTCTCATATTGTCGCTGCCCGCGACCTCTTGTCGAAAGGCGGGCCGGTCGGCCGCAAGCTTGATTTCCTGGCACAGGAATTTAACCGCGAATCGAATACGATCTGTTCCAAATCGAATGCGGCAGTGGTCTCCGCCGCCGGCATCGAGTTGAAAGTGGTGATCGATCAGTTCCGCGAACAGGTTCAAAATCTGGAGTAACGCATGAAACCGGCGACCCCTTCGCCCATCAAGATCGCCCGCCGCGGGCTGATGCTGGTCATTTCCTCACCCTCGGGTGCGGGAAAGTCGACGATCGCGCGCAATCTGCTGGAAGCCGATCCCGATATGAGCATTTCGGTAAGCGTGACCACGCGTCAGCGCCGTCCGAGCGAAATTGATGGACGGCACTATCACTTCAAGTCTATCCGCGAGTTCGAAGCATTGCGGGCGACCGACTCGCTGCTGGAATGGGCTGAGGTTCACGGCAATTTCTACGGCACACCGCGCGACGCCGTCGAAGCGGCGATGGCTGCAGGCCGCGACATGCTTTTCGATATCGACTGGCAGGGCGCACAGCAGCTTCAGGAGAAGATGGCCGGCGACGTCGTCTCGATCTTCATCCTGCCGCCGTCGATGGCCGAGCTGCAATCGCGGCTGCATCGTCGCGCCGAGGACAGCGAGGAAGTGATCGCCACGCGTCTGGCCAATTCACGTGCAGAAATCGAGCACTGGCGCGAGTACGACTATATCGTTCTCAACGACGATCTCGACCGCGCCTTCTCGGCGGTACGCGCCATCGTCGAGGCCGAGCGCCTGCGCCGAGATCGCCGCCCGGGCCTGTTCGAATTCGTCAATGGACTTCTGACGGAAAACCCGTTCTGACCGGAGGCATGGCCGGCAATGCCGGCCATCCGTAGATATTGCTATCGCGGGTACGTTTGCCGCTCCCGCAAAGCCGCAGCGCCCTTTCGGGCGACATGCGCTAGAGCGTTTCCGGTTTAAGCGGAGTCGCAGAAACGCTCTATCTCCTTGTTTTTATGCATTTCCTGACGGAAAACCGCTTCGCACTTTTCCTGGAAATGCTCTAGAGGCAGTTTGCCAGCCGACAGAATTCTTCCACGGAGAGCGTTTCGGCGCGCCGCTGTGGATTGATGTCGGCTTTTGCCAGCAGCGTTTCGCCACCAAGCGGCTTCAGGCTCTGGCGGAGCATCTTGCGGCGCTGGCCGAAGGCGGCGTGCGTCACTTTCTCCAAAGACGACACCGCGCAGGGGATCGGATTGGCGACCGGCTCCAGATGCACGACCGAGGATGTCACCTTGGGCGGGGGCGTGAAGGCCTGCGGCGGCACGTCGAAGGCCATGCGGGCGTTCGTTCGCCAGCCACACAGAACCCCCAGACGCCCGTAATGATCGTCGTCAGCGTCGGCCACGATCCTCAAGCCTACCTCGCGCTGAAACATCAGTGTCAGCGACTGCCAGAAGGGCGGCCATGTCTTTGGCAGCAGCCAATTGACCAGAAGCTGCGTGCCGACATTATAGGGCAGGTTGGCGATGATCTTGACCGGGCCACCACCGGTGATCTCCTCAAAGTCAATCTTGAGCGCGTCACCCTCGATGACATCGAGACGGTTCGGATAGTGGCCGGAGATTTCGGCAAGCGCCGGCAGGCAGCGCGCGTCCCTTTCGATCGCCACTACCTTCTTTGCGCCAAGTGCTAGGATTGCTCGCGTCAGGCCGCCCGGGCCTGGGCCGACTTCGATGACTGTCACGTCCTCGAGCGGGCCGGCCGTCCGGGCAATCTTCTGTGTGAGATTGAGATCGAGCAGGAAGTTCTGCCCGAGCGCCTTCTTGGCGTCGAGGCCATGGCGTTGGATGACATCCCGAAGCGGCGGGAGCCCGTCGAGAGCGGCCATCAGACGATAACTCCTGCGGTATTGTTGGAAAGTTCTGCCGCGAGCTTCAAGGCTGCGAGCAGGCTGTCGTCCCTGGCAATGCCCTTTCCGGCGAGGCTGAAGGCGGTGCCATGATCGGGCGACGTGCGGATGAAGGGGAGGCCGAGCGTGACATTGACGCTATCGTCGAAACCAAGTGCCTTGGCGGGGATGAGCGCCTGGTCGTGATACATGCAGATCGCCACGTCATAGGTCGCACGCGCGCGGTCGTGAAACATCGTATCGGCGGGCAGAGGCCCGGTTGCATCGATGCCTTCGGCGCGCAGCCGTTCGACGACCGGACGGATAATGGCATCGTCTTCGGCGCCCAGCGCTCCACCTTCGCCGGCGTGGGGATTGAGCCCGGCGAGTGCCAGCTTCGGCCTGTCGAGGCCGAAGCGCGTGCGAAGATCCGCCGCGGTAATGGTGCAGGTTCGATAGATCAGATCTGCCGTGAGCTGGGCGGGCACGTCTTTCAGCGGGATGTGGATGGTCACCGGCACGGCACGAAGCTTGGGGCCGGCCAACATCATCACCGGCAACAGGGGCTCGCCGGTGGCCTTCTCCGCGAGATCAGCAAGGTATTCGGTATGGCCGGGGAAGCGGAAGCCGGCTTCGTAGAGCACGGCCTTGGCGATCGGGTTCGTGACGACGGCTGAAGCCTCGCCATCCATGACCAGCTGTACCGCTGTGTCAATCGACCCCGTTACGGCCGGAGCGTTGGCAGAATCGGCCTCGCCAGCAATGACGGGAGAAGGGCAGCGCACCGGCAGAACGGGCAAGGCGTCGGCAAAAATGGAGACGGCATCCCGGCAATCGGTCTCGCGGATCGCAACCGTATGCCCGAGCAATGCTGCCCGCGCCGCGAGAACTGTGGGGTCACCGATGAAAAGGAATGGCGGGGTCGCGCGTTCACGGCGGCCAAGCCAGGTGGTCAGGCTAAGGTCGAGTCCGATCCCGGCAGGATCGCCCATGGTCAGGGCAAGGGGCCCGCCGGTCGTGTCACGCATTTTTGCCCGCTGATCTTACTTGTTGACGATCTGCGCCTTCTTGCGCAGTTCTTCGAGGTACTTTTCGCTGTTCGGGTCTTCACCGCCGGCCTTCTTCTTGCCGATGTCCTCGGCGCGGAAGACGATTTCGGCTGCGGTGTCGTCATTGACCTGGCGCTTCTTGCAGATCGCCAGGAATTCGACGCCCTTTTCGGTCACGCGTGTTCCCGTCGTGTTGCCGTCGCCGGCCTTCTCGACGAGCGGCTTCCACTCGTCCGGCAACTGCTGGACAAGCATGCGGCCGAGATCGCGGATAGAAACGTCACGGTAGTTTGCCGCGAAAACCTTGGCGGTATCGCATCCCGGGAACTGACCACGCGCTGCGTTGGCTTCCGCCTGACGCTTGCCGGTGATGGCGCCGCGCTTCTTCTCCGGAATGACGAAGATGACCTGCTTGAGATAGTATTCCGTTGTGACCGGCTTGGTGCCTCCGCCTTCCATCATGCGCTTGACGAGATCAGCGCCTTGCAGGCGACTTGAGTTGCCGAAACGGAAGTTGACGGCGCGAGGCCAGCTCATCTGCACCGCGATGAACTGCTTGAAATGGTCGGAACCAACGCCGGCTTGATCGAGAATCTTGCCGAGCTGCTCCGGCGAGAGCTTGTTGCCGGCTGCAAAGCGCGCATAGGCCGCGTCCACGTCCTGCGTACTGACCGACTGGCCGATCCGCGCGATCTCGCCACGCTTAAGCACCTCGTCGACGAGCTGCTTCTTGGCTTCTTCTGCGCCACCAGCCTGGCGTTGCAGGCGAAGGAAGGCGACGCGCTTGGCAACGTCGCCGGAGGTGATCACGGTGTTGTTGACCGTTACCGTCACCTGGCTTGCAGCTTGCGCGCTGGCGCAAACGGCAATGCTCAGGCTGCCGGCCAAAGCCAGTGCCGAAAGCGTCCTCAAGATCGACATTTTCCCGCCCATCATCTTTTCCTGTCCTTCGCGCGGGCGAAGCCTGGTGCTTCGATCCGCAGCCCGGCTCACGCCGTTGTTCTATCTTGTCGGAGGGAATGCATAATACATGCGGCCAAACGATGACAAGACCGTTTGGCCGGCCCGACAGCGGGCAGAGGGGCAAACATGTGGCGAATGCCCCTCGGATCGAAGCGTATCAATAGTAGTCCAGCTCTTCGAACTTCGTGTCGCCGACATTGACGTCGCCAAGCGTACGGAAGCTGATGCGGGCGCCGATCGACCAGTCGTTCGCAATCGTGTTGTCGGTATCGCGTTCCTGCTTGTAGACGAGCGAGAACAGCGTGTCTTGATCGTCATAGGTGATGCCGAAGCCATTGCGCGAGATGACATCGTTGTTGATGTCGTAGGTTATCGCGCCGAAGACGGACCAGTAATCGTGGAACCTGTAGGCCGCCGCGGTCTGGATTTCGTCCTGGTTGTCGAGCGAGCCGTAAAGCGGCTGCGCCTCGATGCGCGTATAGGTCATTGCCGCCTGCCAGGTAAGGCCAAGATACCCCACGGTGGCATCGGCGCGACGCAGCGCCAGGTCCTCTTCATCGAGACGGCCGGAAAGGCTGGCCATAAGGCCAGACGGCGCATCGACACCGAACATGGCGACGTAGTCGGACCGTGTGCTCTCGAGGCCCGAATTCGCTCCCGCCTGGACCAAGTCTTCCGTTGCGAACGAGTTCAAACCGCCAAGCTGGTAGGATTGGCCGACGATGCCGCGCAAGCCGTAGCCGCTGTCGAATGTCCCGGTATAGCGAAGACCGACGTTGGCGCGCGTGCCGCCTTCGATGCGGTCGAAGCCGGAGTACTTGTCGCGATCAAACAGGTTCGTCGCGTCGAAGACAAAGCTCTGCGCATCTTCGTTTGGCAGGCCACCGGGATGCTGCTCGTCGGGACGGGCATAGATCTGGGCGATCGGCTCGAGTACGTGGCTGCTGTTGTCGCCGACGAAGAGGATCGGATAGCGCGCTTCGAGGCCCGCCGTCAGCATCCGCCGCGTCGCGGCGTCGCTGTTGTCATAATCCCCGGCATAACCAGGCCCCGGATCCGTCATGTTCAGGCCGAGCGCATCACCGCGCGCGGCAAGCAACGGCGTCAGCACGAACCCGCCCGGAGCAATGTAGGTACGCTTCCATTCGAGTTCGGCCGTGAGGCGGTGCGACGTGCCCTCGAGACCTAGGTACCTGTTGACGTCTGGAACGGCGTCAAGGTCAAGCCGGTTTCGCTTGATGTTGGTGAGGTTCACCGTCGCCGAAAGTTCGCCTCCCAATACCGGCTCTGGCGCCTTGTAGGAATAATCCAGAACCTGCGCGGTAGGCTGCTGGTTTTCAGCGATGCTGTTCGGATCTGCGTCCTGGATATCGAAATAGAAGGCGCGCAGGTCGAAGAAGTTCCGCTTGCCAAGCCCGGTCAGATACGCCTGGTTGACGTAGGTCGTTCCGTCGAAAGTCGACAGTTCGTAGGTCTTGGCGAAGTTGTTGTCGGATTGGACGAGGACGTTCCAGCCGAAGCTCCAGCGCGGATTGATCTCGAATACGCCCCTGGAAGCGACCATGCCGCGGTTCGTTTCAAGCGCGTCGACCGTACCAGGCGTGAAGCGGCTCTTGTCGAGCTGGCTGATGCCGGCGAAGCGCAAGGTGTGAAGGCCGTTGTGGAAGCTCTGGCGAAACTCGCCTTCGAGCAGGAAGCCTTGGCGGCTCAGGCCCGTCACGGTGGCGGTCGCGTCCATATAGGGCGAGATCGCCCAATAGTAGGGGACGCCCACGCCTGCGCCGAGCTTCTGTGTGTACTGAAACTGCGGGAACAGGAAGCCGCTCTTGCGCTTGACCGTATGATCAGGCAGTTCCATCACCGGAATATAGGCGATGGGCTTGCCAAAAAGCTCGAAACGGGCGTTTTCCAGCCGTATCGTCCGCGTACGTCCATTCTGGACGACGCGCTGGGCCTTGATGTGCCACAGCGAACGGTGATCGGGCTTCGTCGTGCAGGGCGTGCACGCGGTGTAAACGGCCTCGTTGAGGATGAATTCTTCGCCGTTCCGCCGTTCGCCGCTGGTCGCAGCAAGCCGTGTCAGATCGGTCGTCTCTATCCGCAAGGCATCAATGAAGCCGTTGCCGAAGTCATCGGTGACGTCCATCTTTTCGGCATAGACGACATTGCCGCCCGGCTCGATCAACTGGATTTCACCGGTGGCATGAATGCGGCCCGATTTCTGGTCGTATTCGACCTGTCGGGCCACCATCTTGTAGCCGCCGTAATCGATCTGCACGTTGCCGCGCAAGATGACCTTTTCGGCGTCCTTGTTATAGACAAGCTCATTGGCGGACAGAAGCAGCTTGGCATCTTCCGGCATGTTCGGGCGCAGCGAATCAAGGCGCTCCGACGTCTGCTGCGCGAGCGCGGGTGCACTCATTCCCATGGCAAGTGTCTGCAGCGCCACTCCTGCGAGCAGGGCAGCGTTGATCAGCTTTGTACGTTTGCGGTTGCCTACCGCCACTAGCCATCCTCCTGATTTAAAAGAATCGTCGAGCCCAGCGCCATCGCTACAACAACTGGCAACCAGGCTGCAACGAAGGGAGGTACAATACCGCTGCTCCCGAATGCTTTGACAAGCACGGTGACGACATAAAGCACGAAGCCCGACAGGATTCCACCGAGAATCACCGAGCGCGATTGGTTGAACCGGCTAAATTTCAGCGACACGCACGCAGCGATCAGCGTCATGGCGACAAGCAGCAGCGGCAGTGACAACAGGGAGTGGAATTGGGTTTCCATGCCGTTTGTGGAAAAGCCGAAGGAGCGCGCCACCTCGATCTTCCGCGGAAGGTCGAAAAACTGAATGGAATCAGCCTTTGCAAGCCTTTCCTGAACAAACTCTGGCTTCAGATTCGTGCGGAGTTGTGCCGTTTGCAGACGGCGAGGCAGCTGTCCGCTGCTTGTTTCCGTTACGCCATTAAGAAGCCAGTAACCATCTTCGAGTTTAGCGGAGGCGGCATCCTGTCTCAGAATGATCGAACCCTGTGGATCAAAGTGGATGACGGTGACGTTCAGAAGTGTGGTGCCGCCATCCTGAACCGAGCGTGCGCCGATGATCGTATCGGTGCCTTCATAGATCTGTCGCAGCCAGGGAATCGAGCCGGCATCCGAGGTGCGCGATGACCCGAGGGCAGCAAGCAGGGTCTCTTCCTTCTTCGTGCCCCAGGCTGCGAGCGGGTTTAGCGCAAGCACGGCGAGTACGCCGAACAGGAAGGCGCCAAGCACGAACGGGCGCAGGAACTGCCACACCGAAATGCCCGCGGCGCGGGTAACCACGAGCTCGTAGCGGCGGTTGAGCGAGATCAGAGCCGCCATCGCCGAGAAGAGTGCCACGAAGGGCACGGTTTGTTGCAGGATGGTCGGGATCCGGAACGCGCTGATCAGCAACGCGCCGGTGACCGAATAGTGCGGAAGGTTGGACAGGCGGCTCGCCTGTTCGCTGAAGTCGATGATGAAGACCAGCGAAAAAATGCCGACCAGAAACCAGAAGGTCGTGACAGCATAACGGGTCAGAAAGTAGCGGCCGAGTGTGGTGAAAATCATGATGCGTTGCTCCCGTCAGATGAGGGGCGCACGAGGCGAAGGCGAACCATCAGCTCGGACAGCTTTTCCTGCCAGGTCATCGGAATGTCGAGACGCCGGTTGCTGGCGAGTTGGTGAATGGCGAGCGCTCCGGTCGCAAGGGGCACGATATACATCAACGGAACGAACCAGACGGAATCCTCGGCGCTGTTGCCCGCATAGAACGTCATCCATCGGATGACGAGGGCAGAGCCGAGTGCGCTGACCATCGGATGGACGCGCGCCTCGCGGTGCGAGCGTGCATCACTGCAGAAGACAAGCGCGATCAGGCCGAACACCAGCGGGAACGTCCATTCCGTCAGGCGGCGGTGCAGTTCGGCGGTGAAGGCAAGCGGGTTGCCCTGGTAGACAGAATCATTGGGATCCGGATTGAAAAGATTGGGAAGGTCGCGATCCTTGGCGCGTATCGTCGCTTCGCGGGTCGCCTTCGTCATGTCGGCCAGATCGAAGGCGTAGGAATCGAATTTGATGATCGACACGCCGCCGTCCGGCAGTTTGCGTTGGACTTCGCCGTCCTTCATGACCAGCGCCGAGCTTTTCTCGTCCACGGCACCTTCGCGCGCATAATAGACGAGCTCGAAAGCCGGGTTGCGCGAATCGGCAACGAAAATCCCCTCAAGCACACCACCGCCGCGCCGGCCGCCAACCTGGACATAGAGGCCGTCAGTAATCTTGCGGAAGGCGTTCTCCTGGACGACCGAGGAAAGCAGGTCGGCGTTGGCCGTTGCTAGCATCTTGCGCACAGCGACGCGCGAATAGGGCTCGACAAAATTGTCGACCACGAACGACAGGACGCTAAGGCCAGCGGCGAGATAGATGATCGGCCGGATGATGGTCATGCGCGAGCTTCCGGCCGCGTTCAGCACCGTCAGCTCCGAATCGGTATTCATCGTCGTGAGCGTCTGGGTTACGCCGATCACCAGGGCGAAAGGCAGAATGATCGGCACGACCGACGGCAGAATGAGCGTTGCCAGCTTCAGGAAGGCGAAGACGGACTGCCCGCTATCGGTAACCAGGTTGACGTTGGTCAGGGCCTGCGTCGTCCACACGATGCCGAGCAACGGCAAAAGCGTAGCGAGGAACATGGTCAGGGCACGCCGGAAAATGTAGCGTTCGATCAGCTTCATGTCCGTTTCCGGTCCAAATCCATGCTCATGTTTCTGTGCCGCACCGCCGCATCGAAACGCCTGTTGCTGCCGCCGCCATCAGCGGGAACCGAGCTTCCGTCTCACGTCCGGCGCTGCTCAAATCGTAAAGCAACTGGGATAATTTAAGACGAAGAACCTCGGTTAACCGCATGTAAACATCTGCGGGCATCTTGCCAAGCCGTTGAAAAGCGAGAAGGGTGCCGACCACAGCTTTGACGGTGGTAGACGCAGCGAATGTTTGTCACTGTCACCCCCCGGTAACAGGGCGGGTCGTGTAAGACCGAAAAATGCCCGGAGTTTTGTAATGTCTATGAAATTTGAGTTCACCTTCGCCAAGTCCCATCGCCCGGCGGGTGGTGTTGCGGTCCTCCTGAAAGCCGCCGCAGGACAGGCGGCGGGCGCCGATGTCGCCGATCCGGAAGGCGTGCTGGCCAAGGCGGCGAAGGTCAAGAAGTTCAGCGGCAAGGCATTCTCCACCCTCGATATCATTGCCCCGCATGGCTCGCCCGCGGACCGGATCGTGGTTCTTGGTCTTGGTGACACCGATGCATTGACCGATCACGATTGGCTGAAGGCAGGCGGCGCGGCAGCCGCAAAATTGCGTGGAGCCGACAAGGCCACGATCTTCATCGACGTCCCCGACCTCGATGTCACCGGCAAGGCGGCGGCCGACTTTGCGCTCGGCATGGAAATGAACGCCTACAGCTTCGACGGTTACAAGACGAAGAAAGCGGACGACGATGCCAAGCCGGCAGGCAAGCCGGTCAAGGTGACGATCGTTACCGGCGCGGTGATTGCAGCGAAGAAGGCTTTTGCGACGGCGCAGGCGGTCGGCGAGGGCGTATTTCTCGCCCGCGACCTGGTCAACGAGCCGGCAAACGTCCTCGGTCCGCTGGAGTTCGCCGCCAAGGCGAAGGAGCTGGAAAAGCTCGGCGTCGAGGTGGAAATCCTCACCGAAAAGGAAATGAAGAAGCTTGGAATGGGTGCGTTGCTCGGCGTTGCCCAGGGCTCGACGCGTCCGCCGCGGCTGGTCGTGATGCAGTGGAAGGGCGGCAAGTCCAAGGATCGCCCGGTCGCCTTCGTCGGCAAGGGCGTCGTGTTCGACAGCGGCGGCATTTCGATCAAGCCCGCGGCCGGCATGGAAGAGATGAAGGGCGACATGGGTGGTGCTGCCGCCGTCACCGGCTTGATGCACGTGCTCGCTGCCCGTCACGCCAAGGTCAACGTCGTCGGCATCATCGGGCTTGTGGAAAACATGCCGGATGGCAGCGCACAACGCCCAGGCGACATCGTCACCTCGATGTCAGGGCAGACGATCGAGGTCATCAACACCGATGCCGAGGGACGTCTCGTTCTGTGCGATGCACTTTGGTATTGCAACGACCGCTTCAAGCCGCAGGCCATGATCGACCTTGCGACGCTGACAGGCGCCATCATGGTTGCGCTCGCGACCCATCACGCCGGCCTGTTTTCGAATGATGACCGCCTGGCCGGCCAGCTGTTGGCCGCCGGCATTGCCACGCAGGAGCGCCTCTGGCGCATGCCGCTCGGCAAGGAATACGACAAGATGATCGACAGCAAGTTTGCCGACATGAAAAACACCGGCGGACGTCATGGCGGCGCGATTACGGCGGCGCAGTTTCTGCAGCGTTTCGTCAAGGATACGCCCTGGGCGCATCTCGATGTCGCCGGAACCGCCATGGGCTCGCCGACCGACGAAGTCAATCAATCCTGGGGCTCCGGCTTCGGCGTTCGCCTGCTCGATGAGCTGGTCCGCGCGAGCTATGAGTCCTGAGCGGCATCGTGAGCCGCGGTGAAGGTCGTGGAGAGATCGGTGTGATCGAGGTCCTTTTCTATCACCTGACGGAATCGAAGCTCGAGGACGCACTTCCACCGCTGCTCGATAAAAGCGTCGAGCGCGGCTGGAGGGTGGTGGTGCAGACGGTCGATGGCGAGAGGCGCGATGCGCTCGATACGCATCTCTGGGTTTACAGGGACGAAAGTTTCCTGCCGCACGGGACAGATGCCGGGGAACTCGCTGCCGAGCAGCCGGTTCTCCTGGTGGCGGACGATGGCAATCACAATGCCGCAACCGTTCGCTTCGTCGTCGACGGTGCCAACCCGCCACCGGTCGATACTTACGAGCGGATCGTCTTCATGTTCGACGGCTACGACCAGGAACAGCTCGAAGCCGCTCGCGGTCACTGGAAGCGGCTGAAGGGTGAGGGCCACAACCTCACCTATTGGCAACAGAACCGTGACGGACGCTGGGAAAAGAAGGCCTGAGCGACGCAAGAACGGCTTCAAGAAGACAAAGCCCGCGGCAAACCGCGGGTTTTGTTTTTCGATCCTGTCCGGACGCCTAGTCGTGGAAGGCTTCGACGAATTTGCGTCGGCCGAGCATGAAGGCATCGGCGACATGGCGCAGCGGCGCCAGATCGACGTCCGACGTCTTGGCCCTGATGATTTCGGCGAAGCGCTTGTAGAGCATCGGATATTCCTGCTCCGGCTCCTCATGCACAATCTTGCCGTCGACCGAGAGCTTTGCGCCACCTTCCGAAAGCACCATTTCGCCTGATGCGGTCTGCGCGACGATGTCCCAACTCTGTTTACCGGTCTGGCGCCAGTCGAACTCTGCCGAAACCGCCAGCTTGTTCGCGTCGGTGAAGGCGATCGTGGCGGCGATCGGGGCGTCGCGGTTCTCCGGGAATTCCAGCGTGGCTGCGGTTATGAACAGCGGCCGTGGCAGGATATGCGTTACGATCGACAGCGCATTGATACCCGGATCGAAGATACCGAGGCCACCGGCCGCCCAGATCCATTCCTGATTCGGATGCCAGTGCCGCACGTCCTCCTTCCAGATGATCTTCACATCGTGGATTGCGGTCGCGGTGAGAAACGACTTCGCTGCCTCTACTGCCGGTGCATAGCGCGAATGCCAGCTTGCAAACAGTGACAGCCCCTTAGATGCAGCCAGAGCCTCCAGATCCGCGACTTCGCTCAATGTGGCGCCTGGCGGTTTTTCGAGGAAGACATGTTTGCCGGCCTCAAGGGCCGTGCGCGCGGCCTCATACCGGTATTGCGGTGGCATGCAGAGCGATACCGCGTCGATTGCGGGAACGGCCTCCAGCATCGCTTCGATCGACTTGAAATTATCGATGCCATCGACGGTGCCGTGGCGGCTCGCCGCAGCAATCAGGTGGTAGTCGTCGTTCTTGGCAATGGCCGGCAGGTGCTGGTCACGAACGATCTTGCCGACGCCGACAAGCGCGATTTGAATTGGAGGCATGGTGTTTCGCTCATATTAGTATGATTTATTGTCGGTTCTTGTAGCAGATTGCGCGGCGCGGGCAAGCACTGCCGAAGAGACGCGAGCCCGGTTTGCTGAACGCCAAACAAACGGCAACGGACCCATTCTTTCTGGCCTCCTGTGCCCTACAGCGCCGCGCGTCTTATCAGACGCGCAAAGGTCGCTGTAGCACTTTGAATTGCTGCATGTTTTTATCCTTAAATCGAATAGGATTTAAGGAGCATGCAGTAGCTTCTACAATCCATGATGCCAATCCACATGTGCAGCAAACGCGACACGCGCGGTGACCGGCAGAACGAGGAGAGATTATGCACCACGAAATCCGCCATGCCAGCCGCCACGAACTCGATGCCATCATCGATTGGGCGGCCCGCGAAGGCTGGAACCCGGGGCTCGACGATGCGGCGGCATTCTGGGCGGCGGATCCGGAAGGATACTGGGTGACGGAGCGCGAGGACAAGCTCGCAGCCGCCATATCGCTGGTGCGCTACGACGAGAACTATGCCTTCCTTGGCTTCTACATAACGGCACCGGATTTCCGCCGGCAGGGTATCGGCGGCCAGATGTGGCAGCACGCCTTGGCGGCGGCGGGACAACGCATTGTCGGTCTCGACGGTGTCGTTGCCGAGCAGGAGAACTACCGGCGGTCTGGCTTCGTTCTCGCCCACGCCAATATCCGCTATGGCGGCATCGTCGACGCGGTCGAGCCTCCGGGTACGGACCTGGTGGAGGTTGCGCCGATCCACATGCCGATGCTGATCGACTACGACCGTCGCTTCATGCCAGCCCGGCGCGACACTTTTCTCACCGAATGGCTGAGACCGGGCCGTACGCGACGAAGCGTCGTGCTGCTCCGGGACGGTGCGATTGCCGGCTACGGCACCTTGCGCGCCTGCCGGCAGGGCTACAGGATCGGTCCGCTCTTTTCCGAAAGCGAGACGGCAGCCGACCTGGTGTTTCGAAAGCTGGCTGCGACGGTGAAGGGCGAGGAGATCCACCTGGACATTCCCGAGCCGAATGCCTCGGCGCGTGCGCTCTGCGAGCGCTACAACATGAAACCGGTTTTCGAAACGGCGCGGATGTATCGAGGCGTCGTGCCCGATCTGCCGCTCGCCCGCATCTACGGCATCACCACCTTCGAACTCGGCTGACCGGCGACGTGCCGGGACAGCCATTTCGAAAGTGTCGGATCAGATGGCCATCGCCTCTTCGTACTCGGACGAGAGCTCGAGCCATTGTTCCTCGGCATGCGCAAGTTTGTCGACTGCGTCGGAGCGTTCCTTGGCCTTCTGCGCGGCCTTCGCCGGCGACTTTTCGTAAAGCGTTGGGTCGGCGAGTTCAGCGTCGAGCGCTTGAATCACTTTCTCCAGCTTTCCCGTCAGCGATTCGATTTCGTTGATCTTTTTTCTGAGAGGTGCCAGCGATGCGCGCTTGTCCGCGTTGGCCTTGCGCTGGTCCGCCTTTGACAGGGAATCGTCCGCTCCGGCTGCCTTGGGTTTGTCCTCCTTGGCCTTAGGGCCGCCGACGATCAGGCTCCGATAGTCTTCCAGGTCGCCGTCGTAGCTCGTCACCGTTCCGTCCCGCACGAGCCACAGCCGGTCGGCGGTCGCCTCGATCAGGTGGCGGTCGTGCGAGATCAGGATCACGGCGCCGGAATAGTCGTTGAGCGCGGTGATCAACGCATTGCGGCTGTCGATATCCAGATGGTTGGTCGGCTCGTCGAGGATCAGCAGGTTGGGCGCGTCGAAGGCAGCCAGCCCCATCAGCAGGCGTGCTTTCTCGCCGCCCGAGAGGTCCTTGGCAGGCGTTTCCATCTTCTCGGTCGCCAGGCCCATCTGCGCCACGCGGGCGCGCACCTTGGCTTCCGGTGTTTCCGGCATGCGACGACGCACATGTTCGACGGCGCTTTGGGTCGGGATCAGATCATCCAGCTGGTGCTGCGCGAAGAAGCCGACCTTGAGGTTCGGCGCGATCTTCAACTCGCCGGATTCTGGCGCCAGCCGCCCGGAGATGAACTTGGCGAAGGTCGACTTGCCGTTGCCGTTCGAGCCGAGCAGCGCGATGCGATCATCGGTGTCAATCCGCAGGTTGAGGCGCTTGAGGATCGGGTTGCCGGGCTCGTATCCGACGGTTCCGCCGGTGACGGCGATAATCGGCGATGCGGCCTCTTTCTCCGGCTCTGGGAAGGAGAAGCCCTGAACGTGATCCTCGATCACGGCCGCAATCGTACCCATGCGCTCCAGTGCCTTGACGCGGCTCTGCGCCTGGCGGGCCTTGGTGGCCTTGGCCTTGAAGCGGTCGATGAAGCTCTGGAGGTGCTTTCGCGCCGCGTCGTTCTTGGCCTTCGCCTTCATCTGCAACTCGTCGGCTTCCGCCTTCTGTCGCTCGAACTGGTCGTAAGGCCCGCGATAGTAGGCGAGCTTCTTCTGGTCGAGATGCACGATGGCGTTGACCGCCGTGTTCAACAGATCGCGGTCGTGGCTGATGATGATGACGGTGTGCGGATAGCGGCGAATGTAATCTTCGAGCCAGAGCGTACCTTCGAGGTCGAGATAGTTGGTCGGCTCGTCGAGCAGCAGCAGGTCCGGCTCGGAGAAGAGAACGCCTGCGAGCGCCACGCGCATCCGCCAACCGCCGGAGAAGGAGGAGGCAGGGCGCAGCTGCGCTTCGTGATCGAAGCCGAGGCCGGCGAGAATGCTCGCCGCACGCGCCTCCGCCGAGTGGGCGCCGATATCGGCGAGCCGGGTCTGGATTTCTGCAATACGGTGCGGGTCGGTCGCGGTCTCCGCCTCGGCGACCAGCGCCGTGCGTTCCTTGTCCGCCTTGAGCACGATCTCGATCAGCGGTTCCTCGGTGCCGGGCGCTTCCTGTGCGACCTGGCCGATCCGCGCATTCTTGGGCAGCGAAATTGTGCCGGCTTCCGAAGCGAACTCACCGGTAATGATACGGAACAGCGTCGACTTGCCGGCACCGTTTCGTCCGACTAGCCCGGCCTTCGTGCCCGCCGGAAGCGTCACGGATGCGTTTTCGATGAGGAGACGGCCCGCGATGCGGGCGGAAAGGCCGGAAATCTGGATCATTGCGGCCTTTTGCCCGGACTTGAGCCGGAAGGCAAGAGGTGCGTCGCGACTGCAGTTTCGGCCCGGCGCGTGGATGTCTGGTTCGCGGATTTCAAGGGGCCATTGTTATCAATTCATGAACAACGCGTTCCGACAATCGATACTACACATCCTCATCGTGAGGGACCATCTGTTTAAGCGAAGGGCAGCGAAAGCTCTTCCGACCGCCTCGATCGACTGAACGCCATCGGCAAGGCCACCGCGTTCCAGGAAAGACCGATCCGGCCAAACGTAGTTTTGATGAAACCCTCGTTCAAGCGAACGAGCCTCCCAGGAGCAAAGACGATGAAAACCACGATCCACACCGCACTCGCCGCAGCTCTCGTTGCAACAGCCGTTCTCGGCGGCGCCTCCGCCGCCTTTGCCGGCGGCAGCTATTACGAAGGCATCAGCCCGACCCCGCTGTTTACCGAACGCGCTCCCAAGGCCGCCGGTAGCTCCGCCTTGAACATCCGCGGTTCGGAAGCCGGATATGTCGACCGTACGTCCACCGGCTCGGTCCACAATTACGATGCCAGGCCGCAGGTTGTTCAGGGCGGCGAAGGCGAATACTACCAGGGCATCTCCCGCTAAGGCGCATTCCGTCTCCGGTCATGGGGCTTCCAGCCCCATGACGCTCCATCCCCATCAAGGAAAACTCCCATGAAAAAGTCCATCGCAACGCTTCTCGTTGCAGCGGCAACGTTGGCCGGCGCATCCACCGCCTTTGCCGGCGGCAGCTACTATGAAGGCGTCAGCCCGAAGCCGCTCTTTACCGGTCGTGCAGACGCTTCGGCAGGTGCCGGCGTGTCC
The DNA here is from genome assembly GCF_003024455.1 of Ensifer sp. NM-2. Classification (NCBI taxonomy): domain Bacteria; kingdom Pseudomonadati; phylum Pseudomonadota; class Alphaproteobacteria; order Hyphomicrobiales; family Rhizobiaceae; genus Ensifer; species Ensifer sp. NM-2. The sequence goes on from NZ_PVZR01000008.1 coordinate 39,912, forward strand.
GCAAACACCGTCGACGGTGGTGATTACTATGCCGGTATCGAGAACAAGGCGGTTGACGCCGCGGCGACAGGCGCGATTGCCAACGGCAATGCGAAGGCCTTCGGCAAGACCGGTCAGGACAGTCAATAACCCACGCCAAACGGACGACCAGATAACCCGGTCCCGCCAAGCGGGGCCGGGTTATCTCGTTTTGGCGTTGCCAATGAGGTGATTTGCCATGACAGAAAAAATTCACGTCGCTGAGCGGCTCTTCGAACTCTACCACTGCGTCCACCGCCTGGTGAACGCGTCCATGAGTGAAGAAGGCGTCTCGCTCGCGCGCAGCAAGTTCCTGTTCTATCTCAGCGAACTCGGGCCATGTCGCTGCGCCGACATCGCTTCGGCACTCAGCTTTGCCCCGCGAACCGTCACTGAGGCGATCGACGGACTTGAGCGCGACGGGATGGTCGTCCGCGAGCCGGATCCCGAGGACCGGCGAGCAAAGATCATCTCGATTACCGACCTCGGCCGGGCCGGCCTCGAAGCGGCGCTCCGGCCACGTCGTCAGATGATCGAAGAGCTTTTCTCGGCGCTCGATGACAATGAGCGCACGGATCTTCATCGCCTGCTCGGTCGGCTGGGTGACAAGGCTTGCGAAATCGGCACGAGCCGGATGGCCGTGCATGAGCGGCAGTCAGAAGCGGCATGAACCCTGGAGATCGCGACGCGCTTTAGGCAGCGTGCGGCGAATAGATCTTCGCCCGTTTGCCGCCAAGCTCCGGCGTATAGGCAAGAATTCCCGAGCGCGATCCCGTTCGGGCGGCCGCAAGCGCCAGTTCGGCCTGCTGCATGACGTCGGCTGGCGTCGCCATCGGCTGGGCCGTCGCGATGCCGGCCGAGAGCGAAAGGGTTTCGGTCGTGAAAGCACGGCCGGGCAGGGCGACGCGCAGCGCCTCCACCGATTGCTGGATGCGCTGCGCAATTGCTTCGGCGTTCTCCTCTGTGACGTCGCTGCAGAGGAACGCAAATTCCTGGCCGCCGACGCGTGCGACGAAGTCACTCTTCTTGATCGACTTGCGAAACAGCGTCGAAAGTTTGCCGAGCGCCTTTTCTGCCGCGCTGCCGCCGTGCTGCTCGGCGATACCGCGCAACCCCTCGACTGACACGACAAGCAGGGCAACCGGCTCGGTTATGCCTTCGGCTTCCAGCATTGTTCTCAAACGCGCCGCCAGGGCCAGGCGATTGGGCAGGCCGGTGGCGGGGTCGCGGGTCAACGGTTTGCGGCTTTCGGCGAACTCGCCTTCCAGCGCTGCAAAGCGCTCGGCGCTTACCTGCAAGGCTGTTTGAAAAGCCTGTTCTTCATTCATCAGCAGGCCGGCCGCATCCCGCAACCTCGCTGCGTCGTCGGCAAACTCCGACAGGCCGGCAACCGGGTCGGCGACCAGGCGGTCTTTGAAGCGGTCGAGCTGGCTTCTGAAGGCGTGTTTCTGCGCCAGGCTGTGCCTCAGCTGCAGAGCAAGTTCGCTCAGGGCCTCCTGTGCTGCTGCCCTTGCCCTGTCGGCGGCAAGTGCCCCGTGAGCCACCAGATGATGCTTGAGGCCGAGTTCGTCGAGGGCGTCCTGCTGCGGCGTGGCGCCGAGCGCCGCCAGATCGCGCGAAAGCTGCGGTAGCCGGCCGGACAAGGCTTCATAGACAAGTTCATAGTTGCGTGGCAGTGCCGCGATGCCAAGCTGAGACATGGATTGCGCCACCTTCAAAATGATGGTGGTGCTTTTCGTCTGCGATCGGCCGGTGTTCGCGGCAACTTGCCTGGTCATTCCGTGGTCGTCCTCGATGCCTGTATGGGATCCGAAAACACTATGGCGGCGCTGCGTTTAAGGGAGTCTGAAGATACCAGGCGCGATACCAGATCTGCCCGGTATGGTTGTCGAAATCCCACCGCAGGAGGGACTGGCGCAACCGATTGGAGCGGAAAGTCGAAAGTTGCTGTTTTAGTTCATGTTTATAGTTGACGGAGCTTGTCAACAATTATATCCCGCCTTGCTAAATCGGGCGGGAGGCTCGAATGCAGAGTGATGGTTTGACAATGCCCCCTTCATTCATCGCGGATCTTGCGGCGTGGGGCGAGCGTCCCGCTCTGGTTCTTCCCGGTCGGCGTTTCGTCAGCTACCGCGACCTGCACGAAAGGGTCGACCGTCAGGTCGCACTTTTTCCGCGCACCCGCGCGCTGATAAAGCTTGAGCCCGAACTCTCCGAACATGCCATCATTGCCTATCTCGCAGCGCTTAAGGCCGGACATGTGGTTGCCATGCAGGCGCCGCGCGCCGCCGGCACTGCGGCCTGGACGGACATGTTCGAACCGGACTGTGCCTATTGCCGGATCGACGGCCGTTGGCGAACCGAACATCTGGGGGGCAGTGACAAGCCGTTGCATCCGGACCTCGGCCTCCTGCTGTCGACCTCTGGCAGTACCGGGTGCGGCAAGGCGGTGCGGCTTTCGGCTGGCAATGTTTCGGTCAATGCCCGCTCGATTGCCGAATATCTGGAGCTTGGCGCCGACGATCGCAGGTGCTTGATCCTGCCGCTGCATTACTCCTATGGCCTTTCGGTGCTGAACGCCCATCTGACTGTCGGCGCCAGCCTTTACGTTCCCAGCGGCTCGATCCTTGATCCAGGATTCCTTGACGGTCTTGCGGCCAGCGGCTGCACCAATCTTTCCGGCGTGCCCTATTCCTATGAACTCCTGGAAAAGGTCGGCTTTCGCGACCGTGCGTTCCCGCAACTGCGTTTCATGACGGTTGCCGGCGGACGTATGGCGCCGGAGCGCGTTCGTGCCTATGACGAGCATCTTCGCGCCCAAGGCGCCGCTTTATTCGTCATGTACGGTCAGACCGAAGCGACGGCCCGCATCGCCTATGTTCCCCCCGCGCGGCTCAAGGGCAATGAAGACCGGATCGGCGTCGCCATTCCCGGTGGCATGCTATCGATCGCGGATGATGAGGGGCGAGCGATTGCCGGTGCCGGTGTCGCCGGCGAACTTGTCTATCGCGGCCCCAATGTGATGATGGGCTACGCCTCGTCGCGGCAGGACCTGGCCCGCGGCGCAGACCTTGACGAACTGCATACGGGCGACCTGGCGGTCCGCGAAACCGATGGCCTTTTCCGCATCGTTGGACGCATGAAACGCATGTCCAAGATCGCTGGCCTGCGCATCGGCCACGATACCCTCGAGCACGCGCTCGAGCGGCGCGGTGTTGTGGCGGCAATCGTCGGCGATGACGAAGGGCTGCATGCCTTCTTTCAGGGCGAAGGCCGACTCGAGGACGTGCGCCGCCTGCTCGTTGCCGCGAGCGGCCTGACACTTGCCCACATCATGGCCACGCACGTGCCGGAAATCCCGAGGTTGCCATCGGGCAAAGTCGACTATGGTGCCCTGAGCCTTGCAGCAAAGCAGGCGATCGCCGCCGGCCACGGCGATCGCGAAGGTATCGAAAGCCTCTTCCAGCAAGTGTTCTATCCTGCACGGGTGAAGCCGGAGGATAGCTTCCTCTCGCTCGGCGGAGATTCGCTGCGTTTCGTGCAGCTCTCGATTGGTCTCGAAAAGGCGCTTGGACAGGCTCCGGAGATGTGGGAGGCCATGCCGATCGCAACACTTGCGGCGCTGGAAAAGCGAGAAACGGCGACGGCAAGGATCGGAATGGATCTGATCATCCGTGCCTTGGCTATATTGCTCGTCGTTCTTCACCACGAAACCCTGTGGCCGCTGCCGGGCGGATCGGCTGCCATGGTTATCCTTGCCGGTTTCAGCCTCGCCCGATTCCAGATGGGGCCGCTTCTGGCCGGTGGTGGCTTGGCTATTCTGCGACCACTCACGCAGATCCTCGTGCCCTATTATCTCATTGTCGGCGCCTATGCCGCCGTTTGGGGCGAAGTCCCCTGGGCATCGATCTTCCTTGTCGGCAATTTCGGTTTCGCCGATCCGGAGACCCGTGGCATGGTGCCCTACCTCTATTGGTTCATCGAAGCCTATTGCCAGATGATGCTGGTCTTCGTGGCGCTGTTCGCGATCCAGCGCTTCCGGCGGCTTGCTGCTCGGCAGCCCTTTGCGATGGGCATGCTGTTGCTCGGCGTGGCGCTGATCGCCAGGCTGGCCTTGCCGATACTCTGGCCGATCGGCAACCGGCAGATCTTCACCTTGCCATGGATCTTCTATCTCGCTGTGATCGGCTGGTGCGCCGCGATCGCCGAAACGCATCTGCAGCGACTGCTTCTGGTGGTCGCGGGAGCTGGCGCCTTCCTGTTTTTCGGCCTTTACGAGGGCGTCTGGATCGGCACGAAGATCAAGTATCTGCTGTTGATCGCCGTGCTCGTTGCTCTGGTCTATGCGCCGCGCGTCAGCGTTCCGCGCTGGGCAGCGCAGCTGGTGCTGCCGCTATCGGCTGCCGGCTTCCATATCTACATCCTGCACCGTTTCGTGCCGGAGCTGTTGATGACGCCGCTGCAGCCGCATCTCCCAACGGTGCTCTTTTCCACAGTCTCGATCGCAGGCGGCATCGCGCTTGGCCTCGCCGCCTGGCTCTTGCAACGCCAATTGCTCAAGGCGGCTGTGAACGGAAGGCCCAAGCCCGGACTGTCGCTTAATCATCTGCGGCCGAGTGCCAGATGGGCTGTTTTAGTTCGCCCACTTTTCGCCTTCGGTCCACAAAAAGAACGCGAGATCCAGCACAATTGATGGACGCCCAAGCGCTGTCAGCGTCGCGTGCACCTGGCCGCGGTGATGGGTCTGGTGATTGAAGACGTGGGCGAGCGTTGGCCCGAGCTTCTGCGTGACGATCACTGGTGAGCTCAGCGTCGTGTAATTGAAGGTGGCGGCAAACCGCGCCTCATCGAGCCCGTAGATCCAGGCAATCATTCGCGCATCTTCCCGTTCGCGTGCGCTGGTAAGGCTGGCGAGATCTTCATGGAGCATCGTATCCAGCGCTGTCGGCGCGTCGCCTTCGCCGGTGAAACGTTTCATCCAGATCCGATCCGCGGCAAGGATATGATTGAGCGTCGCAAGCGCTGACCCGAAGAATGCACCCTTGCTCTGCCTCAGTTCGCTGTCCGGAAGTTCTGCGGCCGCTGCGTAGAGCCGGCGGTTGGCCCAGATGTTGTAGTCGGCGAACATGCGAAAATGATCGAGCATCTGTTTCTCCTTCGTGGTCGCGAAGTTAGCGCAGATCCGCATTCCTGTGGCGAATGCCACCCATGAAATTTAATCATTTGATCGTTCGATCCGTCTGGCGTCGAATGAGGTGAGACGATCCAATTTTCGCCGGGAGATCACGTGAGCAGGAAACTCTATTCGCTTTGCGGTGCCGACAGGGCCCGACCTTTTTCACCGCATGTCTGGAAGACCAAGCTGTCGCTTGCGCATAAGGGGCTCGACTTCGACGTCGTTCCGATCGGCTTTACCGAGATCCCCAAGGTAGAGGAAGGCGCCACCAAGCTCGTGCCGCTTCTGCGCGACGGCGACCGGCTGGTACAGGACAGTTTTGAGATTGCCGTCTATCTCGACGAGAACTACCCGGATCGGCCGTCGCTGTTTGGCGGACCGGGCGGCATGGCCATGGCCCGCTTCATCGAGGGCTGGTCGCAGACGACGCTGCATCCGGCAATCGCTCGCATCATCATCAAGGATATTCACGACAGGCTCGATCCGGTCGATCGGGTCTATTTCCGCGAAAGTCGCGAGGCGCGCTTCGGCACTTCGCTCGAAGCGGTGGCTGAAACCGGAGGCGCGGCCCTTGCGACCTTCTCCGACAAGCTTGAGCCGCTGCGCCATATGCTGAAGTTTCAGCCCTATCTCGGCGGCGAGCGGCCACTCTTTGCCGACTACATCGTCTTCGGTGCGCTGCAATGGGCGCGTATCGTTTCGCCGCAACGCCTGCTTTCCCAAGGCGATCCGGTCACCGACTGGTTCGAGCGTTGCCTCGACCTGCACGATGGCATCGGCCGCTCTGTGACAGCGGCGTGAAACCCGCAAGGCTCGCGGCGAATCGTGAGTGAACCCCCTTGTTTTGCGCGGAATTGGCGGCTAATGAACCGCCACTTCTCAAGAAAACAAGGGAATTGAGCCAATGGCGATTGAACGTACCTTTTCGATGATCAAGCCGGACGCAACGAAGCGTAACCTGACCGGCGCCATCACCAAGATGCTCGAAGACGCCGGCCTGCGCGTCGTTGCTTCCAAGCGCGTCTGGATGAGCCGCCGCGAAGCTGAAGGCTTCTACGCCGTTCACAAGGAACGTCCGTTCTTCGGCGAACTCGTCGAGTCCATGTCTTCGGGCCCGACCATCGTTCAGGTTCTCGAAGGCGAAAACGCCATCGCCAAGAACCGCGAAATCATGGGCGCCACCAACCCGGCAAACGCTGATGAAGGCACGATCCGCAAGGTTCACGCCCTTTCGATCGGCGAAAACTCGGTTCACGGTTCGGACGCTCCGGCAACGGCTGCTGAAGAAATCGCATACTGGTTCTCCGGCACCGAAATCGTCGGCTGAATTCAATATCTGCATTTCCGGCCATAACGGCTTGAAATCACTCGATTGAACCGGAGCGGAAACGCTCCGGTTTTTTCATATCGGGCACTTTGCCGTTTCAAAATGCTCCGGCGCCTTGCCGTCCCGGAAGACCGCCGGATTCTTGTCGTATGCCGGACCCTCGACCAGTGGCTTCGCCGGCAAGATATCTTGGTCGACATCGGAGGTGACGGTGGTCTCCAGTTTCTGCAGCGTTTCGCCCGCAGGTCCTTTCACCTCGATCGTCACCGCATAGGGCCTTTCCTTTTTCACACAAGTCAGATCGGGACTTTCCAGCACCACTCTGTCGAGCTTTGGAAAGAGCTTGCGCGTCACCTTGAGCGACTCGCCGCCCACCGGGTTCTCGAATGTCGCGATGACAATGCTACCCTCGGGCACGGGCTCCGTCTTCTGGAGCGTGATCGTGTAGACGGCATAGGCGAGGCGGTAGTTGAAGATGAACATCTTGCCAGTCAGCTTTAGCGGATCGGGGCCGGTCTCCCGTTGGCAGCCGGCGATCAGCATCACCGTCATCATGGCCGCAAGCGTTGCAATCGTCCGTATTATCATTGTGCCTCCTCCTTGCTGCGGCGATAGTGACGCTTGGCCTTGCTGCGGTTGCCGCAGACGGCCATGTCGCACCAGGTCCGGCTGCGGTTGCGGCTCCTGTCCAGAAATAGCCAGCCGCAATTGGGGCAGATCTTCAGCCGATCGGGTTCGGGATTGGCGACGAGGCTGAGTGCGGAATGGGCCGTAGCGGTGTCGAGCGCGACGGCGTCTCCACCGTTGCCGGCACCACGCAACACCGCGGCGATCGCCTCGAGCAGGTCGGCCATCAAGTCTACCCGCTGCTCGGCCTCCGCCTGCGCCCGAAAATGCCGATCCGTTGCCTCGCGCAACGTCAAGAGCCTGGTGCGGTTCGGCTCGGCAACGGGCAACAGCGTGCCAAAGCGTTGGCTCTCGGCGCAGAACCGGTTGGCGGCTCCGGCGAAGCCGTCGAGCGCCGGGACGTCGGCAAAGCGATCGATCCGCCTCGCGGGATCAAAGCGCAGGATGACGGAGTTGGCGACATCCAGCGCCAGCGCGCCGCCGGCAAATCGGTGTGCGGTCCAGGTGAAGGTCATGAACAAATCCTAACTGGTAAATGTGATTTTACCAGTTATATTGATGTTGTCACGCTCCCGGATGCGCCATGCTCTATTTCCTGCAGCAGATCGCCAATGCCGTCCCTATCGCCGCGCTCTATGCTGCGCTGGCATTCGGCTATGCCATCGCCTTTGCCGTGACCCGCCGGGCCGATCTCACCTACGGTGCTCTCTTTGCCTTCGCCGGCCAGATGTTCGTGCTGTTTGCCAATTTCGGCTGGAACCAACTGTGGCTGGTGCTGCCGGTAGCGCTCGGCCTCGGCGCCGCAGCGGGCCTCACACTCGGCGTCGGGGCAGGGCTTGTCGCCGGGCGCTATGTGATGCGCCCGCTTGCATTCTCGTCGGCCAACACTGTCGTCGTCGCGTCGCTTGGCTGTCTTCTGGTGCTGATGGAGACCGCGCGGCTGGCGTCGGAAACGAAGAGCCTGTGGCTGCCACCGTTTCTGAACGGCAACATCGTCTTCTGGTCCGATGCCAAGTTCCCGGTGACGCTGACGGTGATCCAGTTGCTCAACACGCTGTTGATGGTGGCGCTGGTCGCGAGCGGTCACTGGTTTCTGGCGCATAGTCGCGCCGGGCGGTCGTGGCGAGCGGTGTCAGAGGATCGTGGCGCTGCTGCCCTGTGCGGCATCGATGCGGCGCGTGTCTATATCGCCGCCTATGGCGCCGCGTCGCTGATCGCCGCCTGCTGTGGCATCCTGGCCGCGTCCTACTATGGCAACATGGATTTCGGCACCGGGCTAACCTTCGGGGTCAAGGTGCTGTTCATCGCGGCGATCGGCGGCCAGACCTCGCCGCTTTGTGCCGCGCTCGGTGCAGCAGCGATCGGCCTGCTCGAAACGCTCTGGGGCGCGTATGGCCCGATCCTCTGGCGGGATTTCGCGATCTTCGGCTTCCTCGTCATCGTGCTCGCGGTGACGCGGCAGGAGAAAATCATCCCCTGATGTCAGCGTTTCCAGCGATCACGCGCCGTGTCGTCGGCATCCTTGGCGCTGACCCAACCGCCGGCCGTTCCGTCGCTCGAGTGCTCCTTCTTCCAGAAGGGAGCGGAGGTCTTGAGGAAATCCATGATGAAGTTGGCGCCATCGAAAGCCGCCTGCCGGTGCGGCGAGGCGGTGATCACCAGCACGATGTTTTCGCCGGGATTGATCTTGCCGTAGCGATGGATCGCCGTTGCCGCTTGCAGCCCGAAGCGTTCGACCGCCAGCCTGCAGATGCGTTCGATTTCGGCTTCGGCCATTCCAGGATAATGCTCTAACTCGAGAGCGGTCAGCGTGCCCGCTTCGTCGCGGCAGAGGCCCGAAAACGTCACAACCGCCCCGATGTCAGGGCGGCCGGAAGAGAGCTTGGAAACCTCGGCCGAAAGATCGAAGTCCTCGCACTGCACGCGCACGGTGACGGCCGCGCCCATGGCGTCAGCCACCGGTCATCGGCGGGAAGAGAGCGATCTCGCGCGCGCCGGCGATCGGTTCGCCATGCTCGACATGCTCCTGGTTGATCGCTGCGCGGATGACGTTCTGGTGCTCGAGCGCCGTCTCGTATTCTTCCCCAAGGGTTTTCAGATGCGCAAGCAAATCGGCAATGGTGACGACGTCGGCCGGGACTTCCAGCGTTTCCTCACCCTTGCCAATGCGTTCGCGCACCCAAGAGAAGTAGACGAGATTGACGGTGCTCATTCGTTGACCACATGTTTCAGGCCGGCGCGGAAATAGTCGTAACCGCTGTAGAGCGTGATCGCCGCGGCAATCCACAGCAGAACGATACCGGCCTCGGTCGTATAGGGCAGGATCTTGTCGCCAGCGGGGCCGGCCAGCAGGAAGACGATCGCCACCATCTGGATCGTCGTCTTCCACTTGGCGATGCGGGTAACCGGGACGCTGACCTTCAGCGCTGCCAGATACTCGCGCAGACCCGAAACGAGGATCTCGCGGCACAGAATGATGATGGCGGCCCAGATCGACCAGCCGGCAATCGTGCCGTCGGCGGCAACGAGCAGCAGGATCGAGGCGACCAGCAGCTTGTCGGCGATCGGATCGAGCATCTTGCCGATGTTCGAGGTCTGCTTCCAGATGCGGGCGAGATAACCGTCGAAGAAGTCGGTGATCGAGGCGATGGCAAAGAGAGTGACCGCCGTCCAGCGCGCAAAATCCGAACTGTGCAGCCGGCCTTCGACGAAGAAGCAGAGCACGATCAGCGGCACGATCAGGATTCGGAAATAGGTGAGCAGGTTGGGGATGCTGTAGGCGACGGGCGTGGGCATGGATTCGGGTTCTCTGTCTTCCTCGGAGGTACAGAATGACTTTGCGACCCTCAGGTCAACAAATCATTGTGCGAAGGTTGTCATAATTGGCGCATCTCACCTGAACGCCCGGTGAATTGCCACTGCATAATTCCTTAAATCGGTATCGATCGGGGGGCGAAACGATGCGGCAAGGTTGAACCATTACAGCGTCTTCCGCGTGTCCTCTTCGACATGCTGCGCTGCAACGGTCATTTTGCCGCGTCCTCATGGAAATGCTCGTAGACCAGCCGGGCGACCGCTTCGGAAATGCCGTTGACCGCCATCAGGTCGTTCATGCCGGCGCGGGAAACGGCCTTGGCGGTACCGAAATGGGTGAGCAATGCTCGCTTGCGCGTCGGCCCGATACCGGCAATCTCGTCGAGCGGGTTCTTGACCATCTCCTTCTTGCGCCGCGCGCGGTGGGAGCCGATGGCAAAACGGTGCGCCTCGTCCCGTAGGCGCTGGATGAAATAGAGCACCGGATCTCGCGGCGGCAGGGTGAAGCTGTCGCGCCCGAGCGCGAAGAAACGCTCGCGCCCGGCGTCGCGGTCGACACCCTTGGCGACGCCGATCGCCGTCACGCAGTCTTCGACATCCAATTCCCTCAGGATCGTGCGGACAGCCGTCATCTGTCCCTGGCCGCCGTCGATCAGGATGACGTCCGGCCAGGCCGGGAAGGCTGCATCTTCGGCGACCTCGGCAGTCCGGTCCGGTTTGCCTTCTTCCTTGAGCAGGCGCGAGAAGCGGCGGGTCATCACCTCGCGCATCATGCCGAAGTCGTCGCCGGGCGTAATGTCGGTCGATTTGATGTTGAACTTGCGATACTGGCCTTTGACGAAACCTTCAGGGCCGGCGACCACCATGCCGCCGACGGCATTGGTGCCCATGATGTGGGAGTTGTCGTAGATCTCGATCCGCCGTGGGGCGCGTTCGAGCTTGAACGTTTCGGCAAAACCTTCGAGCAGTCGCGACTGCGACGCGGTTTCAGCCAACTTGCGGCCATGCGCCTCGCGGGCGTTGGCAAGCGCGTGATCAACAAGATCCTTCTTTTCGCCGCGTTGAGGCACCTGGATCGACACCTTGTAGCCCGACTTTTCGCTGAGCGCCTGGCCGAGCAGTTCCTGCTCCTCGACTGCCTCGCACAGCAGGATCTGCCGCGGACAGGGCTTGTCGTCGTAGAACTGCGCGAGGAAGGCCGAAAGCACCTCTGCCGTCGGCAGCGATGGGTCCGCCTTCGGGAAATAGGCGCGGTTGCCCCAGTTCTGCCCGGTGCGGAAGAAGAACACCTGGATGCAGGAGGTTCCGCCCTCGTGGTGGATCGCAAAGACGTCCGCCTCTTCGACGCCGGCCGGGTTGATGCCCTGGTGGCTTTGAACGTGGCTGAGTGCTGCGAGCCGGTCGCGATAAAGTGCGGCACGTTCGAAGTCGAGGTTTTCCGCAGCCTCGCCCATCGCCGCCGCAATCGTCGCTTTCACCGCCTGGCTCTTGCCGGAGAGGAAGTCCTTGGCCTCGCGCACAAGTTCGGCATAACCCTCATTGCTGATTTCGCCCGTGCAGGGCGCCGAACAGCGCTTGATCTGGTGCAGAAGACAAGGACGCGTGCGTGTCTCGAACACACTGTCGGTGCAAGTTCTCAACAGAAAGGCGCGCTGCAGCGAGTTGATCGTGCGTCCGACGGCGCCCGCCGATGCGAAGGGGCCGAAATAATCGCCCTTTCGGCTGCGTGCGCCGCGATGTTTGTAAAGGGCGGGCGCACGGCTGTCGCCGGTGACCAGAATATAGGGAAAGGACTTGTCGTCGCGCAGAAGCACGTTGAAACGCGGCCGGAGCCGCTTGATCAGGTTGGCTTCAAGCAGAAGCGCCTCGATCTCCGTGCGGGTGGTGACGAACTCCATGTTCGCCGTTTCGCGAATCATCCGCGAAATACGGTTGGAGTGGCCGCGCCCCTGGGCGTAGTTGCCGACGCGCTTCTTCAGGCTGCGTGCCTTGCCGACATAAAGGACGTCGCCGGCCTCATTGAACATGCGATAGACGCCAGGGCCGTTCGGCAGCCGCTTGACGAAGGCCTGGATCAGTTCGGCGCCCTTGAGGCCCACGACCTCGTTGCGATTCTCCGCCCACTCGATCGCCGGGCCTGCGGGCACGCCTTCAGGCGCCTCGATCAGGTCGTCGTCGTCTTCGATGTCATTGCCGTCATAAAGGATGCCGCCGTCAGTCGGCACGCGTCCGTTCATTCCACTATCTCCCTGATATCAGGCGTTTCCCAGGCGAGGTGCTGGCCGCCATCCAGCGCGATCATCTGTCCGGTAATCGACGGCGTGTCGAAAAGGAATCGGATCGTCCGCCCGAATTCGCCGAGCGCCGGACCGCGCTTGAGGATCACCGCATCGACCTGAGCCTGGAAATCGCGAGGATCCTGCCGCTCGTTCGGCAGTGTCGGCCCGGGGCCGATGCCGTTGACGCGAATATCCGGCGCAAGTGCCTGAGCCATCGTTTGTGTTGCCGTCCACAGTGCGGACTTGGACAACATATAGGAATAAAAACGCGGGTTTGGAGACCAGACGCGCTGGTCGATCACATTGACGACGAGGCCGGAGACGCCGCGTGGCAGCTGGCGGGCAAAATCGCGGGCGAGCAGGGAGGGTGCTTTTACATGCAGGGCGAAATGCCGGTCCCAGACGGCTTCGTCGAAAGCGTCGAGGCTATCCTTCTTGAACAGCGAGGCATTGTTGACGATCAGGTCGATCGGTCCGAGCGCTTCGTTGGCTTGCGCCATCAGCGCCAAGGTTTCCTGTGTGTCGGTAAGGTCCGCCTTCACGGCAACGGCTGCGACCCCGGTTTTGACAAGCGAAGCCGCAAGCGCCTCCGCCTCATCGAGCGAGCCATTGGCGTGGATTGCGACCGCGAAGCCGTGCGCCGCGAGGTCTTCAACTATAGCCTTGCCGATCCGTTTGGCGCCACCGGTTACGAGTGCCGCCTTCAGTGATTTCTTCACGTTTCATCCCGCTTTTCGAATCTTCGCGCCAGCGGACGAAGATATAGGCAAGAAACGCCGCCCTGAAACTCTCCCTGACGATTCATTTCGCAAAAATTAATGGAATTCGCGTAAATTGTATTATTTTGAAGCCATATAGTATATCTTTCGTTAATCTTGAAAGATGGTTAATAAAACTCCTGTGGCGTGAAAGCAACATCAAACTTTGGGCGTGATTGTGCCACCAAAATTTCACATTTTGGCTCTTGTGAATCCTCATTTGCTGGCCAATTTCAGCTCAACCGGGCGGGTTAATTGAAAGTTGTCCGATGTTTCATTGCGGGATCCCAACCCTCGAGGCATCGGTTCGTAAAGGAGAATATTTATGCGTACGTTCACCACCACCCTCATGGCTTCGGCCGTATCCCTCATCGCCTTCCAGGCCGCCCACGCTGCAGACGCGATCGACGAAGTTCCGGCGGCTCCGGCGGCTGAATACACCGAGCCGGCTGCGAAGAACTGGTCGGGCGCTTATGTCGGTGGTACCGTTGATTGGCGCCATGGCGAAGCCGACGCGACCGGCAACAACCCCGCGGTTGGATTTGGCGGCGGCCTCTATGGCGGCTACAACGTTCAGAGCGGCCAAATGGTTTACGGTGGTGAAGCCGATATCGGCTACGCCGGCAACGATTCTCATTCCAGCAACCGCAGCGTTACGCAAGGTGTGAACGGCTCGATCCGCGGCCGCGTCGGTGTCGATCTGAACCCGGTCCTGGTTTACGGCACGGCCGGTCTCGCCGTCGGTAACGCCAAAGTTAGAACTCAGGCTGGCGCCGACGACAAGACCATGGTCGGATGGACGGCTGGTGCTGGTGCCGAAACCTTCGTGACGGACAACATCACCGCCCGCGTTGAGTATCGCTACACGGACTACGGCTCGAAGGACTTCCATATGGGCGGTACGAGCGTCTCGACCGGTTACGATGAGCAGAGCGTTCGCGTCGGTATGGGTGTGAAGTTCTGATCGGCTTCTGCCGGATCAAAGAAAGAAGGCCGGGGTGACCCGGCCTTTTTTTATGCTTTGAATTTGGAATAATCCGGAAAGTGCTTTTCGAACTTCGCCGGCCAGTTCTTGAGCTTGGCGCGACCCCGCTGCCATTCGCCGCTGAAGCGCAGCTCAATGTAGCGCAGCAGTGCCGCGAGCGCGAAATGCCCCGCATGCAGCTTGGCTCCGGTCTTGGGTAGGTTTTCGTTCAGATGGTCGAGGCCGCGTTCGATCTTCGTCCATTGCATGTCGATCCAGGGCTGATGGACCTTTTCCGGCGGGTGGATGCGCTTCTCGTAGACGATCGCCAGCAGGCAGTCACAAATGCCGTCACACAGCGCCTCGAGGATTTCGATATCCAAGCGCTTGCCGGCATTCTTCGGGTAGAGCTTGCCTTTCGTTCCCCGGTCGATGAAGTGCATGATCGTGCGGCTGTCGTAGATAGACTTGCCATCGCCGGTAATCAGCGTCGGAATCTTGCCGAGCGGATTGCTGCCGATAAGCTCTGGCGAGTTGGCATTGGTATCGGTCAGCACGCTTTCAACCGCAAACCCGGCATAATGCGCGGCCATGCGGACCTTGTTGGAGTAGGGGGATGTGGGCGAGTAGAGTATTCTCATCGAGCATCTTTCACTTTCGCGCGCACCGCCCGAAATCGAGTACGGAAGGCCACACGCAGTTTCAAAACATAGGAGCGGCTCCCGCACCCATTGGCAAGGTATCGGCCTAGGATGCTGGAGGCAGTGTCACGGTGTCTCTTCGGCAGGCCTGGCGATCCACTTCGGGGCAGGGCCGGAAGCTCAGCGCCTTGTCGAAGCAGATCCTGATTTCCTCCAGCCGCTTGCCCTCGCAGGTAACAGCGACGGCGTTTGTCGTCATGCCCGGATTTCTGGCCACGAACGCGGCCTCGATGGCGCTGACGGACATCGAATTTTCGCGACGCGCAGCACCGAGTTCCGCCGGCAATGCAACGCGCTCGCGCGCTGCACGTGTCACGGCGAAATAGTCCTGCTGGCTGAGGCCCGAGCAGGTGCCATGTTTGCGCCATTGATGGCCGATCAGCCCCATCGAAGGAATGAGATCGAGATACTGGCGGCCGAGCGCTTCCGGCACACGATCGGATTGGCGCGTCGGGCAGAAATCGGGGTACCCTCGCTCATCCTGCGGCCACAGCCCATGTACGATCAGCCCGCGGTTGCTGCCGATCTTGCACTGTCCGATTTTGCCTGATGGGTCGTTGTCATCGCACCAAGTCGGCGACCAAGAGAGTGAGAGGACGTAGAAATCAAAGCCCTGGCCGACGGGGAGGGCGACATCCGTTTTTGTGTGGCCTGCAGTTTGCAATGGCGGCTTCTTCTCGGCGCTGTCTTCGCTGCAGCCGACAAGTGCCAACACAACGAAAAGCGCCGGCAGGAGCCGGCGCTGTCGGCAATACCTCGGCATGGTCAGCGAAGCGAAGCGCAATGTGCGCCGTAGACATACCAGGGATCGAGGCCGCCGACGCAGAACTCGATGCTCCGGCCGATGCCGGCAAAGCCCCAGTTGCGCTCGATGAGATAATAGAGCGGCCGCTGGTCGCCATCCGTCATGACGGCAGTCGCGCGGCAATACTCGCGCTCGACGCGGTGCGTGTAGTCGCGTAGTTCCAGCCGGTTCTGGCCCATGTTGCGGATCTCGGCGATCGAGAGATTGGCGTGCAGATAGTTCGCCGCCTTGTATTCGAACCGCGAGGTGATGAAGCCGAGAACCGAGGCGTCGCCACAGACGCCCGCGCTATAGGACGTCGGCTGGTCGCGGTAGGTCCCGAGATAGTCGGCCGCCGAAGCGGCGGGCGCTGTCGTGGCGGCGAAGGAAAGCGAGGCCAGAAGCGTTGCGGCGAGCTTGCGAGTCATGGGCGTCTCCCTGGATCGTCTCGCAAGATTGCGGCTTTAAGAGCCTTTCAGTCAAGGCCCCGAGTTGCTGCTTCTTCCCCACGCAGCCAGAAGCAGCGTGCCGAAGCGAAACGGTCTTGTCCGAGCCGGGTTTTCAAGAAGGGCAACAGCACGTCGAGTTCACTCTTGAGCGTGAAGGGTGGGTTGACGATGATCAGGCCCGAACCCGACAATCCCGTGGTGTCGCGGTCGCTGCGCACGGCAAGCTCGGCGCAGAGCATTTTCGGGATGTTGAGCGCCTTGAGTGCCTCATGGAAGGCCTTGATCGGCGCATTCTTCTTCAGGGGGTACCACAGGCAGAAGGTGCCGCCGGCAAAGCGTCGATAACCCCTGGCGAGGCCGTCGGCGAGCCGTTCGTATTCTCCCTCGATCTCGAAGGGCGGGTCGACCAGGATGAGGCCGCGCTTTTCCTTGGGCGGCAGGTGAGCGCCAAGCGCCAGCCAGCCGTCAAGCTCGGTGATCCGGCTCTGGAAGTCGCCGTCGAAGAGCCGGTGCAGCGTCTCGTAGTCATCAGGGTGCAATTCCATCGCCGACAGACGGTCCTGCGGGCGAAAAAGCATGCGAACCAGCTTCGGAGAGCCGGGATAACGCGTCAGCTCCGAACCGGTGTTGAGCTCGCGAACGGTCGCCAGATAGGGTTCGAGAATAGCTGCGACCGGCGCTGGCAGATCACCCTCGAGCAGCCGGCCGATGCCGTCGCGCCACTCGCCGGTCTTCTGCGCTTCTTCGCTCGACAGATCGTAGAGACCGATGCCGGCATGGGTGTCGAGAACCCGGAACGCCTTCTCCTTTTGCTGGAGATAGGTGACGAGCCGTGCCAGCACCGCATGCTTGAGAACATCGGCGAAATTGCCCGCGTGATAGATATGCCGATAGTTCATGAGGGCCGCCGATGGCTGTGATCAATTGTTTCGATGGATGCGCGTTTGGCTCTTTGAGCCCGATTGTCGATGCCATATAGAAAAGCCATGAACGTTGCGACCCCCATCAAAGCAGAAAAGTCGATCGGCCACTCCGTCTGTCCGCACGACTGTCCCTCGGCTTGCGCGCTGGAAGTGGACCTGACGGCCGAAGGCCGCATCGGCCGCGTGCGCGGTGCCGCCGCCAACACATACACCGCTGGCGTCATCTGCGCCAAGGTCGCGCGCTATTCCGAGCGCATCTATCATCCTGACCGGCTGATGGTGCCACAGCGGCGCGCCGGAGCGAAGGGCAGCGGCAACTGGCAGGAGATTTCCTGGGAGGCGGCACTCGACGAGATCGCCGACCAGTTCGTCAGGGCCGAGCAGAAGCATGGGGCCGAAGCCATCTGGCCCTATTTCTACGCCGGTACCATGGGGCAAGTGCAACGCGATTCCATCGACAGGTTGCGCCACGTCAAGCGCTATTCCGGCTTCTTCGGCTCGATCTGCACCAATATGGCCTGGACCGGTTTCTCGATGGCAACCGGCTCGCTGCGCGGCCCCGACCCGCGCGAGATGGCGAAGTCCGACTGCGTGGTGATCTGGGGGACAAACGCGGTCGCCACCCAGGTCAACGTCATGACCCACGCGGTGAAGGCCCGCAAGGATCGCGGCGCCAAGATCGTCGTCATCGACATCTACGACAATCCCACGGTCAAGCAGGCCGATATGGGCCTGGTGCTGAGACCGGGCACGGATGCGGCGCTCGCCTGCGCGGTGATGCATGTCGCCTTCCGCGACGGTTATGCCGACCGCGCCTACATGGCCGAATTCGCCGATGACCCGACCGGGCTCGAAACGCATCTGAAGTCGCGCAGCCCCGAATGGGCGTCGGCGATCACCGGTCTGTCCGTCCAGGAGATCGAGGCGTTCGCGAAACTCGTCGGCACGACGCCGAAGAGCTTTTTCCGCCTCGGTTACGGCTTTACCCGCCAGCGCAACGGATCGGTGGCGATCCATGCAGCCGCCTCCGTTGCCACGGTTCTTGGATCGTGGAAGCACGAAGGCGGCGGGGCGTTTCATTCCAACAACGACATCTTCAAGCTCGACAAGCGTGAGCTTGTCGGCACCGCATTCCACGATCCTGATGTGCGCATGCTCGACCAGTCGCAGATCGGGCGGGTGCTGACCGGCGATGCCGAGGCGCTGCGCCATGGCGGCCCGGTGACGGCGATGTTGATCCAGAACACCAATCCGGTGAACGTCGCCCCGGAACAAAGGCTGGTGAAACGCGGGTTCCTGCGGGACGACCTGTTTGTCGCGGTGCACGAACAGTTCATGACCGACACGGCGCAGCTTGCGGATGTCGTGCTGCCGGCGACGATGTTCCTGGAACATGACGACCTTTATCGCGGCGGCGGCCATCAACACATCCTGATTGGGCCGAAGGTGGTGGAGCCGCCATCGACCGTGCGCACCAATCTCTTCGTCATTGAGGAACTGGCGAGGCGCCTCGGCGTCGCCGATCATGCCGGCTTTGGGTTGAGCGAGCGCCAGCATATCGACCGGCTGCTTGCCAACTACGGCATCGGCTATGACGAGATGAAGCGCGAGAAGTGGCTCGACTGTCAGCCGGCGTTCGAGGACGCGCATTATCTCAAGGGCTTCGGTCATCCCGACGGCAAATTCCGCTTCAAGGCGGACTGGACCGGCACGCCGGCGCCGAACCGTCCCCCGAAGTCGATGGGTCTGCAGGGGCCGCATGCGGCACTGCCTGAGTTCCCTGATCATGTCGACCTGATCGAGGTCACGGATGCGAAACACCCCTTCCGTCTCGCTACCTCGCCGGCGCGCTCTTTCCTCAATTCGACCTTCGCCGAGACCCCGTCGTCGATCCAGAAGGAAGTCCGCCCGATGGTAATGATGCATGCGGATGACGCCGCCTCACTTGGCGTCGGCGACGGTGATATCGTCAAGCTCGGCAACCAACGCGGCGAAGTGCGCCTGCATGTGGTGGTCGGCGGCGGCGCGCGGCGCGGCGTGGTGATCGCTGAAGGCCTGTGGCCGAACGGCGCCCATCTCGACGGGGAGGGCATCAATGTGCTTACTGGCGCCGATGCAGTTGCGCCCTATGGCGGCGCGGCTTTCCATGACAACAGGGTCTGGGTGAAACCGGCACCCTGACTCTAGCCACCGGATGCCTTCATGAGCGGCGACCATCAACATGCGGATGTCAGCAACACGCCAGTCTCGCGTCTCTGGGGTGCGCTCGGGCTGACGGGCGGCTTCATGCTGGCCGAGGTCGTCGGCGGCATTCTGACCGGCAGCCTGGCGCTGATCTCGGATGCGATGCATATGCTGACCGACGCGGCGGCATTGGCCATCGCGCTGGTCGCCATCCATGTCGGCCGCCGGCCGTCGGATCTGCTGCGCACCTACGGCTATGCCCGCTTCGAGATTCTCGCGGCGGCCTTCAACGCCCTGCTGCTGCTCGCCGTCGCCTTTTACATTCTCTACGAGGCCTGGCAGCGCCTGTCGCTGCCGCAGGAAATCCAGTCGGGCGGCATGCTGCTGATTGCCGTCATCGGTCTTGTCGTCAACCTGATCTCCATGCGGCTTCTGACCAGCCACAAGGACGAGAGCCTCAACGTCAAGGGCGCCTATCTCGAGGTCTGGTCGGACATGCTCGGGTCGCTGGCGGTGATAA
Source organism: Ensifer sp. NM-2 (assembly GCF_003024455.1). Lineage (NCBI taxonomy): Bacteria > Pseudomonadati > Pseudomonadota > Alphaproteobacteria > Hyphomicrobiales > Rhizobiaceae > Ensifer > Ensifer sp. NM-2. The sequence continues at coordinate 59,436 of NZ_PVZR01000008.1, forward strand.
CAGGCGCGGCGATCATCTGGTTTACCGGCTGGCAATGGGTCGATTCGTTGCTCGCCGTTGGTATCGGCTTCATGGTTTTTCCGCGCACCTGGGTGCTGCTGAAGGACTGCGTCAACATTCTGCTGGAAGGCGTGCCGCCTGGCATGCGCCTGGCCGATATCCATGCGGCAATCACGACCGTGCCCGACGTTGCCTCGGTGCATGATCTGCATCTCTGGGCGATCACCCAGAGCCAGCCGTCGCTGACGGCGCATGTCGTTCTGGCGGAAGAGGCCGACGGCGAGACGGTGCGGCGTGCGATCGAACAACGGTTGCGCGACGAGTTCGACCTGCACCACACGACCTTGCAGATGGAACGCGAAAGCTGCGCCCCTTCGGAACACATTCACTGACGGTCGACTGCGACCACATCCTTTCCTCTCCCGACCAAGGACCCCGCCATGACGAACCACCACGATCCCCGTGTCAGGATCATCGAGCGGCGCACGCTCTCGGACGGTTTCATTCATCTGGAAGAAATCACCCTTGAGCAGGACATGTCAGGCGGCGGCACGGCGACGCTCACGCGTGAAGTGCATGATCACGGCAGCGCCGCGACCATCCTGCTGTTCGATCCGAGGCGTGAGAGCGTCGTGCTCGTCCGCCAGCTGCGCGTGCCGGTGCTGCTGCAGGGCGATCCCGCCTATATGATCGAAGCGCCGGCCGGCCTGCTCGACGACGATACGCCTGAAGTCGCGATCTGCCGTGAGGTGCTGGAGGAGACCGGCCACCATGTCGACAAGGCCACTCACCTCTTCGATGCCTATATGAGCCCCGGCGCGCTCACCGAGCGCACCAGCTTCTTCGTTGGGCTTGTTGATGTCACAGAAAAGGCCGGTGATGGCGGCGGCCTGGCGCATGAGGGCGAGGATATCGAGGTTCTCGAAATTCCCTTTGATGAAGCGGTCGCCATGATCGCGACCGGCGAGATCTGCGATGCCAAAACCATCATGCTGCTGCAGTGGGCCCAGCTGAACCGCGGCAAGCTCACGGCATAAGACCTTGTTTTATAAGAGAACAATACATTACGGATATTTCACTTTTTGATCGTTCTCGGGTAGGCTACAGCGCTGATGTCTTCATCAATGACATGGGCAACCCATGACGTCCTCCCTTACGGAACGTGCAGCCAACGACGATCAGCAGATCGAGGTAGGATGGAGACCCTTTCTGCGCCGTAACCGGCGCTATCTGCAGGCACTTGCGACATTGCTGGTGATCGCCCTCTTCGGGTTGGCGATCTTTCATCTGACCTCCGAAGTGCAGTACGGCGACGTGGTCCAGGCGCTTGCAGATACCAGCTGGACCTCTGTCGCCGCGGCGGTGTTCTTCACCGCCTTGAGCTTTTTCGCGCTCACCTTCTACGATGTCGGCGCGCTTGATTACGTCAGGCGCAAGCTGCCCTATGCCGATGTCGCGTTGACGGCGGCCTGCGCCTATGCGGTCGGCAACACGGCCGGCTTTGGCGCCTTGAGTGGCGGCGCCATCCGCTACCGGTCCTATTCGCGGCTGGGCATCGAGCCGGAAAACATCGCCCGGATCATCGCCTTCGTGACGCTCGCCTTCGGCCTTGGGCTTTTGACGGTCACGTGCCTGAGCCTGCTCGCCGTCGGCGAATATGTGGCGCCCTTGACGGGTCTTAACCCCTTCTGGCTGCGGATGATCGCGGTTGCCATTCTCGGCGTCGTGCTCGCTGTCTTCGTCAAGGCGCGTGACGGTCATGAGGTCAGCCTCGGGCGCTTCACACTGCGCCTGCCGGATTCGCGCACCTCCTCGCGCCAGTTCCTCGTCACGGCGCTGGATCTGGCGGCATCGGCGACGGTGCTCTACGTGCTGCTTCCGGCGGGCACAATCGGTTGGCCCGCCTTCCTGGCGATCTATTCGCTTGCCGTCGGTATCGGCGTTCTCAGCCATGTTCCGGCCGGGCTCGGCGTCTTCGAGACGATCATCATCGCCACGCTCGGTCACAGCGCCGATGTCGACACGATCCTCGGTGCGCTGGTTCTCTACCGTGTCATTTATCACGTGCTGCCGCTGCTGATCGCGATCGCGGTTGTCATCGGCACCGAGCTTCGTCAGCTTTCCGGCCATCCCGTCGCCTCCAGCGTGCGCCGTATCGGCGGCCGTATCACGCCGCTTCTCCTGGCAACACTCGGCATCGTGCTGGCGATCATGCTGGTGCTGTCGAGCGTCACGCCGACGCCGGATGAGAATCTCGCCTTCCTCGAGGGTCTGCTGCCGCTGCCGATCGTCGAGGGCGCGCACTTTCTGGCAAGCTTGCTCGGCCTTGCGCTCGTCATCGTCTCGCGCGGGCTCGCACAGCGGCTCGATGGCGCCTGGTGGGCGTCGGTCGCAATCGCCGTTGCCGCACTGCTGCTTTCGCTGATCAAGGCGATCGCGCTGGTCGAGGCCGGCATGCTTGCCTTCTTTCTCGTCGGTCTCCTCGCCAGCCGCCGTCTGTTTGTTCGGCCGGCTTCGCTCTTCGGCCAGGCGCTGACGCTGCCGTGGTTGACGGCACTCGGGGTGATCTGCCTGGGTGGGCTGGTCGTCCTGCTGTTCGTCTATCGCGACGTCGAATACAGCCATGAACTCTGGTGGCAGTTCGAATTCTCTGCCGAGGCGCCGCGCGGCCTGCGTGCGCTTCTGGGTGTGACGATCGGCGCCAGCGCTGTTGCCATCTGGAGCCTGATGCGCCCGGCGGCCTCAGGCGCGGAGCCGGCAACCGACGATGCCATGGAGCGGGCATTGGCGATCGTCGAGGCGCAGGACATGTCCGATGCCAATCTGGTGCGCATGGGAGACAAGAGCCTGATGTTTTCCGCCGATGGTCGCGCCTTCATCATGTATGGCCAGCGCGCCCGCTCGTGGATCGCGCTGTTCGACCCGGTGGGGCCGGTCGATGCCTGGCCGGAACTGATCTGGCAGTTCTTCGAGAGGGCCCGCGCCAGCGGCTGCCGCGCGGTGTTCTATCAGGTTTCGCCACTTGGGCTCGCCTACTATGCCGATGCGGGACTTCGCGCCTTCAGGCTCGGCGAGCTCGCCCATGTCGATCTCGCCCGTTTCGAGATGAAGGGCGGCAAGTGGGCCAATCTGCGCCAGCAGGTCAGCCGCGCCCAGCGCGACGGGCTGGAGTTCAAAATGGTGGCTCCAGCAGACGTTCCGGCGATCATGGGCGAATTGACGGCGATTTCCGATGCATGGCTTGCCCATCACAATGCCAAGGAAAAGGGTTTTTCGCTTGGGGCTTTCGATCCTGAGTATCTGGCCGAACAGCCGGTCGCGATCCTCACCTACGAGGGACGGATCGTCGCCTTCGCCAATATCCTGGTGACGGCAACCAAGCAGGAAGGCACCGTCGATCTCATGCGCTTCTCGCCGGATGCCCCCAAGGGATCGATGGATTTCCTGTTCGCGAAGGTGATGGAATATCTGAAGGCCGAGGGGTACCGGACCTTCAATCTTGGCATGGCGCCGCTGTCTGGTATGTCCTCGCGCCAGATCGCGCCGGTCTGGGATCGGGCAGGGCGAACCTTCTTCGAGCACGGCGAACGCTTCTACAATTTCAAGGGACTTCGCGCCTTCAAGTCGAAGTTCCACCCCCATTGGCAGCCGCGCTATCTCGTGGCGAGCGGCGGCATCAATCCGATCCTTGCCTTGATGGATGTAACATTCCTGATCGGCGGCGGCCTCAAGGGAGTGATGAAGAAATGATGCGGATCCCGATGATCTGGAAGCCTCTGGCAGGTGCCGCCCTTCTCGCCATCGCGACGGTTGCACCGGCTTTAGGGCAGGAGACGGCGGCGACCTACGACACCGGCATGATCCCGGCACCCCATATCCTCGTCCCGAAGGACAAGGCATCCGCCCTTGTTGTTCTGCTGTCCAATGCGGATGGCTGGAGCGACAAGGAAGATGCGGTCGCTCGCGCCCTTGTCGACGACAAGGCGGTCGTCATCGGTATCGACCTCAAGGCCTATCTTGCCTCGCTCGCCAAGGACGACGGCGACTGCATCTACACGGTGTCGGATATCGAAGCGTTGAGCCAGCAGGTCCAGCGCGTCCTCAAGAGCGATGCCTACCTCCCGCCGATTGTGGCCGGGGTCGGAGCGGGCGGGGCCATGGCGCTGGCCATCGCCGCACAGACGCCGGCTGCGACCATCGGCCAGACGCTTGCGGTCGATCCGGAGGAAGGCGTTGCGCTGACGAAGCAGCTCTGCACGCCGGCGGAGAAGACCTTGAAGGCCGATCGCATGGTGTACGGCCTGACGGACGGTGCCCTGCCGGACCCGATCTCCGTCGTCTTTACGCCGACGGCATCCGACGACGGCCGAAGCCATGTGGCTAAACTCATCGAAAAACACCCTGATATCACGCAGGAAGACAGCGACGACGAAGCCTATGCGGCGCTATCAGGTCATCTGACGGATCTGATCGACAGCGAGAGCGCGGCAGACAATCCATTCGGCTTGCCCCTGACGGTGCTCGATACCAAGCCGACACGCGACACCATGGCGGTGATCTATTCCGGCGATGGCGGCTGGCGCGATATCGACAAGCAGGTCGGAGACGTCCTGCAGCAGCAAGGTGTCCCTGTCGTCGGCATCGATTCTCTGCGTTATTTCTGGTCCGAGCGCGAACCGCAGGCGACGGCCGACGATCTCGCCAAGGTGATGAGCTACTATCGCAAGCGCTGGAACGTCCGCAATGTTCTCTTGATCGGTTACTCCTTCGGTGCCGATATCCTGCCACGCACTTTCAATCTGCTCCCGCCCGCAGAGCGCGCCCATGTGCGGCAGGTCACGCTGATGGCGCTATCGCATCAGGTCGACTACAAGATTTCGGTGCTTGGCTGGCTCGGCGCGGCCGGGCAGGGCGATGGCGGCGATCCGCTCGACGATATCAAGCACATCGACCCCTCTTTGGTGCAGTGCATTCACGGCACCGAGGAAGAAGACGACGCCTGCCCTGACCTGAAGGGCGCGGGCGTCGATGTCGTCGCGATCGAAGGCGGTCACCATTTCGACGAGGACTATCCCGCCGTGACCCGGCGTGTGCTCGACGCGCTCGACCGGCGGTTGGCTTCGGCAAAGTAGTGGTGGTTTATACGGCCGGCGAAATCAGAGTTGAAGACGCGGGCACGGGACTGATGCCCTGCGTGACGACCCGTCCGTCTTCCATCCAGGCTTTGCCTTCCGCCAGCAGCCTGAGCGCCATCGGATAGGTGCGGTGCTCGACCGTCAGCACGCGAGCGGCAAGGGTGTCGGCCGTGTCGCCGTCGACAACCGGTACGACCGCCTGCGCGACGATCGGACCCTCATCCATGCCCTCGGTGACGAAATGCACCGTACATCCCGCCACTTTCACGCCGGCGTCAATGGCGCGCTGATGGGTGTGGAGACCCGGAAAGAGCGGCAGAAGCGACGGATGAATGTTGATGATCCGGCCTTCGTGGCGCTGGATGAAGTTCGCCGACAACAGCCGCATATAGCCGGCAAGGCAGATAATATCGGGAGACAGCCGCTCGAGTTCGGCAAGGACCGCCGCCTCGTGCGCATCCTTGCTGTCGAAATCCTTGCGAAGGAACGCATAGGTTGGGATGCCGAGCGCTGCAGCCTTGGCAAGGCCTCCGGCATCGGCCTTGTCGGCAATCACTGCGACGATCTCGGCCGGAAAACCAGGCTCGGCGGCAGCTTTGGCCAGCGAAAGCATGTTGGAGCCGCCGCCCGAGATCAAGACGACGACTTTTTTCCTGCCTGCCGTCACGTCGTTCATCATAGGGCGAGGCTGCCCTTGTAGATCGTGCCATGCGCGCCTTCGGCGCGGGCAACCATGCGGCCGAGCGTGAAGACGGTTTCGCCCTCGGCTTCCAGCACGGCTGCAACGTCCTGCGCCTTTTCCGCCGGAACGACGGCGATCATGCCGACGCCGCAGTTGAACGTGCGCAGCATTTCGTTGGCCGCGACGCCGCCGGTCTGGGCAAGCCAGGAGAAGACCTTCGGCGCCTTGATGGCGTCGAGATCGATCTCGGCTGCAAGATGCTTCGGCAGCACGCGCGGAATGTTCTCGGGGAACCCGCCGCCGGTGATATGCGCCAGCGCCTTGATCGAGCCGGTTTCGCGGATCGCCTTCAGGAGCGGCTTCACATAGATGCGCGTCGGCGTCATCAGGAGATCGGCAAGCGTGCCTTCACCAAACGGGGCAGGTGCATCCCAGGCAAGACCCGACAGCGCGACGATCTTGCGAACGAGAGAGTAACCGTTGGAGTGAACGCCTGACGATGCAAGGCCGAGGATGACGTCGCCTTCACCAATGTCACCCGCTGGAAGCAGCTGGCCGCGTTCGGCCGCACCGACAGCGAAGCCGGCAAGGTCATAGTCGCCTCCGGAATACATGCCCGGCATTTCCGCGGTCTCGCCACCGATCAATGCGCAACCGGATTGGCGGCACCCGGCGGCAATGCCGGCAACGATTGCGGCACCCTGATCGGGATCGAGCTTGCCCGTGGCGAAATAGTCGAGGAAGAACAGCGGCTCGGCACCCTGGACCACCAGGTCGTTGACGCACATGGCAACGAGGTCGATGCCAACGGTGTCGTGCTTGTTGGCGTCGATGGCAATCTTGAGCTTGGTGCCGACACCGTCATTGGCGGCAACGAGCACCGGGTCGGTGAAACCGGCGGCCTTCAGGTCGAACAGGCCGCCGAAGCCGCCGATCTCGCCGTCGGCACCCGGGCGCCGGGTCGAGCGCACATGCGGCTTGATTTTCTCCACCATCAGATTGCCGGCATCGATATCCACGCCTGCGTCACTGTAGGTGAGGCCGTTCTTTCCCGACTGGCTCATGCTGGTTCTCCAAGGCTGGTCGCGCGACAGGTATTTTGCGGATGCGATTGGCACGATGGGCAAGGGAGTGCAAGCCGACAGCCTGCCTTCTCGGCCTTTTTTCAACATTTTGCCCATATCCCACCGGCAAGAACGGTATGGAGGGTTCAATTTACCGGGCTGAGAAGCACGCGGACTTGACCGGTGCGCGCCACGCCACCTATCTCCTCATACAGAATATGATGCGGTAAAGGCATGCTTGGCGTGTTACGGGGAACACCATGGACATAAAAGTCAGCGGTTCGGGACTACAGCGCCAGGTTATCTTCTGGCTGCTGGTGCTCGCCGCCTTCATCGCCTTCCTGATGGTTTTCAGCTCGATCCTGCTGCCGTTCCTCGCGGGCATGGCACTGGCCTATTTCCTCGACCCGGTCGCCGACCGCCTTGAGCGCCTCGGCCTCAGTCGGCTGATGGCGACGGTGGTGATCCTCATCGGCTTCGTGGTGATCTTCGCCCTGTCGCTGATGATCATCATCCCGGTGATCTTCACCCAGGCCGCCGACTTCATTCAGAAGATGCCCGGTTACATCTCCAAGCTGCAGGCGCTGTTGACCGACAGCCAGTCGACGCTGCTGCCACAATGGCTGGCGGACCAGATGACGGCGATCAAGCAGAATTCAGCCAAGCTTTTGGAGCAGGGCGCGAGCTTCCTCGGCACGTTGTTCCAGCAGCTCTGGAACTCTGGCATGGCGCTGCTCGACATTCTGTCGCTGTTCGTGATCACGCCGGTCGTCGCCTTCTATCTGCTGCTCGACTGGGACCGGATGGTCAACCGGGTCGATAGCTGGGTTCCGCGCGACTATGTCAGCGTCGTCCGCCAGATCGCCCGGGACATGAACACGACGATCGCCGGCTTCGTTCGCGGCCAGGGCTCGCTCTGCATCATCCTCGGCCTTTACTATGGCATCGGCCTGTCGCTCGTCGGTCTCAATTTCGGCCTGCTGATCGGCCTCTTTGCCGGCATGATCAGCTTTATCCCCTATGTCGGATCGATGGTCGGTCTGGTGCTGGCCGTCGGCGTCGCGCTTGTACAGTTCTGGCCCGATTATCTCTGGATCGGGCTTGTCGCTGCCATCTTCTTCAGCGGCCAGTTCCTCGAAGGCAACATCCTGCAGCCCAAGCTGGTGGGCAAGAGCGTCGGCCTGCATCCGGTCTGGCTGATGTTCGCGCTTCTTGCCTTCGGTGCCCTCTTCGGTTTCGTCGGGCTTCTGGTTGCGGTTCCCGCGGCCGCCGCCATCGGCGTGCTTGTTCGCTTCGGCATCCAGCGATACCTTGATAGCGATCTCTACCATGGGCATGGAAAGGTCGCGGCGAAGAAGGCAAAGGGCAGTCAGCCCGGCTGATAGTCCCATCCTTGTCCCGAGTACAGCATGACAAAACGTCCCTTCGAACAACTGCCTCTGGCATTCGACCACGACCCGGCAACGGGTCGTGAGGATCTGCTCGTTTCCGATCGGTTGAGCGCGGCGATCGCGATCGTCGATCACTGGCCAGACTGGCCGTCGCCGGTTGTCATCATCGCCGGCCCGATCGGTTCCGGAAAATCGCATCTCGCCAGCATCTGGAAGGAGAGGGCGGGCGCGCGGGCGATCCACCCGGTTGCGGACTCGGATGTGGCGTTGATCGCCGCCAACGGTCCTGTGCTGTTCGAGGATGCCGACCGTCAGGGGTTCGACGACACCACCCTGTTTCATGTCATCAACAGCGTTCGCCAGCATGGCACGGGCCTCTTGATGACCTCGCGCCTGTGGCCGATGTCCTGGCCGGTCGTTCTTCCGGACCTGCGCTCGCGCCTGAAAGCAGCAACCGTCGTCGAGATCGGCGAGCCCGACGATGAGTTGTTGACGCAGGTATTGATCAAGCTCTTTGCCGATCGCCAGCTTTTCATCGACGAAAGGCTCGTCGGCTATATCGTCCAGCGCATGGAACGCTCGCTCGAGGCTGCCCAGACGATCGTCGAACGCATCGACAGGCTGGCACTCGCCCGCGGCGTCAAGCTGACCCGATCGCTTGCCGCCGAAGTCCTGGAAGAGCTTGGAAATCAACGCCATTCCGATTGATTGTCACAGTTCCGTCGTCAAACTGTTATAGTTCCTGCATGCGAAGAAATGGGGTCTGACCGGTAATGGATAATGCGACGTCTGCGGTGAATGAGAACAAACAGGCCGCGGAGGAGCTAGACCTGCTCTCCAGCCCGGAACGGTTCATCAATCGCGAATTTTCGTGGCTGCAATTCAATCGCCGCGTGCTTGAGGAGACCCTGAACACGGCGCATCCGCTCCTGGAGCGTGTCCGCTTTCTGTCGATTTCGGCCGCCAACCTTGATGAGTTCTTCATGGTGCGCGTCGCCGGCCTCGAGGGCCAGGTGCGGCAGGGGCTCGCCATGCGGTCGCCTGATGGCAAGACGCCGGCCGAACAGCTCGAAGACATCCTCAAGGAAATCGACAACCTGCAGATGGAGCAGCAGGCGTCGCTCGCCGTCCTGCAGCAGTATCTGGCCAAGGAAGATATCCTCATCGTCCGCCCGGCGTCCTTATCGGCGCAGGACAAAAGCTGGCTTGCCAACGAATTCGACCAGGCGATCTTTCCGGTGCTGACGCCGCTGTCGATCGACCCGGCGCATCCGTTCCCGTTCATCCCGAACCTCGGGTTCTCGATGGGCCTGCAGCTCGTCAGCAAGACCGGCCGTGAGCCAATGACGGCGCTCTTGCGCCTGCCGGTGGCGCTCGACCGCTTCATCCGCCTGCCCGATTTCAAGAACGTCATCCGCTACATCACGCTCGAAGACATGGTCAGTCAGTTCATCGAACGGCTGTTCCCAGGCTACGAGGTCAAGGGCTCGGGCACGTTCCGCATCATCAGAGACAGCGATATCGAAGTCGAAGAAGAGGCCGAAGATCTGGTGCGCTTCTTCGAAACGGCGCTGAAGCGTCGTCGTCGCGGATCGGTGATCCGCATCGAGCTCGATTCGGAAATGCCCGCTTCGCTGCGCCAGTTCGTCGTTCAAGAACTCAGCGTTCCGGAAAACCGCGTCGCCGTTTTGCCGGGGCTTCTGGCGCTGAACACGCTGTCGGAAATCACCAAGGCGCCGCGCGACGATCTGCGCTTTGAACCTTACAATCCGCGCTTCCCCGAGCGCGTGCGCGAACACGCCGGCGATTGTTTTGCCGCGATCCGCGAAAAGGACATGGTGGTCCACCACCCCTATGAGTCCTTCGACGTCGTGGTGCAGTTCCTGCTGCAAGCGGCGCGCGATCCGGAAGTGGTCGCCATCAAGCAGACGCTCTACCGTACCTCGAACGACAGTCCGATTGTGCGCGCGCTTGTCGACGCTGCCGAAGCCGGAAAGTCCGTGACGGCGCTGGTCGAACTGAAGGCCCGCTTCGATGAGGAAGCCAACATCCGCTGGGCGCGCGACCTGGAGCGCGCCGGCGTGCAGGTGGTCTTCGGGTTCATCGAACTCAAGACCCATGCCAAGATGTCGATGGTGGTGCGTCGCGAAGAGGGCCGGTTGCGCACCTATTGCCACCTCGGCACCGGCAACTACCATCCGGTCACGGCGAAGATCTACACTGACCTGTCATTCTTCACCTGCAACCCGGTCATCGCCCATGACATGGCGAACATCTTCAACTTCATCACCGGTTACGGCGAGCCGGAAGCCGGCATGAAGCTGGCGGTTTCGCCGCACACGCTTCGCCCCCGCATCCTCAAGCATATCGAGGAGGAGATCGAGCACGCCAAGGCCGGCCGGCCTGCGGCGATCTGGATGAAGATGAACTCGCTCGTCGATCCGGAAATCATAGACGCGCTCTACAAGGCAAGCCGTGCCGGGGCTGAAGTCGACCTGGTGGTACGCGGCATCTGCTGCCTGAGGCCGCAGGTGCCGGGGCTGTCCGACAATATTCGTGTCAAGTCCATCGTCGGCAGATTCCTTGAACATTCCCGCATATTCTGCTTCGGCAACGGTCACGGCCTTCCATCGGAGAATGCGCTTGTCTATATCGGCTCGGCGGATATGATGCCGCGAAATCTGGACCGGCGGGTTGAGACGCTTGTGCCTCTTATCAACCGGACTGTGCACGAACAGGTACTTTCGCAGATCATGCTGGGCAATCTCATCGATAACCAGCAGAGCTACGAAATTCTTCCCGACGGTACGTCTCGCCGGATGGAAGTCGGCAAGGACGCCGAACCTTTCAACGCGCAGCACTATTTCATGACCAATCCCAGCCTCTCCGGCCGGGGTGAAGCCCTGAAGTCCAGTGCACCGAAGCTGATTGCCGGCTGGAAGAGCAGCTGGCACAAGTAAAACGGAATTGCATGGTCGAATCTGAAGCGCAGGGGCGTCTGCCCGGCATCCGCCCGGTTTCCGTTGTGGATATCGGCTCCAACTCCATTCGCCTTGTCGTCTACGAAGGCCTGAGCCGCGCTCCGGCCATGCTGTTCAACGAGAAGGTCATGTGCGGTCTGGGCAAGGGCATCGATGCCACCGGACGCATGGACGAGGAGAGCGTCGAGCGCGCTCTCCGGGCGCTGCATCGCTTTCATGCGCTGTCGCAGCAGGCGCGTGCGACCTCCATGTATGTTCTGGCCACCGCAGCCGCTCGCGAGGCGAGCAACGGACCTGCCTTCATCGAGAAGGCCGAGGCGATCCTCGGCCACAAGGTGCGCATCCTCACCGGCGAAGAGGAAGCCTATTTCTCCGCCATGGGCATCGTCAGCGGCTATCACGACCCTGATGGAGTGGTCGGTGACCTTGGCGGTGGCTCGCTGGAACTTGTCGAGGTCAGCGGCACAAAGATCGGCAAGGGCATCACCCTGCCGCTCGGGGGTATCCGCCTCTTCGAGCATAGCGGCGGCTCGCTGCCGAAGGCTCGCACCTGGGTGCGCAAATTCATGAAAAGCTCGCCGGTGCTGAAGACCGGCACCGGCCGCACCTTTTATGCCGTCGGCGGCACCTGGCGCTCGATCGCCAAGCTGCACATGGAAATCCGAAACTATCCGCTGCATATGATGCAAGGCTACGAGATCTCCTACGACGAGGCGATGGCGCTGCTGCCGGAGGTGATCGAGCCGAGGAACATCAAGCCATCGGCCTATGCGACGATCTCCAAAAGCCGCCGCAGCCTGCTTCCCTTTGGCGCGATCGCGATGCAGGAAGCACTGTCGATCATGAAGCCGGAGCGGATTTCGTTCTCGGCGCTCGGCGTGCGCGAAGGCTATCTCTTCTCTCTGCTGAACGAGAGCGAGCGTGCGCAGGATCCGCTGCTGACCGCCGCCGGCGAAATCGCCATCCTGCGGGCGCGTTCCCCCGAGCATGCCCGCGAACTTGCCGACTGGACCGGCCGCATGGTGCCGTTCTTCGGCGTCGAGGAAACCGAAGAGGAAAGCCGCTATCGCCAGGCTGCCTGCCTGCTCGCCGATATCAGCTGGCGCGCCCATCCGGACTATCGCGGTCTGCAGGCGCTGAACATCATCGCCCACTCGACCTTCTCCGGCATCACCCATGCGGGGCGGGCCTATATCGCGCTCGCCAACTACTATCGCTTCGAAGGCCTGAACGACGATGGCGCGACCGGCGCACTGACCGGCATTACCACGCCGCGACTGCTGGAACTGGCGAAACTGCTCGGCGGCCTGCTGCGCGTCGCCTATCTGTTCTCGGCGTCGATGCCGGGCGTGGCGAGGAATCTGACCTTCCGCAAATCGTCCCTGCCGGATGTCGATCTGGAGATCGTCGTGCCTGCGGCCTATTCGGAATTTGCCGGCGAGCGCCTCGACGGACGGCTGCAGCAGCTCGGCAAGCTGACCGGCAGAAGATTGGCGTTCCAGTTCGAGAGCTGAACGCACTCAGATCTTTGACGAAGGGGCGCGCGGACGCAAATCCGCGCGCCCTTTTTTGATTATTCGGCTTTCAAGAATTCGCCGACTTCGAGCAGAACGAACTCGTTGTCGTCGGCCTTATCAAGCGCCCGGCCGGCCGAGAACGGCAGGTTGTTGTCATTGCCGACGATGATGTGCGTGTCATCGACGCGATCGACGTTTTCGATCGTCACGAACGGCATGTCGTAATAGCCGTCACCACCGCCCTGGCGCTTCTTGTTGTCGGGGTCGGCGATCTTCAGGAGGTCGATGTAACCGATCTTGCGGACGGCCTTGCCGACATTGCTGTCATCGAAGGCAATCTTGTAGACACGTTTCACCTTCGAGCCGACGGCAAAGCAATCCGGCTTCGGATCCTTCGGATCGGCGCAGGCCTTGTCGAGCGTGCCCGCGCCGTTGTCGCGTTCGATCACCAGTGCCGTCTTGTCGTCGAGCATGTTGAAGTCGCCGATTGCCTCGCCGCCTTCGGCCAGCGGATAGAGCCAGCTGCGGCCCGTCCAGGCCTTGGCTGCGACATCGAGTTCGATGACGCGTAGTGTCGGACGGCCATCGGCCTGTTCCACGGTTTCGCTGTCGGTCCAGATCGGCCCTTCGAGCAGACCGTAGAGCTTGGAGCCGTCCTTCGACAGTGCCATGCCTTCATAGCCGCCGGAGCGCTTCAGGTTGAAGGCGGGTGTCTTCTTCGACGGATCGCCCTGCAGTGTCAGGGTCGGATTGTCGGGCGACATAACCGGCTTGCCGTCAACTGTTGTCGCGATGACGTCGGTCAGCTTGCCGTCGACATCGAATTTCAGGATATAGGGACCGAATTCTTCCCCGACCCAGAAGCCGTCGGCGACCGGCTGGATCGACTCAACGTCGAAGTCAGCGCCGGTCAGGTAGCGCTTGTCGGAACCTTCCATGACGATCGGGAAGGGGGCCTTGCGGTCCGGGTCGGTGAGGAACAGTGTTTTCAGCGCCTCGACCTTGCCGGCGTCCCAGTCCATCTTCACGTGGTGCAGCATCAGCATGGCATCGGTTGAGTTCAGCTTGTTGCCGAAGCCGTTGTCGGAAAGGCTCCAGAAGGTGCCGTCTTCCATGGCCCTGATGCCGGAGAAGCCCTGCATCGGCTGGCCGTTGAACGGCAGTGAAAGGCCGGTCGGGCGCACGCCATCCTTGCCGGGCACGGTGCCGAGCGCGTCAGCGCGCTTGCGGTCCGCCGTGGTGAATTTGCCCGATGTCTTCAGGTATTCCGGTGCGTCGGACGGTGCTGCCAGGATCGTGTTTGCCGGTAGGATCGCATGTGCCTTCAGGGTTGCGGGAAAGGCCTTTTCCTCGGCCAGGACGGTCGTCGTCATCAAAAGTGTGAGCGCCGCAGCGGCGAGAAGCGTTTTGGTCATGAAAGTCACCGTGGGTTGGATGCCAAAGTACGGGAACCCGATAGGCGGCTTTGATGACGGTTGGGTGATGCTTGGCTTACAGGCTGGTGAAGCTTTGATGACAGACGAAAGGCGCTGCGCCCGAGGGGAGAAACTCGCCGAGTTCGAATTGTTGCGCGTGACCGGACACTGGTTCCGGGCCGCAACGACCCAGCGGCGCCGGTGCTTCAGCCGGCGAGCGCCAGGCTCGCCCAGCGCCCGGGCGTTACACCGTAGGCACGTTTGAAATGGCGGGTGAAATGGGCCTGGTCGGCAAAGCCGGTTTCGAGCGCGGCACCTGCCAGGCTGTGACCGGCGGCAATCATCCGGCGCGCCTGCTCCAGCCGCCGCATCAGAAGGTAGCGGTGCGGGCTGGTGCCGAGAACCTTGCGGAACTGGCGGGCGAGGGTGAAGCGATCAAGGCCGCTGACGGCCTCGAGTTCCTGCGAGTCGACCGGGCGATCGAGGTTGGCTTTGAGATAGTCCGTCGCCTCGAAACCGCCCGCTTGGCCGACCTGCCGGCAGCCTTGCTTGTCGTGCCGGCATGGCGGCACAAGCCTTCTGCAATGCGTGTAAGAATGTCGTCGAGCGCGAGTTCGTCAATACCGCCGTCGAGATCCATGACGGCCTCGCCGATCGCCTGGCGCAGGGCCACGTCACCAACAACCGGGGCGGCTATGATGGGCAAGGCGCCGCCACTGTCGCCAAGCGCCGCGATCAATCGCTCCGGCTGCAGATACATCATCCTGTAGCGAAGCGTCGCTTCCGTGCCCGCGCCGCCATCGTGCAGTTCGTCGGGGTGAATGATGATGATGCTTCCAGGCGTGCTGTAGCGGCTCTCGCCACGATACTGGAAGGTCTGGATGCCGCCAAGCGTCACGCCAAGCGCATAGGTGTCGTGGCGATGCGGCTCGAAGACCTTGCCGTGCAGCCGGGCCTCGATGCGCTCTATGCCGTCCACCGGTGCCGCGACGCGGATGCCATCGCCCGGCGATCCGCACAATCGTTCAAGATTGATCGCTGCGTCCTCGGTTAAGGCCTCCTTGGGCACGCCCTGATGTCCTGAAATGGAGATACCCGTCATGTTCGACACCAAGTTTGCGATCGTTTTGCGCGACGATCTGGCCACCTGGCAGAAGCTGAACGTCACCGCGTTTCTGGCAACCGGCATCGCCGGGCAGAAACCGGCGATTATCGGCGAACCCTATCGCGACGGCGCCGGCCACATCTACAACGCTCTGAGCGTTCAGCCGATCATCGTGTTATCGGCAGATGGTGCGACGCTTGGCAATATTCAACGCCGTGCGATCGAAAGGGAAATACAAACCTCTGTTTATGTCGATGCGATGTTTTCGACCGGCCACGACAGTGCCAACCGCGCGGTCTTCGCCGAAACGCGACCCGACGGCGCGAAGGTCGCCGGCATCGCCATTCATGCCGACAAGAAGCTGGTCGACAAGATCACCAAGGGTGCAAAACTGCACGGTTGACGGCTAATTGACAGCCACTGGCGGTGCAGGCGTGCCCCCGGCCCGAAGCGCCAGGACGCCGAGCTTCTGCCCGCGTCCCTTCACGGCGTGCTCGCCAAGATCTTCCACGCGGACATAGTGCGGCAGCCGCATCTTGCGGGCGAGGTCGGTGGAAATCAGCACCTGATGGTTCAGTGACTTGCACAGGCCTTCGAGGCGAGCGGTGGTGTTCACCGTGTCGCCGAAATAGGTGATCTTGTGTTTGTCGACGCCAATTTCCGCGGCGACGATGGTGCCGCCATGAAGCGCTGCCCGTAGGCGCGGAACCTCGCCGAACTCCTTGCGCCAACGGTGGGCGCCGGCTTCGATCTCTTCGAGAATGTCGAAAACGCAGTGCACGCAGGCGGCGTTTTTGACAGCACGGTCGAAGGGCCAGGTAATCACGGCCGCGTCGCCGACATAGTCGTCGATCGCGCCGCGATAGCGCAGTACGGGGTCGGCAAGTGTTGCAAACAGCTTGCTGAGATATTCCTGCATCCTGAGATCGCCGTATCGCTCGGCATAGGCGGTGGAGCCGGCAAGATCGATGAAGAGGAAGACGCGCTCCTCCTGCATCGGCTTGCGATAGCGCCCGGTCAAAAGGCTCAGAAACACGTCACGGCCCAACAGTTCGCGCACGCGAAGCGCGAAAACGATCGAGCCCGAGACCGCCAGGGCGAACAGAAGCGCCGTGCTTGAGGGGACGACCGCGTCCTTCCAATCCGCGTCTATTTGCCCGCTCATCTGCATCAGGAAGCCGGCGACGCCGTAGCCCAGCTCGATAAACACCAGATAGACGGCGATCGAAGCGAGGAAGAAAGCGGGCGTCGAATAGGAATGGATCTTGCGGTTGAGACGCCGGAGAATGATGCGCCGTTCAAAGGCGAGGATCGGGACGCAGACGCACAATGCGTACGTGGCGCCGATCAATCCGCCGCCACCGTCGAAGGCGATCGTCGCATAGATGGCGCCGGCGCTACTGACGATCAACAGCAGCAAAATTCCCTCGAACATGGAGAAACGCCAGCGCATGCGGAAGAGCCTCGAACCCGGACAACGAAGAAAAAACGCGTCGGACACCCTGGTTGTCGCGTCACGCGTCAGCGCTCTGATGTCTGCTCGACGCGATTGCGAATCAGTCCCGCTGCAGGGCCTTGGCTAGAGCCGGATTCGGGCGGAAAGTTGTTGTCCGCCCGTCCGTTTTTCAGTCACCGATTTCCATCGCTTCGATCTTCTTGTCGACGAAGCGCAGAGCCACTTCACCATTGATCAATTTCAGTGCCGTATCGCCGAACAGCTCGCGCCGCCACCCCTTGAGCGCGCCGACATCGGCGTTCTCGCCCTCGGCGGCGATCTTGTCGAGATCCTCGCTGTTGGCGATGATCTTGGCAGCCACGCCCTGCTTCTCGGCGATCAGCTTCAACAGCACCTTCAGCATTTCGGTGGCGGCGGCTGCGCCTTCAGGTGTATGGCTCTGCCGCGGCAGCCGTGGCAGGTCGGTCTTGGGGATGGCGAGCGCTTCGTTGACCGCCTCGATCAGCGCAGCCCCGGCGCTCGATCGTTCCCAGCCCTTCGGAATGGTTCGCAGCCGCGCCAGCGCCTCGGTGTCCTTCGGCTGCTGCTGCGCGACTTCATAGATCGCATCGTCCTTGATGATACGCCCGCGCGGAACGTTGCGGTTGCGTGCCTCGCGTTCACGCCAGGCTGCGACCTTCTGCAGCACGGCAAGCTCGATCGGCTTCTTGACGCGCATTTTCAGGCGCTGCCAGGCATCGTCCGGGTGCAGGTCGTAGGTATCGCGGGCTTCGAGGATCGCCATTTCCTCGGAAAGCCATAGCGAGCGGCTTTCGCGCTCGAGCTGCGCATTCAGGTACTGATAGATGTCGCGCAGATGCGTGACATCGGCCAGCGCGTAATCGAGCTGTTTCTCGGTCAGCGGCCGCCGGCTCCAATCGGTGAAGCGCGAGGACTTGTCGATCTGCTCGCCCTTGATGCGGTTGACGAGCTGGTCATAGGAGACGCTGTCGCCGAAGCCGCAGACCATGGCCGCAACCTGGGTGTCGAAGATCGGATGCGGAATCAGATTGCCGAGATGGAAAATGATCTCGATATCCTGGCGCGCGGCATGGAAGACCTTGATCACGTCGGGGTTGGCCATCAACGCGAAGAACGGCGTGAGATCGATGCCCTTGGCCATCGGGTCGACGATGACGGCCATATCCGGGTTTGCCATCTGGATCAGGCAAAGCTCTGGCCAGAAGGTGGTCTCACGCAGGAATTCCGTGTCTATCGTAATATAACTTGAGCGGGCCAGCTGCTGGCAGGCGGCCTCTAGATCTGCGGTTGTTTCAATCATCGGATTTAAATCACTGTGGCAAAAATGCGGCTAGGTTTTTCGTGTAGCCCTTCATGCCATCCGTCACAATCGAAAATCTCAAACCACCTTGAAATAACCGGTCATGCCGGTCTTCTGGTGCTCGATGATGTGGCAATGGAACACCCAATCGCCAAGATTGTCGGCGACGAGCGCGATTTCCGCCTGTTCGTCGGGCAAAAGCAGGATGGTGTCCGTCGGTGGTGGCAGGAAGGTCCGCTTGTTCGAATTGAGAATTCGGAAGCTCATGCCATGCAGGTGGATCGGATGGGCATGCGGCGTCCGATTGGCGATCTGCAGGACATAGCTCTTGCCGAGCTTCATCTCCTCGATCGGCGCGATCGGATCGGGCGTGTCGCCCGGCCACGGTACCTTGTTGATTGCCCAGAAGGTGTAGCCGAGCGAGCCGCAGATCGACGGCGTCGCCTTGTGTTCTGCCGTGGCCGTCAGATCGATCGGAACGCGAGTGGCAACCGACAGGTCCGCCTCGGCGATCGGATTGGCGGGAAGGGCAGCCACATCGCGGATATCGCGCTTCAAGGATTGGCCCGTTGCGCGGAAATTGGCGATCGTCCAGGGATGCGAGCCACGCAGATTGCCGAGCTTCACCGTCGCACCTTCGTTGTCGGGCATCCTGACGACGAGGTCGATGCGCTGGCCCGGGCCGACGTCGTAGCGGTCGAGCGGGAAGGGCTTGTCGACCGGATTTGCATCTAGCGCGACGACCATGGCCTCCGCCCCCTCCAGGCCGACCGTATATATCCGCGTGACATCCGTCGCCGCGATACGGACCCGCACGAGGCCGCCGGCCGGCGCGTCGTAGCTCGGCTCCTGCTGCCAGTTTGCGGTGCGAACCGTGCCGTAGGTGCCGCCGCGCGCAGCGTCCCTCGGTTTGAACGGGTCGATGAAAACGCCGCCTTTGCCGAGCCGCCAGTCGCGCAGGTTCAAGACGATCTCGGCGTCGAATACTGGATCATCCGGGTTCTCGACGACGATGACGCCGGTCAGCCCGCTTCCCATCTGCGTCAGCGTATTGCAGTGGGGGTGATACCAGAAGGTGCCGGCATCCGGCGGCGTGAAGATGTAGTCGAAGGGATCGCCCGGATAGACATAGGGCTGGGTCATCTCGGGCACGCCGTCCATGGCATTGGGTATGCGAAGTCCGTGCCAGTGGACAGTCGTCGGTTCGTCGAGCTTGTTGATCAGTCTTGCGGCATAGGGCTCGCCCATGCGCATCCGCAAGACAGGCGGCATGCCGTTAGTGGTCGCATCGCCCAGCCCGTAGGTCATCACCTTGGGTGTCACGCCATCTGAGGCGATCTGTGCCTGCGTCAGCTGTGCCGTCAGGACCTGCGGATCCGGTGCCGCACCGGCGCGTGCCGCCATGCCGGCTCCGAATGCGAAGGCGCCTCCCAAAGCGGCAGAGCCCTGGAGGAACGTACGGCGGCTGATCAGGGACATTTTGGCAATCTCGGCAACTGGATAGGACGACCGCTCGGTTTTTAAACCTGATCGCCGCAATCAGCAATTCTTTGCCGCAGGCACATCTTGCCGCAGGTTGGTATCAGTCGTCTTTGCGGGCGTGGTTGCCGCCGGCGAGCTTGTTGAAGAACGATGAGGTCCGCAGCAGGTTGCGGAAAGGCATGACGCGCGCTTCCGCGGGAACGCCGCTGCGCGCTGTCATGCGCCTGACCGTGTAGAGCATGAAGAGGAAGAGGATCGCGGCGGTATAGATGAACAGCGCCTGCGGACCGAAAATTTCGAGCAGGAAAGAGGCAAACAGCGGGCCGATGATGGCGCCGAGCGACCAGAAGAACAGCATGCCCGCCGATACCAGCGCATGCTGACCTTCCGCCGCATGGTCGTTGGCATGGGCCGAACAGAGCGAATAGAGCGGCATGGCGAAGGCGCCGAAGAGGAAGATACCGGCGAAATTGAGCCACTCATCATTGCCGGCGCCAAACGCAAGGAAAAGTCCGGCGAGCAATGATCCGAGGGTGGCGATCAGGATGATCAGGCGCCGATCGATCTGGTCCGAGTAATGGCCGAGCGGATATTGCAGCACCACGCCGCCGATGATGCCGGCGCTCATGAAAGTGGCGATTGCCGTCACCGAGAGGCCGATCCCCTGCGCGTAGATGGGGCCTAGCGAGCGGAAGGCGGCGTTGGTGAGGCCGACGACGATGCAGCCGACGGTCGCGAGCGGCGAGATGTTCCAGAGCGCCTTGACGTCGAAGCGGTTCGCTTCCGGCGCCACCGGGCTCGACCGGTCGGCAAAGGAAATCGGCACGAGCGACAAAGTCAATGCCATCGAGATGATCGCGAAGAGTTCGAAGCCGCCGATACCGACGCCGGGAATGATATATTGGGCCGCGGTGACCGAGCCGAGATCGACCAGACGATAGACGGAAAGCGTGCGCGCGCGGTTAGTATTGGTGACGCTGGCATTCAGCCAGCTTTCGACGGTCGCAAAAAGACAGGCGAAAGCGATACCGGCGACGAGCCGCATCAGGAACCACATGAACGGATTGATGATCAGCACCATGGCGATCGCCGCCGCCGACGCGATCGCTGCCATCGCCGAGAACGTGCGGATATGGCCGATCGAGCGCAGGATGCGCGTGACATAGACGCAGCCGAGCGCGAAGCCGATGTTGTAGCCGGCGCCGATGACACCGATCAGCGAGGTCGAAAAGCCTTCTTCCAGCGCCCGCAGCGAAATGAAGGTGCCTTGTAGTCCGTTGCCACCGATGAGGATGCCTGCGGTGACGAGAAGCGGAATGAGCGGACGAATTTGCGACATGGGGCAGGCGACTTCCGAATGGTGCTCGCGAGTCGGATAAGGCGGACCCATTATGTGTAGCGGCGCATTCCCGTGGCGCACAGTCGCGAATTGTGACGATATCCGTTCTTTTCGCGCCGTTTGGGCGAATGCACTTGTCTCAAGCCCATGAATAGGGTCGAACTTGTCCCGGTTGAGCGGCGCTTCCCTCGGGGAGCGCGGAGGTCTCGGCTTGACAAAGCCGGCGCATCATGCGCTTTTCCGCCCGATTTTGATCATGTTGCCGCGCGCCGTTCCGGCGAGCCTGCGCGGCGCTTTGCAATTCCGGGATAACACCATGCACCGCTACCGCAGCCACACCTGTGCCGCCCTCCGCAAGTCGGATGTCGGCTCCACCGTTCGCCTTTCCGGCTGGGTCCACCGCGTCCGCGACCATGGCGGCCTGCTCTTCATCGACCTGCGCGATCATTACGGCATCACCCAGGTCGTCGCCGATCCCGATAGCCCTGCCTTCAAGGCCGCCGAGACCGTCCGCGGCGAATGGGTTGTCCGTATTGATGGCCTCGTCAAGGCCCGTATGGACGACACCGTCAACAAGGGCATGCCAACAGGTGAAATCGAGCTCTACGCCCAGGAGATCGAGGTTCTCTCGGCCGCCAAGGAACTGCCGCTGCCGGTGTTCGGCGAGCCGGACTATCCGGAAGACGTGCGCCTGAAGTACCGCTTCCTCGACCTGCGCCGCGACACGCTGCACAAGAACATCGTCAAGCGCACCCAGATCATCTCGTCGATGCGCCGCCACATGGGCGACGTCGGCTTCACCGAATACACGACCCCGATCCTGACGGCGTCGTCGCCGGAAGGCGCACGCGACTTCCTCGTGCCGTCGCGCATCCATCCCGGCAGCTTCTACGCGCTGCCGCAGGCGCCGCAGCAGTACAAGCAGCTGCTGATGGTCGCCGGTTTCGACCGCTACTTCCAGATCGCGCCGTGCTTCCGCGATGAAGACCCGCGCGCCGACCGCCTGCCGGGCGAATTCTACCAGCTCGACCTCGAAATGAGCTTCGTCGAGCAGGAAGACGTCTGGACGACGATGGAGCCGGTGATCCGCGACATCTTCGTCGAGTTTGCCGACGGCAAGCCGGTGACGGAAAAGTTCCCGCGCATTCCTTACGACACGGCGATCCGCAAATACGGTTCCGACAAGCCGGACCTGCGCAACCCGATCGAGATGCAGGCCGTTACCGAGCACTTTGCCGGTTCAGGCTTCAAGGTCTTCGCCAACATGATCGCCTCGAACCCGAAGGTCGAAGTCTGGGCCATCCCGGCCAAGACCGGTGGTTCGCGCGCGTTTTGCGACCGCATGAACGCCTGGGCCCAGAGCCAGGGCCAGCCGGGTCTCGGCTACATCTTCTGGCGCAAGGAAGGCGAGAAGCTCGAAGGCGCCGGTCCGCTTGCCAAGAACATCGGCGAGGAGCGCACCGATGCGATCCGCACCCAACTCGGCCTCGATGATGGCGATGCCTGCTTCTTCGTCGCCGGCGACCCGTCGAAATTCTACAAGTTTGCAGGCGAAGCCCGCACGCGGGCAGGCGAGGAACTGAACCTCGTAGACCGTGACCGCTTTGAATTCTGCTGGATCGTCGACTTTCCGTTCTACGAATGGCTGGAAGACGAAAAGAAGATCGACTTCGCCCACAACCCCTTCTCGATGCCGCAGGGTGGCCTCGAGGCGCTGAACAGCGAAGATCCGCTGTCGCTCAAGGCCTACCAGTACGACATGGTCTGCAACGGCTTCGAGATCGCGTCCGGCTCGATCCGTAACCAGCTGCCGGAAGTCATGGTCAAGGCGTTCGAGCTGACCGGCAAGTCGCAGCAGGAAGTGGAAGAGCAGTTCGGTGGTCTCTACCGAGCGTTCCAGTACGGCGCGCCTCCGCATGGTGGCATGGCCTTCGGCATCGACCGCGTCGTCATGCTGCTGGTCGGCGCCAAGAACCTGCGCGAGATCTCGATCTTCCCGATGAACCAGCAGGCTGTCGATCTGCTGATGGGCGCGCCGTCCGAGGCGACATCAGCCCAACTGCGCGAACTGGCGCTTCGCCCGATCCCGCAGAAGAAGGACTAAGGTCCGAAGCGATCAAAGAAGCAACGGACCCGGCAGCGCTCGCTGCCGGGTTTTTTCATTTCGGCAATCCAAGGGCTTACGGCTGGGCATAGAGCGCGTCGCGAACGCCCCGGGTGAACTCGGTGCCGTCCGATTCCTCGGTCTGACCCACGCCAACTCGCAGCCGATGGCGCTAGCCCGTTGATCCTAGAAATCCATTCCGGGTCCGCCCGGCAGTTGCGCGGCGCCATCCTTTTTCGGCTTTTCGGCGATCATCGCCTCGGTTGTGACCAGGAGCCCGGCGACTGACGCTGCGTCCTGCAGAGCGGCGCGCACGACCTTGGCCGGATCGATGACGCCCATTTTGAACAGATCGCCGTATTCGCCGGTCTGAGCATTCCAGCCGTAAGCGAAATCGGTTTTCTCACGCAGCTTGCCGACGATGATAGAGCCTTCGGCGCCGGCATTCTCGGCAATCTGGCGCACGGGCGTCTCGATTGCACGCCTGACGATCTCGACGCCGACGCGCTGTTCCGCATTGGCAGTCTTGATATTGTCGAGCGCGTTGACGACCCGAAGCAGGGCGACGCCGCCGCCCGGCAAGATGCCTTCCTCGACGGCCGCGCGCGTCGCATGCAGCGCGTCATCGACACGGTCCTTCTTTTCCTTCACTTCGACCTCGGTCGAGCCGCCGACGCGGATCACGGCAACACCGCCCGAGAGCTTAGCAAGCCGTTCCTGCAGCTTCTCCCGGTCGTAGTCGGAGGTACTCTCCTCGATCTGCGCCTTGAGCTGGCTGATGCGGCCACCGATGTCGGCCTTGGTGCCGGCGCCATCGACGATGGTGGTGTTTTCCTTCTCGATCATCACGCGTTTGGCGCGGCCGAGCGTTTCCAGCGTGACATTCTCAAGCTTGATGCCGACGTCGTCGGAAACCACCGTCCCGCCCGTCAGCACCGCGATATCCTCAAGGATCGCCTTGCGCCGGTCGCCGAAACCCGGTGCCTTGACGGCGGCGATCTTGAGCCCGCCACGCAGCTTGTTGACGACCAGCGTCGCCAATGCCTCGCCTTCGACGTCTTCGGCGATAATGAGCAGCGGGCGGCTCGCCTGGATGACCGATTCGAGGATCGGGATCATCGCCTGCAGGTTGGAGAGCTTCTTTTCGTGGATGAGGATGTAGGGATCTTCGAACTCGACCCGCATCTTCTCCTGGTCGGTGATGAAGTAGGGCGAAAGGTAGCCCCGGTCGAATTGCATGCCCTCTACGACTTCGAGTTCGATCTCGGCGGTCTTGGCTTCCTCAACGGTGATCACGCCTTCGTTGCCGACTTTGGCCATCGCCTCGGCGAGATATCGGCCGATCTCCGTATCGCCGTTGGCGGAGATGGTGCCGACCTGGGCGATCTCCTCATTATTGGCGATCTTGCGGGCGCGGACCTTAAGTTCGGCGACGATGGCGTCGACGGCGAGATCTATGCCGCGCTTGAGGTCCATGGGGTTCATGCCGGAGGCAATCGCCTTGACGCCTTCTTTCACGATCGCCTGCGCGAGCACGGTTGCCGTCGTTGTCCCATCGCCGGCAACATCGCTGGTGCGTGACGCCACCATGCGCAGCATTTGCGCGCCCATGTTCTCGAACTTGTCTTCGAGCTCGATCTCCTTGGCGACGGACACGCCGTCCTTGGTGATGCGCGGGGCGCCAAAGGACTTTTCGATGACGACATTTCGTCCCTTTGGCCCGAGCGTCACTTTCACGGCATTGGCAAGAATATCGACACCGCGCAGCATGCGATCGCGGGCATCGCTACTGAACTTGACTTCCTTGGCTGTCATAGTCGGCCTCCCTCAACACGAAACTCGCAGTCACGTGGCCAGCCATCACGAGATGGCTCCTGACGTCTTGGTCATTACATCTGCCTCGTCGGGCGTCTCCTCAGCGCCCCAAAGTTCATTCCTCGCCGTCATCCGGCGTCAGGATGTCGATCAAAGCCGCAACGCGCCCGGCCGGCAGATGTCGTCCTTCGCCGATCAGCGCTTCGTCGTTGTTGACCCAGGCGATCGCTTCGGCGAGTTCGGCCGCACTGGCCCCGGTAGCCAGCAGCTCTGCCATCAGCGTTTCGTCGACCGGGCCAAGAATGGCGGTGATATCCGCGTGTTTCAGTCCCATGGCGTTCTCCTTCCGTGTGATCGGTCAGGAATGCGGGATGGAGTCTTGTCTTCAGACAGATGTAGATAGGCGACTGCTCGCGGGCATCAAGCAGATACGATCATAACATGGAACGCACGCGCGCGAAAAAGCCCGGCGGAAGTCGCTATACTTGCCATGGCCCGGTTCGGGTCACTCCGGTCGGAGCGAATTGTCGAGAAAGTACCACTGGTCGAGATTTGCCCGGATAACCGGCTCGATGGCGTTGTTCAGCATCAGGATATCGTCAAGCTGGCGTGCCCCGGGGCGCTCTTCGGGCGGGAGCCGGATAGGCGCCAGCGCGCGGCATTCGAAGCGGAAACCCTCGGTGCGCAGATTGTACCACGGGCAAATGGTGGCGCCGGTCATGCGTGCCAGACGAATGGCAATGGCAAAGTTTCCTTCGAGATGCGGCTTGCGGTCGAAGAATGGTCCGCGAATGAAGCCGCCAAAACCTTCGTCGCAGAACGTGCTGACGACGCCGCCATTCTTCAGGATCTTGATCGCCGGCCGAATGCCCTCGGCGCCCGGCGGCAGGAACCGCAAGCCCGCCTTGCTGCGGACGCGCTCGGCGATCCAGGCTTTGGCGCGGCCCTTGGGCGGGAGGTAGAAGGCATGGGGGTGGACATTGATGCTCTGCAGTACAGTCGGACCAACTTCCCAGTTGCCAAGATGCATACCGACGATGATGACCGGGCCGGCCTTGGCCGCTTCGCCGATAATGTCGAGGCCGTGCAATGTCAGGCGGTCACGGTTGTTTTGCAACCGGTTCACGACGGAGAATTCGGTCATCAGCCGACCCTGTGCCCGGCAGTTCTCGCGAAAGAGCGCCGCCTGCTCGGCCTCGTTGAGATCGGGTCGCAGTGCGCGGATCGTTTCTTGCGCACGCCGTGATGCCACCTTGTGGAAACGCGGCACGGCAAACAGACCAAGGGCTGCACCAAGGTTGGAGCAGGCGTCCATCGGCAGGAGTTTCATCCCGAAATGCCCGGAGAGGTGCGCGAGGTTCCAGAGATTGTCCGTCACCCAATAGCGCCAGAAGGCGCGGAAGCCTTCGCGGCCGGAAAGGGCATCCACAAAGGAGGGCCGCCCTTCGCTGGCGAATGTCCACGCCTTTCGCTTGGCGATTCTTTCGGCCTGGCTCGGCTCTTCAGTGGTCATGGGATGCTTTCTGCCGTCGATGAAGGGTCACCGGAAGCCCGCCCTTTGGCCGCAGCGTCAGGCGGCAGATGGGCTCGACCTTGTGGCCGTCGACGACGGTCACCCGGAACTGCTGTGCAATGATCGCCAGGCACAGGATTGCTTCGGTCAGGCCGAAATGCAAGCCCGGGCACACGCGTGGTCCGCTTGCAAACGGAATGTAACTATAGGGCGTCGGGCGACGTCCGCCCATGAAGCGGTCCGGGCGGAAATGGTGCGGGTCCTCAAACAGGCTTTCCGTTCGGTGGAGAAGCCACGGGACGATCAGAACGAGCGATCCGCGTTCAGCGGCGATATCGCCGATCATTTCGGCTTGGCGCGTTTGGCGCGCGAGAATGGGGACGGGCGGATAGAGGCGAAGGGTCTCTTCAATGATGGCCTTGCACCATTCGAGTTGCGGTACGTCGTCGATCGTCGGAACGCGATCGCCGCAGACACGGCCAATCTCTTCATGGAGCGCCTTTTCCACCCATTTGGCGCGAGACAGCAGATACCAGGCCCAGGTCAGCGTGGCGGCTGTCGTTTCATGGCCCGCCATGAAGATGGTCGCCGCTTCGTTGCGCAGGGCAACCAGGTCGAGTTTCAACTCCGGGTTTCGTTGTTGTCGACGGATCAGCAGCTCAACCATCGAATTGTGATCGCCGCGACCTTCCAGGTGATCCTCGACCACCTTGTCGATGATCTGATGGATACGCTTGACCGAGCGGCGAAGCGTCGGCGTTCGCAAGATCGGTAGCCCGTCGTCGAAACCGAGGAAGTAGCCGAGGTTGATCGAATCGACCAGCGATTGGTAGCTCGTGAAGCTGTCGGTGACCGCCGCAGCACTGTCGTCGCCGAGCTGGTTTCCAAAAACGCTGCGGGCAATGATTTCGGCGGTCAGTCCAGCCATTTCGTGCAGGGCGTTGACTTGCGTGCCGTCCGGCATCCCGTTCCAGCGCTCGACCAATTCGGTGGTCGTGCGCTCCATCACCGGACCGAAGGCCGGCACTCTTTTGGCATGCACGATGTCGGCGACCAGGGGACGCCGCTGTTTCCAGGTTTCGCCGTCCGAGATGAAGAGGCCGTCGCCCAAAAGGAACTCGAGCGCCCGGCGCATCTGCGGGCTCTTGCGCTCGAAGTTCTCATGACGCTTGACGACGACCTGACGGATGAGGTCGGGCGAGTTGACCAGAATGACCTGCCGGCCGATCAGCCGGATCTGGGAAACCTTCTCGGTAAAGTCGTTGTTTCGCCAGATGGATAGGAAATCTGTTCTCGCCTGAAGCAGAAGTCTGAGGGGCTTGCCTGGTGGGCCTGCATAATATTCGGCGCGCGCAGGCTCAAATTTTTCTTCCGACAGCTCTTCCCTGAACTTTACCGGTTGATGGAACCACCCAGCCATTGACGTCCGATCTGTCGAAAAAAGAGAGATGATTACTTCTGCGTTCGGCGTTCAGTTCAGCTGGTTGTTCGCAAGAAAACGGCTCTCCAAACAGGAAATCCGCCGCTTGTATTCTTAGCTGTTCTTCCTTGGATCGAAGTCGTCAGCGTGGATTTGTTTGGCTGTCGGTATCGGTATGCGGTCGAAAAAGTCGCGCAGAAAGAGGTGTCAGGCAAAGCGCCATTCAGGTCTTACGCTTGCAAGTCATGCTGAAAAAAGATGCAGTCGCCCGCGAGAGGCGCGCCAGTAATAGTGGCTGCGCGGACATGGGGAAGCAAGGCAGGCGAAATAAAACGGCGCACGGAAATGCGGGTTTTCAACCGAAAAGCGCGGGGCAACAGCTATTCCAGTACGCGCCGGCCGGCTTGATCGTCCGTTTAACCGGCAGCGCCGGCACCGGGCGCCGATGCTAAAACGCCGGCGACTTCGATGACAACAGTGTCTTGCGAAGTCGCCGGCGGCGATTGTCAGACTATGACTTTAGCGATCAATCGTTCGCCGTCACCTTGACGCCCAGCACCGAAGGGATGGTGTTCGGCGCGCCCATTGCCGCACCCATGATCATGGGGAACGGCACCGGCTTTTCCGGTGCGGCGCTGATCGTCAGGCTCTTCGGGCCGTCGAGATAGGTGTTGACCGCGGACGATACCTGATTCTGCAGTTCCGGCACGTTGAGCTGCGCCATCATCAATGGAACGAGGCCCTTCAGCGATTGGGCCAGCTGATCGCCGGTAACGCCCTGCTGCGAACCCGCATAGTCGAGCGCCTTCTTGGTGATGGAGGCGTCGTCGAAGCGGACCTCGGCGCTGTTGAAGGTCAACTGCTGCATCAGCCCCATCATAGCAAGGCCCATGGCCTGATTGGCCTCTTCCTTGTTCGGGTTGGCTTCTGCGGTCTTCATGGCTTCCTGGAGCGACTTCATGAAGGCAAGCGTGTAGCCCGAGATGTCGACGGCGAGGTTCAGCCGCCCGACATTCTTGAAGTCGAAGGCATATTCTTCCAGCGCGACGTTGCCGCTTTCGATTTCCCAGCTGCCCTTCATGGTCACGGCGCCATCAAGCTTGGTCAGGCCGAGCTTCTCGATGGCGTCCTTGGTCTTGGGGTCTTCGACTTCGGAAAGGTCGGCCTTGAGGCCGGCAGCCGTTGCGTCGAAGTCAAAGCCGGCATCGTTTTCCTGGCGGGCGAGGTTTGCTTCGCTGCTTTCGAGCGAGAAAACTTCCTTGCCTTTGGCGCTGACCGTGATCGGGCCGGTGCTGGCGCTCTCGTAGAGCAGGATATCGTTGATCGTGCCGCCGGCCGGGTTGGCGGGGATCGACAGACCCGAAACGAGAATATCCTTGACGGCGAAGCTGCCCGCGTCCTGCGTGACATTGACGTCGGGGAAGGAGACGGTCTCGGCATAGTAGCCGCCGCCTTCGGTTTCTTCGACGCCTTCAAAAGTGATGTCGCCGATCTTCAGCGCGTCGCCGGGCTGGCCCGCGAGTTTGACCTGGACGCCCGAGGCCGTGACGGTGTCGCCGCTGACTTCGGCCTTGTCGAAGGTGAGCGTGGTGCCGTTCGAGTTCGTCGCCGCATCGAGCTTCTTCATCATGTCCGCACCATCAAGCGCGAAGGCCGGGCCGGTCAGGGTCAGGAGTGCGGCGCTGGCCATCATCAGGCGGATCTTGCGCGTATGCATCATTGTGGAGTTCCTTCGTGAAAATATTTGATTGTTTAGCTGTGTTGAAGAAGCGGTGTCGCTAATCTGGTTCATATCGGCAAGCTGCGTCAACTGAGGTGGACAGCCGTGTCGGCCGACGAAATATGCCGTGCCTATGGCTCCATCTCCCCTCAGTTCGCGTCCCGCAATGTCCCCCTCGCAAATCATCCAAATCAACAGCAGCCGAACCTAATACGAAACAGGGCGAAATTATATTCGCTTGATGAAATCACACAGCTTCCGCGCCCGGATGCTTTCCAGGGCGTTACTGGTGGCGATCGCTCATCCATGGCATAACCGTCTAAGCGTTGCATGAACATTGCAGCGCCCGGTCTGCGCCGTTCAATAGCGCGCCGGCGGCGACTTGTGGTTCTCCACAGCGCGATCCCCTGAAATCCTTGATGTTCCGGGTTTGTTGCGCTAGCAAGAACATATGGGACAAAGCCTTACTCCCCCGTCTGGCGGGGATGATCATATTCAGCCGGTTGACCTGAAGGCGGCGCTGGAAGAGCGTTACCTCGCCTATGCCTTGTCGACCATCATGCATCGCGCGCTTCCTGATGTCCGCGACGGCTTGAAGCCGGTGCATCGACGCATCGTTCATGCCATGAGCGAGATGGGGCTCAGGCCGAACACCTCGTTCAAGAAATGCGCCCGCATCGTCGGCGACGTCATGGGTAAGTTCCACCCCCATGGCGACGCCTCGATCTACGACGCACTGGTGCGCCTGTCCCAGGAATTCGCGATCCGGTATCCGCTGGTGGACGGGCAGGGCAACTTCGGCAATATCGACGGCGATAACGCCGCTGCCATGCGTTACACCGAAGCGAAGATGACCGACGTCGCCTCGCTTCTGCTTGAGGGCATCGATCAGGACGCGGTGGATTTTCGTCCCACCTACAACGAGGAAGACCAGGAGCCGGCGGTGCTTCCCGGCGCCTTCCCGAACCTGCTTGCCAATGGTGCGACCGGCATTGCCGTCGGCATGGCGACATCGATCCCGCCGCACAACGCCCATGAACTGTGCGACGCAGCGCTGCATCTGATCCGCCATCCCGAGGCGACCGTCGAGGATCTGCTCTACGATCCTGCCAATCCGCAGCGGGGCGGGATCGAAGGGCCGGATTTCCCGACCGGCGGCATCATCGTCGAAAGCCGTGCGAGCATGGCGGAGTCCTATCGCACCGGTCGCGGTGGCTTTCGCGTGCGGGCGCGCTGGGTTTCGGAAGAGCTCGGTCGCGGCGGCTACCAGATCGTCATCACCGAGATCCCCTATCAGGTCCAGAAGTCGCGGCTGATCGAGAAGATCGCCGAACTGCTCGTTGCGCGCAAACTGCCGCTGCTGGAGGATATCCGGGACGAATCGGCGGAAGATATCCGCATTGTGCTGGTGCCGAAGAGCCGTTCCGTCGATGCCGGCATCCTGATGGAATCGCTCTTCAAGCTGACAGAGCTTGAAAGCCGCATCCCGCTCAACATGAACGTGCTGTCGATGGGACGCGTGCCGCGCGTCATGGCGCTCAACGAAGTGTTGACGGAGTGGCTTGCTCACCGCCGCGACGTCCTGCAGCGTCGTTCGCGCCACCGCCTGGCTGCGATCGAGCGGCGCCTCGAGATTCTTGGCGGTTATCTCGTCGCCTATCTCAATATCGACGAGGTTATTCGCATCATCCGCGAGGAGGATGAGCCGAAGGCCGTGATGATGGAGCGGTTTTCGCTCACCGACCTCCAGGCCGAGTCGATCCTCAACATGCGGCTGCGCTCTTTGCGCAAGCTGGAAGAATTCGAGATTCGCACGGAGTTCGACGCGTTGTCGAACGAAAAGGCCGAGATCGAGGCGCTGCTCGCTTCCGAGGAGAAGCAGTGGCAGACTGTCGCCTGGGAAATCGGCGAGGTGAAGAAAAAGTTTGCCAAGGCGACCGAGATCGGCAAGCGGCGCAGCACCTTTGCGGATGCGCCGGACGCCGACATCGAAGCCATCCAGCAGGCGATGATCGAGAAGGAACCGATCACCGTCGTCATCTCTGAAAAGGGCTGGATCAGGGCGCTGAAGGGCCACATCTCCGATACCTCGACGTTGCAATTCAAGGAGGGGGATGCGCTCAAGGTGGCGTTCCCAGCGCAGACGACCGACAAGATCCTCGTCTTCACCACGGGCGGCAAGGTTTATACGCTCGGCGGCGACAAGCTGCCCGGCGGTCGCGGTCATGGCGAACCCTTGCGCATCATCGTCGATATGGAAAATGACCAGGACGTGCTGACGGCATTCGTGCACGACCCGGCGAGAAAGCTCATCGTGGCCTCTGTTGCCGGTAACGGCTTTGTCGTGACGGAAAGCGATATCGTCGCCAATACCCGCAAGGGCAAGCAGGTGATGAATGTCGCCAACAACGATGAGGCGAAGTTGGTTGTTTCCGTCAAGGGCGACCATGTCGCCGTTGTCGGCGAAAACCGCAAGATGCTCGTTTTCCCGCTGGCGCAGATTCCGGAAATGGCGCGGGGCAAGGGCGTCCGGCTGCAGCGCTACAAGGATGGCGGCATCTCCGATATCCGCTGCTTTGCAATCGCAGACGGCCTCGTCTGGGAAGACAGCGCCGGCCGCGTCTTCACCAAGGGCAAGGACGAACTGATTGAGTGGCTGGCCGATCGCGCCTCTGCCGGTCGCGTCGTGCCCAAGGGCTTCCCGCGCAGCGGCAAGTTCAGCGGCTGATCCATCGCTGCCTGCGCGGCTTGGCTGCGCAGGCCGATACCCATCTGCTTCTAAAGCAATCTGAAATTTAGTAGAATGCCCCGTTTTCGGCGCTTGAAAGCAACGTGCGGTCGTGGATCAATAATCGTCCAACAGGATGAAGACCATGCCAAATTCTGCTGCCCTTGACGACATTCTGCTCGCACTCGCGAATCCGGTTCGCCGGCGGATATTCGAGATATTGCTCGGCGGAGAAACGCGGGTTGTCGAGGTGGCCGCCGCCGTCGCCGTGACGCCGGATGCACTCGAGCAGCACCTGCGCATCCTTGAGGAAGCCAGCCTGGTTTCGCGTCTACCTGCCCGTGATGGCGAGGCCGTGTGCGGCAATCCCGCACCTCTTGATGTCGCTGCCGCCTGGATCGACATGAACCGTGCGCTTTGGTCGATGCACAGCCAAGTGGCGTACTCTTTGGAGGGCGGTAGAACGTCAGCCTGACGAACCTTCGCTGACAATCGTTATTTCGCCGCCTTGCGGACGGCCGCTACCTATTCGGGGCAGGGCAGAGCCGCGCGGACGGGGCGGCTGCGCATCTGCCAGAGAGAGTGGCCGATAAGCGCAAGGATAAGGACGGCGCCGCCGGCAAGCGTCTGCGTCGTCGGGCTTTCGGCGAAGACAAGCCAGACCCAGATCGGTGCCAGGATGGTTTCGAGCAGATAGAACATACCCACTTCCGGTGCCGACAGGAACCGCGGCCCTGTTGCCAGACAGAAGAAGGCAAGCGGGATCATCACCAGGCCGTTGAACAGGATGTATTGCGGAGCCGCGATCGCGAAGCCGCCGGCAGGCAAGAGCAGAAGCGCGACTGCGGCCGGAAAGATGGCGGTCACCAGCGGCACCAAAGCCATGTCGCGGCCGCTTGCCCGGCTGATGGTGATGGCGCTGGCGAGCAGGAAGGCGGAACTTGCCGCCATCGCGTCGCCGAAGATATGGCCACTTTCAAGCCCGTCCTGCACGATCAGCCCCACGCCGATCACCATGGCTGCCATCGTCACGAGCGTTGCGTTGGAAGGGCGTTCCTTCAGGAAGATCCAGGAAAGCAGTGCCGCGAACATCGACGTGAAGGCAAGAATGAAGACGACGTTTGCCGTTGACGTGTTGAAGACGGCCAGCAGGAACGTGCACGAGTTGATGCCGTAAAACAGACCGACGACCAGCCCGGTCTTGCCCGGAATGAGTGAGATCTTGCGGCGAAGCAGCCGATTGAGCACGAACCATGCCAGGAGGCCGATGAAGAAAGTCGAAAGGCTGCGCACCGCGAGCAGCGACCAGACCTCGCCGCCGGCGGATCGGATGAGCGGAATGTCGAAGGAGAGAGCAAGGCCGCCAAGGCCGGTGATCGCAAGTCCGCGCCGGTGCAGCGCGGCATCAGTGGAAGGGTTCAATTTTCAATCCGTTTCCGTCGAGGGCATTTCTGAAGGAGCGTCAGGACCATCGTAGCGCTCCCAGCCGCGCGGCATAAGATGCTCCTGCGGCAAAAATTTCGTCTTGTATCCCATCTTGCGCGACCCCTTGACCCAATAGCCGAGATAGACATGCGGGAGGCCGCGCTCCTTGGCGCGCCGGATATGATCGAGAATCATGAAGGTGCCGAGCGAGCGCTCCTCATGCGCAGGGTCGAAGAAGGAATAGACCATCGAAAGCCCGTCACCCATGCGGTCGGTCAGCGCTGTCGCGATCAGCGGTCCGCGCGCTCTCTCGCTGATGCCGTCGCCTTCGGTCCTTAAGCGATACTCGATGATCTTGGTGTGCACATGGGTGTCTTCGACCATCATCGCATAGTCGAGAACCGACATGTCGGACATGCCACCCTTCTGGTGTCGTCGGTCGAGATAGCGGCGGAAGAGGTTGTACTGTTCGCTCGACGGCTCGGCCGGATATTCCGATGAGATCACGTCGCTGTTGGTCGCGAGCACGCGGCGCATCGACCGGCTCGGCGAAAATTCGTTGGCGAGAATTCGAACGGAAATGCAGGCGCGACAGGTTTCGCAGGCGGGCCGATAGGCGATGTTCTGCGAGCGGCGGAAGCCGCCCTGGGTCAGGAGGTCGTTGAGCTCCGGTGCGCGCTCGCCCACCATGTGGGTAAACACCTTTCGCTCCATCTCATTCGGCAGATAAGGGCAGGCTGCCGGTGCAGTGAGATAGAATTGCGGAGACGGTGTGGTCTGTGTGTTCATCGAGTGCGGCGGTCACTCTTCGCGCGGTTGTTCATGACAGTAGCATGGCGGAAGAATGGAAAACGTCAACTCACACGTTTGGGGCGGTCGCCCCTTGCGCGCGGATTGTTCGTCGTCGATTGCTTCGGCAGGGTTCAGTAGGTGTCGCGACGGACCGTTACGGTGCCAATCAGCAGATCGTGCAGCAGGCGGCTGCGATCTGTAAACAGTCCGATCAGCAGAATCAGCGGCGTCAACAGCGCGTTGGCGATCCAGAAGATGACGAGATGCACGATCGCCGTCAGGAAGTCCATTGGTCGTCCGTCAGTGCGCGCAATCGCCAGTCCCATCATCCGCATGCCGGGCGATGCCTGCTCGCGGCCGCCCACGGTCACGCCGAAATAGAGCATCGCTACCAGCGCAAAAAGCACGGGATAGAGCAGGAAGCCGAGGCCGAGCGTCAGGATGCCGAGGAAGAACACAACGACGGCGGCCGGGATCCACAAGAGCGCGATGATGACATAGTCGAGAATGAAGGCGAACACCCGCCGCGACAGCACACCCTGATAGGCGCGCCAGTCATTGCTCGGCAGCCGCAGTTCTTCGTTGTGCATCGTCATCTCTATAGGCCCCGCATAGTTGTAAGCTCGATATGGGTTGGCATTGCGTGCAAAACAAGGATTGCCCGCCACGCGCCGCCTGCAGTTTGCAAAGGTGAGGGCGTTACCGCCCCTTGGCCAGGATCCTTGCGACCTCGATGGCGAAGTAGCTGAGGATGCCGTCGCAGCCGGCGCGCTTGAAGGCGAGCAGCGTTTCGAGCATCACCTTCTCGCCGTCGATCCAGCCATTGGCGGCCGCCGCCTTGACTTGAGAGTATTCGCCCGACACCTGGTAGGCGAAAACCGGAAGGCCGAAGGCCTCCTTCATGCGCCAGCAGATGTCGAGGTAGGGCAGGCCGGGCTTGACCATCAGCATGTCGGCGCCTTCCTCGACGTCGAGTGCGGCGTCGCGGATCGCCTCGGTGCCGTTGGCCGGGTCGATATAATAGGTCTTCTTGTCGCCCTTGAGCAGACCGCCGGTGCCGATCGCCTCGCGATAGGGACCGTAGAAGCCGGAAGCGAATTTCGTCGCATAGGCCATGATGCCGACATTCTGGTGGCCCGCCGCGTCGAGCGCCTGGCGGATCGCACCGATGCGACCGTCCATCATGTCGGAAGGCGCGATGATATCGGCGCCGGCGTCGGCCTGGCCGACAGCGGCCCTGGCGATCGTCTCCACCGTCTCGTCGTTGACGATTTCGCCATCGCGCAGGATGCCGTCGTGGCCGTGGCTGGTGAACGGGTCGAGCGCCACGTCGGTTATGACGCCGATCTCGGGCACGGCCTTCTTGAAGGCGCGCGTCGCCTGGTTGATGAGATTGTCGGCGGCAAGGCTGTTGGAGCCGGTCTCGTCGCGCAGCGACAGATCTATATTGGGAAAGGTGGCGATTGCCGGGATGCCGAGATCGGCGGCTTCTTTCACCGCTTCCACCGCCGTGTCGATGCTCATGCGGTTGACGCCAGGCATGGCATCGATCGGCTGCACGATGTTGCTGCCCGGCACGATGAAGATCGGCCAGATCAGGTCGTCGACCGTCAGGCGGTTTTCCTGCACCAGCCGGCGCGTCCAATCGGCCTTGCGGTTGCGGCGCATGCGGCGGTGTCCGGTAATCCTGTCCACAAGATTCGTCCTGTCGTTCATCGCGCCGCGCCTTTCCTTGGAAACTGTGAGGTGGCATGCGCTTTATCATGTGGGGGCCACGCTTGGAAACCGCGCCGCGCACGACCGGCCTGCGGCATTTCTTCCCCGTCGCCAATCGACAAAGGGGGGGAGGGGCTTCCTTCGTGCTGGCGGATGGCGTCGACCCGCCCTATCTTGCCGCCCATGCTTCATGATTCTGCCCATGTGCCGAAACCATCGCTGACCGAGATCCTTTTCGGTCTGTTCCTGCGGCTGGTGTCGGCCTCGTGCTTCTGGTTCGCGCTGAACTATTGGGCCATGCTGATCGGCTTCTCCCATGGCGGTGCCGGCCGTTTCGATCTATTGACGCCGGAGTGGCGGGCAGCGGCTACCGCGCTTGCCGTGGTCTACCCCGTGGCTGCCCTCGGGCTGTGGCTGCTGGTCTCCTGGGGACCGGTGGTCTGGGTGGTAGCGGCAGCGATCGAAATCGCGATGTACGAGTTCTATCCCGTCAGTTTCGGCGCCCGTCCGTTGCTGATTGCGCTGCACGGGGCCGTCGCCGTTACCTTCATCCTTTTCAGGGCCGCGCTGTTCTATCAACGCTACCGGCAGGCGAGACAGGTAAGAGTTGATTCACCCTGAGACAGACTCGCCGAATGGTAAGCTCATGTTAAGGCTGCGGTTTAAGTAGAATTTTAGACGTATTCGATAGGGTCTCACTCAAGGCGGGAAGACAAACAGACACCGCCAAACAAAACAGTGAGGCAGTCAAATGAACACGAAGATGAAGCCGCAGGTCGCTGCGCCCCGAGACCCTCAGGAAGAAACCATCCGCGGTCTCTACATGGAATCCCTCCACCTCGTCGAGCGTCTGCACCGCCGTCTGCTCGACGTTATCAAGGACGAGTTCGACCGTCAGGGTCGC
Source organism: Ensifer sp. NM-2 (assembly GCF_003024455.1). Lineage (NCBI taxonomy): Bacteria > Pseudomonadati > Pseudomonadota > Alphaproteobacteria > Hyphomicrobiales > Rhizobiaceae > Ensifer > Ensifer sp. NM-2. The sequence goes on from NZ_PVZR01000008.1 coordinate 96,461, forward strand.
GACGATGTCAACGCCGTCCAGGCTCTGTTGCTGTTCAACATCGGCAACTCCGAGCTGACCGCCGGCGAGCTTCGCTCCCGCGGCTACTACCTCGGCTCGAACGTCTCCTACAACGTCAAGAAGCTCGTCGACCTCGGTCTCATCAACCACCAGCGCTCACGGGTCGACCGTCGTTCGGTCCGCATCAGCCTGACGGAAGACGGTCAGGAAATCGCCGAAACCGTCGCCAAGCTCTACGAGCGTCACATCGGCTCGATCCAGAAGGTTGGCGGCATCGGTTCAGATGAGTTCACCCAGATGAACAAGCTGCTGCAGCGCCTCGATCGCTTCTGGAACGACTCGATCATGTACCGCCTGTAATCGGCGTCGCTTACCTCCAGTTCAATGGCCGGACGCAATCCTTGCGTGTCCGGCCTTTGCCGTTTTTCGGTCCCGGCGATGTTGCCGAAAGGCCGCAGTGGGCCCAAGCAAGAGGCGTGCCACATGCCTTCGGCCGCCGCCCGAGACACGAATTGGCCATATTGGTGTGACAGCGACGAGAGCATGCGGTAGGTGCGCCCACGTGTTTTCATCGATGTGGTTTCGTTTCGCGTACGCCTGCCGGATGAGGGACCTCGCTCGCGGTATCGTGAAATGCGAGGGCAGGGTGGCTCGTTGGTTGACCTTTGTTAACCACGATCGTGTTAGGGCTCCGGCAACATGCGTGCCTGCGCATAGGGCGCGTGCCAACGCATTGGGATGGTAGGAATATGTCGAAAAAGAATGGAATTGATGCATTCTCGCGCCGTGCATTTCTGCGCTCGGCCGCAACCTTCGGTGCCGTCGCTTGCGCGGGAGCCGCGGGCGCACAGGACGCCCTGAACGAGATCATCAATTCGCCACGCCGCGGCTCCTGGGACGACCAGTACGACGCCAAGGCATCGCGCACGGCGACCACGGTCGTGTCCAATACGCCGGTCTTCGGCCCGGAGACGATCAGCCATGTCCAGCAGGCGATCTTCGACTATCAGAACATCGTTTCGTCACGCGGTTGGCCGATGGTGGCAACCAGCCTCAAGCTCGAGATCGGCGTTACCGATCCTTCGGTGCAGCAACTGCGCCAGCGCCTGATGGTTTCCGGCGACCTGCCGCGTTCGGCCGGCATTTCGTCGCAGTTCGATTCCTACGTCGACGGCGCCGTAAAGCGCTTCCAGGCCCGCCACGGCCTCCCGGCGGACGGCGTCATTGGCGAATACACGCTGAAGGCCATCAACGTTCCGGCGACCACCCGTCTCGGCCAGTTGCAGACCAATCTCGTGCGCCTGCAGTCGATGTCCGGTGACCTCGGCCGCCGCTACGTGATGGTCAACATCCCGGCTGCCTACATCGAAGCTGTGGAGAACGGCCGCGTCGCGCTGCGCCACACCGCCATCGTCGGCAAGATCGACCGCCAGTCGCCGATCCTCAATTCCAAGATCTACGAGGTCATTCTCAACCCCTATTGGACCGCGCCGCGCTCGATCATCCAGAAGGATATCATGCCGCTGATGCGCAAGGATCCGACCTACCTGAAGCGCAATGCCATCCGCCTGTTCGATGGCAGCGGTGGCGAAGTGTCGCCAGAAACGGTCGACTGGAATGCCGAGAAGGCGCCGAACCTGATGTTCCGTCAGGATCCGGGCAAGATCAACGCGATGTCGTCGACGAAGATCAACTTCCACAACGAGCATCAGGTCTACATGCACGATACGCCGCAGCAGGGCCTGTTCAACAAGCTGATGCGTTTCGAATCGTCCGGCTGCGTTCGCGTCCAGAACGTTCGCGACCTTTCGAGCTGGCTGTTGAAGGAAACACCCGGCTGGTCGCGCCAGCAGATGGAAGCCACGATCAAGACCGGCGTCAACACTCCGATCACGCTGGCCGAAGAAGTTCCGGTCTTTTTCACCTACATCACCGCCTGGTCGGCGACAGATGGCGTCGTCCAGTTCCGCGACGACATCTATCAGCGCGATGGCGCGACAGAACTTGCACTGCAGACGCCCTATGGCGTCGAGCAGTCCTCCGGCTCGGTCGAGCAGGACGCTCTGCCGCAATAAGCAAAGTCGGGACAATAATTTGAAAAAGCCGCGCTTGCCTTGGCAGTGCGGCTTTTTCGTTGGTCCATGGCTGCGATGTTTAGGCGCGGCAGATGGGGGAAATGACGCAAACCGCACAGCGGATATTGCTCTCGCCGTGCGAGGAAGCTAAAGAACTGCCACCTTTGAGAGGAGCCTCGCCCGATGCTTGCACAGAACAATGATGCCTTCTTCACCCGCTCTCTCGCCGACAGCGATCCGGAAATCTTCGGTGCGATCGAAAAGGAGCTGGGTCGCCAGCGCCACGAGATCGAACTGATCGCCTCCGAGAACATCGTTTCGCGCGCCGTGCTCGAGGCCCAGGGCTCGATCATGACCAACAAATATGCCGAGGGCTATCCGGGCAAGCGCTATTACGGCGGCTGCCAGTTCGTTGATATCGCCGAGGAATTGGCGATCGAGCGTGCCAAGAAGCTCTTCGGTGCCAAGTTCGTCAACGTGCAGCCGAACTCCGGCTCGCAGATGAATCAGGCCGTGTTCCTGGCACTCCTGCAGCCAGGCGACACCTTCATGGGTCTCGACCTCAATTCGGGCGGTCACCTGACGCACGGCTCGCCGGTCAACATGTCCGGCAAGTGGTTCAACGTGGTTTCCTACGGCGTTCGCGAGAGCGATCACCTGCTTGACATGGACGCCGTCGCCGAGAAAGCGCGCCAGCATAAGCCGAAGCTGATCATCGCCGGCGGCACCGCCTATTCCCGCATCTGGGACTGGAAGCGTTTCCGCGAGATCGCCGACGAAATCGGCGCCTATCTGATGGTCGACATGGCGCACATTGCCGGCCTCGTTGCCGGTGACCAGCATCCGTCGCCGGTTCCGCATTGCCACGTTGCAACGACGACCACACACAAGTCGCTGCGCGGCCCGCGCGGTGGCATGATCCTGACCAATGACGAGGATATCGCCAAGAAGATCAACTCGGCGGTCTTCCCGGGTCTCCAGGGTGGCCCGCTGATGCACGTCATCGCCGCCAAGGCCGTTGCCTTCGGCGAAGCGCTGCAGCCGTCCTTCAAGGACTATGCGGCCCAGGTCGTCAACAACGCCCGCACGCTTGCAGAGACGCTCAAGGCGAACGGCCTCGACATCGTTTCCGGCGGCACCGACAACCACCTGATGTTGGTTGACCTGCGCAAGAAGAACGCGACCGGCAAGCGCGCCGAGGCAGCCCTTGGCCGCGCCTATGTCACCTGCAACAAGAACGGCATCCCGTTCGATCCCGAAAAGCCGTTCGTCACGTCGGGTGTCCGTCTCGGCACTCCGGCCGGCACGACGCGTGGCTTCAAGGAAGCCGAATTCAAGGAAATCGGTGAACTGATCGTCGAAGTGCTCGACGGCCTCAAGGTCGCCAACTCCGACGAAGGCAATGCTGCCGTCGAAGCGGGTGTGCGCGAGAAGGTGATGAAGCTCACCGAACGCTTCCCGATGTACGGCTACATGTGATCGGCTCATCATGCGCTGCCCCTATTGCGGTTCCGAAGACAGCCAGGTGAAGGACAGCCGTCCGGCAGAGGACGGCAACGCCATTCGTCGTCGCCGTATCTGCCCGGATTGCGGTGGTCGCTTCACGACCTTCGAACGGGTGCAGCTGCGTGAGCTGATGATCATCAAGAAGACCGGTCGGAAGGTGCCTTTCGACCGGGACAAACTACTGCGGTCTTTCGAGATCGCACTGAGAAAGCGCCCTGTAGATCGCGACCGCATCGAGCGGGCAGTTTCCGGCATCGTGCGACGGCTCGAAAGCTCCGGCGAGACCGAGATCCCTTCGGAAGAGATCGGCCTGCAGGTGCTGGAAGCGCTGAAGAGCCTCGACGATGTCGCTTTCGTCCGCTACGCATCGGTCTATCGGGATTTCTCCCACGCCGAAGATTTCGAGAAGGTCATCGCCGAGATCAGCGCCAAGATTGCGCGCGACCCCGGCGAATAGGAAAGCGCCCGGATCGCCATGGCCAATCCCACCCGTGAGGACGAGAGGTTTATGGCGGCGGCGCTGCGGCTGGCACGCCATCATCTCGGACAGACATCCACAAACCCATCGGTCGCCTGCCTGATCGTGAAGGATGGCATTGTCGTCGGACGGGCGGTAACCGCCAGCAGCGGTCGTCCGCATGCGGAAGCCCAGGCGCTTGCCGAAGCCAGAGAACGGGCGCGGCGCGCGACCGCCTATGTCACCCTCGAACCGTGCTCGCATCACGGCAAGACGCCGCCCTGCGCCGATGCGCTTGTCGCCGCCGGCGTTGCCCGTGTCGTCATCTCGATCCTCGACCCCGATGAACGCGTTGCCGGCCGCGGCGTCGTGCGTTTGCGCGATGCTGGAATCACGGTCGATATCGGCCTACTGCCGGAGGAGGGGCATCGCGCGCTCGAAGCCTATCTCATGCGGCAGGTCAGCAAACGTCCGCATGTGACTCTCAAGCTTGCCATTTCTGCCGACGGCATGATCGGCCGCAAAGGGGCTGGACAGGTCCGTATTACCGGTCCGATTTCCAGGGCGCAGGTTCAGATCCTCAGGGCGCAAAGCGACGCGATCCTGGTGGGCATCGGTACGGCGACCGCCGACGATCCGGAATTGACCGTGCGTCTTCCCGGACTTGAAGACCGCTCGCCCGTCCGCATCGTTCTCGATCGACGCTTGGACCTTTCTCCCGGATCGAAGCTCGTGCGCTCAGCACGCGATGTCCCGCTGATTGTCGTCTCCGGCGAGCCGTCGGGGCAACCGGAACTGGAGCCGGCTGGCGACCGGGCTGGCCGCCGCGCGGCGTTGGAGGCCGCCGGTGTCGAGGTGCTGGAAACCGGATCGGTCGCCGATCTGCTGACAGCGCTCGGTTCTCGCGGCATTTCCTCGCTGCTCGTCGAGGGTGGTGCCGTTGCCGCTCGTGCTTTCCTGGAGAGTGGCCTCGTCGATCGCATCCAGATCTATACCGGTCCGCAACAGATTGGCGAAAACGGTATCGCGTCCCCATTTGATCGGAAGTCCGTTCCTGCCGGCTTCACGCTCGTCAATTCCGCACGATACGGCGACGACCTTTTCGAAGAATACGAAAGAGAGAACTGATGTTCACAGGCATTGTCACTGATATCGGTACCGTTGACGCCGTTACGCCGCTGAAGGAAGGCGTGAAGCTGCGCGTCGCCACCAATTACGATCCGAAGACCATCGACATGGGGGCGTCCATCGCCCATTCCGGCGTTTGCCTGACGGTCACGGCTTTGCCTGATGGTGGCAGCAACGAGCGCTGGTTCGAGGTCGAGGCATGGGAGGAGGCGTTGCGGCTGACGACCATAGCCGGCTGGAAGAAGGGCACACGCATCAATCTCGAGCGGTCACTGAAGATCGGCGATGAACTCGGCGGCCATCTCGTTTCCGGTCATATCGACGACAAGGCCGAGATTCTCTCGATCGAATCTGAAGGTGATGCTGTCCGGTTCCGGTTGCGTGCACCAGCGCATCTGGCCAAGTTCGTTGCGCCCAAGGGGTCCGTCGCACTGGACGGCACGTCGCTTACAGTCAACAAGGTCGATGGCGCCGAGTTCGACGTGCTGCTGATCCGGCATTCGCTTGAGGTGACGACCTGGGGCGAACGCCAGGCTGGCGATTTCGTCAATTTCGAAGTCGATACGATGGCGCGCTACGCCGCCCGCCTTGCGGAGTTTCCCGCGCCGAAGGCTGAATAGGCGATCGCAGCCGCCGAGACCCGACAAGGTGCACCACCTCGAATGTGGAGATGGTGCACCTTTTTAGGTTGACCGCGCGCGGTTCAACGCACGTATAGGGTGAGGCTTCCGTTGGCACTCTGCACAGCGCCCGCTATATTGCCCATTTCGACGTTCTTGGCCTTCAGCGCGGCGGCTAATCCAGCGTTGCTGTTGACCGCCGCTTGCAAGGCGGCGCGCTGTTCTGGCGTCGCATGCTCGATCCACATGCGTGTCTGATCTTGTTCGCTCAGCGTACCGACATCGACGATGGTGAAGTTGTCTCCCTTGAACTCTTGCACCGTCTTCTCGATTTCAGCCGGCCATTCCATTTTGGCGTCTTGAGCGTGGGGGATAGCTGCGAAGGCGAGGGAAGAGAAAGCAGCAATGATTGATAGCTTGGCAATGCGATTCATGGTCATGCTCCCTGGTTGTTTGCGGCGCAGTAACCGGTAACCTGATACCCGAACATATTACCCAGTGCGGGTTTCTGGCGGGCCTGCTGGGGATGCGCATGGCAGTCGCCAGCGGGCTGTATTACGGGTGACTTACCCGCAGCGAAATTTGTTGGACGTCGACTGATCAGGTGGTGTTGCCTAAGGTTATAATTCGCCTCCACCCGAGGCCCAGCAACCTTACTTGCGATCTAGGCGTTTGGCAATTCAGGATTGTTTACGTTGCCAAATTCGCAGGCATTTGCCCCAAATGGGCCGTGGCACCAGCAAGCGGTCGTTGCCGTTCAAACATGATCACATGGGTTCCGTGATAGGACGTGCGCCAGAATTCCTTAAAGCCATGCTTTTCTGCGACGCGGATCGAAGCATTGTTGCCGACATCGATGATGCAGGTCTTCCGCAACTTCGGAAACTGTCGGTCGGCCCATTCGAGCGCGGCGGTAACAGCCTCGGTTGCAAGCCCCTGGCCATGTGCCTTGGGCGAAAGCGCCCATCCGGTTTCCATGGTTCCTTCGAGCGATGGCGTGATCAGCCGATGAACGTCATGAAAACCCGCTTCTCCGAGAAAGGTGCCGGTCGCTCGATCCTGGATGGCGAAGAAGCCGAAGCCGAAATAGTGCCACATGCCGACCTGGCGCAGGAACCGCGTCCAGGACTGCTCTCGCGTGTAGGGAACGCCGCCGACGAAACGCGTTACCTCACTGTCGGCAAACAGGGCGGCATAGGCCGTGAAGTCGTCACGTCGATAGGGACGCAGGACCAGGCGTTCGGTCTCGATGATAGGAACACTGTGCATGTTTTATCCACTGCTATTGGTTTGGAAAGGGGATCAGATGCCGGGCTCGCCGTCCCAGTAGTCGACGGCACTTTCAGGCCTGCCGGTGAACTGGAACCGGCGTTCGCCGCCGGCCGTGCGCGTCCTGGCGTGAAACTTTCCGGAATCCGGGTATTCGCAGATCTCGGTTGCGGCCATCGTCGAGATGGAGAGATATTTGAGCGGCACGGTTCCGGTGTTGATCAGGTGGTGTGCCGTCTCGGGGCCGCCGGCAGGTGCGCCCAGGATGTCCCCAGGCCCGACAGCGTAGCGCTCGGCGCCGAACCGATAGGTGCCTTCGCCTTCGAGGATGACGAACAGTTCCTCTTCCACATGATGGTTGTGGAACGGGCAACCGGATTTGCCCGGTGGCACTTCGCCATAGCCGATGCCTAGGTCTTTCAGCCCCAGCCGGCCGCCGAAAGACGCGTCGCGTGACTCGAAAAACGTGCCTTCCGACCAATGGTCGAGGGCAAGATCCCTCGGGTTGATGATGGGTTTGTTGGTGTCCGCCATGTATTCCTCCCTGGCGCTATCGGCGTCGCACGGGGCGACCTTAGTGGCTCCTCCGTGTCGCGCTTGATTTTTGGTCTGCCGACAATCGGTCAGGTGTCCGGCGGCGGCCATTCGTTCTTACGGGAAAATTTGCATTCGAAACGTGAAGAAAGGCGCGTGGCAATTCTGTCTTCAGGCAGGGGCATGGGCGCCTCGCGAATGGTTGAGGAGCGCGTGGTGAACCTGGCCGAGGTGGGCGGCGACATTGACGCAAAGGCTGCGGATCTCTTCCGTTGCCGCCAGCAGATCCGGCACCATGATCGTCATCATGCCGGCCGATGATGCCGAGCGCACGCCGTTATGGCTGTCCTCAAGCGCAAGGCAAAGCTCGGGCGGGACATCGAGCCGCCGAGCAGCCGTCAGGAAAGGTTCGGGATGCGGCTTGCCCAGTTGGTAGTCGCCGTGAGCGACGACGACAGGGAAGCGGTCGAACAATCCATGAAGGCCGAGGTTTCGCTCGACATCGTGATGCTCTGACGATGTGGCGATCGCAAAGGGAATGCCGAGGTCTTCCAATAGGTCGATGAGTTCGACCACACCCGGCTTCAACCGCAGTTCGGTCGTTGTCAGGGTATGGAAGGTGGCGGACGCCTGCCGCCAAAACCCGTCGAGATCGAAGTCTGCTCCGAAATGTCTGCTGAGTGATTGTCGCGTCGCTTCGCCGGAAAGCCCTATGGTCGCGAGATAAAGCGACAGCGGCATGATCTGCCCGAGCGCCTGCGCAGTCGTAAGCATCGCGTCGCGATAGAGTGCCTCGGTATCGAAGAGCAGGCCGTCCATGTCGAAGACGACGGCCTGAGGCATACTGGGCAGACGAATAGATATCGACGGATCGACATCATGCATTAGGGACAACCTTCGCTCGACTTCCATTGTCCGGGCCGGCTTTCTCTCCGGCCAGGCGTTGTGTAAGGTTTGATTATTGTCATTGTCGGCAACGCCTGGCTACCCCCTCAAGCGTGACACAAGCGTACCGCCCCATCTGGAGCGGGCAGGGCGCTACCGGCGTGCGACGCGGCAAAAGGGCGCCGAGAGCGGAATTTGCTTGCCATTCGACGCCGGTCATGGTTTGACCGCCGCCTCAGCCGGTCGCACCGGCGCAGAAATCTCAAGACAGGTGACCCATGGCGAAGACCAAGGCTGCCCACATCCTGATTGTGGAAGCACGCTTCTATGACGATATGGCCGACGCGTTGCTCGATGGCGCCAAACATGCGCTGGATGCAGCCGGCGCGACCTATGATATCGTGACAGTTCCCGGCGCACTCGAAATCCCGCCGGCAATCGCCATGGCGCTCGATGGCGCGGACGACGGCGGCACGGGCTACGACGGCTTCGTCGCGCTCGGCATGGTCATTCGCGGCGAGACCTATCATTTCGATATCGTCGCGAACGAATCCTCGCGTGCGATCATGGACCTCGCCGTCAGCGAAAGCCTTGCCATCGGCAACGGCATCCTGACGGTCGAAAATGATGATCAGGCCTGGGCGCGGGCGCGCCGGTCGGAAGGCGACAAGGGCGGCTTTGCAGCGCGCGCTGCGTTGACGATGATTGAACTGAAGAACAAATTGGGCACGGAACAGTGACGAACACCCCCTCGGATCAGCCGTTGAAACAGGCTAACCAACGCGGCGCGGCGCGTCTCGCGGCCGTGCAGGCGCTCTACCAGATGGATATCGGCGGCACCGGCGTGCTCGAAGTCGTCGCTGAATACGAAATGCACCGCCTCGGCCAGGAACTGGACGGCGATACCTATCTGAAGGCTGATGCGTCCTGGTTCCGCTCGATCGTTGCAGGCGTCGTGCGCGATCAGCGCAAGCTCGACCCGCTGATCGGCTCGGCATTGCAGGACGACTGGGCGCTGTCGCGGCTCGATTCCACCGTTCGTGCCATCTTGCGCGCCGGGACATTCGAGATGCTGGAGCGCAAGGACGTGCCTGTTGCGGTGATCGTCACCGAATATGTCGAAATTGCCAAGGCTTTCTTCGGAGACGACGAGCCGAAGCTGGTGAACGCCGTTCTTGACCGAATTGCCCGGCAGGTTCGCGGCGAACCCAAGAAGTAGCGCGGCCATGGTTGCGGCTGCCGTCGATGATATGGGCTCTGCCCTTCGCGAAGCGCGCCGCAACGTTTTCCTTCTAACGGCGGCGCAGGCGATCCTTGGCGTCGTCGGCCCGATCTGTTTTGCCGTCGGCGGCGTTGCCGGCTATCAATTGCTGGCAGACGACAAGTCGCTGGCGACAGCACCTCTGACTGCCTACAACGTCGGCATGGCGCTCGGTGTCATTCTCGTGGCAACGCTCTCGCGCCTCATCGGCCGACGCTTCGCCTTCATGGTCGGCACCGGGATTGCGTCGGTAGGCGCCGCAATCGCCGCGGTTGCGCTGTTCCGCGAGAGCTTCTGGCTCTTTGCCTTCGGTCTTGCCATTCTCGGCTCCTCCAACGGGTTTACACAAAAGCTGCGCTTCGCGGCCGCCGATGCTGCGCCGTCCTTCTACAAACCGAAGGCGATATCGTGGATCCTGGGCGGCGGCATCGTTTCCGCGATTCTCGGCCCACAGATCGTCATTTTCGCCGGTGATCTCTTCGCGCCCGTTGCCTTTGTCGGGGCCTTCATCGCCTTGCTGCCGGTCTGCCTGCTGGCCGCATTCTTCTTCGCGCCATTGCGTCTGCCGGAGCAGGGGACCGTGGCTAGCGAGCATCATGGCCAGGCCGCCCGCTCGCTCAGTGAGATCGTTCGCAACCAACGCTTCATCACCGGCATGGTCTGCGGCATATCCAGCTACGCGCTGATGACATTCATGATGACCGGTGCACCGGTCGCCATGGTCGTCGGCTGCGGCTTTTCCACCGAGCTTGCCACGCTCGGCATCCAGTGGCACGTGCTCGCAATGTTTGCGCCCAGCTTCTTTACGGGGTGGCTGATCACACGCTTCGGCGCCGAGCGCATCGTCGCCTGCGGGCTGCTGCTGCTCATGGCCTGCGCGGCCGTCGCCCACATGGGTCTGGAACTCTGGAACTTCTGGGGCGCTCTGGTGCTTCTCGGTCTGGGCTGGAATTTCGGTTTCATCGGCTCGACCGCCATTGTTGCCGGCAGTTATCGCCCACAAGAGGCCGACAAGGTGCAGGCCTTCCACGACATCATCCTCTTTACCACCGTCGCGCTCTCGTCCTTTGCCTCTGGCAAGGTTCTCTCGGTCTATGGCTGGGATATGCTGAACGCCGTCGTCTGGCCGGTGACATCAGTCTGCCTTCTTCTGCTCTTCTTGCTGATGCGTACTCGTCCCAGCGTTGCGGCCTGAGCCACCGCTTTTCTCCAAAATCTTCCGTTCGCAAAGGTCCGCCGGTAGTTAGTTTTCCGGGGCTTGACGATCTTTCGTTGCAACCGCACTCTGGCCGCGCCGTGAGGGGTGCTGCTTGAGGAGGTGGTGCGTGATTCGCGGATTTGAGGGGCCTGCGGCCGGGAGTGAGTCCGCGGGTTGAAACGGAGGGTAATGCGAAATGACCATTTTGTTGGGCGTTATCGCATGCGGGTTGCTCGCGGTGGCTTATGCCATCTGGGCAACACGGTCGGTGCTTGCCGCCGACCAGGGGAACGCCCGCATGCAAGAAATCGCAGGCTACATTCGTGAGGGGGCGCAGGCCTATCTCACACGTCAGTACAGAACCATTGCCATCGTCGGCGTCGTCGTTTTCATCGGCGCCTGGGTTCTACTTTCTTCCGCAGCCGCGTTCGGCTTTCTCGTTGGGGCAGTGCTTTCGGGCGCTGCCGGTTTCATCGGCATGCACATTTCCGTTCGCGCAAACGTGCGCACCGCGCAGGCGGCTTCGGTCAGCCTCGCATCCGGCCTCGATATTGCCTTCAAATCCGGCGCGATCACCGGCCTTCTCGTCGCAGGCCTCGCCCTGCTCGGCGTATCGGTCTATTACCTCATCCTGACAGCAGGTCTGGGTCACGAGCCCGGTTCGCGTGAAGTGATCGACGCGCTGGTGGCGCTCGGGTTCGGCGCATCGCTGATCTCGATCTTTGCCCGTCTCGGCGGCGGCATCTTTACCAAGGGTGCTGATGTCGGCGGCGACCTCGTCGGTAAGGTGGAAGCCGGAATCCCGGAAGATGATCCGCGCAACCCTGCGACGATTGCCGACAACGTCGGCGATAATGTCGGCGACTGCGCGGGCATGGCGGCCGACCTGTTCGAAACCTACGCTGTCTCGGTGGTCGCAACCATGGTGCTGGCTTCAATCTTCTTTGCCGGCACGCCAGTGCTCTCGACCGTGATGGCTTACCCCCTGGCGATTTGCGCGACCTGCATCATCACCTCGATCATCGGCACCTTCTTCGTCAAGCTCGGCAGCAACAACTCGATCATGGGCGCTCTCTACCGCGGCCTGATCGTGACGGGTGCGCTGTCGATCGTCGGCCTGGGTGCGGCCACATCGCTGACGATCGGCTGGGGTTCGATCGGCACCGTCGCGGGCCAGGATATTACCGGCTGGAACCTGTTCCTGTGCGGTATCCTCGGCCTCGTGGTCACCGCATTAATCGTGGTCATCACCGAATACTACACTGGCACCAACAAGCGCCCGGTGAACTCCATCGCGCAGGCGTCGGTCACCGGTCACGGCACGAACGTCATCCAGGGCCTTGCAGTCTCGCTGGAATCGACGGCATTGCCGGCGATTGTCATTGTCGGGGGCATCATTTCGACCTACCAACTGGCCGGCCTGTTCGGCACCGGGATTGCCGTAACCGCGATGCTTGGCATTGCCGGTATGATCGTTGCACTCGACGCCTTCGGTCCGGTGACGGACAATGCGGGCGGCATCGCGGAGATGTCGCATCTGCCACCGGAAGTGCGCAAGTCTACCGACGCGCTCGATGCCGTCGGCAATACGACGAAGGCCGTAACCAAGGGCTATGCCATTGGCTCGGCCGGGCTCGGCGCGCTGGTTCTGTTTGCGGCCTACGCCAACGACCTCAGCTACTTTGCCGCCAATGGCGACAAATATCCGTACTTCGCTGATGTCGGTCAGATCTCCTTCGATCTCTCGAACCCCTATGTCGTTGCCGGACTGATCTTCGGCGGCCTCATTCCCTATCTCTTCGGCGGCATCGCGATGACGGCCGTCGGGCGTGCGGCAGGTTCGATCGTCGAGGAAGTGCGCCGCCAGTTCCGCGAAAAGCCGGGTATCATGGCCGGCACGGAAAAGCCGGACTATGGTCGCGCGGTCGACCTGCTCACCAAGGCGGCGATCCGCGAAATGATCGTTCCGTCGCTGCTGCCGGTTCTGGCGCCGCTCGTCGTCTATTTCGGCGTGCTGTTGCTGTCCGGCTCGAAGGCATCCGCTTTCGCGGCACTTGGCGCGTCGTTGCTTGGCGTGATCGTCAATGGCCTGTTCGTGGCGATCTCGATGACCTCGGGCGGCGGCGCCTGGGACAACGCCAAGAAGAGCTTTGAGGACGGTTTCGTCGACAAGAGCGGCACTCGGCACCTCAAGGGCTCCGAAGCGCACAAGGCGTCGGTGACCGGTGATACTGTCGGCGATCCCTACAAGGATACGGCAGGCCCCGCGGTGAACCCGGCAATCAAGATCACCAACATCGTGGCGTTGCTGCTTCTGGCAGTCCTTGCCTGATCCTATCCCCAAAACGCAAAAGGCCCGCGGAACATCGTTCCGCGGGCCTTTTCTTTGCGATCGGGTGAACTTAGTTGCCGAAGTCCTTGAACAGGCTTCGCGCTGCAGCCTGTCCGGCGCCGGGGCCGGTCAGCAACTGGCCGAGGAAGCTCGTTTCCTTGCCGCCGGTCGGCGTCGTACGCGTCAGCATGTCGAAGACCTTGCCGTCCTTGAGCGTGTAGTGCGCGAGCTGGCTGACCGTGCCTTCCTTGTCGAAATAGACGGCAAGAATCGACTGGTCGACGAGCTGCGGCTTCATGAACGCGACAGGCCGTTTGCGGGTCTGCGAGATGTAGTAGAATACCTCGTTGTCGAAGGTCGCGGTCGTCGACGGTGTGCCGAGCGAAAGCATGACCTGTTCACGGCTGGAACCGACCGGAACGAGATTTAGCGTTTCCTGGTCAACCACATAACCCTGGTGGAGAACTTCACCGACATTAGCGGACTGGCAGGCGGAGAGAGCAATGGTGCTAACAGTCGCTACGGCCGCAACTCGGCCTAGGACCTTCAAATTTGTTCTGAAAAACCGCTTCGTCAACGACAGCTCCCTTTGGAGTAACGATGGCATATCCGCCATTGCAATTCGTGCATGCTTCGGTAAACCAGCTTCGGCTATCATGCAACAACGTCATGGGCGCTTGCGCGCATTTCGAGAAAGCCAAAGCTGGGCTTTGTGATGATTTTTGGACTGTTCAAAAGAAAAAGCGGCAATATTGCGATTGTCGAACGGCAATATGCATTGTTGACCGCGGCGGCACGTCAGCCGCACCTCTATACGGACCTCGACGTGCCCGACACGGTGATGGGGCGTTTCGAGATGCTGTCGGCCGTGCTGATCCTTTATTTCCGGCGCACGCGCGGGTCGGCGCGCGCCGGCCAGGAGATCGCTCAGGAGATCGTCGACGCCTTCTTCGAGGATGTCGACCATTCGATCCGCGAGCTTGGCGTCGGTGATGCCGGCGTGCCGAAGAAGATGAAGAAGCTGGCCGGAATGTTCTATGGCCGGCTCGAATCCTATGCGGCGGCACTCGAAGGTCGAGATGCGTCCTCGCTTGCTGCGGCGCTGAAGCGTAACTTCTATCCGAAGGGCGATCAGGGTGAGCCGGGGATGGATGGCCTGGCTGCCTATCTCCTCTCTGTCGAGGAGCGGCTCGCGACTGAACCGGAAGAGCGCGTCGAAACCGGCCAGTTGCGCATCCCCACCGCCGGAGAGTAAGAGACGCCATCGATGCCCGTGCGCCCTTGAACCTGGCGTGCGGCACTATCCGCGAAGAGCGTGCCGGCAACGGCGCCCGCGCGAGGAAGGATCTGATCATGAAAGACGATAGCCGACCGGCATTCTCCTACGCGGTGAAGGTCGGGCATATCTCGGCCAATGCCGTGACCGTGCGGCTCTCGGCAAACGAGAGCGAACGGCAAGCGCTTGCCGAACTCTGGGATGTGCGCGAAGTCCTGTCGCTTTCAGCGGATCTGCAGATCGCGCGCTGGAAGAAGGACGGTGTCAAGATCAAGGGTGACGTTACCGCTCGGATCGTGCAGTCCTGCGTCGTGACCCTCGAGCCAGTCGAGGCCGATATCAAGGAATCCATCGATTCTATCCTCGTACCGGAAGGATCGAGGCTCGCCCGCCAGGCCAGCAATGATGGCGGTGAGATGATCCTCAGCCCCGACGGCCCCGATATCCCCGATACCTTTACCGGCGACACGATCGATGCCGGCGTCGTCGTCAGCGAGCATGTGGCGCTGGCGATCGAACCTTATCCGCGCAAACCGGGCGTGACTTTCGGTGCGCGCATCGAAAGCACGGCGGCCGACGACGAGAAGCCGAACCCGTTTGCAGCGCTGAAGGACTGGAAAAAGGACTGAGGCCGCCAAAGCCTCCCCTACAATTCGGTTGTCACGCGGGCGAAAAGCAGTATTTTGGCCCGACTCCGGCCAAATGAGCCGCCGCAGCGACCTGCCGCGTGCCTGGCTCAAGCGTCAGAAGCAATATGTATCGTCGTTGCGTTCGAAAGCGTGCGCCACGGCAGCACGTGTTGTGTGGCAGGAAAAAAGGATAAGACACGCGTGGTCAGAATTTCTCTTGACGTGATGGGCGGCGACTATGGTCCTGAAGTCGTCATCCCGGGCGCCGCACGGGCGCTTGAACGTCATCCGGACATAAGGTTTGTCCTGTTCGGCATAGAAGCGCAATGCGCTGATATCTTGGCCAAACACCCCAAGCTCAAGGCCAATAGCACCTTCCACGATTGCGAGATCGCAGTCGCCATGGATGAGAAGCCGAGCCAGGCGCTGAGGCGCGGCCGCGGCAAGTCGAGCATGTGGCGGGCGATCGATGCGATCAACGCCGGTGAGGCCGACGTCGTCGTCTCGGCCGGCAATACCGGCGCGCTGATGGCCATGTCGGTCTTCTGCCTGCGCACGATGCGGGGCATCCAGCGCCCGGCGATCGCCGCGATCTGGCCGACGCTCAAGGGCGAGAGCATCGTGCTCGACGTCGGCGCCACCATCGGTGCCGATGCGCAGCAGCTCATGGATTTCGCGCTGATGGGCGGCGCCATGGCACGAGCGTTGTTCGAGATAGAACGCCCGACCGTCGGCCTGCTCAATGTCGGCGTCGAAGAAATCAAGGGCCAGGAAGAAGTCAAGGAAGCCGGGCGCCTCATCCGTGACGCCAATATCGAAGGCTTCGATTATTACGGTTTCGTCGAAGGCGACGATATCGGACGCGGCACCGTCGACGTAGTTGTCACCGAGGGCTTCTCCGGCAATATCGCGCTCAAGGCCGCCGAAGGAACGGCGCGACAGATCGCCGAATATCTCCGCGCGGCCATGTCGCGCACGCTGATGGCCAAGATCGGCTACATCCTGGCCAAAGGTGCCTTCGACCGCCTGCGCGAAAAAATGGACCCGCGCAAGGTTAATGGCGGCGTCTTTCTCGGCCTCAATGGTGTCGTGATCAAGAGCCATGGTGGCGCCGATGGCGAGGGCTTTGCGGCCGCTATCGACGTCGGCTATGACATGGTGAAAAATGGCCTGAAGGCGAAGATCGAGATCGATCTGGCGAAGTACCATGGCGCCGAGCCGCCGAGCGCGCTTCCCGCCGGCATGAATGATGAGGTTTGAATAAATGATCCGTTCCGTCGTTCGCGGCTTCGGTGCAGCGTTGCCGAAGCGCATTGTCACCAATCAGGAGCTGGAATCCAAGGTCGATACGTCAGACGAGTGGATCGTGCAGCGCACCGGCATCCGCCAGCGCTACATCGCCGGCGAAGGCGAAACCACGGCGTCGCTTGGCGAGGCCGCTGCACGCGCAGCACTGGACAATGCCGGGCTGACGGCGGCTGATCTCGACCTGATCATTCTGGCGACGTCAACGCCAGACAACACCTTTCCGGCAACTGCGGTCAACATTCAGAACCGGCTCGGCATGCACCATGGCGCGGCCTTCGATCTGCAGGCGGTCTGTTCGGGCTTCATCTACGCGGTAACGACGGCGGACGCCTATATCCGTGGTGGGCTGGCAAGGCGTGTTCTGGTGATCGGTGCCGAGACGTTCTCACGCATTCTCGATTGGTCCGATCGCACGACCTGCGTGCTCTTCGGCGATGGCGCTGGCGCGATCATCCTGGAAGCCCAGAAAGGCGAGGGCACGATTGCCGATCGCGGCGTGCTCACTGCCAAGTTGCGCTCCGATGGTGCGCATCGCGAAAAGCTTTATGTCGATGGCGGACCATCGACAACGGGTACCGTCGGCCATCTCAAGATGGAAGGCCGCGAAGTCTTCAAGCATGCCGTCGGCATGATCACCGACGTGATCGAGGCCGCCTTCGAGGCCACGGGAACGACGGCGGAAGACATCGATTGGCTCGTGCCGCACCAGGCCAACCGCCGTATCATCGATGGTTCGGCCAAGAAGCTCGGCATCCCGCTCGATAAGGTTGTGGTAACAGTCGATCTCCATGGCAACACCTCTGCCGCGTCCATTCCGCTGGCTCTGAACACCGCGGCGGCGGACGGCCGGATCAAGAAGGGCGATCTCGTTCTGCTTGAAGCCATGGGGGGTGGCTTCACATGGGGCTCCGTTCTGATACGCTGGTAAAAAATGCTGAGGCAACGCAGGCGCTTGACCGCAAAAGGCAAGGGCAATAGTCTTCGGTCGCTGATCGGCGTGCCAGACATCGGTGGGGGAAGATGAGCGGAAAAACAGTAACACGAGCAGACTTGGCTGAGTCGGTTTTTCGCAAGGTGGGTCTGTCTCGTACAGAGTCTGCCGAGTTGGTGGAAACCGTCATTGACGAAATATGCAACGCAATCGTGCGTGGCGAGAGTGTGAAACTATCCTCCTTCGCGACCTTTCAAGTTCGCGATAAGAACGAGCGCATCGGCCGCAACCCGAAGACCGGTGAGGAAGTGCCGATTTCGCCGCGGCGGGTGATGACCTTCAAGGCGTCTAACGTCCTGAAGCAGCGGGTGTTGAAATCGCATCTGAGCCGCAAGGCCAAGCTGAAGCCGGCCTCTCCCGTATCGTAAGCGGAGGTCGGCAACCACAATGTGGTTGAAAACCCATCCATAAGCCGTTGAAATGGAGCCGATTCGTGCGATCATCGCACGACATCGGTTCATTGCGCTTAGGCTTGCCCTGAGTCGCATGACATGGAATGGGAACGAAATGGAAAAAAGCCCCGACGCTTTTCGCACCATCAGCGAGGTCGCCGACGATCTCGATCTGCCGCAGCACGTCCTGCGCTTCTGGGAAACACGCTTCCAGCAGATCAAGCCGATGAAGCGTGGTGGCGGCCGGCGTTATTATCGCCCTGAAGATGTCGACCTGCTGAAGGGCATCCGTCACCTGCTCTATGATCATGGCTACACGATCAAAGGCGTGCAGAAGCTGCTGAAGGCCAACGGCAACAAATTCGTGGCGGCGATCGCCAGCGGCGATCTGGCGACGGTTGAGGCCCTGGCCGCCTCGAGCAACGAGGAGCCGCTACCGCCGAAGGCCGGCTTGTCCGACGAGGATCAGATCGTCGGTCGCGCCAAGGCGCCAGCCAGCCGCCGCTTTTTCTCCTTCGGCGGCGGCAATGACGACGTTCCGGAAATCTCTCTCGGCAAGTCCTCCTCCGTCGGCAAGGAAGATCGGGCGCTGCTTCAAGAGGCGCTTTACGATCTCCTGGAATGCAAGCGTTTGCTTGATCAGGCGCGGTAACTGGCGCCTGCTGATTCGGCAGCGAAGGTTGCGCGTCGGCGAGGCAGAGGCGCAGGCCGCGAAAGTAGAGGGGCTGTGCAGGTCACGCCGGAGGATTGCGGCAACTACGCCGGTCCCGAGCTGATGAAGCACGCCTCGATCCTGTCGCATAGTCGAATCACTTCACCGATGCAGGTGCGCGCTAAGGGTGTTCTTTGGGTGTCCTTTGATGGACTGCACAACTCCTTAAATTGACGGTGATTCAAGGGGGCTGCGGCGGGCCTTTAGCCGTGACTCATTCGACGTACACCCGTCGGCGTTCGCCTGAGAGCGAGAGCTGATCGCAAAGGGACCCCAGGGCCTGAGCTATTTTGCGCGAGGTCCTGATGGTTCTGGAAGATCGCGGATAGGCGGAAAGCGGTCCTGCATGTCAGGCAGCGTTCAGATCCGCAATCTCGCCGAACTGGACCAATAGGCGAGGGCTACTCATGTCGCCGCTTTCTTCGTCCACCTGGACAGCATAGGCGGCGACGCCGACATGCCTCGGCGCCATAGCCGCCGCAACCTTCTCTGCCCCAGCCGCGGTCGTGGCGGCACGCATCTCGCCGGGCGCGAGCCCACCGCGAACGCGTTTAAAGGGCATGATGATAAATTTCTCTGACATGGCAAAGCCTCCAATTTGTTCTACAAATGTTCTGATGCTGGTCAGAAGTCAACGGCTTAATTCTGCGGGAGACCAATCGCTCGTTTGCGCTGCAGAAAGACGGGCCTAGCTGGGTTGCCAGCCCTGTGAAGGGAGGGGCGAAGCGGCGGTGTGGCGACAACCGTTGCCGGCAGTGACCGCCGCGTTCACATGGAGTGTATTCTAGACCGACAATCGCAAAGTTTTGACCTGTGGGACTTCTCGTCCCATTTTCCACTTATCCACGCCGTTTGTTCCTTTTTCCTGCCGGGCCCGAAATTCCCGCTTGCGCTCTA
This sequence comes from Ensifer sp. NM-2, assembly GCF_003024455.1. Taxonomy (NCBI): domain Bacteria; kingdom Pseudomonadati; phylum Pseudomonadota; class Alphaproteobacteria; order Hyphomicrobiales; family Rhizobiaceae; genus Ensifer; species Ensifer sp. NM-2. The sequence continues at coordinate 115,931 of NZ_PVZR01000008.1, forward strand.
AGCGTTGAGAATATAGGGATTTCCTCGGTCCGGAGCGTAGCGCAGCCCGGTAGCGCACTTGACTGGGGGTCAAGGGGTCGTGGGTTCGAATCCCGCCGCTCCGACCATTTCAATCACCAAGCCCCCAAGGGGTGATTGATAAATTCCTTCGTTTGTTGATTTTCCGTTGTCGCCAACTAGGCGGCTATACGGCGCCGCCAACTCACCCGTCTGAGCGTCAGAGGCCGAAAATCCGATACCTGGTCTTACGCCTGGCATCGTTCCAGCACATGCGGAATAGCATCAATCGGCTGTAGAGGGATGCGGGAGGAAGCTTGTCTTTGAGCTTGTAGCAGCCGATCGTGTATTGCCAGCGAGCTCGAATTTTTGCTGTGATGGATGTCACCATGTATTTTTTGTCCGAACCGGATCCCTCGGTGAATTCGTAGACAGGGCCGTCGGTGTAGGCGACGAGGTCGCGAACGACGAACTCCGTGACGACATAGGAGCTGAGCGCCCAGACCGCGCCTTCGTGCCACCGCTTGAGAACGATCTCGTCGGCTGCAGCAGACCGGAAGACGCCGTAGATCCACTCGGACGGATACATGAGATTCCGCGGGGCTCGGCCGCGTACGTAGCGTTCCTTGAAACGGAAAATGTCCTGGTTCGGCTTGGCGTGTTTTACTTTTGTGCCGTCGACGCGCTCGACGTTGCCCACGGCCAGCATTTTACTTGGATCCGCATCCAGCGATGCGACGAGTTCCTGCAGGAAGTCGGGTGTTGACGTGTCGTCGCACGCGCGAAGGCAGAAGTATTCGCCTTCGCATGCGCCTATTCTGAACGCCTTGGCAAATTGCTCGAGCGCGCTCAGAAAATTGGCGTTCTGAATAACGGAAAATCGCGGATCCCTTGCGCAAAATGCTCTGGCGATCTCTAAGGTGTCGTCGGTCGAGCCATTTTCCAGGATAAGTGCCCTGAAATCGGACAGGGATTGGTCCGCAATGCTCTGCAGACTTCGCTCAAGCGTTTTTGCGCCGTTGTGGACCGGAAAGACGACGACGATCTTGGATTTTTCAGGCATGGCTACACGTGTTACCGTCTGGGCTCAGTTGGAGCAATTGGCGTAATGAAGCCAAGGTCGAGCAACTGCTGCGAGCCGGTAAACTTCAATGAGTCGTCGGACTGTAGCTGCAGCGTCCCTTTTTTCGCGATGACATCCGTCATCTTCGAATACGCAGCCGCATTGTCGAAATATTGCCCGTCGCGTGCAGCCTCCGTTATTTCCTTCTCGTAGTCTGAGAAAAACTTGAAGTGGAGCAGGGCGCCCATCATGCTCGCGAAGTTTCTCCGATATGGAAGCGGTTGATGTATGCTGGGGCCGAAGCGACAGTCATCGTCCCAGTATATCAGGGGGTACTTGATGAGTTCGAGGTCTGCGTCGAATTCTCGTTTGCGCGCTCCGCCCTTGATTGAAATCGCCCGTTTGGTTGTAGACAGCGTGTACCCGGAGCTATCGAGGTGGTCCGCGATTTCCCAAGGCGCGCGCGAGCTCAGCAGATTGGCGTCCGCTTTAGATAGGTCGATGGGATACATATCGAGCATGGGCGCCGGCAGTCTCAGCGCGCCTGCCTTTTCAAGACAGTGTATAACAGACCAGAGTGTCCTGGTTTCGAACCCGTCATAGACGAGGAATTCATCGGAATCGACATTGACGTACCACCTTGGGCCGCCATAGAGGCCCAAAAGTGTCTCGCGCCATGCTCGGCCGCGGCGTGCGTCCTTGTAGCGGACAGGCGAAACCCACAGGTCCACATCGTCCTGTTTGAGGAGGAATTCTCTTGTTCCGTCCGTGGAGACGTCGTCCACGCAAATGAAGCGCGTTACACCTAGCTGCCGATAGTGCGAAAGGAATGCGGGAACCAGCTTTGCGTCGTTGTGCGTCAGGAAAACAAGCGGAAGTTCGTCGGGATATAGTGACGTTTGGCCGTGATGACTGACGCAACGCAGGCTAACGGATGTCGCTTTGCGCCGTTCGCGCCGTTCGACCTTCAGCGTTTCATACCAAGTGGAGAGACGCTCCAGTACCCCCCTGTCAGCGATCGAAGTCGCGTCGGCTTGAGCCCTGAAGGGATAGTTGATTTCGGCCATTCCCGCCCCAGTATAGCTTCCAGATATTATTTCGACTTAGATGAAAAGCTACGGTTTCGCAATGTTTGCGGTATGCCTACATGTCGTCATGCAGGTCGTCGTCCCAAAACCGTGTTATGTAATCAGGCGGTTACCCTGATACGTCGTCGTTCCGCCAGCTTCCAATAGAGCATCTCGGTTTGGTCGAGCATCGCGTCGAGCGTGAAGCGCTCCTTGACGCTGTCGGCTGCCGCCGCGAGCTTCCTGAAGGTGGCTGGCGTAGCGGACGCAGCCATAGTCTTGGCAAGCTCCGAGATATCGTCGGTATTCTGCACGATGAAGCCGTTGTGACCATCCTCGATCACGGTTCGTGCGCCGCCGATATCGCTGGCAATGATCGGCTTTCCGGCCGCCGCCCCCTCCAGCATGACGTAGGACATCGCCTCGTAGCGGCTCGGCATGACCAGCACATCGAAGGCAGGGGCCGCTTGCGGACCTGTGAATGCGGATGTCAGATGCATCCGGTTCTGTAGGCCGCTCTCGGAAATGGCGGTGCGAACCGTGCCTTCGAGCTCGCCGGCGCCAACCATGACGAGATGACTGTCTTTCACCGTCGCGGCGATGTTCTTAAAGGCGGCAACGAGCCGTTCGGGTGCCTTCTGCGCGGTCAGCCGGCCGATGAACCCGAAGACAAATGCGTTCGGCGCAATGCCGAAACTAGCCCTTATGGTCGTTGCCATATCCCGTGAGGGCGGAGCAACGCCATTGACGATCACCGACATCCGCTCCTCCGGCATGTATAGCGAAACGGCGTGGGAGCGCTCGTCGTCGGACACACAGATGAGATGGTCGGTATAGAACCAGGCGAGACCCCATTCGATCGCGCCATAGATCAGCCTGCCGCCGCGTCCCAGTGTCGGATCCAGCGTACGGAAAGCGTGCGGCGTGTAGATGCGCGGCAAATGGCGACCGGGCAAGCGCAGGCGCGTCAACGCTCCGGCCTTGGAGCTGTGGCCGTGAACGATATCGAAAGGGCCATGATCGCGCATAATACGACGCAGCGTCAGGAAGGCTGGGATGTCGGTGGGCCCTGGGGCACGCTTCATGTCGACGGCGTGAACAGCGGGAAGGCCAATAGCCTTCAGCTCGCGCACGAAACTTTCCTCGGCTCGCACCGGTGAGTAGACCGCCTCGACGTGATGCCCGCGGAGATGCATGCCGCGGCAGAGATCGATGAAATGCCGGCCCGATCCGCCACCGCTCGGCTCGAGGACTTCGAGCAGGCGCAGCGGCGCGGCGGCGGTGCGATTTGGCAAAGGATATTCCATGTTCATTGCTGCCATCCGGCCCGCATTGTTCGACGATGGCGGTATTCGAGGGCGGCACATCCCCAGATGATGCCGAGAAGCATGTAGAAATGACGCCAGTGATCGGTATCGATGACATTGCCGACGCCCACATGACCGATCAGCGCGACCCAGGCGATCATCAGATAAACCTGCCAGGGGCGCTCGAGCAGCAGGAAGCGGAAACCGAGCGACAGCGTCCAGATGATAAGCGTGACGTAGCTGACGAAACCGAGCCAGCCGTAGGATGTCAGCGACTTCAGCCAGACGTTATGTTCGTCCTCGGGAAAGATCGTGCTGAAGACCATCGGACCGATGCCGAGCGGTTTCTCCATCGACATCAGGAAACCGATGCGGTGACGGTCGAAGCGGCCGAGGTGGCCGCCGTCATAGTCCTGCACGAGCTGCGAGCGGCTGGAAAAGAGCGTTGCCACCTGCTCCGATTGCAGCGCGGCCAGCAGGGCGCCGACAACAAAGACACCGCCGACCAGGGCGACGACGAGGATGCGCAGGCGGAAGAGGCCGTTGCGCTCCTTGAGCAGCATCACGAAGACGAAGGCAACCACGCAGAAAAGGTTGAGCGCCCATGCAGCACGCGAGAACGACAGGAACACGCCGAGCGCCAGCACCAGAAGCGCGGCGATCTTGGGCGGGGCCTTGTGGATCGGCTGCGTCAACAACCCGTGGATTAGATAGAGTGCGGGAACCGACAGGAATGGGCCGAACACGTTCGGGTCCTGGAAGGCGCCTTTGGCCCGGTCGTAGAGTGTGAAGTTTTCAGCGCCCGGGATTGCGCCGAAGTAGCCGAGAATACCAAGCAGGGCGGTCAGGACGGCAGCCGTGACCCAGGCGTTGAAGATCAGCCGGAGCCGCTGATAGCGATCCTCGATGATGGCGGCGTAAAAGACCGCCGACAGCGCCAGAAATCCGGAGACCGCCATGTACATCGGCCCCTTGGTCAGGTCGACCATCGTCATCAGCGACAGGATCCCGCCGATCATGAACAGGGTGAGCAGAGTAAGAAGCGGCGCGACATAGCGCGAGATTTTCAGGCCGAAGAGCGCCCAGAGCCCAATGAGGACCACCAGGAATAGCTCGTAGGGCGCTGGTTCGGCAATCACGAAACCCGACAGAAACACCACAAGCGCAACCAGCCATGAGCCGAAGAGCGAAAGCGCGGCGAGCTGGGGTCTAAAGACGATCGGCGGTGGTGTGTCGACGGTGCTCAATAGGCATTTTCCGTGTTGAGCAGCCGGAACGGTGTCAGGAACAGGATCTTCAGGTCGAAGAGCAGCGACCAGTTCTCGATGTAGTGGAGGTCGAAGGCCGTGCGCAGGCGGATCTTGTCGTCACTGTCGATCTCGCCGCGCCAGCCGTTGATCTGCGCCCAGCCGGTGACCCCGGGCTTGACGCGGTGACGGGCGAAATAGCCTTCGACGACGTCGGAATAGGTGCGGTTCTGCGTCTGCGCTAGCACGGCATGCGGGCGCGGGCCGACGAGCGAGAGCTCGCCCTTGAGCACGTTGAAGATCTGCGGCAGTTCGTCGATCGAGGACTTGCGGATGAAACGCCCAACCGGCGTGACGCGGGGGTCGCCCTTCGTCACAGCGTTGCGGGCGCTCGGGTCGCTCAAATGCGTGTACATCGAGCGGAACTTGTAGACCTCGATGGTCTCGTTGTTGAAACCGTGGCGCTTCTGCTTGAAGATGATGGGGCCGGGCGAGGTGGCTTTGACCGCGATCGCAGCCCCCAGCATCACCGGCCACAACAACACCAGAGCGACGATGCTGAAGAAGATGTCGAAGCCACGCTTGGCGACGGAATCCCAGTCTGCGATGGGTTTGTCGAAGATATCCAGCATCGGCACTTCACCGACGTGGGAATAACTGCGCGGCCGGAAGCGCAGGTTGTTGGCGTGCGCTGCAAGACGGATGTCGACCGGCAGTATCCAGAGCTTCTTCAGGAGCTGCAGGATGCGTTTCTCCGCCGTCAACGGCAGCGAGATGATCAACATGTCGATGCGCGCCAGGCGCGCGAATTCCACCAGCTCGTCGACCGTTCCGAGCTTGGGGTAGCCGGCGATGACATTCGGAGACCGACGTTCGTCGCGATCGTCGAAGATGCCACAGATCCTGATGTCGTTGTCGGTCTGATGTTCGAGTGTGCGGATCAGATCCTTGGCCGGCTGGCCGCCGCCGACGACGACGGCACGACGCTCCATCGTTCCGTTGCGGGCCCAATGCCGGATGGAATAGGCAATGAATGCGCGTTCTGCCACGAGGAAGAGCGCACCGGCGACGAACCAGCCGCCGAACCACACACGCGAATATTGATGACCGGACTTTAGAAAGAAAAGCGCGATGGCAATGCCGCCGAATGCGATCGCCCAAGAGGCGAGGATACGCGGAGTAAAGCGCAACCAGGCGCGAAGAGCAGGGACCTGGTAGGTGTCGGCGATCTGCATCGCGGCAACGGCTAGTGCGGAGCCACCAACGAGGATCGTCAGGTAAAGCGGCAGCTGATCGAAGCCGGGCTGCACATAAAGCGCATTGATGGCATAGCCGATGGCGAACAGTGCGCAGAACTCGAAAAGACGCATCAGGCCCATGATCATGGCGGGCGAATAGGTGTCTGCGCGGAATTGTTCGGCAATCTGTCGGGCGAGGGGGTTGAGTTCCGTCGACGGTTCGTCACCGGCTTTTTCGTCCGGCGCACGGGTACGGATCTCCGAAATCTTCTTGCGAAGCGCTTCGGGGTCGAAGGCTTCCGACCGCTTAAACTCGTTCATGGCTTCCTTCCGGCACTGAAGTCCGCACGGGATAGCAGAAAGCCACTAAGAAACGCTTACGTTGCAACCTGAGGCCTTATCGGAGCCGATTGGTCCCGGCACAAATCCCGGTAGAGCCGCAGCACCTCCGCCGTCATGACCGAGGCCGCGAAGCGGGACTTGAATGTCTTCGGGTCGGGCATCACGCGCGCGGACCAGTCCTTCTCGACGATTGCAGAAGCCATGATCGTGGCAAGTGACTGCGCGTCTGCCGCTTCGGCAAGAGCTGCGCTGTGCTTGCCGAGGATTTCCGGTATGCCGCCGACGCGGCTGGCAATCACCGGCTTTTGCGCCGCGAGCGCCTCGAGCACGATATAGGGCATGGATTCTGCCCGGGATGGAATGACGATGTTTCGTGCCAGCGCAAAGGCTTCGCGGGCGTTCATGGCAGGGCGCATGGTGATCCGTCGCCCGAGGCCCTGCTCGAACGTGAGGTCGCGGTATTCTTGCTGCTGTGGGCCGTCGCCGACCATCAACGCCGAGAGCGGCCGCCCGACAAGCCGTTCCGTGCGGGCAAAGGCATCCACAAAAAGATCGGGACCCTTCAGGTCCCGCATCATGCCGATATAGAGGAAGTCGACCGCATCCGGCCGCGCCTCTACGGCCTCGAACTCGCGATCGTCGATGCCGTTGTAGATCAGCTCGTAGTGCTCGCGCGGCTCGCCGACCTTGGAAAAATAAGTCTGGCGCTCGAAGTCGCAGACGAAGACGAGCGCGTCGGTCAGGCGTTCCTGAAGCCGCTCCAGCGGGAAGACGATCCGCCCGACAAACGACTTCGGGCTGTAGTGGAGACTGCCACCGTGCGGGGAATAGAGGCGGGCTACGCGATACCTGTTGACCCGCAAGGCTGAACCGATGAGGCGGGCTATGGCGCCACCTTTGGCGCCGTGCCCATGCAGCACATCCGGTTGCAAACTTCTGATTTCCTTGTAACAGCGCCAGAGCGCGGCAAAATCCCTTGGGCCGATCGAGCGATGGATCGGCATGCGGACGAGGCCCAGCGCCAGATAGGGCCGGATTCCGTCGAAGAGCGAATCCTCATAGGATCCGCCAGTGGTACTGTCGCAGAGGATGCCGACCTCATGACCCGCCGCCGCGTGCGCCTCCGCCAGCTCGCGCACATGGCGGAAAATACCACCGACGGGCGATCTGAAGCAGTGAATGATGCGCAAGGGACGCTGCGGCTGCATCGAGATCAGAACAGCCGTTCGCGAATGTAAATCGTATCGCCAGCCAGTACGGCATCGGTAATCGGCACGCGACCGGTGATGATCCGGCCGTTGATTTTACGCGTGACGTCGGCGCTGGCCTGGTTGGCCCGCGGCGAGAAGCCGCCGGCAACCGCAATCGCGTTCTGTATCGTCATTCCCGGCACATAGGCATATTGTCCTGCCTGGCCGACTTCGCCCATGATGAAGACCGAGCGATAGCGATCGACTTCGATGGTGACATCCGGATCGCGCAGATAGCCCTGTTTCAACTTTGCGGCGATCATGCCTTCGAGTTCGGGCAGCGTGTGGCCGCGCGAGGCGACGGTGCCGATCAGCGGAAAGGCAACATAGCCTGCCTGATCGACCGTGTAGGTACCACTTAGGCCTGCCTGCTCGAATACGTTGATGCGCAGCCGGTCGCCGCTGTCCAGCCGATAGGGCTGGATCGTTGCTTCGCTGAACGCTTTGGGTGCCGGCTGATAGCTTGTGCAGCCGCCGAGCAACATCGACAGTGCTGCCACCGTAATAGCGAGACCCGTCTTCATACCTGCGGTTGACATGCTGCTCTTCGGCTCCGGAAACGACCACCTCTCTCGCCGTTATCGATCCGTTAGGGTTAATAGCTGGTAAACTCGCGGTAGAATTTTCAACGGGGGACCTGCGGCAGAGGAGGGGCGAAATCGCCCAGAGGTTGAGCAGCCATTAACCCTTGCGTTACCATGTTCATTTACCTTCCAGCGAGATTTTAAGGTTCGGAGCCAGAAGCATGTCGGGAAACGGCAGCGGACAACAGGATGTGGATATCGATCTCGGCGGGCTGTTCCGCGCCGTGTGGGATCGACGCGTCAAGGTATTGCTCGCCACTGCGTGTGTTGCAGCGCTCGCTTTCGGCGCCGCGAAGATGATCGCACCGGACTATCAGAGCGAGACGCGCGTCCTCATCGAATCGCGGGAGCCTGAATTCAGCGGCTCCAACCAGAACGCGCAGACAGGGTCCGACCGCGTCTTCGACGAATCCGGCATTCTGAGCCAGGTTCAGGTGCTGCGTTCGGCCGACCTGATCAAGCAGGTCGCGCGCAACATGAAGCTACACGAGCAGAAGGAGTTTGATCCTTCGGCCGCACCTTCGGCGGTTTCCGACCTGATGGTCATGCTGGGCCTGAAGAAGAACCCACTGGAAATGCCGCCCGAAGAGCGGGTGCTGAAGGAGTTCACATCGAAACTGCAGGTCTATCAGGTCGAGAAGTCGCGCGTGATCGCGATCGCCTTTACCTCGAAGGATCGACAGTTGGCGGCTGCGATCCCGAACGAGATGGCAAAGGTATTCCTTTCGCTGCAAAGCGGCGCGAAGCTCGACACCAATTCTGAAGCCAGCCGTTGGCTTGAGCCGGAGATCGCCAATCTGCGCGAGAAGGTGCGGGATGCCGAAGCCAAGGTGGCGGCCTATCGTTCGTCGTCCGATCTGTTGCCAACCGGCGAGACCACGAATTTCGCAACCCGGCAACTCACGGATATCTCGACCGAGCTGACCCGCGTGCGTGGCGAGCGGGCTAATGCCGAGGCGCGCGCCGAAGGTGTGCGGGCGGCGCTGGCGAGCGGCCGCGAGGCTGATACCATCGCCGACGTCGTTGGTTCGCCGATGATACAGCGCCTCAAGGAGACGGAAGCAAACCTGCAAGGGCAGGTGGCTGACCTTTCGACCACGCTTCTGGACGGCCATCCGCGGCTGAAGGCCCTGAAATCGCAGGTCGAAGGTATCAGGGCGCAGATCCGCTCAGAAACCCGCAAGATCCTCAGCAGTCTGGAAAACGAGGCGAAGGTCGGCGAGTTGCGCGAGCAACAGCTGACGCAGCAGCTCAACGCGCTCAAGGCCAAATCGGCCCAGGCCGGCGAGGAAGAGGTGGGCCTGCGTGCACTCGAGCGCGAGGCGACCGCCCAACGGCAACTGCTCGAGACCTATCTGGCGCGCTATCGCGAAGCGACGTCGCGCACGGTCGAGAATGCAACGCCCGCCGATGCGCGTGTCATTTCAAGCGCGGTCGTCCCCACCGGCGCCAGCTTCCCGAAGGTGATGCCGATCACCATCGTTGCGGCACTTGCGACCTTTCTTCTGAGCTGCATCATCATCATGCTCGGGGAGTTGTTCAGCGGTCGTGCACTGCGGCCGGTGTCAGTCGGTGCCGAGCGGCCGCCGGCACGTTCGCGGCCGGCCATTGCCGCCGTCGCTGCTGCTGATGGTTTCGATGAGAAGAAGCTCAACATCTCGCCTGCATTGAACGACGCCATCGATCTGCCACCGTTGGCGCCACTGGCCGAGGACGAGACGGACGATGTTGTCGACGACCCGAGCGGCGAGACGGCCGAACCGGATTTCTCGATCGAGGCGGTTGCCGATCACCTGCGTGAAAACGCAGTGCGGATCGCAATCTCTGTTTCGCCCGGTGGCGACGAGGGGTCGACGGCGACGGTGATGCTGGCGCGTCTGATCGCGGAGGAAGATCGCAAGGTCGTGTTGATCGACCTCACAGGTTCGGCCTGCCCGACCCGCCTGATGGCGCGTTCGGCGCAACTGCCTGGCATCACCAACTTGCTGGCCGGCGAGGTGGCGTTCACCGAAACCATTCATGCCGATCGGTTCTCCGACGCGCACATCATTCCGCAAGGCGATGCCGATCCGCGGCTCGCAATGCGCGGCATCGAGCGCCTGCAGATGATCATCGATGCGTTGACCAATGCCTATGATCTGGTGCTGGTCGAATGCGGACCGGCCGACGAGGGAGCCGTCGACAAGATTGCCCGCCGCGACGGCGCGGAAATCATCCTGTCGGCGCCGGCGGTTAGCGAAGAGAGAATCATTGAAGTCCTGACCGGCTTCGGCGAGGCCGGCTACCGGGACATCGTGTTGATGACTGGGCGGGGTGAACCCGGCCCGGATTATCCCGACCGCCACGCGGCCTGAGCCGAGGCGCGCTAACGGCGCTGCTTATTCGCTATCGATCTCGCCGGTCTGTCGATCGGTCTTCCGCTTGCGGCTCCGCACCCGCTGGAAGAATGAATAGGCGGCCCTGTTGGCCTTGATCGCCACTTTCGCCTGCACCAATGCCCGGTGGTAGCCGGCTGCAAACCGGCCGCGCACCGTCAGCGGCAGGACGATGTCCCTGAGCGGCGTCTCGACTGTACACCACGAGCGTTTGTAGGGCTGGTCTCCGACGCCGAAGTCGAAGAGCGCCGCGCCCTCGCCGCAAAGCCTTTGGATCATTCTGTAGAACAAGAGCTCGCCCGGGCTGGCGTCGCCTGCCAATTCCTCGTCGATGGAGCCGAATTGACAGATGACATGATCGGCCTTTCGCGACAGACTGGCGACGGCCACAATCCGCCCGCCATGTTCGCCTTTAAGGCGGATGGCATTGAGTTCGAGCAGTCGTTCGTCAGCTGCGCCGCAACTGCCCGCGACTGCGTGAAAGAACGTTCTGGTCGGGGCGCCCTGAAAGACATCGGGAAGTCCGAGAGCTGCAAAACGAGTGGCCTTCTGGCGAAAAAAGACGTCGAGCAACGACCGCGCTTCGCAGGGATCCTGCGCAATGACGTAGTCGTACCCCCCGAGAGCCTCGAGCCGCCGCTCGGAGATCCGCATCTTCTTGCGCCGCCGTTTGGCATTGACCTGTGCCAGCGTGCGTTCGAAGCTCGAAAACAGCGGCAGCTGAAACGAGGAATTCTGGTTCTTGATGCCGGGTAGGTTCGCAAACGGGCTTGCGGTTCCGCGCCAGGCAAGCGGCGTCTTTTCGAGCGCCACGAGATCGACTTTATGGCGCAGCCGATGAGTGAGTTCGCGCGCCAGTCGGTCAGCGAAGTCGTTTCGGGGAAGGGTCAGCGCATCTGCCGCGAAAAGTCCGGTATTGAGATTGCTGTGGGGCGCACCGACAAACCGCGCCGTGTTGAACAGGCGACCGGGCACGAATTCAAGAGGCAGGATGAACAGCAATTCGCCATCAAGGGCGCCGCGAACGACCTGCAACTCGCTGTCATGAGCCTGCGCCCATGCCGCGCACCAGTCGTAGCCTTGATGCAGGGAGTTGAAAGACAGCGCTTCCAGCGACCGCCATTCCTGCTCCAGCGGCGCCATCGTATCATGGATGGAGATCTCGAATCGGCTCATGGCGGCATCAGACCGGGACGCAGCGTGTGCGTCTCGATGGCCCGGCCGGCCGATGGTCAGATCTGTGTTCGTCATCGGCAAGGCCGTCCGGATGCTGGTTGCGGCTGCCATTCAACGGCAACTCCGCTACAATCCGTTTAATTCCTGAAATATGACTGCGACCTCCGGGCAACAACCGGCGAATGCAGTTAGCAAAGCATGAAGCCCGGATTGCTACCCACCGAGAAAACCTGTTGCAAGAGCTTGCGCCCATTGCAGGCGGTTTCGCTGCGCGGCAAGCCTTGCCATCGTCTCGTGCTGGTAGGGAACTGTGCGGAACGTGACACTCCAATCATTGCCAACGCTTTCGACGATGGCGTAGCGCGCATCCGGCGAGCCGACTTCAACCTTGTGGGCGACCGGGCTGTCGGCGTCATATCCAGGGCAACCAACGCTGCCGGGGTTGACTACGAGCCGGCCGTCCGCAAGGCGGATCGCTCGGGGAGTGTGCGTGTGTCCGCAGAGAATGACTGGTTGCTTGATGCCTGTAGCGAGGACTTCGATGGCGCTGCGCGCTGCCAGATGGACCACGCCCTCCGCCGTCAATGCTTCGAGCCAGTACGCCTCGTCGCTCGCAGGCGTGCCATGGCAAAGAAAGAATGCATCGCGATAGACGAGGGTGGCCGGCAGGGTCGCTAGCCATTCAAGATGCCGAGGCTGCAATTCCGCATGGGCCGCGCGGTCGGACAACCCCATGCCGGTGGGATCGAGCGTCAGCAGGTATCGGTCATGATTGCCAGAGATCGAGGGGATGTTGCGCGCCATCAGGATATCGGCGGTGCGCGCCGCATTGAGCGGACCGCTGACATGGTCGCCGAGATTGACAATATCGGCGATCCCCAGCGCGTCGATATCGGCAAGCACCGCCTCGAGTGCAAGGTCGTTGCCATGGATATCGGAAATGATCGCAACCTTCATCGAGGTCCCCCTTGGCTCAGCGGTCTTTCGCCGGCTTTTCCATCCACTTGATGATCAGCATCGCCGGCAGCACCCAGAGCAGGCCGGTAAAGAAGAAGTACATCAGATGCACCCACCACGGCGCAGCGCCGAGCAGCAGTGACGCGAAGGTGACGGCGGCGAGCGCATAGACGATGACGAGGATGATGATCAGGATCGTACCGATCAGCTTTCTGAGACGTACGGGCATTTCAATTCTTTCAAATGGCGCGAGATCCGGCCGCGACGGCATGCCGCAAAGGGTTCGGCCTTGTTTTGCATGCCGCTCTGGTGCAAATCAACGGCTTTCCGGCAGGCGCGGCGATGAACCGCTCGCCGCCAACCCCGCGATACCAGAGGGAAAGCCATGGCAGGCGTCGAATTGGCGACAGAACAGATGCTCCGAAGCGAGATTGGCAGGACCGATCGCAACCGCCGGCAGATCCGCGGCTGGCTCGTCGTCGTTCTCTTTACGCTTTTTGCGCTGGTGCTTGTCGGCGGCGCGACGCGCCTGACCGAATCCGGCCTTTCGATCACGGAGTGGAAACCTATCCACGGTGTGATCCCGCCGCTGACGGCCGAGGAGTGGGAGGAGGAGTTCCAGCTCTACCAGCGCATTCCGCAATACCAACAGCTCAACAACGGCATGACCGTCGGCGAGTTCAAGACGATCTTCTGGTGGGAATGGGCGCACCGGCTGCTGGCGCGCACCATCGGCATCATCTTCGCCGTGCCGCTCGCCTTCTTCTGGCTGACGGGTCGGGTCGAACGCCGGCTGCGCTGGCCGCTGCTCGGCATTCTGGCGCTCGGTGGCTTCCAGGGTTTTATCGGCTGGTGGATGGTTTCGTCCGGTCTGGTGGAGCGGACCGAAGTCAGTCAATACAGGCTGGCGACCCACCTCGTCATCGCCTGTTTGATCTTCGCCGCCTGCATGTGGATCCAGCGCGGCCTTTGTCCGCATTCCGATGATGCGGCGCCGACGGATCGTTCGCGTCGGATGGCCGCCATCATCGCAATCATGAGCCTGTTCCAGATCTATCTCGGCGCGCTGGTTGCCGGGCTCGATGCGGGCTTCAGCTACAATACCTGGCCGCTGATGGATGGCGCGTGGATCCCGTCCGATCTTTTCCTGCAGCACCCCTGGTGGATCAATGTCTTCGAGAACCCGAAGACCGTGCAGTTCATCCACCGGATCGGCGCCTACGTGCTGTTTGCGCTGGCGTTGATGCACGTGATCGCCTCGGTGCGGGCGGCGCCGGAATCGACCCATGCGCGCCGCTCGGTATTGCTGTTCGTGCTCGTCTGCGTCCAGGCGATCATCGGCATCACGACGCTCCTGCTGCAGGTGCCGGTCGGCTGGGGCGTCCTGCATCAGGGCGGTGCGCTGGTGGTGCTCGGCTTTGCCATCGCCCATTGGCGCGGCTTCATCGGCGAATATCCGAAGCCGACTGCAATCGAGTTGCGCAACTAAAACCCACAATCGCAAAGAAAAACCCGGCGAACGTCTCGCCGGGTTTTTTCGTTTGCAATTGCTGTAACCGATCAGGCGGACAGCATCAAATCCATGTTCTGGACAGCGGCCCCCGAGGCCCCTTTGCCGAGATTGTCGAGCAGAGCGACGAGGTTCACGTGAGTTCCGCCAGGCGTGCCGAACACGAACAGCTTCATCGTGTCTGCTCCTGCAAGTTCCGTGGCGTCGATGCGGCCGAGCTTTTCGCTGACGGCCAGCGGGACAACGTCGACGATCGATTGGCCGGCATAGTGCTCGACGAGCGCCGCATGAATGTTCTCGATCGTCGCGCCGGAGGCGAGATCGTCGAGATAGAGCGGAACCTGAACGATCATGCCCTGCGGGAATTTGCCGACGGATGGCGCAAATACCGGTGCGCGGTCGAGCAGGCCATGCATCTTCATCTCCGGCACGTGCTTGTGCTTGAGCGTCAGCCCATAGAGGAAATGTGGCGCGCTGATGTGATCCGGGTTCGCCTCGTCTTCCATCTGCGCGATCATCTGCTTGCCGCCGCCGGTATAGCCGGAAACGGCATTGACCGTGACCGGGTATCCATCGGGCAGGATGCCGGCCTGACGCAGCGGCCGGATCACGCCGATTGCACCCGTCGGGTAGCAGCCGGGATTGGCGACGTGGCGGGCGTCACGGATCTTGGCGGGCTGTGTCTTGTCCATCTCCGCAAAGCCGTAGGCCCAGTCGGGAGTGATGCGATGCGCGGTCGACGTGTCGATGATGCGTACCCGGTTGTTGCCGGCAACCATGGAGACGGCCTCGCGCGATGCGTCGTCCGGCAGGCAGAGGATTGCGATGTCGGCATTGTTCAGAAGATCTTCGCGCATCGCGGCATTGCGTCGCTCGGCTTCCGGTATCGACAGGAGTTCGAGATCGCTGCGGCCGGCCATGCGGGTGCGGATCTGCAGCCCGGTGGTGCCGTGTTCGCCATCGATGAAGATCTTCGGTTTCATGATTTTCCCGTTCGTCCAGAAGGTTACGAGTCATTCCGGAATCAATCTGACACAGATTTGATTCAGTTTCTCAACGCCCCGTTCGCGCGTGAAGCGCCCGCCCGGTGGCGCGGTGGTGTTCATATATAAGCAGCGGCCGGAGCCCGCAACTGGGCGGCCCGCGCAAGCAACGGGCCGGCGACGCCGCGCCGCGCATTCCACGCTTAACCATGAATTGTGATTTACAACCCAGAGGTTGCCTTGTCGTCGGTAATTCTGCATCTGAGGCGCTGTCATAAAACTGTCATATGGGAGCAGAGGGTGAAATACGTGATCGAGCAGGCCGGGCGCGTGCTCAGGCATCCGCTGCCTATCTCGCTGGCGTTCCTGACGCTGCTCCAGGCCTTACACTATTTCGATACGCGGTGGCGGTTCGTGCCCTTCCTCGTCGCCGTGACGCTGGCGATCGCCGCACTGCTGTTCCTCTTGTCGCGCCGGCCGACTTTTTCGCTCTGGGCAGCGGGATTGACGGTATTGCTCATTGCGGCGATGTCGGAGGTCAAGTTCCGCCTCAAGGGTTTTTCCCTGCACGTTTTCGATTTCGCCTTTACCGGCCTTGATCGATCTGCGCTTTCCTTTCTGGTCGGCTCCTACTTCAATTTGTTGATTGCCGGACTGGCTGCGCTGGCCGCAGCATTCGTGTTCCTGGTCGTGGCATTCAGGAGCGACCGCCGGTCGGCTCGCTCTTTTGTCGTGCGCGCTTGCCTGTTTGTCATAGCGGCAGTCGGTGTTGTCGCTCTTTATCCGCAGAAGAACGGCGAGCCAGACTACGTCCATTACATCTCCGGTTATGACGCCTCGTCCTTCTTCGTGTCGATCGGCGATCTTGAGTTTCCGCTCGGGCGGATCGTCCTTGCCGGTCGACTGGAAAATGTCGAAGCGGAGGGGAAGCTCAGCGATGACATCAGCTGCGGCGTGGCGGCCAGCCAGCCCGACCTGTTTCTCGTTCTCAGCGAGAGCCAGACCAGCCCCAGCTATTTCCCGCAGGTAACGGTCCCTGAATGGATGAGTGCGTCGTTCCAATCACAGGACGGCCGGGTGCATCCGATGCAGGTCGAGACGTTCGGCGGCGGCACATGGGTCACGAATTTCTCCGTGATGACGGGGCTCTCCGGAGCAGATTTCGGCTGGCAGAGCCCCTATGTGACGCAGATCCTGGAAGGCCGGGTCAAGGCGAGCCTGCCGAGCCTCATGGCACGCTGCGGCTATCGCACCATCGCCGTGATGCCGATGCAGGCGAGCTTCGTCAATGAAGGGCCGTTCCTGACCTCGATCGGATTCCAGGAAATCGTCGATTTCGACGCAATGAAACCGGAGTCGCACTTCGTGCGCGATCGTTTCTATTTCGATGTCGTAGAACGAATTGTGCGCGAGCACCGCGAAAAGGATCGGCGACCACTGTTCATTGCCATGCAGACCCTTTTCCCGCACGGCCCTTACGACATGACGCTGGTGCCGCAAGACGCCTTGCCGGACAAGGCTTTCGCTCCGGATGCCCAGGTTGACGAATACCTGCGGCGTGTTGCATTGTCCAAACAGGACCTGCAGGATTTTCGGCGCGAGCGTGAACGGATGCCAGGCCCCAATGGCACGATCGTGCTCGATTTCGGCGATCACCAGGCGGTTGCCACCAAGGACTACCTTGCCGCCGGTACCCCGGGAAACAATGTCTTTTCCGACCTGGGATCGATTGCCTACAAGACCTATTACACTGTGCACGGCTACGGGCGCGATATCGATATGCGGCCTTTCGCCATACCGTTGGACGTCGGTTTCCTTGCCGCAAGCCTGATCGAGGCTGCGGGCTTGCCGACATCGCCGACGTTCGAGGCGTTGGCACGACTACGCGATGCTTGCGAGGGGCGCTATCACGCGTGTCCTGATCGAGCGCTCGTCGATCAGCATCTCCGTCAGCGTCAGGACGCCGGTCTGCTCAATCTCGATTGACGGAGCAGGAAATCAGCGAAGCGTCGAACGCTCCGCCAGCTTTTCGGCGTGCAGGCCGAGCATGTACATGGCGACCGTCGCGCCGGCGATGGCGGTGATGTCCGCGTGGTCATAGGCAGGCGCGACTTCGACGACATCGCTTCCGACGACAGTCAGGGCTCCGAGCTTGCGTAGAACCGAGAGTATCTTGGCGCTGGATGGGCCGCCGGCGACCGGAGTGCCGGTGCCGGGCGCATAGGCAGGGTCGAGGCAATCGATGTCGAAGGTCAGATAGGCTTTGCGTTCCCCGACCTGCTGAATGATGGCGTCGGCAATGTCTGAAACACTCATTTCCTCGATGTCGTAGCCATAGAGAATGCGGATGCCGCAGTCTTCGGGCGCATGGGTGCGGATGCCGATCTGGATCGATGCGTCGGTATCGATCAGGCCCGCCCGCGCCGCACGGCCGACAAACGAGCCATGATCAATACGACCGCGTTCATCCGGCCAAGTGTCCTGGTGCGCGTCGAACTGGACGAGGGCGAGGGGGCCATGGATGGCCGCATGGGCTTTCAGGATCGGATAGGTGATGAAGTGGTCGCCGCCAAGCGTCTGCAGATAGGCGCCGCTCTTCAGGATCTTTGCCGCTTCGCGCTCGATCGTCGCCGGCGTTTTCGAGTGGTTGCCGTAGTCGAGCAGGCAGTCACCGTAATCGATGGTTGCCATTTCAGCAAAGAGGTCACGTTCGAACGGGTATTGCGGATCGTTGTCGAAGATCGCCGAGGCGCGGCGGATGGCCTGCGGCCCGAAGCGGGCGCCGGGACGATTGGAGGTTGCGGCGTCGAACGGGATGCCCCAGACGACGGCATCGACGTCCTTCAGCTGCTTTGAGTATTTGCGCCGCATGAAGGAGAGAATGCCGGCATGCGTCGGGTCCGATGCCGCCGATGTGAGTGAGCGCGCCGTTAGCGCGTGATCGATCGTCCTGTTCGCCATATCCCGTCTCCCGTGTATGGCGGAACGTTGGACAATCGTCGCCGGCAAGGCAAGTCCCTGCCGGCGAATTCTACTGCATAGTTCCTTAAATCGATTCCGATTTAAGGATAAAAATATGTAGCAGGTTCAAAGTGTTACAGCGTCCTTCGCGCGTCATATTTGACGCGCGGCGCTGTAATGCTGTCAGGACGCCTTGGCTTCGAAGGTCGGCGCGAAGTCACCCAGCGCCTTGGCCTCGGTAATGCGCGCGCCGATGTCCTCTTCGATGATGGACTCGAGCTGCGCGAAGCTGTCGATCACGTAGTAGATCGGCTGGACGATATCGATGCGATAGGGGGTGCGCAGCACCGTCATCAGGTCGAAGGGGCGAAATTCACTCGCCGACGGCTCCATCGCCGTGCGGGTCTCGTTCGGCGACGACACGATGCCGGCACCGAAGCAGCGCCGACCTTGCGGCGTGTTGATCAGTCCGAACTCGACAGTGAACCAGAAGATCCGGAACATATGCCAGGAATAACCCTTGCCAAGTGCGACGGCCTTTTCGCCGAAGCGGCGGACGAAGTTGGCGTAGCTCTGGTTGGTCAGAAGCGGGCAATGGCCGAAGACCTCGTGGAAAATATCAGGCTCTTCGATATAGTCGATGTGTTCGCGCCTGCGGATGAAGGTTGCGAGCGGAAACTTGCCCTCAGACAGAAGTTCGTAGAACCGCGATGGCGGGATCAGTGCCGGTACGCCTTCGACACCGAAGCCGGTGGTTTCCTGCAGGCGGCGGTTGACGTCCTGCAACTGCGGCACGCGGTCAGGGCCAAGGCCAAGTTTGCGCGCGCCCTCCAGATATTCGTCGCAGGCCTTGTCGGCGAGCAGTGCCATCTGTCGCTGGTAAAGTTCGCCCCAGATCGCATCTTCCTCGGGCGTGTAGTGGTAGCTGCCATCGGGCTCCGGCAGTTTCGCGGTGTAGCTGCTTTCCTTGGGCATGACGTCTCCTCATTCGTCAAAACATCCGGTTGTTGCAATTGTATCGCGAATGGAGCGAGTATTTGTTTCACAGTTGCCGGCGGAAGCCGCTGATGCGGGAGGAAATTTCAAAATGTCGTCGGATTTGAAGGAAACTTCCCAGCCATTGCGCAAGCTGCTGAGGCTGATTCAGGCCGACAGCGGCCAGTCGCTGTCGGAGCTCGCGGAAAGCGCGGGCATGTCGCAAAGCTCCGCCTGGCGCCGGCTGCAGGAACTGGAGGCCGACGGCGTGATCCGCAAGCGGGTGGCGCTGCTCGATCCGTCGAAACTGGATCTGAAACTCTGCATCATCGCCCATGTGACGCTGGAGGATCATCATGACGAGGCCATCGCCTCTTTCTCGGCGGTTGTCCGCGATCGGCCGGAGATTATGGAGTGCTATGCGCTGTCGGGAACCTTCGACTACATGCTGAAGATCCGCGCGAACGACGTCGACAGCTATGACGCCTTCATGACGCGCTATCTCATGCGCAATCCGCATGTGCGCACGGTGGTTTCAAGCTTCGTGCTGCGCGAGTTGAAGTCGACGACCGAGCTGCCGATCTGAAACAAAAAAAGGCCGGGCGAACCCGGCCTTCCAAAATGCAGTGTCTTCCAGCGATTAACGCTTGGAGAACTGGAACGAACGGCGGGCCTTGGCCTTACCGTACTTCTTACGTTCGACGACACGGCTGTCGCGGGTCAGGAAGCCGCCCTTCTTCAGGACCGGACGCAGGCCCGGTTCGAAGTAGGTGAGCGCCTTGGAGATGCCGTGACGAACGGCACCGGCCTGGCCGGAGAGACCGCCACCGGCGACCGTCGCGTCGATGTCGAACTGGCCATCACGGGCAGCTGCGACGATCGGCTGCTGCAGGATCATCTGCAGAACCGGACGAGCGAAGTAGTCGAGGTACGGCTTGCCGTTGACGGTGATCTTGCCCGAGCCGGGCTTGACCCATACGCGGGCGACAGCGTTCTTACGCTTGCCGGTCGCGTAGGAGCGGCCCTGTGCATCGACCTTCTTGACGTGAACCGGAGCTGCCGGTTCCGCAGTCGTGGCGATTTCCTTGAGAGCGGAAAGGTCGGCCATTAGGCGCTCCTTGTGTTCTTGCTGTTCAGCTTGGCGACGTCGAGGACGGCCGGCTGCTGTGCTTCATGCGGATGGTTCGTGCCTGCGTAAACGCGCAGGTTCTTCATCTGGCGACGGCCGAGCGGGCCGCGGGGAACCATGCGCTCGACGGCCTTCTCGATGACGCGCTCCGGGAAGCGGCCTTCGATGATCTGGCGCGCGGTGCGCTCCTTGATGCCGCCGGGGTAGCCGGTGTGCCAGTAGTACTTCTTGTCGGTGTACTTCTTGCCCGTAAGCACGGCCTTCTCGGCGTTGATCACGATGACGTTGTCGCCATCGTCAACATGCGGCGTGAAGGTGGCTTTGTGCTTGCCGCGCAGGCGGTTCGCGATGATGGAAGCGAGGCGACCGACAACGAGGCCTTCGGCATCGATGATGATCCACTTCTTCTCCACCTCTGCAGGCTTCTGAACGAAGGTTGCCATAACAAAACTCTTTCTCTGGACCCGAACGGCGAACCGCTGGGCGTTTCTTGTTGCTTGGTTTTGACTGAAACTCAGCCAAAAGAAGAAAGCGGCCCGAGAGGGACCGCGATCTGAGGGTGCTTATACCCAAGCCCTAAACCGGCGTCAACAACGTGAATTTTGCAAGGTCGAAATAAAGTATTGCGAAAACAACGACTTAGCAATGTGGTGCATTGATACCTCAATTTACTGAGGCGGAATCGAATAGGTCGCTGTCGCATGCGCCACGAGATCGTCGCTGCTGACCATTGCGATAGCGGCGTCAAGAACGGCCAATCGCTTACCGAGCTTGAGGATGCGGCAGGTGCATTCGAGCGGCCGCGGCTCCGGCTTGCGCAGGAAATTGATGTTGAGATTGGTGGTGACGGCAAGCGCCACAGGTCCGATATGGGCGATCAGCGCGATATAAGCCGAAACGTCCGCAAGCGCGAAAAGTGTCGGGCCCGATACGGTGCCGCCCGGCCGGATATGACGCTCGTTCGGATCGAGTCGCATCGTCGCAAATCCGGGGCCGGCCTCGGTGACATGGAACACTTTGCCGTCCGTGTGGACCTGAGGAAAGTCCGTGTCGAGAAACCGGTTCAGCTCCTCGACCGTCATGATGGGCTGGATCTTCATCGGCAGGTATTCCTTTGCGCTAACATCGACACTTAGTGAAGCCGACATGCGTTTTTGCGCAAGGCGGAAAAAGGTCTAAGTCGCGACAGCTACCACTGACTTGAAAGGTTGCAGGAGGCGGCGTACCACGGATGCCCATTTACGGGGATAGACAGGACAGCAGGAGAAAAGCATGGCGGACGTTGTTTCATTTCGGAAGGAAGAGCCGAGTGCATTGCTGGTGCGCGAGCTTTCGGGACCGGTGCTTCGGCTGACGCTCAACAACCCGCCAGCCAATGTGCTTTCGATCGAGCTGATGGAGGCGTTGCATACGGCGCTCGATGCCGTTGCCCATTCCAAGGACATCAGAGTTGTCGTGCTGGCGGCATCCGGCAAGCTGTTCTCCGCGGGCCACGACCTCAAGGAAATGACGGCACATCGGGCCGATGCCGACGGGGGCAGGGCCTTCTTCGAAACGACGATCCGCCTTGCTGCAGATTTGATGATCAAGATCACGCGGCTGCCCCAGGCGGTCATCGCCGAGTTCGACGGCCTGGCGACGGCAGCCGGTTGCCAGCTTGTTGCCAGCTGTGATCTGGCGATCTGCACCGACAGCTCCACCTTCTGCACGCCGGGCGTCAATATCGGCCTGTTCTGCTCGACGCCGATGGTGGCGCTGTCGCGGGCAGCACATCGCAAGCAGGCGATGGAAATGCTTCTGACAGGCGAGACCATCGATGCATCGACCGCCAAGGATTTCGGCCTGGTCAATCGCATCGTGCCCCAGCAATATCTTCGCCAGGTCGTCGACAAATATGCAGCCGTCATTGCTTCGAAATCGCCGCAGGCGCTGAAGATCGGCAAGGAAGCGTTCTATCGCCAGGCGGAAATGAGCCTTCCCGAGGCTTACGATTATGCGGTCGGCGTCATGGTCGAAAATATGCTGGCAGGCGACGCCGAGAACGGCATCGGCGCCTTCCTCGGCAAGCGGATGCCGGAGTGGGATAGGGAATAATTGGGATTGGGAATAGCGGTCAGGCCAGTTTCAGGAGCAGGGCGCCAAGCGCGATTACGCAGGCGGCGGCGATGCGCCAGATGCTGACGCGCTCCTTCAGAAACACCACGGAGATAACGACAGCGAACAGGATCGCGGTCTCGCGCAGCGCTGCGACGG
The DNA here is from genome assembly GCF_003024455.1 of Ensifer sp. NM-2. Taxonomy (NCBI): domain Bacteria; kingdom Pseudomonadati; phylum Pseudomonadota; class Alphaproteobacteria; order Hyphomicrobiales; family Rhizobiaceae; genus Ensifer; species Ensifer sp. NM-2. The sequence goes on from NZ_PVZR01000008.1 coordinate 138,345, forward strand.
TCGCGACCGGCGCCTTCGTCATCGCCCACAGTGCCAGGCCGTAGGCGCCAATGGAGCCGGCGCCGCCGATGAGGCCGCGCCACCAGTTCTTGTAGACGTGGCGGGCGACCGGCTTGATGCCCCGCCGGGCAAAGGCCCAGGTAAACAGCAACACCGGCGGAAGCAGCGCCATCCACAAAGTGTAGGAGATCGCGTTGCCCGACACCCGCGCGCCGATGCCGTCGACAAAGGTATAGCATGCAATCACGCAGGCATTGAGTAGCGCCAGGATGATCGCGTGTTTGCCGCCTTTTCGCGATTCGAAGGCGAGCGTCAGCACGCCGACGCTGATGGTCAACACACCCGCCATGGCGCCGGTTGTCAGCTGCTCGCCGATGATGACGCTGCTGGTGGAGGCGACGATCAGTGGCGCGACGCCGCGCATCAGGGGATAGACTAGCCCGATATCGCCGGCACGGTAGGAGGCAGCGACCAGCTGGAAATAGGCAAACTGGAAAAGCGCCGAAACCAGGATGAACGGCCAGGCTTCCGGCTGCGGCAATGGCAGGAACGGCAGGAAAGGAATGGCCACGACTGCCGCGCCGAGTGCGATCATTGCCGCATCGAGCGATTTCTCCGAGCCCGCCTTGACCAGCGCATTCCAGGTCGCGTGCAACAGCGCCCCGAAGAGGACGAGCGCAATGACATCAAGGGGCAAGGTGAAACCTCAGTGGAGAATGGGGCAGGCCGTTGCCAGCGTTGTCGCGCCACTGTACGGGAAAAGCAACCGGAAATTGGCGGGAGGATGCCTGTGCGGCGCTACAGCCGTTCCGCCGCCGCCATCGGGCGCTCGATTGACACCCGCCGCCACCGTGCGAACTATACACGCGTATAACAGATGAGTTCGGATCAGAACATGAACCACGACGCCTACCCGGATTATTACCTCGCCGACATCCTGCGTTCGACAAAGACGATCGCCCTCGTCGGTGCATCGCCGAACGCCGAGCGGCCGAGCCATCGGGTCATGGCCTTCCTGTTGCGCAAGGGCTATCGCGTCATCCCCATCAATCCGGGTCATGTCGGCAAGACGATCCTCGATCAGCCCGTCGTCGGCAGGCTCACCGACGTCAAGGAGCCGATCGACATGGTCGACGTCTTTCGCGCGGCCCATGCACTGCCGGCGCTCGTCGACGAGATCCTGGCGCTCGAGACCTTGCCGAAGGCGATCTGGGGCCAACTGTCGGTGAGGCACGACGCCGCTGCTGCCAAGGCGGAGGCCGCCGGTATCAAGGTCGTCATGGATCGCTGTCCGGCGATGGAGTATCCGCGTCTGATCGGCTGACACGGCATCGGCCACAGCGATGTTTCGTGCAACCGTCAGTTTTGAAAAAATCTTTCTTTGACCACGCGTGGCGGCTCTGGGATAGTGCCGCCGCTCCAGCGCATGAAGCCGAAATCGAAGCTGTTCTTCGACGCGCACGATGCCTGGAATCAAAGGGATAGGGTGCGTTTGGCGCCTCCATGGGAGGTGCGGCGCGGTCATGGGAGGGACGAATGACGAAAGACAATCCTGGTTTCAGCACGCTCGCAATCCACGCCGGAGCGCAACCAGATCCGACGACGGGCGCCCGGGCGACGCCGATCTACCAGACGACCAGCTTCGTCTTCAACGACACCGACCATGCGGCAGCACTCTTCGGCCTCCAGCAGTTCGGCAATATCTACACCCGCATCATGAACCCGACGCAGGCGGTGCTGGAAGAGCGCCTCGCCGCATTGGAAGGCGGCACTGCGGCGCTGGCGGTTGCTTCCGGGCATGCGGCCCAGCTTCTCGTATTCCACACGATCATGAGCCCGGGTGACAATTTCGTCGCCGCCAACCGTCTTTACGGTGGCTCGGTCAATCAGTTCGGCCATGCCTTCAAGTCCTTCGATTGGCAGGTTCGTTGGGCGGATCCGGGCGATCCTTCGAGCTTTGAGGCGAAGATCGATGCGCGCACCAAGGCGATCTTCATCGAAAGTCTCGCCAATCCGGGTGGTACCTTCGTCGATATCGCCGCGATTGCCGAGGTCGCACACAAGCATGGCCTGCCGCTGATCGTCGACAACACGATGGCGACACCCTACCTGCTGCGTCCGCTGGAGCACGGTGCGGATATCGTCGTGCATTCGCTCACCAAGTTCATCGGCGGTCATGGTAATTCGATGGGCGGCGTCATCGTCGATGGCGGCACCTTCGACTGGTCGAAGTCCGGCAAGTACCCAATGCTGTCGGAGCCGCGCCCGGAATATGCAGGCGTCGTGCTGCATCAGGCCTTTGGCAATTTCGCCTTTGCGATTGCTGCTCGCGTTCTCGGGCTTCGCGACTTCGGGCCGGCGATTTCGCCGTTCAACGCCTTCATGATCCTGACTGGCGTCGAGACGCTGCCGCTGCGCATGCAGCGCCATTGCGACAATGCGCTCGCCGTTGCCAAGTGGCTGAAGGGCCACGACAAGGTGTCCTGGGTCAACTATGCCGGGCTTGAGGACGATCCGAACAATGCGCTGCAAAAGCGCTATGCACCGAAGGGTGCCGGCGCCGTCTTCACCTTCGGTCTCAAGGACGGCTACGAGGCAGGAAAGCGCTTCGTCGAGGGGCTCGAGATGTTCTCTCACCTTGCCAATATCGGTGATACCCGTTCGCTCGTCATTCACCCGGCCTCGACCACCCATCGTCAGCTGACCCCGGAGCAGCTGGTTGCGGCGGGGGCAGGTCCCGATGTCGTGCGCCTGTCTGTCGGTATCGAAGACGTTTCCGACATCATCGCCGATCTCGAGCAGTCGCTCGCAAAGATCTGATATTGATATGAAAAAGAGGGGACGGACCTTCCGTCCCCTTATGGAGTTGGTGCGTGATGGTGAAGATGCAGAAATTCGACTTGGCGGCGATCGAGCCCGAAGTCGGCGGGCCTGCGGCCGATCGGCTGATTTCCGGCACGCCTCGGTTCCGCACCTGGAACGTCGAGGAGGCCGATGGCGGGATTTATGCCGGCGTCTGGGAATCCACGCCCGGAAAGTGGCGCATCGCCTATGACGAATGGGAGTACTTCCATATCCTGTCGGGCTACTCGGTCGTCACCGACGACGGCGGCGCAGTGGTGCACCTGCGCGCCGGCGACAGCATGATCCTCCAGCCCGGTTTCAAGGGAACGTGGGAGGTCATCGAGACGACCCGCAAGGATTACGTCATCCGCCTCTGATCGACCCGTTATCCCTTTGCGCCCGGCTCGGTACCGTCCGATGCCCGGGTGAACGCTTCGGCAAACGAGGCTTCCGAGATTCCGTTCAGCGCCCGCCGCAAGGCTTCGGCCTCCTGTTTACCGAGAGCATTGTCGAAGCGCGCCTGCGCCTTGCGCCAGAGATCCGTCGTCTCCCGCTGCTTCTTGGCGCCGAAGGGCGTCAGCTGAACGCGCTTCACTCGCCGGTCCGACGCGTCGGGCACAAGCTCGACATAGCCGTCGCGGATGAGTGGCTTCAGCGTGTGACCAAGCGCCGACAGGTCCATCACCAACAGATCCGCGAGCGTGCGCAGCGACGCATTCTTGCTATGGGCGATCTGGCTCAGCAGCGAATACTGCGTGCCGCGCAATCCGCTTGGTGCGAGCACATCCTCATAGAGCTGTCCTAACTGTCGCGAGGCGCGCTTCAGCGCACTGTTGGTGCAGAAGTCCCAGATTCCCTTCGGCGTGTCGTCCATCGTTTCCTCCGTCGGGAGCTGCGGCGCCCATTTTCGACTTTGGTAGCGCCACTCTTGCGCAGCGTCCAGTTTGCTGTATATTTAGTGGCATATACCACTAGATTGAAATCCGAACAAGGAAACCGACAATGCGTGCAGTGGAGAAAAGGGGTAAGGCGCTGGTGACGGGCGCGTCGTCGGGCATCGGCGCGACCTATGCGGACCGCTTGGCGCAACGCGGCCATGACCTGGTTCTGGTGGCACGCGATAAAAAGCGTCTCTCCGATCTTGCCGCCAAGCTGTCGGCGCAATACGGTGTGACGGTCGACGTGCTCAAGGCGGACTTGACGCTACGGGATGACGTAAGGCTGGTCGAGAAGCGCCTGCGCGAAGACGAGGCAATCGAACTCCTTGTCAACAACGCGGGGATCGGTCCGAAGGGACCGCTGCTCACTGATGACCTGGACTATCTCGAAGCCATGATCGAGCTGAACGTCGTCGCCGTGAACCGGTTGGCGATTGCCGCCGCCCAGACATTCGCGATGCGCGGCAAGGGAGCGATCATCAACATCGCCTCCGTCGTCGCGCTGGTGCCCGAGCGGTTCAACGGCACATACAATGCCTCCAAGGCGTTTGTGCTTAACCTGACGCAATCGATCAACGTGGAAGCGGCAGACAAGGGCGTCAGGGTTCAGGCGGTGCTGCCCGGGCTGACCCGCACCGAGATCTTTGACCGGGCCGGCGGCTCGATCGACCGGCTCGACCCTTCGATGGTGATGGACGTCACCGATCTCGTCGACGCGGCACTTGCCGGTTTCGACCAGGGAGAACTGGTCACCATTCCATCGTTGCCCGACGCTGCCGACTGGCACGCCTTCACAAAGGCGCGCATGGTGCTGTCGCCCAATCTTTCGCATGACAGGCCGGCGGCGCGCTACGGTGTCGAACAGACGGCCGCCGCCGTCTAAACCCCAACGCATTCGCCTCTGCAATTGGGATCAAACGGCTTCGGCGGTTGCGTCGAAGCCGTTTGCTTTGCGCAGACCGGGCAGGGGTGTCCCTTCACCAAACGAGATCGAGCCGCTCCAGGCCATGGAAATGGAAACTGTCCTTCACTTCCGGCGGGTGTTTCAGCCGCATCCCGGGCAAGCGCTGGAACAGGATCGGCAGCGACAGCTTGAGTTCGAGCCGGGCGAGCGGCGCTCCGATGCAGAAGTGCAGGCCCGCACCGAACGAGACGTTGACGCCCTCGTCGCGCGCAGGCTTGAAGCGGTCAGGGTCGCTGAACTTCCGCGGATCGACATTGGCGGCACCAAGAAGCAGGCCGATCTTGTCGCCCTTGCGAAGCGCAATCCCTTCGTCGAGTTCGATATCCGACAGCGCATAGCGTTGAAAGATATGCAGCGGTGCGGCAAATCGGAGGCACTCCTCGATCGCAAGATCGGTCGTCGCCTCCGTTGCGAACAGATCTCCCGGCGCGTGGTCCGACTGCAGGATCGTTCTGACCGCGTTGCCGATCTGATGGACGGTCGCCTCGTGGCCGGCGTTGAGAAGCAGGGCGGCCGTCGAAACCAGCTCTGCCTCGGACAATCGCTCTCCATCTTTCTCCGACGTGATCATATGTGTCAGCAGATCGTCGGCCGGCTTGCGGCGCTTCTCGGCGATGATGGTCTTGAGGTAGTCGGCGAAGTCGGCGGAGGCCTGGTTGGCGTCGAACTCGGTCTCGTGGCTCCGATTGAAGACGTACATTCTCACCATGCGATGCGACCAATCGAGCAGGTTTGGCGCGGCGTCGACGGGAATGCCGAGCATCCTGGCGATGATCGTGACCGGGATCGTTTCGGCATAGGTCTTCAGTAGCTCGACTTCGCCGTCCTGCTCGAAACCGTCGATGATCGTATGCGAAAGCCGTTCGATGTCCGGCCGCAACTGTTCGATCTGCCGGGAGACGAAGGCGCGGTTGACGAGGGTGCGAAGCCTGGTGTGGGTCGGCGGTTCGAGCTCCAGTAGCGAATGCTCCTCAAGTGCGTCGAAATCCTTCAGATGCGGCTTCGGTGCCGGCATGCCGAGTTCTTCGCGTGTCGCCACGTGTAGGATCTGCCGGCCAAAACGCCGGTCGCGTAGCAACGCGTTCACCTGGTCGTAGCCCGCGAAATACCATTGTTCGCGCTCGCTCCAGTAAAATGCCGGGCAATGGGCGTGAATTTCCGCGTAAGCCGACAGTGGCGCACGGTAGAAATCCGGGTCGTGCACGTCGATCGAAACGCTTCGCTTGGCGCTGTCGATGATGATGGCGGGCTTGGGCGGCATGATCTGGCTCTTTGCAAGGCGGGTGCGACAGCTATTTCTAAGGGCGACCGGGTTCGCCCCGCAAGAGTACAAGTTGCAGAGCCCTGACCGATCGACAGCGCGACTGAGTGGTTGTCGCAACGGGTCATCGGCTTGCGGTATCAGCGCGTTGACAAGATAGCTCACCGCGAGTCAATGTTCTGACGCTGCGTAGGGCGCATCGGTGCAAGGTCGAAAGGGCAACGCCCACCTACGGTAGATAGACCTTAGTTGCGCCCATGCCGAACCTCGAAAACCTCAAGAAGCAGGCCCGACCTGGATGATCGGGAAATATTGAAGGCAGACTTCAAGCTCGCCGACGCCCAGGAACTGGTCGCACGCCAGATGGGTTTTGACGGCTGGCAGGCGCTCAAATCAGGAGCCCTGACAATGACCATGCAAGCAAAACAAGCAGCACCGCGCCCTGTTCTGCAATCGACTTCGGCACAATTGTTCGTCGCCGATATCAAGGCGTCTTGCGACTTCGTCACCGACAAACTCGGTTTTGCCGTCGACTTCGTCTACGGCGATCCACCCTTCTATGGCCAGGTGAAACGCGACAATGCGCTGCTCGCATTGCGCCTGGTCTGCGAGCCTGTCTTCGTCGGCGACATCAGAGAGCGGGAGCATCTGCTTTCCGCCTCCTTGACCGTCGCCACATCGGATGAGCTCAAGCGCCTGTTCCTCGACTATCAGGCCGCCGGCGTGCGTTTTCACCAAACATTGCGGACCGAGCCTTGGGGTGCGCGGAACTTCATCGTCCTTGATCCCGACGGCAATCTGATCCTCTTTGCCGGTCCGGCGGATTGAAGGTCGCGTTTGCGCAACGGCGGGTGGCCCGGCGGCCGGCCGTCATTCTCCAGCCCTCAAAAATGCGGGAAACAGTCTACCTGTGCCTTGAGGTCTGAGCGGCGCCGATGACTGTGGAGCAGTTCGAAAAAGCGCCACTGCCGCCATTTCGAACGGAACAAGTTTTGGTCTGGAGCCTTTTTCAGTGGCGTCCGGCGACCTATTTGCGCATGATGCGGCAGCAAGCAGGGAGCGGCATGGCAAAAAACCAGACCAGTCTATCGGCGGGCATCGTAGCGGCAATCCGCAAGCGGCGACCCACCGTCGTCAGCCGTGAGGCGGCGGTCAACCGCGGTGATATCGTCATCGCTTCCTACAACATCCACAAATGTGTCGGCACCGATGGCCGCTTTGATCCGGGCCGCACGGCCCAAGTGATCGGCGAACTCGGCGCCGATATCGTCGCCCTTCAGGAAGCCGACCAGCGGTTCGGTGAGCGGGCAGGGCTCCTCGATCTGGAACATCTGCGGCGCGAAGCGCATCTCGTATCCGTTCCGATCTCGGGCTTCTCCACCAAGGGGCATGGCTGGCACGGCAATGTGCTGCTTCTGCGTGAAGGTGCGGTTTCCGACGTACAGCAACTGAAACTTCCGGGTGTCGAGCCGCGCGGAGCGCTCGTTGTCGATCTTGACCTCAGGATGGGGCCGCTGCGCGTGATCGCCGCCCATCTCGGATTGCTTCGTCATTCCCGCGCGCAACAGGCCGAGGCGATCATCGAGGCGGCCTCCGATGCGGGCGGGCGACCCACGCTTTTGATCGGCGACCTCAACGAGTGGCGCATGGGCAAACGGTCGTCGCTGTCCTTCCTTAGCCCCGTCTTCGACCCCTCGCATGCGACCGTCGCGAGCTTTCCCTCTCGCTTTCCGCTGTTGCCGCTCGATCGCGTTCTCGGCAACCCGCACAGCCTGGTGACATCGGTCGCAGTGCACGATTCTCCTCTGGCCCGCATCGCTTCCGATCATTTGCCGGTCAAGGCATCGATCGATCTGAAGGTCGGCAAGCGGGAAGACCATAACAACGAACGGATTGAAGTGAGCCGGGCCGGATCGGCCTGAGACACTTTCTGGCGGGCAGGTGATGTTGTCCTTTGTCATTGTTGCCGTTGTCGCCATCGGCGGCGCGTTCGGTGCGGCGATTTTCTATGTCTATGGCCGCTTCGGTCGGCGTCCCCATGGAGACCCGTCTGCTGCACTCCCTGTCGCTGACGCCGATACCGAACTCGATCGGGCCATAGGCCCGCTGCTTCGCACCCGTTCCGGAAAGAACGGCATATCGCTGGTCTCTGACAACATCGAAGCTTTCGTCGTCAGGGCGCATGCGGCTCGCAGGGCCGGCCGCGGCCTCGACCTGCAATACTACTACTGGAAGGATGACTTGACCGGTCTCTTGCTCACGCGTGAAATCCTGACGGCTGCCGACCGCGGCGTCCACGTCCGCCTGCTGCTCGATGATATCAACGCCGGCATCCACGACCGGATGTGCATCGCGCTTGATGCCCACGAGAACATTGAGGTCCGGCTCTTCAATCCAAGCCGTGCCCGCACCGATCGTATCCGCCGGGGTTTCGAGATGGCCATCCGCGCTTTCAGCGCCACACGCCGCATGCACAACAAGCTGTGGGTTTCCGATGCGCGCCTGGCCATCGCCGGCGGGCGCAATATCGGCGATGCCTATTTCGACGCGGCCGAGCTTTCAAACTTTCGTGACCTCGATCTCTGGATGATCGGGCCGGTGGTCGATCAGGCAACGGCAATGTTCGATCGCTATTGGAACAGCACGTCCGTGCTGCCGATCGCCAAACTGCGCACCCCCCGCAAGCAATATCTGCCGGCGCTGAGGGAGGCGCTCGATGCCCATGCGCGCACGCCTGCCGCCCGTTTCTATCTGGAGCGCGTGACTGACGCGATGGCCGAAGAGACGTTCTATAGCGGCTCGAGAAGGCTGTACTGGATCGACAACGTTCGCCTTGAGGCCGACCCGCCCGAGAAGGCGCTGATGCAAAAGCGGCAGAACTGGCTGCTGCGCGAACTCTTCCCGCTGATCCAGGCGGCAAAGAACGATCTGCGCATCATTTCGCCCTATTTCATTCCCGGCACGGCCGGGACGCGCGAACTGACGGCGCTTGTGAAAAAGGGCATCCGCGTCGCGGTGCTGACAAATTCACTGGCTGCGACCGACGTCGCGGCCGTTCATGGTGGCTATGTGAAGTACCGTCGAAACCTCGTTCGCGCCGGTGTCGAGCTTTTCGAACTGAAAGAGCAGGGCGATACGGTCGAGAGTCATCGTATGTCGCTGTTTGGCCGGCGCAATGCGAGCCTGCACAGCAAGGCCTTTGTGGTCGATGGTCTGAACGGCTTCGTCGGTTCGATGAATTTCGACCCGCGGTCGGCATCGCTGAACACCGAAATGGGCGTTGTGTTTGTGGATGCAGCACTTGCCGGCGAACTCGCCACGATGTTTGAGGACGAGACGGCCCCGTCCGTCAGTTATCGGCTAAGCCTTGAAGGTGCGCGGCTCGTCTGGCGTGACCGAACCAACGGGACCGAGCGGCGGCTGCGGCGCGAGCCCGACGCCAGCCTGCTGAGGCGCGTTATCGCCGGGATCATCCGTATCCTGCCGATCGAATCGCAGCTTTGAGGTCCGCCGTGGCGCGCGCGCCGTTTACCGTCCGTTTACCCAGCGGTGGCGAATGCTGTGCGGAAAGCGCAAAAGCCAGGGCGTTGGCAAAGGCGGCGGCGAAAAAATGTTCTATCAGCAATCACGTGTGGAGGACCGCTGTTCTTAGGCTGGAAGGGCGCCGCCGATTAAGGTTATCGGAGGTTGGCGACTTGAAGTGAAGGGTGTTGACACTCTATGTAGGGGCAGAAGGCTAATCCTGTGATTCCCGGTTCGCAAAGGCATTGCGGGCCCGATTGATGAAGGTTCGATATGAGAAATCCAGTTGATACCGCCATGGCGCTGGTGCCGATGGTTGTGGAGCAGACCAACCGCGGCGAACGTTCCTACGATATCTTTTCGCGCCTTCTGAAAGAGCGCATCATCTTCCTGACCGGTCCGGTCGAAGATCAGATGGCAACGCTCGTCTGCGCCCAGCTTCTTTTCCTCGAGGCAGAAAACCCGAAGAAGGAAATCGCTCTCTACATCAATTCGCCGGGTGGCGTCGTTACCGCCGGTATGGCGATCTACGACACCATGCAGTTTATCAAGCCGGCGGTTTCGACGCTGTGCATCGGTCAGGCCGCCTCGATGGGTTCGCTCCTGCTGGCTGCCGGCCACAAGGACATGCGTTTCGCCACCCCGAACTCGCGCATCATGGTGCATCAGCCGTCCGGTGGCTTCCAGGGCCAGGCCTCTGATATCGAGCGTCACGCCAAGGACATCCTCAAGATGAAGCGGCGCCTGAACGAGGTTTACGTCAAGCATTGCGGCCGGACCTACGAAGAGGTTGAACAGACGCTCGATCGCGACCATTTCATGAGTTCCGACGAAGCGCTCGACTGGGGTCTGATCGACAAGGTCATCACGTCGCGCGAAGCGATCGAGGCTGCAGAGCAGGCGTGATAACGCGCTTTTGTGTCACGATAGATGCAATTGTGACACAATTGTAATGGTGAAAGGGCTTTATCGAGGGGGTAAAGCCGCTAAGATGACCCCTTAATGTTCTATTGAGCTGTGAAGACATAGGGTTCAGAGTTAGGTGGGAGAGTCGTTGCGGCCGAATCTTGGGCAAAATGCCCTGATACGGTGAGTACTCCCGGAAGCCCTCTTAATGCGGCGCAGGTCTTTGCGCGGGGCGAATTGAGTGGTCCGTGATATCTTTTCCGAAGATGTCCGGCGTGCTGGAAGGAAATGGAAATGAGCAAGGTCAGCGGTAGCAACGGCGGTGACTCGAAGAATACGCTTTATTGTTCGTTTTGCGGCAAGAGCCAGCACGAAGTCCGCAAACTGATTGCCGGACCGACGGTCTTCATCTGCGATGAATGCGTCGAGCTCTGCATGGACATCATTCGCGAAGAGAACAAGACCTCGATGGTCAAGTCCCGCGATGGCGTTCCGACCCCCCAGGAAATCATCAAGGTCCTCGACGAGTACGTCATCGGCCAGCAGCAGGCGAAGCGCATTCTTTCGGTCGCCGTGCACAACCACTACAAGCGTCTGGCCCATGCGGCCAAGGGCAGCGATGTGGAGCTGGCGAAGTCGAACATCATGCTCGTCGGCCCGACCGGTTGCGGCAAGACCTATCTCGCACAGACGCTTGCACGCATCATCGACGTGCCCTTCACGATGGCCGATGCGACGACGCTGACGGAAGCCGGCTATGTCGGTGAAGACGTCGAAAACATCATCCTGAAGCTGCTGCAGGCTGCCGACTACAATGTCGAGCGCGCCCAGCGCGGCATCGTCTACATTGACGAAGTCGACAAGATCTCGCGCAAATCCGACAACCCGTCGATCACCCGTGACGTTTCCGGTGAGGGCGTGCAGCAGGCGCTCTTGAAGATCATGGAAGGCACTGTTGCTTCGGTGCCGCCTCAGGGTGGCCGCAAGCATCCTCAGCAGGAATTCCTGCAGGTGGATACCACCAATATCCTGTTCATCTGCGGCGGCGCCTTCGCCGGCCTCGATAAGATCATCTCCGCCCGTGGCGAGAAGACGTCGATCGGTTTCGGCGCGACGGTTCGCTCGCCGGAAGATCGCCGCGTCGGCGAAGTTCTGCGCGAACTCGAGCCGGAAGATCTGGTTAAGTTCGGCCTGATCCCGGAATTCATCGGCCGTCTGCCGGTTCTGGCAACGCTCGAAGACCTCGATGAGGACGCGCTGATCCAGATCCTGTCCGAGCCGAAGAACGCTCTGATCAAGCAGTACCAGCGGCTGTTCGAGATGGAGGACGTCGAACTGACCTTCCACGAGGACGCGCTGCGCGAGATCGCCCGTCGCGCCATCGTGCGCAAGACCGGCGCCCGTGGCCTGCGCTCGATCATGGAAAAGATCCTGCTCGACACGATGTTCGAGCTGCCGACGCTCGAAGGCGTTCGCGAAGTCGTGATCTCCGACGAGGTGGTGAAGGGTGCGGCGCGGCCGCTCTACATCTATTCCGAGCGCTCGGAAGAGAAGGCGAACGTTTCGGCCTGATCGCAGGCCCACAGATCGGACCTGAAAAAGCCCGCCTCGTGCGGGCTTTTTCATGGCCTTGCACTTAGTTGTTGAGATGGCTTGCGCGGGGGACGATTTAACAATTCGGTTGTTGCTAAAGTGTCTTAACAACGCAATGATGTGACGATTCAGTAGAGGGCCTCGGCCGTTGCATATCCTTGAAGCCTCGTTTTCCGTCGCAAGGTACGCAACAGCAATAAAGCGTAGTCAGAAGGACCCGGCCACTGATGGTGGATGTTGCGGCGAGCCTTGAAAAGGACTCTCTAGCACTCCACTTTCATGTGGAAAATATGACAACCGGGAGTGCCGCTGTGGCTCCCGGGAACGGGCCCGAAATCGGGACGGAAAGGAAATGACATGACGAGCAAAACGTCTCCGGCGACTGAAAGCGCGACCTATCCGGTCTTGCCGCTTCGCGACATTGTAGTCTTCCCGCACATGATCGTGCCGCTCTTTGTCGGCCGTGAAAAGTCCATCCGTGCGCTTGAAGAAGTCATGGGGACCGACAAGCAGATCATGCTTGCCACCCAGATCAACGCGACGGACGACGATCCGGAAGCCTCGGCGATCTACCAGGTGGGCACGATTGCCAATGTCCTGCAGCTCCTGAAGCTGCCCGACGGCACCGTCAAGGTGCTGGTCGAAGGGCGCACGCGCGCCAAGATCGACAGCTACACGCCGCGCGAAGAATTCTACGAAGCGTCCGCACAGGCGCTCGACGAGCCGGAAGAAGATCCGGTCGAGATCGAGGCGCTCAGCCGCTCGGTCGTCTCCGAATTCGAAAGCTACGTGAAACTCAACAAGAAGATTTCTCCGGAAGTCGTCGGCGTCGCGAGCCAGATCGAAGATTATTCGAAGCTTGCCGACACCGTCGCATCGCATCTATCGATCAAGATCGTCGAAAAGCAGGAAATGCTGGAAACCACCAGCGTGAAGATGCGCCTGGAAAAGGCGCTCGGCTTCATGGAAGGTGAGATCTCCGTCCTGCAGGTGGAAAAGCGTATCCGTTCGCGCGTCAAGCGCCAGATGGAGAAGACCCAACGCGAGTACTACCTCAACGAACAGATGAAGGCGATCCAGAAGGAACTCGGCGACGGTGAAGACGGCCGCGACGAGATGGCCGAAATCGAAGAGCGCATCGCCAAGACCAAGCTTTCCAAGGAAGCGCGCGAAAAGGCCGACGCCGAGCTGAAGAAGCTGCGCCAGATGAGCCCGATGTCGGCGGAAGCAACCGTCGTGCGCAACTATCTGGATTGGCTGCTTGGCATGCCGTGGGGCAAGAAGTCCAAGATCAAGACCGATCTGAACCATGCCGAGGAAGTGCTCAACGTCGATCACTTCGGCCTCGACAAGGTCAAGGAGCGCATCGTCGAATATCTCGCCGTCCAGGCCCGTTCGACGAAGATCAAAGGCCCGATCCTGTGCCTCGTCGGCCCTCCGGGCGTCGGCAAGACTTCGCTTGCCAAGTCGATCGCCAAGGCGACCGGCCGCGAATACGTGCGCATGGCGCTGGGTGGCGTTCGTGACGAAGCCGAAATCCGCGGTCACCGCCGCACCTACATTGGCTCGATGCCCGGCAAGGTCGTCCAGTCGATGAAGAAGGCGAAGAAGTCCAACCCGCTCTTCCTGTTCGACGAGATCGACAAGATGGGCCAGGACTTCCGTGGCGACCCGTCCTCGGCTCTGCTGGAGGTGCTGGATCCAGAACAGAACTCGACCTTCATGGATCACTACCTTGAAGTCGAATACGATCTGTCCAACGTGATGTTCATCACCACGGCGAACACGCTGAACATTCCGGCGCCGCTGATGGACCGCATGGAAGTGATCCGTATTGCCGGCTACACCGAAGAGGAAAAGCTGGAAATCGCCAAGCGGCACCTGCTGCCGAAGGCGATCCGCGATCACGCGCTGCAGCCGAAAGAGTTTTCGGTCACCGACGGTGCGCTGATGGCGATCATCCAGACCTACACACGCGAAGCCGGCGTTCGTAACTTCGAGCGCGAACTGATGAAGCTCGCCCGCAAGGCGGTAACCGAGATCATCAAGGGCAAGGCCAAGGCAGTGGCAGTCACTGCCGGCAACATCCAGGACTACCTTGGCGTACCGCGTTATCGTCACGGCGAAGCCGAACGCGACGATCAGGTCGGTGTGGTCACAGGTCTTGCCTGGACCGAGGTCGGCGGCGAACTGCTGACGATCGAAGGCGTCATGATGCCCGGCAAGGGCCGCATGACCGTCACCGGCAACCTGCGCGACGTGATGAAGGAATCGATTTCGGCGGCGGCATCCTATGTCCGCTCGCGGGCGATCGACTTCGGCATTGAGCCGCCGCTGTTCGACAAGCGCGACATCCACGTGCACTTGCCGGAAGGCGCGACGCCCAAGGATGGCCCGTCGGCCGGTGTTGCCATGGCAACAGCGATCGTCTCTGTCATGACCGGTATTCCGATCTCCAAGGACGTGGCGATGACGGGTGAGATCACCCTTCGCGGCCGCGTGCTGCCGATCGGAGGACTGAAGGAAAAACTGCTGGCGGCCGTTCGCGGCGGCATCAAGAAGGTGCTGATCCCCGAGGAAAACGCCAAGGATCTCGCCGAGATCCCGGACAACGTGAAGAACGTGCTGGAGATCATCCCCGTTTCGCGGATGGGTGAAGTGCTCGAGCACGCTCTGGTCCGCGTCCCGGAGCCGATCGAATGGGACCCGGCAAATGAGCCGGCAACCGTCGCCGCGGTTGATTCGCAGGACGAAGCGGGCGCTTCCATCGCCCACTGATTGACAGGACCGGGCGGGTGCAATTGTGTTCCCGTCAGGCCCATTTGGCAGAAAAACAAGGAAGACCGGCCTCTGGCCGGTCTTTTTTGTTGTAAAAGCATGCTGCAAGCCTTGCATTCCAAGGGATTAGGCGCAATTGGGAATGGCAAGACGCGGGCGATGCGCAAGCCGCCGCGGCTTAAAAACACAGTCGTTTCGAACCATTTTGAAAGGGGTGGAAACATGAACAAAAATGAGCTCGTGTCTGCCGTTGCTGAGAAGGCCGGACTTTCCAAGACCGACGCATCTTCCGCAGTTGATGCAGTTTTCGAGACCATCCAGGCTGAACTTAAGGACGGTGGCGACATTCGCCTCGTCGGTTTCGGCAACTTCTCCGTTTCGCGTCGCGAAGCCTCCAAGGGCCGCAACCCGTCCACGGGCGCTGAAGTTGACATCCCGGCACGCAACGTTCCGAAGTTCACGGCCGGCAAGGGCCTGAAGGATGCCGTTAACGGCTGATAGGTTTGCTTGACGGCCGGATACGAGGCCGGCCGTCCAAGTCTTGAAGGGTTCGGTTCACGCCGGACCCTTTTGCGTTTCGGCTGCCCTTGCAGCAGCGCGGTCTTTGGTCTACGGCTCAGCCCTGTTCTCAGGGTGGGGTGAAACTCCCCACCGGCGGTAAGGGCTCAGCGCCGCGCGTCAAATATGACGCGCAACGGACGCTGTGACACTTGAAAGCTGCTGCATAATTTTCTCCTTAAATCGGATTGGATTTAAGGAATTATGCAGCAGGCCCAAGCCCGCGAGCACTTCAGGCGCTGTCGTGTCGGAAGGTTAGCAGATCCGGTGCGATTCCGGAGCCGACGGTCACAGTCCGGATGAAAGAGAATGATCGTGGGTGCGACGGGCGGGCGGTCCGTCGTCGCATCCTGCGCTCATGTGTCCTGATTTGTGTAGGTCCCTGTTTGCGGATGAAGGACATGAGCGAGACGACCCAAGCACTTTTCACCTCCCGTGCCATGGCCGGTGCGGCCTGGATGATACTGGCCGGCGTCGCCTTTGCTCTCCTGAATGTCGTCACGCAATGGATGACGATGCAACTCGGCTTTTCCGCCACCTCGACTGCCTTCTGGCAATATGCATTTGCACTCGTCTTCTCCCTGCCGTTCCTGTTTCGCGCCGGCCTGTCGGCCATGCGCACCGATTACCCCTGGCGTCACGTCATTCGCGTTGCCTTTGCGGCGCTCGGCGTAGGGGCCTGGGTTTCGGGCCTGGCTTCTGTTCCGATCTGGCAGGCGATCGCGCTGGTGATGACATCGCCATTTTTCATCATTCTTGGTGCGCGGCTCTTCCTGGGCGAACGCGTTGGTCCGGCACGCTGGGCAGCGGCGGCAGTCGGCTTTGCCGGCGCCACGATCATCCTGCAGCCCTGGTCGGAAAGCTTCACCTGGGCAGCGCTGCTGCCGGTTTTCTCGGCGCTGCTCTGGGGGGCGGCGTCGCTGATCACCAAGAGCCTGACAGGCATCGAGCGCCCTGAGACGATAACGGTCTGGTTGCTCGTGCTTCTGACGCCGATCAATGGTGTGCTGGCGCTGTCGGCAGGGTTTGTCGTGCCGAGTGGAACTATCCTTGCGCTATTGGTGCTGGCGGGGCTTTTGACCGTGGTGGCACAGTATCTGTTGACGCTTGCCTATACCGTCGCAGACGCAGCGTATGTGCAGCCTTTCGACGATCTCAAGCTACCGCTCAACGTTCTCGCCGGCTGGCTCGTCTTCGGTTATGCGCCGAGCGGCTATCTGTGGCTGGGGGCGGTCCTGATCCTCGGCGCCTCGCTTTTCATCATGCGCAACGAGATGAAACGCGAGCGCGCGACCGCGTAAGACAACGCTGCACAACAAAGGCGCGAGACTGTCATGCGCCTGTCATCGCCATCCCGCAGAACCCCCTTGTTTTGAATATTCGACATGGGGGATTTTTCATGACCATTTCATCATGCAGAACGGCACTTGCCGCCATACTTCTTGCGTCCGTTGCCTTTCCGGCTGCCGCCGAACCGGTGTTCAATCGTATTGCGTCCTTCGCCGTTGCCGACAATCTGCCGGAGGGCGATGCCCGCAAGGACGCGACATCCGCGGAAATCATTACCGCCACCGAAGACGGCAATACGCTGATCTATTCCGATAGCCCGGGCAAGCGCATCGGCCTTATCGATATCACCGACGCCAAGGCGCCGAAGGCGGCCGGTATCGTGTCGTTCGATGGCGAGCCGACCTCGGTAACCGTCGCCGGTACCAAGGCCCTGATCGCGGTCAACACACGCGAAAGCTTCACCAAGCCTTCCGGCTTTCTCGCTACCGTCGACGTTGCCTCGAAGAAGGTCGAGTCGACCTGCGATCTCGGCGGCCAGCCGGACTCCGTCGCGGTCAACAAGGACCGGACCATTGCTGCGATCGCGATCGAGAATGAGCGCGATGAAGAGGTCAACGACGGCAAGATCCCGCAGATGCCTGCCGGCGACCTGGTGATCCTGTCTCTGAAGGATGGTGGTGCCGATTGCGCGACGATCAAGCACGTGACCCTCACCGGTCTTGCCGAGGTTGCAGGCGACGACCCGGAGCCGGAATTCGTGTCCTTCAACGGCAAGGACGAGATTGCGCTGACGCTGCAGGAGAACAACCACATCGTCATCATCGACGGCAAGTCGGCGACGGTAAAGACGCATTTCTCCGCTGGCGCGGTCGACCTTAGGGACATCGACGCCAAGCGTGACGGCGCCATCGCCTTCATGGACGAGCAACCGGGCCGCAAGCGCGAGCCTGACGCCGTCAAGTGGCTCGACGACAATCGCATCGTCGTCGCCAACGAAGGTGACTATGAGGGCGGTTCGCGCGGCTTCACCATCTTCGATACGGCCGGTAAGGTCCTGTTCGAATCGGGTGCGAGTTTCGAACACGAGATCGCTTCGATCGGCCACTATCCCGAGAAGCGCTCGTCGGCCAAGGGCGTCGAGCCGGAAGGCCTCGAGGCTGCCAAGTTCGGCGAAGACAATCTGTTCTTCGTGCTTGCCGAACGTGCATCCGTCGTCGGCGTTTACAAGGACACCGGCGCCGAGCCGGAACTGCTGCAATTGCTGCCGTCGGGCATCTCGCCGGAGGGTGCCGTCGCGATCCCGTCGCGCAATCTGCTTGCGACCGCCAACGAGGTCGATCTCGGCGAAGACGGCGGCGCTCGCTCGCATGTGATGATCTACGAGCGTGGCGAAGGTGAAGCCGCCTATCCGCAGATCCGTTCGGCGGACAAGGATGGTCTGCCGGTGGGCTTCGGAGCCTTGTCGGGCCTCGCAGCCGTTGCCGACAAGCCGGGCTTCCTGCGCGCAGTCAACGATTCGGTTTATGCATCGCAGCCGACCATCTTCACCATCGATGCGACGCAGAAGCCGGCGTTGATCACCGAGACGCTTCGGATCACCCGCGATGGCGCCCCGGCACAGAAGCTCGACATCGAAGGCATCGCCAATGATGGGGAAGGGGGCTTCTGGCTCGCTTCGGAAGGCAACGCCGACAAGCTCTACAGCCACGCGCTGCTGCGTGTGAACAAGAAGGGCGAGATCAAGAAGGAGATCGCCCTGCCCGAAACTCTGCGTGCAGGCGAGAGCCGCTTCGGCTTCGAGGGTGTAACGGTTGTCGGCGAAGGCGACGATCAGGTTCTCTGGATGGCCGTCCAGCGCGAATGGAAGGACGACGAGAAGGGCTTCGTCAAGCTCGTCTCCTACAAGCCGTCGAGCGAGGAATGGGGTGCTGTGCGTTATCCGCTCGAGAAGGCGGATGGCGGCTGGGTCGGCCTGTCGGAAATCTCCGTCCACGGCGATTATGCCTATATCATCGAGCGAGACAACCTGATCGGCCAGGCAGCCAAGCTGAAGAAGCTCTACCGTGTCGCCCTTGCCGACCTGAAGCCGGCAGCCCTTGGCGGCGAGCTTCCTGTCGTCAAGAAGGAAGAGGTTCGCGACCTCCTTCCCGATCTGAGGGCCCTGAAGGGTTACGTCGTCGACAAGGTCGAAGGCTTCACCGTCGATGCCGCCGGCAACGGCTATGTCGTCACCGACAATGACGGCGTCGACGATTCCTCCGGCGAGACACTGTTCTTCTCCATCGGTGCCATCGACGCGATGTAATCGTCGGGCCAGGAGAAAAACGAAAGAGGCCGGGACATGACGTCCCGGCCTCTTTCTGTTTCGGCTATCTGTAAAGGCTGGGGGAAGGGCGGGCCTAGCGAGCGACCGCAATCTGTGCTGCTTCGGCCTCATCCTTGCGCTTGCGAATTTCGTCGGTCTTGTCGACGAGTTTGCCGACGATATCGAAGAGCTGACCGAGCTCCTTGTCGTCGAGCGCGGAGAAGATCTCCTCGATCAGCTGTTTGCGCGGGTGTTCGGCTGCCTC
This sequence comes from Ensifer sp. NM-2, assembly GCF_003024455.1. Taxonomy (NCBI): domain Bacteria; kingdom Pseudomonadati; phylum Pseudomonadota; class Alphaproteobacteria; order Hyphomicrobiales; family Rhizobiaceae; genus Ensifer; species Ensifer sp. NM-2. Next base: position 157,569 of record NZ_PVZR01000008.1, read on the forward strand.
CAGGATCACGCGTCCCGTGTCGGTGATCGAGACGATCTTGGCGCGGCGATCCTCGGGATCGGGTTTGCGCATCACCAATCGGTCGCGCTCGAGGCCGTCGATCGCTTCGGTGACGGTGCGCGGCGCAAAGTTCAGCGCGCAGGCGATATCCGTCGAGCGACAGGGGCCGAGCTTGCTCAGGAAGAACAGGAATTTGCTCCGCGCCAGCGAAACGCCTTCCTCCGTCATCGACTCGTTCACGAGCCGGTGGACGCGGTGATAAAGCTCAAACAGTCTGTCGGAAACTTCGAATGTCTTCTTCATGATCATCGTTGGAAAATTGTGAGGTGCCATGTCAAATGGCAGCAACATTATTGATAGTTACAATTGCTACATTTGTCGACTAAAACCTCTGCAATTTCACGGTAACGACCTCCGCAAGCAAGAAACGGCCTCCGTTTCCGGAGGCCGTTTCACTTGTAGTGCCAAGAATTTCACCCGTTCGGACTATGCTGCCCGGCGCGATGAGCCGGTCCAAGGCGCGTAACCGTGGCCCGAATCCTGGGCCAATGTGAAGCGAGCGATCAGTTCGCGAAGACGGCCGGCCTCCTGTGCCAGCGTCGCGCTTGCGGCGTTCGCCTCTTCGACCATTGCGGCGTTCTGCTGGGTCACCTGGTCCATCTGGTTGACGGCGGTGTTGACCTCGGAAAGCCCGGCGGACTGTTCCTGTGCCGAAACGGCGATCGCGTCCATGTGCTGGTTGATCGTGACGATAAAGCCTTCGATCGTGCGCAGAGCCTCGCCGGTTTCACGCACGAGTTTGACGCCGCTCTGCACTTCCACCGCTGAATTGCGGATCAGGTCCTTGATCTCCTTGGCGGCATTGGCCGAACGCTGTGCGAGTTCGCGCACTTCCTGGGCGACGACGGCAAATCCCTTGCCGGCATCACCGGCGCGCGCTGCTTCCACGCCGGCATTCAGCGCCAGCAGGTTGGTCTGGAAGGCGATTTCGTCGATGACGCCGATGATGTTGGAGATTTGGCTCGACGAATGCTCGATGCGGCCCATGGCGTCGATTGCGCCGGAGACGATGGCGCCGGACTTGTGGGCGCTTTCGTTTGCCTGGCTGGCAATGGCGCGGGCTTCGTTGGTGCGCTTGGACGAGCTGCCGACATTGACCGTGATCTGGTCGAGGGCGGCTGCCGTTTCTTCCAGCGACGCGGCCTGCTGTTCGGTGCGACGTGACAGATCGTCGGCGCTCTGGCTGACTTCGCGTGCACCGCTGTCGATGCTGCCCGAGCTGGAGGAGACGGCAGCCAGTGTATCGGCCAGCTGGGCAACGGCCTGGTTGAGGTCGTGACGCAGCTGTTCGAAATCCGGTGCGAAAGGTTCGTTGAGCTGGAAGGCGAGATCGCCGGCCGCCAGGCGGCGAAGACCGGTTGCAAGGCCGGCTGTCGCTTCCTGCAGACGGAGCTGTGCGGCCGCCTCGGCCTCTTCGGTCACGCGGTGACGCTCGGCCTCTGCCTGCGAACGCTGGACCTTGGCATCTTCCTCGAGCTGAAGATTGGAGATGGCCGCCTCGCGGAAGACCTCGACGGCGCGCGCCATCTCGCCGATCTCGTCCTTGCGCACGCCATAGGGAATGGCGGTGGCCGTATCGCCATTTGCGAGACCTGCCATCGAGCGGGTGATGATCTGGATTGGACGGGCAATGCCGCGGATTGCGTAGAAAATAGCGCCGAGGACGATGAGAGCCGCAACCGCGATGACAGCCATTTCGATCATACGGATCTGGTCGTGCGTGGTGGAGCTGTCAGCAACGGCAGCGTCGGCGCCGGCCAGATTGAGCGCGCGCATTTCCTTGATCGCCTGGTCGACCTGCTGTTCCCTCTCGCGCATCTCGACCTTGAACACGCTTTGCGCCTTCATATTCTCGAGATTGTTGGAGAGCTTGACCATGCCGGCGGAAACCGAGAGGTAGGCCTCATAGGCGCTCTTGACCTTTTCAAGTGCTGCCTTGTCGGCGTCGTTGACCATCAGGGCGGCGTATTCGTCCGAAAGCTTGTTGAAGCCATCTACGGTTTCGCCGATGACCTTCTCGGCCGCCTTCTTCTCGAAGGGGGTCAGCGAGATCAGGTGCCGGGCAAACGACATGCGTGTGTCCGAAAGCTGGGTTTCCAGTGCGCGCGAGAGCGAGACACGCGGCAGCCACGTGGTGGCAATCTCGTTGTTGCGCTCGTTCATCATCTTGATGCCGCCAAGCGAGGCGACGGCCAGAACGGTGACGATGAGGCCAACCATCAGGAAAAGGGCAATAAGGGTGTGTGATATCTTTAGGCGCGACATGAATAACTCCGGAGGAACGGCGTCCGTAAAAGCTTGTGCATGAATAAGTCGTTCCGGCTCTTGATCGTCATGACGGAGCGGATGCCGAAGCAGGGAGTCATTCCTGTGCTTGGCCGCACGCAAAATGCAGCCGAGCGGAACCTAGCCAACAAGTTCTTACAAAAGCGCTAATCGATTAAAGTGAGTATAATCTGATATTTGCACATAGGGGCGCGCGCTTTTGCGGCAGAACGTTTCAAGTCGAAACTCCAGTCATTACGTATGAGCGCTGGCTTTACTTAACTGCCCTGAAATAACGGCGAGTGACGGGCGCATCCGCGTGGATGACGGTGTCCGGCGCATTGACGGGTGCTGCTCCCACGGGCCATGGTCGGCCATGTCCTTCCGCTTCGTTCACACCGCCGATCTTCATCTTGATTCCCCGCTGCGCAGCCTTGCGCTTCGAAATGCCGAGCTCGCCGACATCGTGCGCGGTGCGACCAGGCAAGCGCTTGTGAGGATCGTCGATCTTTGCCTTGCCGAAGAGGTCGATGCCTTGCTGATCGCCGGCGACCTTTATGATGGCAGCCAGACCTCGATGAACACCGCGCTGTTTCTCGCTGGCGAACTGCGCCGGCTCGACGAGGCCGGCATCCGGGTCTTCATCATCCGCGGCAATCACGATGCCCAATCGCAAGTGACGAACGAGCTGACGCTCTCGCCATCGACACACGTCTTCAAGGGCCGCGGCAAGGCAGTCCTCGCAAAGACGCTGGAGAGCGGCCGCGATGTCTATATCCATGGTGTGAGCTTTGCGAACCCCCATGCGTCGGAAAGCTTGCTGCCGTCCTTTCAGTCACCGGTCGCCGACGCGATCAATATCGGCATGTTGCACACGAGCCTCGCCGGCGCTGCCGGCCATGACCTCTATGCTCCCTGCAGCGTGGCGGATCTCCAGGCGCACGGCTTCGACTATTGGGCGCTCGGCCATGTCCATCAGCGTCAGGTCCATGCCAGCGAACCTTTCGTCGTCATGCCGGGCATGCCGCAGGGGCGCGACATCAACGAAGCCGGCAGCAAGGGCGTGACGTTGGTGACGGTGACCGACGAAGGGCGGGTTTCGATCGAGGAGCGGGCAATCGGCCTTGCCACCTTCGAGCGGATCAGCCTTGACCTCACCGGCGTTTCCGAGTGGGGCGATATGCTTGATACGGTCGGGAACGCTTTCTTGCAGTCGCGCGAGACGACCGCTGCCGACAATGTGATCTTCCGCCTGACACTGACTGGCGCGACGCCGCTTTCCTGGCGCATGCGCCGTGATGGCGATCTGCTCCGGGCCGAGATCGACAATGTGGCTGCGGGCAACGGCGGCTGCTGGGTCGAGAAAATCGAGCTCGATTGCCGCAGTCCTGGTGCAGAGGCGGGGGCGGTTATGGCTGATCCGGTCGACGAACTGGCGGCCCTTGTCGGCAGCGATGTCCTGCCGGCCCACGGTTTCCGTCAGGAAGTGCGCTCTGCGGTCGAGGAATTGCTGCAGCAGTTGCCGCCGGACCTGCGCCAGGTTCTGGCGCCGGATGAGGCGGCGGTCGAAAGACTGGCGTTCGATGCCGGTGTCTCCGGTGCTGCGGAGGTGCTCGCACACCTTCATGGCAATGCAGGCGAGGGTTCACGCTGATGCGGCTGCGCGAACTCGACCTGGTGCGGTACGGCAAGTTTACCGAGCGGCGCCTCGACTTCGGTCCGGCGATATCAGGTAGGCCAGACCTGCATATCGTTTACGGCCCGAACGAGGCCGGCAAGTCGACGCTGTTTTCGGGCTTCCTCGACCTGCTCTTCGGCATCGAGCATTACAGCTCCTACGGCTTTCTGCACGCCTATCAGACGATGCGGGTTGGCGGCACGATCGAGGCGGCCGGCCGCACCCATCAGGCCTTCCGGATAAAGCGCAAGACCAACACGCTGGTCGGTGCCGACGATCAGCCGTTGCCGGACAATCTGTTTTCCGCCGCGCTCGGCTCGATCGACCGCGCGACCTACCGCATGATGTTCTCGCTCGACGACGACAGTATCGAGCAGGGAGGGGAGGCGATCCTGAAGAGCGAGGGCGAACTCGGCTCCCTGCTCTTTTCCGCCAGTTCAGGTCTGCCGGACAGCGCTGCGATCCTGTCTATCCTGCGCGCCGAGGCGGATGCCTTCTATCGACCCCAGGCACGCAAGCATCAGCTTTCCGAGCTGAAGGCCGAACTCGATGCGTTGAAAGTCGAGCGCAACGGGCTGGACGTCAATGCGCGTGAATATGCATCGCTGCGCAAGACGCTTCTTGCCGCCCGCGAGCGCCACGACGCGGCCATGGCGCGGCGCGTCGAACTGCGAGTGGAGCGCGATCGCCTGCGAGCGCAGATCGATGCCTTGCCGCTCTTCCGGCGCCTGTGTGGCTTGCGCATTGATCTGGCAAAGGCGCCGGCCTTGCCGCCAGCGCCGGCCGAGTGGGCCGCAGAACTGCCCGCACTGCGACGGCGCGACATCGAAATTGCGACCAGGTTGCGTCAACTCGCGGACGAAAGTCGCCGTCGGCAGGAAGAGCTGGAGGTCCTGCCGCATGACAAGGCGGCCCTCATCCTGGTGGAACGTTTGAACGCGCTGCAGGAGACGGCGCTCGATGCGCGTTACGTCACAGCCGCGCGCGACATGCCCGCACGGATCGACGAACTGTCGCGGACAAATATCGAAATTTCTGCCTGCCTCGTTAGGCTCGGCGAGCGCGGCGACCAGGATCCGGCATCGCTGCTGTTGCCGACGGCCACAGGCGCTCGCCTGCAGGAACTCTCACGGCGGCATTCCGCGTTGCAGGAGCGTGCGGCATCGGCTCGACAGGAGGCGGATGGGGCAAAACGGATGGAGCGGGAGGCGACAGACGAGCTGGCGCGGCTGCAGGCCGAACGCAGCTCGGCCATCGATCCGAGCGCGTTTGTCGAGCGCTTGCGGCGTGTTCGGCAGGATGATTGCTCCCTGCGCCTGCAGGCCACCCGACAAGTGCTCGAACGCCTGGATGCAGAGCTTGCCGACAAGCTGGCGGCTTTGAAACCCTATTCAGGCAGCGCCGATGATCTGCTTGGCCTGACTGTGCCCGCTGCCGGCACGATCGAGACCTGGCGACGCGACACGGCGGCGCAGGACCAAAGGCGCCTGCGCCTTGCCGACCGCGTCGCGAGCGAAACTGAACAACTGGCCGGAGAGGAAGCTCGCCTCGCGGCCCTGATTGCTTCGGGCGGCGCCCTTGACGACCGGGCGTCCATCGAGATTCGCCAGCAGCGACAACACGCCTGGGAGCGGCACAAGGTCCGGTTGGATGCGACGACTGCGGAAATCTTTGAGGACGCGTTGGGTCGCGACGACGATGCGACGGCATTGCGGCTCGCCGAGGCAGCAAAGGTCGCGGATATGCGCTCGCTCGCTTTGTCGATCGCCGAGCGCCGGGCGCGTCTTGATGAGCTTGGGCGACAACAATGCTCGCTCGCCGAGGAGGCGTCTGCACTTGCACAGGCGGTCAAAGCAACAGCCTCTGCAAGCGGTTTACCTCACGTCACGCAGTTGACGCAGCTGGAAGCCTGGCTCGTGTCCCGGCTCGCGGCGCTCGATGTCCGCACACAACAGCGTTCTACGCGGCTGGAGCTCGATCGCGCCCAGGCCGACGAGAATGACGCGCGCGATGTTCTGAAGGATTCACTTGCCGAGATCGGTGTGACCGAGCGTTTGCCGCAACGGCTCGACGATCTCATGGCCTTTGCCGAGAATGCTGTCGGGCAGGCCCAGGCGGCTTTTTCTGCCGGCAAGGCGGCGCGCGAGGCGGTCCGACGTTCCAGTGACGCGCTGGAGCAGCGTAAGTCGATCTTGGCGCAAGCCGAGGACGCCCTGTGCTCCTGGCGGGAGCAATGGGACGATCTGCTCTCAACCACCTGGCTTGCCGGTCGGCCGGAACAGCTGCTGCCGGATCAAATCGCCCCCATGCTCGCGGTCTTGCAGGATCTCGACAAGCTGGTGCAGCGCAAGGCCGATCTCGATCACCGCGTCGCCGGCATGCGCAAGGATCAAGTGGCTTTTGAAGCGGCGATCGCAAATCTTGCCGGTGTGCCCGACACCGGAGATACGCTTGCGATTTTCGCCGCCATGAAGGCGCGTGCCGCAGAGGCTGAAAAGCAGGAGGATCGGCGCGCTACGCTGTTGACGGAGCTTGCCCGCCTTGAGGAGGAGAAACGCAGCGTTGCTGCCGAGCAGGATCTTCACATTGCCCGCAAACGTCTGGTCCTCGACTTCTTCGACTGCGAGACATTGGATGAAGCCGGCTTGCGGCTCGACGCTTCCCGCGAGCAGGAACGGCTGCGCCAGCGCATTGCCGAATCGGAGGCCGACCTTGCGCAGCGCCTTGGTGTCGCCCGCAGCGAAGACGCCGAGGCGTTGCTGGCTGCGCTTGACGACGAAGCGGTGCGGCTGGAACTGGCTCGCGTCGAGGCGCTGCTTGAAGAGAGCGACCGTGATGTAAGTGAATTGCACGCCGACATGCGGACGAAGGAAGGGGCGCTCGCCAATATCGCCGGCGACGACGCTGTCGCAGCACTCGATCAGCGTCGCCGCACGCTGCTTCTGGAGATCGAGGCCAAGGCGCTCGGCTATCTCAAGCTGAGAGCCGGCCTGATCGCCGCCGAGCAGGCACTCCGGCTCTTTCGCGAGCGCCATCGCAGCGGCATGATGCGGCGCGCCTCGGAAACCTTCAGCCGCATCAGCGGTGGAGAATATTCCAGCCTGTCGGCGCAGGCCGACAAGGGTCAGGAATTCCTGATTGCCAACGCCGCAACTGGCGGGTCCAAGCTGGCGCGCGATCTTTCCAAGGGGACGCGCTTTCAGCTTTATCTGTCGCTCAGGATCGCCGGCTATCACGAGGTCGCCGCGGCGCGCGAAACCTTGCCCTTCATCGCAGACGACATCATGGAGACGTTTGACGACGGCCGCGCCGGTCGCGCCTTCGAGCTGATGGCGGATATGGCCCGCGTCGGGCAGGTGATCTACCTGACGCACCACGAGCATCTTTGCGATATTGCCCGAACGGCGTGCCCGGAAGTGACTATCCACAGGTTATGATGCCGACATGCCGTCGGCGAATGATCGTGACGGAAACCCGGAGGAACGGCAGATGGAAATCATACCCAGCGGATCGCGAGCGTCGACACGACCCTCGGCCGACTACTTCACCGGGACAGTCAGGCAGGATCCCGTCATCGAGGCAGCAGAGCCGGCCCGTGTGCGCGCCGTCAACGTGACCTTCGAGCCCGGCGCGCGGACCGCATGGCATACGCATCCGCTTGGGCAGACGCTGGTGGTGACATCGGGCAGAGGCCTGGCGCAGGTCTGGGGCGAGCCGGTGCGTGAGATTCGTACGGGAGACGTGGTCTGGTTTCCGCCAGGCGAAAAACATTGGCACGGTGCCGCGCCTGACACGGCCATGGTTCACCTCGCCATCCAGGAAGCGCTCGACGGCAAGGCGGTCGACTGGCTGGAGCATGTCACCGACGAACAGTATCGCGGCAGCTAGCTGATTCTTTTGCTCGTCTGCTGCTTTGCGATTCGTGACGAATCTGTCGCCAGCGCGTTCACAGCGCACGTGGCGTAAGGATCGCTTTCAACAAATTCGGTTGCATCGCGCGAAAGGCGCAGGTCGCTCTATCGTCGAAGCCTGTGCGGGCGTTTGCCTTGGGTCACGGTACCGACAGCTCGATCTGATGAACGCCTGAACACAGGAAGCGCAGAATTTTGGCCACGGACAGTTCGACAGTGAAAACATGAACGCAAATGCGCTTGTTGAGTCGGCGGTGGAAGTTCCAAGGAAAAAATGGTGGGCGATGAGAGACTCGAACTCCCGACATCCTCGGTGTAAACGAGGCGCTCTACCAACTGAGCTAATCGCCCTTCAGCGTTCGGACCGGATGTGTCCGCCGCGTCGGTGGCCGTGATCTAGGCGTAACCGAAAAAAACCGCAAGAGCATTTCCGTCGTTTTTTTGATTTTTTTTGCACGAGGCGACAAAAGTGCAGGAGTTGCCGGGTTTTCACATTGTGGAAAAAAGCGGAGAGCGGCGACTGTGGAAAAAGGTGATTGGCCACGCGACGACTTTCATCCGAATCCATCAGTCGCTGGCATGTATCTGTGCATTGTCTTTCCTCACGCCAGAGCCGGCTGCTGCGCAAAGGGCAGGGGCCCTCTCTCTTAAGGGGAGGTCGAGGGCGGCTTTGACATTGCCTGTGGATCAAAATTGGCTCCGTTATGGATTTGTCTCCAAACACGCTTGACACCCAAATGCGAACCGCTTAGTTAGCCGCTCATCGAACGGGCAAGCCCGCTCGGTGCCGGGGCGGAAACGCTCCAGCCACTTCAAGATGATGCGGGTGTAGCTCAGTCGGTTAGAGTGCCGGCCTGTCACGCCGGAGGTCGCGGGTTCGAGCCCCGTCACTCGCGCCATTCTTGACATGGTTTGACTTGAGGCATTCTCACGAAGCGCCGATGGTGGTAATACTGACCCCTTGGGTCATATGCGCGGGTGTAGCTCAGTCGGTTAGAGTGCCGGCCTGTCACGCCGGAGGTCGCGGGTTCGAGCCCCGTCACTCGCGCCATTTACCTCTTGATTCCTCCGATACAACGTCACTGCAAATTCTGTTTTTTGCAGTGCGGCAATCTGTCCTTCTGGCGTCGCTTTTACCGTAAAGTCTGCCCGTGCCTGCAAATCAGCGCTTTGCCGCGACACGTCGTCCAATCCTGTGCCGCGAACCGGTTTAAATGGCCCTCGAAGGCTTGCGCGCAAGCGCGGGCTGCGCTAACCACTCTGGCGTTGCAACATATTTTTCGGCCTGCGAGATTTGTTGTTTGGCGCTCTCCCATGCGCCCTCCCGCAGGCAGGGACGGATAACAATGACTGAACTTCTCGGTTCCTATGTTCCGATCGCGATTTTCATTGGAATCGCACTTGTGATCGGCGTGGCACTTTTGATTGCCCCCTTCGCCGTCGCGTTCAAGGCGCCTGATTCGGAAAAGCTGTCGGCCTACGAATGCGGTTTCAATGCGTTCGACGACGCTCGAATGAAGTTCGACATTCGTTTCTATCTTGTGTCGATCCTCTTCATCATCTTCGACTTGGAAGTCGCCTTCCTCTTTCCGTGGGCCGTCTCGTTCCACCAGCTGGGCTGGTTCGGATTCTGGTCCATGATGGTCTTCCTCAGTGTGCTGACGATCGGCTTTATCTATGAATGGAAGAAGGGAGCGCTGGAATGGAACTAGCATCCGGCACCACGCTCGTTGCGCCCAAGCCGAAGGGGATCATCGATCCCTCGACCGGCAAGCCGATCGGCAGCAATGATGCATTCTTCGGCGAGATCAACAATGAGCTCGCCGACAAGGGTTTTCTGGTTACGTCGACCGACGAGCTCATCAATTGGGCGCGCACTGGTTCGCTGATGTGGATGACCTTCGGTCTTGCCTGCTGCGCCGTCGAGATGATGCAGATGTCGATGCCGCGTTACGACGCCGAGCGCTTCGGCTTCGCGCCGCGCGCTTCACCGCGCCAGTCCGATGTGATGATCGTCGCCGGCACCCTGACCAACAAGATGGCGCCAGCGCTCCGCAAGGTCTACGACCAGATGCCGGAGCCGCGTTACGTGATCTCGATGGGCTCGTGTGCCAATGGCGGCGGCTACTATCACTATTCCTATTCCGTCGTGCGTGGCTGCGACCGTGTCGTGCCCGTTGATATCTATGTGCCAGGCTGTCCTCCCACAGCAGAAGCGCTGCTTTACGGCGTGCTTTTGCTGCAGAAGAAGATCCGCCGGACCGGCACGATCGAACGCTAAGGGTAGGGGGTCCTTAACATGAGTGAAGCCCTGAACGAGCTTGCCTCCTATCTGCGCGAGACGCGCAGCCAGCTGATTTCGGATGCCGCCATCAACTACGGCGAACTGACGCTGACGACGACGGCTGCAAACCTGATCGAGCTCTTGACGTTCCTGCGCGACGACGTGCAGTGCGCCTTCATCAACTTCGTCGATGTTTGCGGTGTCGACTGGCCTCAGCGGCCGGACCGTTTCGATGTCGTCTACCACCTGCTGTCGCCACGCCAGAATTTCCGCGTGCGCATCAAGGTTGCGACCGGTGAAGGCGAGCCTGTGCCGTCGGCCACCAGCGTCTTTCCGGGCGCCGACTGGTTCGAACGCGAAGCCTACGACATGTATGGCATTCTGTTTACCGGCCATCCGGACCTGCGTCGCATCCTGACGGACTACGGTTTCGAAGGGCATCCGCTGCGCAAGGACTTCCCGGTCACCGGGTTTGTCGAGGTTCGCTATGATGACGAAGCCAAGCGCGTCATCTATGAGCCCGTTGAACTGAAGCAGGAATTCCGTAACTTCGACTTCCTCTCCCCGTGGGAAGGGACGGAATACGTCCTGCCCGGCGACGAGAGGGCGAAAGCACGGTGAGACTAAGTCGGCCCGCGGCGACCCTTTGAGGGCGCCGTCCGGCCTGGAGTAATCGGTATGACCGAACATAACGTCCGCAATTTCAACATCAACTTTGGTCCGCAGCATCCGGCGGCGCACGGCGTTCTTCGTCTGGTGCTCGAGCTTGATGGCGAAATCGTCGAGCGTGTCGACCCGCATATCGGTCTGCTGCATCGCGGCACCGAAAAGCTGATCGAAACCAAGACCTATCTGCAGGCGATTCCCTATTTCGATCGGCTCGACTACGTCGCGCCGATGAACCAGGAGCATGCTTTTGCGCTTGCAGTGGAAAAGCTGACCGGAACCGAAGTTCCGATCCGCGGCCAGCTGATCCGCGTTCTCTATTCGGAAATCGGCCGTATCCTGTCGCATCTTCTGAACGTGACCACGCAGGCCATGGACGTCGGCGCGCTGACGCCGCCGCTCTGGGGCTTCGAGGAGCGCGAAAAGCTGATGGTGTTCTATGAGCGTGCCTGCGGCGCGCGCATGCACTCGGCCTATTTCCGTCCCGGCGGAGTGCACCAGGATCTGCCGCATGAGCTGGTCGAGGATATCGGCAAGTGGATCGACCCGTTCCTCAAGACCGTCGACGATATCGACGAGCTTCTGACTGGCAACCGCATCTTCAAGCAGCGCAACGTCGACATCGGCGTCGTCAAGCTGGAAGACGCCTGGGCCTGGGGTTTCTCGGGCGTGATGGTTCGCGGTTCCGGCGCTGCCTGGGACCTGCGCCGTTCGCAGCCCTACGAATGCTATTCGGACATGGATTTCGACATTCCGATCGGCAAGAACGGTGACTGCTTCGATCGTTACCTCATCCGCATGATCGAAATGCGCGAGTCGGCCAAGATCATGCGTCAGTGCGTGAACCGTCTGCTCGGCGATGCCAAGATTGGCCCGGTCTCGTCGATGGACGGTAAGATCGTTCCGCCAAAACGTGGTGAGATGAAGCGCTCGATGGAAGCGCTGATCCACCACTTCAAGCTCTACACCGAAGGCTACCACGTGCCGGCCGGCGAGGTTTATACAGCCGTTGAAGCGCCCAAGGGCGAATTCGGCGTCTATCTCGTCTCCGACGGTAGCAACAAGCCCTATCGCTGCAAGATCCGTGCCCCGGGCTACGCGCATCTGCAGGCGATGGACTTCCTCTGTCGCGGACACCAGCTTGCCGACGTGTCAGCCGTGCTGGGCTCCCTCGATATCGTGTTCGGTGAGGTGGATCGCTGATGCGTTTCGCGCCCCTGGCAATGGCAGGATTTCTTATGCTTGCGACGGCGGCATCCGCACAGGATTCCGTCAACAGCGAAGCGTCTGCCGCGATGCGTGGGGGCTCGATGGCCGATCTCGTGGCCAAGGGCTACGAGATCAAGGCGGCCGTGGCCAACGGCACGCGCTACATCGTATTTTTACAAAAAGACCAGTCAGCCTATGCCTGCGAATTCGTTTCGGTGACGAAATCGCGGTGTGGGTCGATTAACTGATAAGGTGTCGTGAAGAATGTCTGTTCGTCGACTAGCCGAAGACAATGTTCAGCCGGCCGCATTCGCGTTCAATCGCGAAAACGCCGCTTGGGCAAAGAAGACAATCCAGAAGTATCCGAAAGGCCGTGAGCAGTCCGCGGTCATTCCGTTGTTGATGCGGGCGCAGGAGCAGGACGGCTGGGTAACGAAGGCCGCGATCGAATCGATCGCTGACATGCTCGGCATGGCCTATATCCGCGTGCTCGAAGTTGCGACCTTCTATACCCAGTTCCAGCTGAAGCCGGTCGGAACGCGCGCTCACGTGCAGGTCTGCGGCACGACGCCGTGTATGCTGCGTGGCGCCGAAGACCTGATCCGGGTCTGCAAGAGCAAGATCGCCCACGATCCTTTCACCCTCAACGAGAGCGGCACGCTTTCCTGGGAAGAAGTGGAATGTCAGGGCGCCTGTGTGAATGCGCCGATGGTCATGATCTTCAAGGACACCTATGAAGACCTGACGCCCGAGCAGCTCGAGCAGATCATCGACCGCTTCGATGCAGGCAAGGGTGCCGAAGTCGCCACCGGTCCGCAGATCGATCGTGTCTTCTCGGCGCCGGAAGGTGGCCCGACCACGCTCATGACGCCGGACGCGCCGGCCAGGAAGGCTCCCGCGAGCGCGAAGAAGGTCAGCGATGCGCCTGTTGTCAGCGTTCCGCCATCGAACGCTGCACGGGCAAAGACCGCTGCCAGCGAAACCAACGCCGCCGTGAAGACGCCGGCGACGGCGAAGAAGGAAGCGGCGGCAAACGCCAAGGTCGAGGGCGACACCGCCGACAAGTCGAAGCCCGCCAGGGCGGCCGACGTTTCCGGCAAGCCGTCGCTTGAAGACAAGAACCGCCCGGCAGGCATCGCTAGGCCGGCGGCTGTCGACGACCTCAAGCTGATCTCCGGCGTTGGCCCGAAGATCGAAGGCACGCTGCACGAACTCGGCATCTACACGTTCGCGCAAGTCGCGTCGTGGAAGAAGGCCGAGCGCGAATGGGTCGACAGCTATCTCAATTTCAAGGGCCGGATCGAACGTGACGATTGGGTCAAGCAGGCCAAGGCGCTCGCCAAGGGTGGCGAAGCCGAATACATCAGAGTTTTCGGCAAGAAGCCGCGGTAAAGAGGTGAACCATGCTCAGAGATGAAGATCGCATCTTTACCAATATCTACGGCCTCAAGGATAAGTCTCTCAAGGGCGCGATGAGCCGCGGCCATTGGGATGGCACCAAGCAGATCCTCGAAAAGGGTCGCGACTGGATCGTCAACGAGATGAAAGCTTCGGGTCTTCGCGGTCGTGGCGGCGCAGGCTTCCCGACCGGTCTCAAGTGGTCCTTCATGCCGAAGGAAAGCGACGGGCGTCCGCACTATCTGGTCGTCAACGCCGACGAATCCGAACCGGGCACCTGCAAGGACCGTGACATCATGCGTCACGATCCGCACACCCTGATCGAAGGCTGCGTCATCGCCAGCTTCGCCATGGGTGCGCACACCGCATACATCTACGTGCGCGGTGAATATATCCGCGAGCGCGAGGCGCTGCAGGCTGCGATCGACGAATGCTACGACGCCGGCCTGCTCGGCAAGAACAACAAGCTGGGCTGGGACATGGACATCTACGTCCACCACGGCGCCGGCGCCTACATCTGCGGCGAAGAAACCGCGCTGCTCGAAAGCCTTGAAGGCAAGAAGGGCCAGCCGCGCCTGAAGCCGCCGTTCCCGGCGAACATGGGTCTCTACGGCTGCCCGACGACCGTCAACAACGTCGAGTCGATCGCAGTTGCCCCGACGATCCTGCGCCGCGGCGCTGGCTGGTTCTCGTCGATCGGCCGTCCGAACAACGTCGGCACCAAGCTGTTCATGCTCTCCGGTCACGTCAACAAGCCGTGCACGGTCGAAGAAGCGATGGGCATCACCTTCCGTGAACTCGTCGACAAGCATGCCGGTGGCATTCGCGGCGGCTGGGACAACCTGCTGGCGGTCATTCCCGGCGGCGCATCGTGCCCGGTGGTCAAGGCGGAAGACATCATTGACTGCCCGATGGATTTCGACGGGCTTCGTGAAGTCAAATCGTCCTTCGGCACGGCGGCTGCCATCGTCATGGATCGCTCCACGGACATCATCAAGGCAATTGCCCGCATCTCGGCTTTCTTCAAGCACGAGAGCTGCGGCCAGTGCACGCCGTGCCGCGAAGGCACCGGCTGGATGTGGCGCGTGATGGAACGCATGGTGCAGGGCCGCGCCCAGAAGCGCGAGATCGACATGCTGTTCGACGTCACCAAGCAGATCGAAGGTCACACGATCTGTGCTCTGGGTGATGCGGCCGCCTGGCCGATCCAGGGCCTGATCCGCAACTTCCGTCCGGAGATCGAAAAGCGCATCGACGAATACACCCGCAACGCGACGTCGCACGGCGCGGTGCTGGAAGCGGCGGAGTAACGGGCCATGGCCGGCACACGCAAGGATGGACAGGTGAGGGGAGAGGCCGAGAGCGGCATTCCGTCCGCACGTCCGCTTGGCAGTGATCCGGCCGATCCGTTCGGCATGGCCGAATGGATGAAGACCATGCCCAAAGTGCCGCTGCATCCGCTGATGGCGCATCCGGCAGGCGCCGTGGCAGCTGCCACCGCGCTTGGTTTCGGTCTGTCGAGCCACATCGCCGGCGTTATGTTCGGCGCGATGCAGGGCGCCGTCGAAGCGCTGCAGAAGGGCTCGGCCTTGGCTGGCCAGATGCAGGCAGACGCCCCGGCTGAGGTCGTTCCGACCCAAGCAGCTCCGGTTCAGGCAGAAGCAATGCCGCAAGAGACGGTGAAGCCGGTAGTCGCCAAGAAAGGCGCGGTATCAAAGCCGAAGGCTGAGAACAAGCTGGCGGAGCGCGTGAAGGCGCCGGCAGCTTCGCGGTCCAAGACCCGCACCGCCGACGACCTCATGCGGATTTCCGGCATCGGCCCGAAGCTCGAGCAGGTCCTGAACGGCAAGGGCATTCGCCGGTTCGCCGATATCGCCGCCTGGAGTGACGCCGACATTGCCCGCTTCGACGACGAACTGGGCTTTGGCGGACGTATTCTGCGCGACGACTGGGTAAAGCAGGCAAAGGCGCTGAAAGGCGCAAAAGAATAAGAGGCGGTGACCGGCAGAGGTCGCCACCGGCAAGCAGCATGGCTGTGTTGGAATTGTCCGTCGCCTCAAGGTGGACGGATGGAAGACAGGATTGAGTACGAAGATGGCAAAGCTGAAAGTCGACGGAAAAGAGATCGAGGTCCCGGATCATTTCACGCTGCTTCAGGCGTGCGAAGAAGCCGGCGCCGAGGTTCCGCGCTTCTGTTTCCATGAGCGGCTGTCGGTCGCCGGCAACTGCCGCATGTGTCTGATCGAGGTGAAGGGAGGGCCACCAAAGCCCGCCGCCTCCTGTGCCATGGGTGTGCGCGACCTTCGTCCGGGTCCGAACGGCGAGACGCCGGAAGTCTTCACGACCACACCGATGGTCAAGAAGGCGCGCGAAGGCGTCATGGAATTCCTGCTGATCAACCATCCGCTCGATTGCCCGATCTGCGACCAGGGTGGCGAATGCGACTTGCAGGACCAGGCGATGGCCTTCGGCATCGATAGTTCGCGCTACCAGGAAAACAAGCGCGCTGTCGAAGACAAGTATATCGGCCCGTTGGTCAAGACGGTGATGAACCGTTGCATCCATTGCACGCGCTGCGTCCGTTTCACCACGGAAGTGGCCGGCATTGCCGAACTCGGCCTGATCGGCCGCGGCGAAGACGCCGAGATCACTACCTATCTTGAACAGGCCATGACCTCCGAGCTTCAGGGCAATGTCGTTGACCTCTGCCCGGTCGGCGCGCTGACCTCCAAGCCGTTCGCCTTCACGGCGCGTCCGTGGGAACTGAACAAGACCGAATCGATCGACGTGATGGACGCGCTCGGTTCGGCCATCCGCGTCGATACCCGTGGCCGCGAAGTGATGCGCATCATGCCGCGCGTCAACGAGGACATCAACGAAGAGTGGATCTCCGACAAGAGCCGCTTCATCTGGGACGGCCTGAAGACTCAGCGTCTCGACCGTCCTTATGTCAAGAAGGACGGCCGTCTGCAGGCTGCAACGTGGAGCGAAGCGTTCCAGGCGGTCAAGGCTGCCGTTGCAGCGACCTCCGGCGACAAGATCGGCGCCATCGCCGGTGACCTTGCTTCCGTAGAAGAAATGTACGCGCTGAAGGAACTGCTTGCTTCGCTCGGTTCCGAAAACGTCGACTGCCGCCAGGATGGTGCAGCGCTCGATCCGTCGCTCGGCCGCGCCAGCTACATCTTCAACCCGACCATTCAGGGGATCGAGAGCGCCGACGCGCTGCTGATCATCGGCTCGAACCCGCGCTTCGAAGCATCCGTTCTCAACGCACGCATCCGCAAGCGTTACCGGATGGGCAATTTCCCGATCGCCGTCATCGGCGAGCAGGGTGAACTGCGCTACGAATACGAATACCTCGGTGCAGGCACCGACACGCTGGCCGAACTCGTGTCCGGCAAGGGCAAGTTCGCTGCGACCTTGAAGAAGGCGCAGCGTCCGATGATCATCATCGGCCAGGGCGCCGTTGCAGGGGAGGGCGGTGCCGCCGTTCTCGCCGCTGCCGCCAAGCTTGTCGGCGCAGTGACGGCCGACTGGAACGGCTTTGCCGTTCTGCACACCGCAGCGTCCCGCGTCGGTGGTCTCGACCTCGGCTTCGTCCCGGGCAAGAACGGCAAGACGGCCGCCGAAATGGTTTCGGCCACTGACGTTCTCTTCCTGCTCGGCGCCGACGAGATCGATCTTGCTGGCCGCAAGTCCGGCTTCACTGTCTATATCGGTTCGCATGGCGACAATGGCGCCCACGCTGCCGACGTCATCCTGCCCGCCGCCACCTACACCGAAAAATCCGGCACCTGGGTCAACACCGAGGGCCGCGTGCAGATCGGCAACCGTGCCGGCTTCGCTCCGGGCGACGCCCGCGAGGACTGGGCGATCATCCGTGCGCTCTCCGACGTTCTCGGCAAGAAGCTGCCCTTTGATTCGCTTGGCGAATTACGCTCGAAGCTTTACGCCGCGCAGCCGCATTTCGCCGATGTCGACGCGATTGCCGTCGGCAGTGGCGACGAAATTGCCGCACTTGCTCAAAAAGCCGGTGAGATGGGCAAATCCGTGTTTGCGTCTCCGGTCAAAGACTTCTATTTGACGAACCCGATAGCGCGCGCATCCGCCGTCATGGCCGAATGCTCGGCTTTGGCACGCAACAACTTCAAAGCTGCGGCGGAATGAGCGCGAGGGAATAGAGTATCATGGACGCTTTCGTTTCGACCTATGTCTGGCCTGCGATCATCATGGTCGCCCAGTCGCTGCTGCTGCTGGTCGCGCTGCTGCTTTTCATCGCCTACGTTCTGCTGGCCGACCGCAAGATCTGGGCTGCTGTCCAGCTTCGCCGTGGTCCGAATGTGGTGGGCCCCTGGGGTCTTTTCCAGTCCTTTGCCGACCTTTTGAAGTTCGTCTTCAAGGAGCCGGTGATTCCGGCTGGCGCAAACAAGGCAATCTTTCTGCTCGCGCCGCTCGTCTCCGTGACGCTGGCGCTCGCCGCCTGGGCGGTTATTCCGCTCAATGCCGGCTGGGTGATCGCGAATATCAACGTCGGCATCCTCTTCGTGTTCGCCATATCTTCTCTTGAAGTTTATGGCATCATCATGGGTGGCTGGGCGTCGAACTCCAAATATCCCTTCCTCGGCGCGCTTCGTTCTGCCGCGCAGATGGTGTCTTACGAAGTCTCGATCGGCTTCGTCATCGTCACCGTCCTGTTGTGCGTGGGTTCGCTGAACCTGACTGATATCGTCAATGCGCAGAGCAACGGCATCGGTACGAACTTGGGTCTGCCCGCATCGTTCCTCGACTGGCACTGGCTCGCACTGTTCCCGATGTTCATCGTGTTCTTCATTTCGGCGCTGGCTGAAACGAACCGCCCGCCCTTCGATCTGCCGGAAGCGGAATCCGAACTCGTCGCCGGCTTCATGGTCGAATACGGCTCCACGCCTTACATGATGTTCATGCTCGGCGAGTATGCCGCCATCTGCCTGATGTGCGCGCTGACGACCATTCTCTTCCTCGGCGGCTGGCTGCCTCCGGTTGACGTCTGGTTCCTCAACTGGGTCCCGGGCATCATCTGGTTCGTTCTCAAGGCATCCTTCGTGTTCTTCATGTTCGCGATGGTGAAGGCTTTCGTTCCGCGTTACCGCTACGACCAGCTGATGCGTCTCGGCTGGAAGGTCTTCCTGCCGATTTCTCTGGCAATGGTCGTGATCACTGCATTCGTTCTCAAGCTGACGGGAGCTGCATGATGCTGGCTTTCGCTCGGTTGCATACCGCTGGCCGCTCCCAGGCCGGCAAGTCTGGAGGTAAATGATGGCCGGTCTTTCGCAAGCCGTCAGCTCGCTGTTCCTCAAGGAATTCGTCGGCGCGTTCTTTCTGTCGATGCGCTACTTCTTCAAGCCGAAGGCGACGTTGAACTACCCCTTCGAAAAGGGGCCGGTCAGCCCGCGCTTCCGTGGCGAACACGCCCTGCGCCGTTATCCGAACGGCGAAGAGCGCTGCATCGCCTGCAAGCTCTGCGAGGCGATCTGTCCTGCCCAGGCCATCACCATCGAGGCCGGCCCGCGCCGCAACGACGGCACCCGCCGCACGGTGCGCTACGACATCGACATGGTGAAGTGCATCTATTGCGGTTTCTGCCAGGAAGCCTGTCCGGTCGACGCCATCGTCGAGGGACCGAACTTCGAATTCGCCACCGAGACGCGTGAAGAGCTGTACTACGACAAAGACAAGCTCCTCGCCAATGGCGACCGTTGGGAGCGGGAAATCGCACGCAACATCGCAATGGACTCGCCCTATCGCTGAGGCCGATGCGTGGTGTCGCCCTTCAAGGCGGCACATGTGAAACAGTTTGGGGCAAAGGCCGGACATCAGTCCGGCTTTGCCAGTGGAGTGGGGGCTGCAAGAGCCTCACGCCGTGCAAGACGAAAAAGGCACCGATCATGGGTCTGCAGGTTCTTTTTTTCTATCTCTTTGCCTTCATCGCGGTGGCATCGGCATTTATGGTCATTGCGGCCAGGAACCCCGTTTATTCGGTGCTGTTCCTGATCCTGACCTTCTTCAATTCGGCGGGCCTGTTCCTGCTGGCTGGCGCCGAGTTCCTGGCGATGATCCTGCTCGTGGTCTATGTCGGCGCGGTTGCGGTGCTCTTCCTGTTCGTCGTCATGATGCTCGATATCGATTTCGCCGAACTCAGAGCCGGCGTGCTTGAATATGCGCCCGTCGGTGCGCTGATCGGTCTGATCCTGGCTGCCGAACTGATCATCGTCGTCGGCGGCGCGACCTTCTCGCCGGAGATTGCCAAGGGCATCTCGATGCCGATCCCGGCGGTTGCCGACCGGACGAACACCGCCGCACTCGGCGACGTGCTCTATACCCACTACGTCTACTTCTTCCAGATCGCGGGCCTTGTGCTGTTGGTCGCCATGATCGGCGCCATCGTCCTCACGCTGCGCCACCGCACGAACATCAAGCGCCAGAGCATTCCGCAGCAGGTTGCCCGCACGCCCGAGACCGCCGTCGAGGTGATCACGGTCAAGCCCGGGCAGGGCATTTAATTCGGACGCGAGGTCGAGGAACCAAAAAATGGAAATCGGAATTTCCCACTATCTCACCGTCAGCGCCATCCTGTTCACGCTTGGTGTCTTCGGCATCTTCCTGAACCGGAAGAACGTCATCGTCATCCTGATGTCGGTCGAACTGATCCTGCTTGCGGTCAACATCAACATGGTCGCCTTCTCGTCGTTCCTGAACGACATCACTGGCCAGGTCTTTGCTCTGTTCATTCTGACCGTCGCGGCCGCGGAAGCCGCCATCGGGCTTGCAATTCTCGTCGTCTTCTACCGCAACCGCGGCTCGATCGCTGTTGAAGACGTCAACATGATGAAGGGCTGATTGGGCTATGGATACCATCATCAAGGCTATCGTCTTCCTGCCTTTGATTGGCTTTCTGGTCGCCGGCCTTTTCGGCACTTCGATCGGCGCCAAGGCTTCTGAATATGTCACCAGCGGACTGATGATCATCGCCGCCGCATTGTCGTGGTACGTCTTCTTCGACGTCGCGATGGGCGAGCAGGAACTGATCAAGGTTTCGGTGCTGCGCTGGATCCAGTCCGGCGGCTTCGACGTCGAATGGGCGTTCCGCGTCGACACGCTGACCGCAGTCATGTTCGTGGTCGTCAACACAGTGTCGACGCTCGTGCATGTCTATTCGATCGGCTATATGCACCACGATCCGCATCGTCCGCGTTTCTTCGCCTATCTGTCGCTCTTCACCTTCGCGATGTTGATGCTGATCACGTCGGACAACCTGGTGCAGATGTTCTTCGGCTGGGAAGGCGTGGGTCTCGCATCCTACCTGCTGATCGGCTTCTGGTATAAGAAGCCGTCGGCGAACGCGGCGGCGATGAAGGCGTTCATCGTCAACCGCGTTGGCGACTTCGGTTTCTCGCTTGGCATCTTCCTCGTCTTCGTGCTGTTCGGTTCGGTCAACCTCGAAACCATCTTTGCAGCAGCCCAGACCTACCTGCCGGCCGAAGGTGCCGCAGCAGGGGAGGCGGTTGTTACGCTGTTCGGCATGCACCTCGACAAGGCAGATGCCATCACGGCCGCATGCCTGCTGCTCTTCATGGGCGCGATGGGCAAGTCGGCTCAGTTCCTGCTGCACACCTGGCTTCCGGACGCGATGGAAGGCCCGACCCCGGTTTCGGCCCTCATTCACGCCGCAACCATGGTCACCGCCGGCGTCTTCCTTGTCGCTCGCATGTCGCCGCTGTTTGAGCTGTCGCCGACTGCACTGACGGTCGTCACGCTGATCGGCGCGATCACGGCCTTCTTCGCCGCAACCGTCGGTCTGGTCCAGAACGACATCAAGCGCGTCATCGCCTATTCGACCTGTTCGCAGCTTGGCTACATGTTCGTGGCCCTCGGCGTCGGCGCCTATGGCGCGGCCATCTTTCATCTGTTCACGCACGCCTTCTTCAAGGCTCTCCTTTTCTTGGGTGCAGGTTCGGTCATTCACGCCGTCGATGGCGAACAGGATATGCGTTACATGGGTGGCCTGCGGAAGCATATTAAGGTCACCTATTGGATGATGTTCATCGGCACGATCGCGCTCACCGGCGTCGGCATCCCCGGCACCGTCATCGGTACGGCCGGCTTCTTCTCGAAGGATGCCATCATCGAATCGACGTTCGCTTCGCACAGCATCGTTTCGGGCTTTGCCTTTGCGATGCTGGTGATCGCCGCTCTGTTCACCAGTTTCTATTCCTGGCGCCTGACCTTCATGACCTTCCACGGCAAGCCACGCGCTTCGTCGGATGTCATGCATCACGTCCATGAATCACCTCAGGTCATGCTGGTGCCGCTCTACATCCTGGCTGCCGGTGCTCTGCTCGCAGGCTTCCTGTTCCACGACCACTTCTTCGGCGAGGGCTATGCCGAGTTCTGGAAGGGTGCGTTGTTCACCTCGGCTGAAAACGAAATCCTCCATGAGTACCACCACGTTCCGCTGTGGGTTAAGTGGAGCCCGTTCTGCGCCATGGCGCTTGGTCTCTTCACGGCCTGGTACATGTACATCCGTCGGCCTGAGCTGCCGAAGTACCTGGCGGAACAGCATCGCGGCCTCTACCAGTTCCTGCTCAACAAGTGGTACTTCGACGAGCTATACGACTTCCTGTTCGTACGCTCGGCCAAGCGCCTCGGCGTCTTCCTGTGGAAGGAAGGCGACGGCCGGGTCATCGACGGCCTTGGCCCTAACGGAATTGCGGCACGCGTGCTTGATGTCACCGATCGTGTGGTCCGGCTGCAGACCGGTTACCTCTATCACTACGCGTTCGCCATGCTGATCGGCATTGCTGCGCTCGTTACATGGATGATGCTCGGGAGTTCCTTCTGATGACCGATTGGCCCGTACTTTCCGCGGTCACCTTCATGCCGCTCGTCGGCGTCCTGCTTCTCTTGCTGACAAGAGAAGACAGCGCCTACGGCCGCCGCAACATCCTGAACGTATCGCTGCTGACGACGCTCTTCACGTTCGCCGTGTCGGTCTATATCTGGTACCAGTTCGATAGCTCGAACCCGGGTTTCCAGATGACCGAGAAGCACGAATGGCTCGGCACCGGGATTTCCTATCATCTCGGCGTCGACGGCATCTCGGTGCTCTTCGTCGTTCTCTCTGCCTTCCTGATGCCGTTCTGCGTGCTCGCAAGCTGGTTCTCGGTCGAAAAGCGGCTGAAGGAATACATGATCGCGTTCCTGATCCTGGAAACGTTCATGATCGGCGTGTTCGTGTCGCTCGACATCGTGCTGTTCTACGTGTTCTTCGAAGCCGGCCTCATTCCGATGTTCCTCATCATCGGTGTCTGGGGCGGCAAGGATCGCGTCTATGCGAGCTACAAGTTCTTCCTCTACACGCTGCTCGGCTCGGTGCTGATGTTGCTCGCCATCATGGCGATGTACTGGCAGGCCGGTACCACCGACATCACTGAACTTCTCGCCTACAACTTCCCGCGTGAGATGCAGACGTGGTTATGGCTCGCCTTCTTCGCTTCCTTCGCGGTGAAGATGCCGATGTGGCCGGTGCACACCTGGCTTCCCGACGCGCACGTTCAGGCGCCGACGGCGGGTTCGGTCATCCTGGCCGCCATCCTCCTGAAGCTTGGCGGTTACGGCTTCGTGCGCTTCTCGCTGCCGATGTTCCCGCTGGCGTCCGACTATTTCGCGCCCTTCGTCTTCACGCTGTCGGTCATCGCGATCATCTACACCTCGCTGGTGGCGATGATGCAGACCGACATCAAGAAACTGATCGCCTATTCGTCCGTCGCACATATGGGTTACGTGACGATGGGTATCTTCGCGGCCAATACGCAGGGTGTTCAGGGTGCGATTTTCCAGATGCTGTCGCACGGCATCGTCTCCGGCGCGCTCTTCCTTTGCGTCGGCGTCGTCTATGACCGGCTGCACACCCGCGAGATCTCGGCCTATGGCGGCCTCGTCAACAACATGCCGAAATACGCCGTCGCCTTCATGGTGTTCACCATGGCCAACGTCGGCCTACCCGGCACATCAGGCTTCGTCGGCGAAGTGCTGACGCTCGTCGGCGTCTTCCGCGTCAATACCTGGGTTGCGTTCTTTGCAACGAGCGGCGTTATTCTCTCGGCTGCCTACGCGCTCTGGCTCTACCGCCGAGTGATCTTCGGTGCGCTGGAAAAGGAAAGCCTGAAGGCTCTGCTCGATCTTTCGGCTCGCGAGAAGGCGATCCTTTACCCGCTGGTGATCCTGACGATCTTCTTCGGTGTCTATCCGGCGCCGATCTTCGATGCGACCGCAGCCTCCGTGGATCTGCTCGTCAACAACTACTCCGCAGCCCTGCAGGCAGCGCAAAACGTTGCGCTTTCGGTGCAATGACCACAGGACGTGATTGGACATGACTGCTGAAATCCTCCTCGCTAGCCTGCAGCTCTCGATCCCCGAGTTGATCCTCGCGGTCGGCGCGATGGCGCTCTTGATGATCGGCGTGTTCGCCGGTGAAAAGTCGACCTCGACCGTCACCGGCCTTGCGGTTGCCCTTCTCATCATCGCCGGCCTCTGGCTCGTCCTGAAGACGGGCGAGGGCGAAGCTTACGGCGGCGCCTTCCTGTCCGATCCCTTCGCCAAGTTCATGAAGGTGCTGGCGCTGATCGGCTCGATCACCGCCATGGTGATGACGGTCGGCCATGCCCGTTCCGCGCAGATCGATCGTTTCGAGTTCCCGGTGCTGCTGGTGCTCGCCACCCTCGGAATGCTCCTGATGATCTCGGCCAACGACCTGATGTCGCTGTACCTGTCGCTGGAATTGCAGTCGCTGGCGCTCTACGTCGTAGCCGCCATCAACCGTGACAGCATCCGTTCGACGGAAGCCGGCCTGAAGTATTTCGTCCTCGGCGCGCTGTCTTCGGGCATGCTGCTTTATGGCATGTCGCTGGTCTACGGCTTCACCGGCCACACCGGCTTTGACGAGATTGCCGCTGCATTGACGACTACGGGCACGCCGTCGCTCGGCCTGATCTTCGGACTGGTCTTCATCCTTGCCGGCCTTGCATTCAAGATTTCTGCCGTTCCGTTCCACATGTGGACGCCGGATGTTTATGAAGGTGCGCCGACGCCGGTCACCGCATTCTTCGCCGCGGCCCCGAAGGTTGCCGCCATGGCCATCTTCGTTCGCATCGTCATCAACGCGTTCGAGCCGGTCGTTGTCCAGTGGCAACAGATCGTCGTCTTCATCTCGATCGCTTCGATGCTGCTCGGAGCCTTTGCGGCGATCGGCCAGAAGAACATCAAGCGCCTGATGGCCTATTCCTCCATCGGTCACATGGGCTACGCGCTCG
The DNA here is from genome assembly GCF_003024455.1 of Ensifer sp. NM-2. NCBI lineage: Bacteria > Pseudomonadati > Pseudomonadota > Alphaproteobacteria > Hyphomicrobiales > Rhizobiaceae > Ensifer > Ensifer sp. NM-2. The sequence goes on from NZ_PVZR01000008.1 coordinate 182,388, forward strand.
TCGGTCTCGCCGCCGGCTCTATGGCGGGCGTTCGCGGCGTTCTGCTCTACATGCTCATCTACATGGTCATGACGCTCGGCACCTTCGCCTGCATCCTCGCCATGCGCCGCAAGGATGGCGAGAACGTCGAAAGCGTCGACGATCTCGCTGGCCTGTCGCAGACCAACCCCTTCATGGCCACGGTCCTTACCATCCTGATGTTCTCGCTCGCCGGCATCCCGCCGATGGCAGGCTTCTTCGGGAAGTACTTCGTGTTCATGGCGGCTATCGAAGCCCATCTCTATGCGCTTGCCATCATCGGCGTGCTCGCTTCGGTCGTCGGCGCCTACTACTACCTGCGTGTCATCAAGGTGATGTGGTTCGACGATGCCAAGGGCGAGTTTGCCCGGACGGCCGGCGAGCTTCGCCTGGTTTTCGGTCTCTCGGGCCTGTTCGTGCTTGGCTACGTCCTGATCGGTGGTCCGCTCGGCAACGCCGCTGAAGTCGCGGCTCGGACCTTCTTTTGATAGGGCTTGAAGGCGGCGGCCGGGTTTCGCTCGACGATTTCCGGCACGTCGCTCTCAATGAAGTCGGTTCGACCAACAGCGAATGCCTGGTGCGGGCGCGCGAGGGGGACAGGGGAAATCTCTGGATCACCGCCGCCCGCCAGACAGGTGGACGTGGTCGACGCGGTAGGGCCTGGTTTTCAGAGCCCGGCAATCTCTATGCTTCGCTCCTCTTGATCGAGCCGGCTCCGATCGAGCTGCTGCACTCGCTGCCGCTGGCAGTGGCAGTGGCGGTTCACAGGGCCATCCGACAGGTAATGCCGCTGGCCGGCGCTCCGGTCGAGATCAAATGGCCGAACGATATCCTCATCGACGGCAAGAAGACTTGCGGCATCCTGCTTGAAGGCGAGAGTCTTGCAGACGGACGTCGCGCGCTGGTCATCGGCTGCGGCATCAACATCGCCGTCATGCCCGACGAGGCACTCTACCCGGTGACTTCGCTTCGCAACGAAGGGGCGTCGGTATCGCCGGACGACTTGTTTGCCCACCTTTTCCTGACCATGGCCGAAACGCTCTCCGTTTGGGACCAGGGCAGGGGTGTGGCACACATCATAGACCAATGGCGGGCGGCAGCGCGCGGCATCGGCGAGACCATTACGGTGAACCTGCCGGATCGGTCGCTTTCCGGCCGCTTTGCCGGTATTGATCAGGACGGCCGGCTGATGCTCGATACGGGCTCGGACACGATGCAGACGATCGCCGCCGGCGACGTATTTTTCGGATAATCAAAACAAGGGCGCATCAAAAACATGGCGCAAGAAGAAGAACTGGTGTTCTTGCCGCTCGGCGGCGTCGGTGAAATCGGGATGAACCTCGGCCTCTATGGCTATGGCAAACCCGGTCATCGACAGTGGATAATGGTCGATTGCGGCGTCACCTTCCCGGGGCCGGAGCTGCCGGGAGTGGATCTGGTTCTGGCCGATATCAGTTTCCTGGCGGAAGAACGCCGCAATCTCAAGGGCATCATCATCACCCATGCCCACGAGGATCACTATGGTGGTCTCAACGATCTTTGGCCGGGGTTGAACGTACCGGTCTATGCCTCGCCGTTTACCGCGGGCATGCTTGAGGCGAAACGCGACTTCGAAAGGAGCCGCGGCGAAATCCCGATAACGATCTTCAGGCAGGGCGACCGCATCAATGTTGGCCCGTTCGAAATCGAAGCGGTCGGCGTCAACCACTCGATCCCCGAGCCGATGTCGCTGATCATCCGCACGCCGCTTGGCGCGATCGTTCACACCGGCGACTGGAAGATCGATCTTCAGCCGTCGCTCGGGCCCCTGACCGACGAGCAGCGCTTCCGCAAGATCGGTGACGAGGGCGTGCTGGCGCTGGTCTGCGATTCGACCAATGCGCTTCGTGACGGGGTCTCGCCGTCCGAGCAGGAGGTTTCGGCAAGCCTGACGCAGATCATCTCCAAGTCTGAAGGACGTGTGGCGATCACCACCTTCTCTTCCAATGTCGGGCGCATCCGCTCGATTGCGGAAGCTGCGGAAGAGGCGGGCCGCGAGGTGTTGCTTCTCGGCAGCTCGATGAAGCGCGTCGTCGCCGTCGCCCGCGATCTCGGCCTGATGGAAGGCATCAAGCCTTTCCTCGCCGAAGACGAGTTCGGCTATGTGCCGCGCGACAAGGTCGTGGTGATCCTGACCGGTAGCCAGGGCGAACCCCGTGCCGCACTTGCCAAGATCGCCCGCGACGAGATGCGCAACGTCGCCTTTTCCGCCGGCGATACGGTCGTGTTTTCGTCGCGTACCATTCCCGGTAACGAGAAGGCGATCAACGACATCAAGAACGGCCTGATCGAGCAGGGCATTCACATCATCACCGACAGTGAAGCGCTGGTGCATGTGTCGGGCCACCCGCGTCGCAGCGAGCTGCAGCAGATGTACCAGTGGGTCCGTCCGCAGATCCTCGTGCCGGTGCATGGTGAGGCCGCACACCTGACGGCGCATGCCGAACTTGGCCTGCAGTCGGGTATCGCCAGCGTTCCGCGGCTTCGCAACGGCGATATGCTGCGGCTGGCGCCAGGTCCGGCCGAAGTCATCGACACTGCGCCGCATGGCCGGATCTACAAGGATGGCTCGCTGATCGGTGATTTCGAGGAAATGGGCATCGGTGAGCGGCGCAAGCTCTCCTTTGCCGGACATGTCTCAGTCAACGTCGTGCTCGACAACCGCTACGATTTCCTCGGTGATCCTGACCTCGTTGCCATCGGCTTGCCCGAGTTCGACGACGAGGGCGAGGACATGGAAGACACGCTCTATGACGCCGTGCTCGGTGCTGTCGAAAGCATCCCGCGTGCCAAGCGCAAGGATCTGGCCATGCTGCAGGAGGCGGTGCGCCGCGCCGTGCGTAGCACCGTCAACCAGATCTGGGGCAAGAAGCCCGTGGTGACCGTGTTCGTCACCAAAGTCTGATTTCCTTCAGGCTCCCGGCGCTGTAGACGTCCGGGGGCTTGAAAACAGCCCGAAGGTTGGAGGATCGCGATGCTTGGACGTGTAAACCATGTGGCAATCGCCGTGCCGGATCTGGCATCCGCTGCTGAGGGCTACCGAGTGACGCTCGGCGCTTCGGTGACCGAGCCGCAAGCCTTGCCCGAGCACGGTGTCACCGTCGTTTTCGTCGCGCTTCCCAACACCAAGGTCGAACTGCTGGAGCCGCTCGGCGATGCCTCGCCGATTGCGGCGTTTCTCGCCAAGAACCCGTCCGGCGGCATGCATCACATTTGCTACGAGGTCGAGGACATCATTGCTGCCCGTGACACGCTGAAGGCGTCCGGCGCGCGGGTTCTCGGTGACGGCGAGCCGAAGATCGGCGCTCACGGCAAGCCGGTGCTTTTTCTGCACCCGAAGGATTTTCAAGGCACGTTGATCGAGCTTGAACAGGTGTGACAGTTGACCGCGCGATGCCGGTTTGTGTGATCGCGCCGGTGGCGTTATAAGCGGGCTACAGCGCCGCGCGTCAAGTTTGACGCGCTCAGCACGCTGTAACACTTTAAACTTGCTGCATAATTTTCTCCTTAAATCGATGCCGATTTAAGGAATTATGCAGTAGAATATCGCGAGGATCGTTCCGTTGAGGGCCAGTAGCCAGTTCGGGACAGGTCTTCATCAGGAGCCGGAAATGCCGCTTTTTTCAACCTTTGCCATCTACTTCATTATCTGGTGGCTGACGCTGTTTGCAGTGCTGCCGCTTGGCGTGCGCACGCAGGCGGAGGAAAACGAGGTGGTGCCCGGCACTGTCGAAAGCGCGCCGGCGCGGTTCCGTGCCAAACGGGTCATCCTGCTGACAACTGCAATCGCGGCGGTCATCCAGCTTGCCTGGTACATTGTGTCGGTGCGGCTCGGCTACGGCATCGACAGCATTCCGCGCTTCTATCCGAAGTTCTATTGAGCCAAGCATCGGCAAGCATGTGGGCGCTCGGCGTCTAGGGATATCGAGTGATCGTGTCCGCTTCCTCACAATCCCCAGTTAAGTATTATCGATTTACCGCTGCACAGGCCCGTAGAGTTCTCTCGGGTGCCTCTCTGCGCGAAACCCGGGCAATCCTACGATTGACCGCCCCGAAATTGACATAGTTCAAGAAAGCCCGGGTGCTCCGATGAGGGTTCGCTTGGCGAAAGGCAAAAAAAAACAAGGCTAAAAGCCTTGTTTTTCAAGTATCGCGTGATCTTTAATCCGTTTCCGGCGGCAGCGACGAAGCGCGCCTAAGATCTTATCCTCCCAAGACTTGACCGCGAAAGTCGGCAAGAATTTAGACTTCATGCCTGTTTTGTGAGCCGAAATTAGCCCAAACATTGGGCGATGTCACCTTATTTTTTTGCATTTTTGCTACAGTTGGATAAAATTTCTCCGTTGACAAGCATCGTCGCAATACTGTTACTACCGTGCTCTTTGACGCAGCTTTTGGCTTGTCGGTTCTCCTTCGAATCTCTCGATCCACTCTGTGTGGTTCCTTCTGCAAGCAGGGTTTTCATCCGGGCGCGAAGCGGCTATGAACGCAGGGCTCGGAAAGGTTCCTGCCGACTTGTCGGTGACGGAAATTTGAGAGCCGACCCCAAGAAGCAATGGTCGCCTTTGCCTGTTTTCGGCGAGACCGGCGTACCTGAGCTCAACGTCATTTCGCCCGAATCCGTCGATAGTGCGACGTTCATCAAGTTCTGGAACCCGTCATGCGCCTGTCCCGCTTTTTCATGCCCATCTTGAAGGAAAATCCGAAGGAAGCGGAAATCGTTTCCCACCGTCTTATGCTCCGGACGGGCATGATCCGGCAGCAGTCCTCGGGGATCTATACCTGGCTGCCGTTCGGAAAGCGGGTTCTCGACAAGGTCAATGCGATCGTTCGCGAAGAGCAGAACCGCACCGGCGCGAATGAGCTTTTGATGCCGACGCTGCAGTCCGCCGAGCTTTGGCAGGAGAGCGGCCGTTATGACGCCTATGGCAAGGAAATGCTGCGCATCAAGGACCGCCAGGATCGGCCGATGCTCTATGGTCCGACCAATGAGGAAATGATCACGGATGTCTTCCGTTCCTACGTGAAGTCCTACCGCAATCTGCCGCTCAATCTCTACCATATCCAGCTGAAGTTCCGCGACGAGATCCGTCCGCGCTTCGGCACCATGCGCTCGCGCGAGTTCCTGATGAAGGATGCCTATTCCTTCGATCTCGACCGCGAAGGTGCCGAGCACGCCTATAACAAGATGTTCGCCGCTTACCTGCGCACCTTCTCGCGCATGGGGCTGCGTGCCATTCCGATGCGTGCCGACACCGGACCGATTGGCGGCAATCTCAGCCATGAATTCATCATTCTCGCCGAAACCGGTGAATCCGAAGTGTTCTGCCACAAGGACTTCCTCGGCTTCGATATTCCCGGCGAAGACACCAATTTCGATGATGTCGCTGGTCTGAAGACGATCTTCGACAAGTGGACCTCGCGCTACGCGGCCACGTCCGAAATGCACGACGAAGCGGCGTTCAACGAAGTCGCCGAAGGCGATCGCCTGTCGGCACGCGGCATCGAAGTCGGCCATATCTTCTACTTCGGCACCAAGTATTCCGAGGCGATGGGCGCGAAGGTTCTCGGTCCGGATGGCAAGGAACACGCGGTCCATATGGGCTCCTACGGCATCGGCCCGACACGGCTGGTTCCGGCGATCATCGAGGCGTCGCATGACGACAACGGCATCATCTGGCCGAAGTCGATCTCGCCGTTCGATGGTGTGATCATCAACATGAAAGCGGGCGATGCCGCTTGCGACGCAGCCTGCGAGACGCTCTATTCGAAGCTCGGCGCCGCAGGATTCGATGCGCTGCTCGACGATACGGACGACCGCGCCGGCGCCAAGTTCGCCTCTGCCGATCTTATCGGCGTACCTGTCCAGATCATCGTCGGACCGCGTTCTATCGCCAACGGCGAAGTCGAGCTCAAGGATCGCAAGACCGGTGAGCGCGAGACCATGACTGTCGAGGCAGCCCTCAACAAGCTGATCGCGACGAAGTAAGTGAGGCAAGGGGAGGCAGGATGACCGCCGTGACGGAAGATCAGGTGCAGGCCGCTGGCCAGTCTGCAAAGTCCGCCAGCCGCCCTTTTTCCGCCTTTGAGCGCATGGTCGCCTGGCGCTATCTGCGTTCGCGGCGCAAGGAAGCCTTCATTTCGGTGATCGCCGGCTTCTCCTTCATCGGCATCATGCTCGGCGTCGCGACGCTGATCATCGTCATGGCGGTGATGAACGGTTTTCGCACCGAGCTCATCTCGCGCATCCTCGGCATCAATGGCCACATGATCGTGCAACCGATCGACGGTCCGCTCAACAATTACCCCGACCTCGCCACCCGCTTTTCCGGTGTGAAGGGTGTGACGATGGCGATCCCGCTGGTCGAAGGCCAGGTTCTGGCCCAGGGCGTCGGCGATTCTTCGACCGGTGCGCTCGTGCGCGGCATCCGCGCCGATGACCTCAGCAAGATGAAGTCGGTCTCCGACCATATTCAATCCGGCGATCTCGTCGGCTTCGCCGCCGGCACCGGCGTGGCGATCGGTTCACGTATGGCTGAGCAGCTCGGCATTCAGGTGGGCGGCACGATCACGCTGACATCGCCGAACGGCGACGTCACGCCGATGGGCATGAACCCGCGGGTCAAGGCCTATACGGTCTCGGCAATCTTCGAGATCGGTATGTCGGAATATGATGCGTCGATCATCTTCATGCCGCTTGAGGAATCGCAGCTGTTCTTCAATGCCGAAGGCTTGGCCCAGCAGATCGAGATCTTCGTCGAGCACCCCGATATGGTCGACGATTTGCGCAAGCCGGTCGAGGACGCTGCCGAGCGGCAGATCTTCATCACCGATTGGCGCGACCGCAACAAGACGTTCTTCTCGGCGCTCGAGGTCGAGCGTAATGTGATGTTCATGATCCTGACGTTGATCGTTCTGGTCGCGGCGCTGAACATCATTTCCGGACTGATCATGCTGGTGAAGGACAAGGGGAGCGACATCGCCATCCTTCGCACGATGGGCGCGACCTCCGGCTCCGTCATGCGCATCTTCTTCATGACTGGAGCTGCCATCGGTGCGGCGGGAACCGTTGCCGGCGTGCTGCTCGGTGTCGTCGTCTGCCTGAACATTGAGTCCATTCGCCAATTCTTCTCCTGGATTTCAGGCACGACGCTGTTCAGCCCCGAGCTCTATTTCCTCAGCCAGTTGCCGGCAGATATGAACGCCGACGAGACGATCCTCGTCGTCGTCATGGCCCTCAGCCTGTCGTTCCTTGCCACGATCTTTCCGGCATGGCGCGCCTCGCGCCTCGATCCCGTGCAGGCCCTGCGGTACGAATGACAAGGACATCATCTGAATGAATGCGCGCGTGGCACTGCAGCTTTCGGGCATCGAGCGTAATTACGGGCAGGGGGACACCTTCCTCTCGATCCTCAAGGGCGCGGACTTCACGCTGAAAAGCGGCGAGACCGTTGCGCTTGTGGCGCCGTCAGGCACTGGCAAGTCGACGCTTCTGCATGTTGCGGGCCTGCTGGAGCGGCCGGATGGCGGAAAGGTCGTGGTCAACGGCGTGACCTGCGACGGTCTCAACGACGACAGGCGCACCGCTATCCGTCGCAACGAGATCGGTTTCGTCTACCAGTTCCATCATCTGCTTCCGGAGTTCACCGCTCTCGAAAACATCATGATGCCGCAGCTGATCGCCGGCCTTGGCAAGGCTGAGGCCGCCGAGCGTGCGCGGGCGCTGCTCGACTACATGCGTATCGGCCACCGCGCCGATCACCGCCCGTCGGAGCTTTCAGGCGGCGAACAGCAGCGCGTGGCGATCGCCCGCGCCGTTGCCAATGCTCCCTTGGTATTGCTGGCCGATGAGCCGACCGGCAATCTCGATCCGGAAACTGCGGGATACGTCTTCGAAGCGCTCGAAGCATTGGCTCGCCAGTCCGGTCTTGCAGCCCTGATCGCCACGCACAATCACGAGCTGGCATCGCTTATGGACCGGCGGGTGACGATCGAGGACGGCAAGGTCGTCGAGCTGAAATAACGCTCGCGTCAAAGCCCGTTTCCAATGGAGCGCGCGATATCAATGTGATGCGAAACCTTTAGTTTAAGGCACGATGAGGCCACCTCGATAGTCGAGTTCGTAGGCTTCGTCGCCGTCGACAAAGATGACTTCACGTCCGGAAAAGTGCCCGGTGTCGCCGCGGCTGTTGTCGATGTAGTAGCCGTAGGCGTGGCGATATTCCATTCCACCGAGAAAGTGCCGCTTCTCGCGATACATGGTATCGAGCGCGGCTTTGATGACGATGCCGGCGCGTTCCGCATCGATCAGATCGGGCCGGATGACGCGGCCGAAATAATTCATGGCCCAGCGGGTGTCGTCCTCGAACCAGACGGTTTCCTGTCCTGCGAAATCGGTCCCACCGAAGTAACTGTCGAGATACCGCCACCGGTCGCGTTGGTAGCCGATATCGCGCGAGCCCGCGCGCGATGGCGGGCTTGTTATCCCGCCACCGACATATGTCTTCGATTTGGCTTCCACGATGAAGTCTTTGAGCTGCTCGATGCTGGCCATGAGAACACCTTGTTTGTTCCCTGGCAGCATGCCGCGACATTCCGTCGATGTAAAGAACAAAAAGGGAACAAATAGCTCGATTAGATGCCGCAGGCGTGCTGGCCGCGGTCGTCGTTCCAGTCATCGAGAAGCACAAGCTCGCCTTTGGCGCTGACGGGCTTGTCGTTCGATTTGCCCTTGCCCGTCAGCACATTCAGGTCGCAGTGCGAGGTATTGTCGAGATTGAGCGTGTCATAGGACGAGTAGGTGTAGCCGCCGACGACAAAGTCGAAATTGCGATAGGCGATCGTCAGCTTCTGTTCCCAACGGTCACGCCCGACCGAATCGTTGTGGGTGGTAATCACCAGCGAACCATTCGGAAGCGCCGTGACGGACGGTGCCTGGCCGGCCATGCCGTATTGCCCCCAGACCTTGTTCGGAACGGCCGACTTGAGCGCCAGCGGGCCGTCTTCGCCGGCGAGATAGATATAGACGGCATTGTTCTCGTCTGTCCCGTCATCGGGCTTCACCAGCAGCGCCAGATCGCCAGCACCATTCTTGTCCCAGTCGCCTGTCGCGGCCGGGACAATGCGGCCGGGATCAATCGCCTCGGCGGCAAGGGCGAGGGAAGGAAGCAGAAAAACGAGAGGCAGGGTCAGGCGTGCAGTCATGTCGTTGTGCTCCGTGTGGTTGGTCCAGTCATAGGCGCGATGGACGGAGCGCTCAAGGTTTCGGTTAATTACCTCAAACGCTCTTTGTTGATGCGGTTAACCATGCGCGGTGGAAAGCGGGCGGTGTGCTCAACAGCGATTGACGAGAGAACAAAAAAAGAACAAAGTGGATACATAACGGAAAAGGAGCCATGTTATGACTGATTTTGTTCGTGACCTCGCCGCCTTCACATCGATGGGCCTGTTTGTCGCCAGCGTTGCCTTCATCGCTCTCGGACTTTGATCCCTGGGCATACTCAAGATGCTGCGCGACCCCGATGCGGGGTCGCTCGATATTATCCCGGCACAGCACCCCCGACACCAGCACCGTTGAAAAGAACGCCGGCCCACGATGCAAAACTGGACATGGCGGGTGATAAACGGGATATCCTGACACCCTGACAGGAATCAGGATGTAGAGATGGCGGATCACGGCAGCGGGGAACGGAACGATCAGACGACTGCAGATCCGCAGTTCGTGCATTTGCGTGTTCACTCGGCTTTTTCGCTGCTCGAAGGCGCACTGCCTTTGAAGAAGGTGATCGGCAAGGCTGTGGCCGATGCTCAGCCGGCGATCGGTATCGCCGACACCAACAATCTTTTCGCAGCCCTTGAATTTTCCCAGAAGGCGGCCGAAGACGGCCTGCAGCCGCTGACCGGCTGTCAGTTGTCGATCGACATGGAAGACGACGGTGACGGCGAACGTCGCAGCCATGCCCAGCAGCTCGCCAAGCTGCCGGCCATCGTCCTGATCGCCGCGACGGACGACGGCTACACACGACTGGTCGATCTGGTAAGCCGCGCCTATCTCGGCGGCGAAGGCAGCCAGGTCACGAGGATCACGCGGTCGTGGCTCGTGGAGGCCGGCACCGACGGGCTGATCGCCCTTTCGGGCGCAGGCGGCGGCCCGATCGACATGGCGGTGAAATCCGGCTCGACGGCCTTGGCCGAGGCACGCCTGGAAGCCCTAAAGGATCTCTTCGGCGATCGGCTCTATATCGAGCTGCAACGGCACGGAAACTTTGACCGCCGACATGAAAGCCGGATGATCGATCTGGCGTACAAGTTCGATGTGCCTCTGGTTGCGACCAACGAGGCGTTCTTTCCCTCGCCATCCGACTATGACGCGCACGACGCGCTGATGGCGGTCGCTCACAACGCCATGGTTTCCGACGACAGTCGGTTCCGGTTGACGCCGGATCATTATCTCAAGAGCCGGAAGGAAATGGCGGCACTTTTTGCCGACCTGCCCGAGGCGCTCGAAAATACCATCGAGATCGCGCGGCGCTGCTCGTTCATGCTGAAGACGCGCGGGCCGATCCTGCCACGCTTCACCGGCGCCTCGGACGATCCGGAGGAGGCCGAGCGTGCCGAGTCCAGCGAGTTGCGCCGGCAGGCGGAAGAGGGGCTCGACGATCGGTTGCGCAAGCTCGGCATGGCGCCCGGCTATACAGAGGAAGAGTACCGCGAGCGGTTGGCGTTCGAACTCAGCGTCATCGAGCGCATGAAGTTCCCCGGCTACTTCCTGATCGTTGCCGACTTCATCAAATGGGCCAAGCAGCAGGACATCCCCGTCGGCCCGGGACGCGGTTCGGGCGCGGGCTCGCTCGTCGCCTATGCGCTGACGATCACCGATGTCGACCCGATGCGGTTCTCACTGCTGTTCGAACGCTTCCTCAATCCGGAACGCGTATCGATGCCCGACTTCGACATCGACTTCTGTCAGGACCGGCGCGAAGAAGTCATTCGCTACGTCCAGGCGAAATACGGCCGCGAGCAGGTGGCCCAGATCATCACCTTCGGTTCGCTTCAGGCGCGCGCGGCGCTGCGCGACGTCGGCCGCGTGCTCGAGATGCCCTATGGCCAGGTCGACAAGATCTGCAAGCTCGTGCCCAACAATCCGGCCAACCCGACGCCGCTGTCAAAGGCGATCGAGGAAGAACCGCGCCTGCAGGAAGAGGCGGAAAAGGAACCCGTCGTCGCCCGTCTTCTCGACATCGCGCAGAAGATCGAGGGTCTCTATCGCCATGCCTCGACCCACGCAGCCGGTATCGTGATCGGCGACCGGCCGCTGTCAAAGCTCGTGCCGATGTATCGCGATCCGCGTTCCGATATGCCGGTGACGCAGTTCAACATGAAATGGGTCGAGCAGGCCGGCCTGGTAAAATTCGACTTCCTCGGCCTGAAAACGCTGACCGTGCTGAAGGTCGCCGTCGACTTCGTCAAGCTGCGCGGCATCGAGGTCGATCTCGCCAGCATTCCGCTCGACGACGAGAAGACCTACGAGATGCTGTCGCGCGGCGAGACGGTCGGCGTGTTCCAGGTGGAAAGTGCCGGCATGCGCAAGGCGCTGATCGGTATGCGGCCAGACTGCATCGAGGACATTATTGCGCTGGTGGCGCTTTATCGTCCGGGCCCGATGGAGAATATCCCGGTCTACAACGCCCGCAAGCACGGCGAAGAAGAGATCGAATCGATCCATCCGAAGATCGACCATCTGCTCAAGGAAACGCAGGGCGTTATCGTCTACCAGGAGCAGGTGATGCAGATCGCCCAGGTCCTGTCGGGCTATTCGCTCGGCGAAGCCGACCTTCTGCGTCGCGCCATGGGCAAGAAGATCAAGGAGGAAATGGACAAGCAGCGCGCCCGTTTCGTCGACGGCGCGGTCAAGAACGAGGTATCGAAGCCGCAGGCCGATCTGATCTTCGATCTTCTCGCCAAGTTCGCCAACTACGGCTTCAACAAGTCGCACGCTGCCGCCTACGCCATCGTCTCCTATCAGACGGCCTATATGAAGGCGCACTATCCGGTCGAGTTCCTGGCGGCGTCGATGACGCTCGATATGGCCAACACGGAGAAGGTCAACGACTTCCGTCAGGATGCCGGGCGCCTCGGCATCCAGGTGATTGCGCCGTCGGTCCAGTCCTCCTTCCGGCATTTCCAGACCGGCGACAAGCGCATCTACTACTCATTGGCCGCCATCAAGGGTGTCGGCGAATCGGCAGTCGAGCATATCGTTGCCGTTCGCGGCGACCGCGAGTTTGCGAGCCTTGAGGATTTCTGCCTGAGGATCGACCCGAAGCTGCTCAACCGGCGTGTGTTCGAAAGCCTGATCGCGGCCGGCGCCTTCGATTGCTTCGGTTACGACCGTGCCGAGCTGGTCGGCGGTCTCGATCGCATCCTCGGCTTTGCCCAGCGCGCGCAGGAAAACAAGACGAGCGGACAGAGCGATATGTTCGGTGCGGGGGCCGCGACCGGACCGGAACGGATCTCGCTTCCCACCTACACGCCGTGGCTCGCCTCAGAAAAGCTGCACCGCGAGTTTCAGGTGCTGGGCTTCTATCTCTCGGCCCATCCGCTCGACACCTACAACCCGCTGCTCGCCAAGATGCGCGTCCAGACCTTCGGCGATTTCGCCGGAGCGGTGAAGAAGGGCGCAACGGCGGGACGTCTCGCCGGCACCGTTACCTCCAGACAGGAGCGCAAGACCCGAACCGGCAACAAGATGGGCATCATCGCTTTCTCGGATTCGTCCGGTCAGTTCGAGGCCGTGCTGTTTTCGGAAATGCTGCACCAGTATCGCGACCTGCTTGAGCCCGGCAAATCGCTGGTGATGACGGTTCAGGCGGAGGAGCGGCCGGAAGGCATCGGCCTTCGCATCCAGACCCTGCGCTCGCTCGAGGAAGAATCGCTGCAGATGCAGAAGGCGCTGCGCGTTTATGTGCGCGATTCAGGACCACTGAAGTCGATCGCCGCCCATTTGAATGCGAGGGGCGAGGGTCTCGTTTCCTTCATCGTCATCAAGGATAACGGCCAGCGCGAGATCGAGGTCGAACTCAACGAGAAGTTCAGGATTTCGCCGGAGATTGCCGCAGCACTTCGCTCGGCTCCGGGTGTGGTCGACGTTGAACTCGTCTGACCGCGCTGCATGATTGCTTGAGCCGGCGGCGTATAAAGATACGGAACGTCAGGCGCGGCTGCAGCGCAGCTTTTGAGTATCGGATCGACTGCGCAGGGCATCAGCCCCGCGGGGATGCGCGGGTGATTGTGATGAAATCGGTCCCGTCGCCGGTTTCGAGCCCGCTCTCCATGTCCGAAATCGACAGCGACGAACCGTCTGCAAGCAGGCCGCCGATCCGTTCGCGGACGTCGTCGGAGACCGTCAGGCGCCCGAGCGTGCGCTGGACGGCATTGAAGGCTGATGCGTCGGCGTCGGCGGCGATCCCGAGGCGCTTCTTCACCGATGACGGCAGATGGTTTTCGAGCGGTACGCCGTACCACTTGCCTTCGCTCTTTCCCTCGTCAATCTCTTGAAATTGCAGGAAATGCGTGCCGAGCGCCTGCTCCGGCTTGTCGATCGTGACGCCTGCCTCGAAAATCGGCTTGAAACCCTGGCGGACAAGGATCACCCCGTTGGGGGGAACGTCGCGGCCCGCTTTCCTGAAGATCGCCTCAGTCAGCTCCGGCGTCAGCTTGCCATCGACGGTCGATCCCTCGGCAGTCTGGAACGCGTTGATGGCGGCGGTCGTGTCCGGGCCGATGTGGCCGTCCGGCACGCCGGCGACATAGCCGAGTTGGTTCAGCGCCGACTGGACTGCACGCTTGATATCGCGCTCGCCGCGTCGGGTGATCAGCATGCGGATCGGCTCGCGGTCTTCTGCTTTGATGACTGAGTTGGCGGTCGATGCCTCGGTCATCGCCACTTCGACCGGCATGGTCTCGGTCTGGCTGATCGCCGGGCGGAGGGGCACATCCGACAGCGGTGCGGGGTTCTCGCCGGGCGCCGGGTTGCGCTGGAAGAGCACGGCGCTCGACACTTCGGTGGGGCTGACCTGCCGATCGGTTATCAGGACATGCACGCCGCGCGACGTCATCTTGAAGAGGCTGGCGGCAAACTTGCTCGGCAGGCGCACGCAACCGTGCGAAGCCGGATAGGCCGGCACGTGATTGGAGCCATGCAGCGCAATGCCTGACCAGGTCAGTCGCTGCATGAAGGGCATCGGCGCATTCGAATAGATGTTGGATTTGTGGTGACGGCGTTTTTCAAGGATCGAGAAGATGCCCGTCGGTGTGGAATGGCCGGCCTTGCCGGTAGAGACTGCCGACGTTGCGATCACCGCGTCGCCGTCATAGACGACGAGGGATTGCTGGTTCTTCGAAACGATGATCTGCAGCGGTGCGTTGCTGCCGGCAAAGCCGACCGCAGGCGAAAACAAGAAGACGACGACGCTGGCCGTGAGAGCGAAACGCAATACCATACACTCATCCCAACACGTAAACTGGCCGACAAGCTTACGCTGAAATCTTTAAAGAATTTGTCCCGATCGACCTACAGCGCCGCGCGTCTTATTAGACGCGCAAAGGTCGCTGTAGCACTTTGAATTGCTGCATGTTTTTATCCTTGCAGGATACGTCAAGCCGCCGCCGATAACGCACTAGTGATCGCGCTTGCGGCTGCCAAAGGTGTAGCCGGTTTCGACGCTGGCCTTGCCGAACTTGTCGCGCAGCTTGTTGATGGCGTCCTCGGCGGCGGCACGACGGGTTGCGGCTGGATCGACCAGATCGGGGGGATCTGCGAGATCGGGGCTGGAAAGATCGCTGACTCCGATGCCGATCAGCCGGTACTTCGTGCCGTCAACTTCCTTCTCCAGAAGCTGCAGCCCGGTGCGGAAGATACGGTCTGCGAGCCGCGTCGGACTGTCGAGGCGGCGGTTGCGAGTCCTGGTCTTGAAGTCGGCAGTCTTCAGCTTCAAAACGACGGTCTGGCCGGCGAGTTCGGATTTACGCAGGCGGTGGGCGACCTGTTCGCTCAGCCGACGCAGATGCGTGACGAGATCGTCGTAGCGGGCGAGATCGTCGTTGAATGTCGTCTCTGACGATACGCTTTTCGCCTCGCCGTCGATCTCGACCGTTCTTTCGTCGAGGCCGCGCGACAGGCGGTAGAGCCTCTGGCCCATGGTGCCGTAGCGGCGCATGAGGTCGGCTTCCTCCATCGTCTGAAGCTGACCGATCGTGCGAATGCCATCGCGCTCCAGCGTGGCGGCGAACGCCTTGCCGACGCCCCAGATCAAGGTCACCGGCCTTTCTCTCAGGAATTCGAGCGCCTCGGCCTGGCCGATTACCGAGAAGCCGCGAGGCTTCTGCAGATCGGAGGCAACCTTGGCGAGGAACTTGCAGTAGGAAAGGCCGACGGAGACGGTAATGCCGATCTCCTGTTCGACACGGCGGGCAAAGCGGGCGAGGGTGCGCGCGGGGGGATCGTGGTGCAGCCGTTGGGTGCCGCTGAGCTCCAGGAAGGCCTCATCGATGGAGAGCGGTTGCACCAGCGGTGTCAGCTCCTGCATCAACGTGCGGACCTCGCGGCCGACGCGAACGTATTTTTCCATGTCGGGCTTGATCACGACCGCCTGCGGGCAGGCCTCAAGCGCCTTAAACATCGGCATTGCCGAGCGCACGCCGTGAATGCGGGCGATGTAACAAGCCGTCGAGACGACGCCGCGCTTGCCGCCGCCGATAATCACTGGCTTGTCGGCAAGCTCCGGATTGTCCCGCTTCTCGACGGAGGCGTAAAACGCATCACAGTCGATATGGGCTAGAGTCAGGTCGTAGAGCTCGGCATGACGCAACAGACGGGGGCTGCCGCAGGCAAGGCAGCGTCGCGCCGTCGCGGTCTGTTCCCTGAGGCAGTCACGGCAGAAGCCTGGAGTTTGAGAACCACTGTCGAGCATATCTGGAACAAATGTTGAACATTGGGACTTTACGCTCTACGCTAACGAGTCTCAAGGGAGGCCGCGTTGGAAATTGCCTTGCATGTCAGGTTGCCGACGCCAAGCCGCTGGTCGGATTTTGCGCGTCGTCTTGCAGGTCTCGATCTGCTGGTCCGGGTGCCGCTATCGCTGGAAATGCGCGCGAATGGCATTCGCAGCGTCGACCCAGTCGCTAGCAATGTGAACGCAGTCCGCCGGTTGAGGCGCGAGCGCCCGAAACTCGGCGTTCGCCATCAGATTGATCAGCAGGCAGGATGGCGCGTGCTCCTGCACCGATTGCAGGTTGCGCGCGATATCGTCGATGAAAACAACGGGAAGCGCCCGTCCGGCATGCAGGCGCTGAACGATCGGCCCTTTGGGTTCCTCGGATGCGAGCAGTGGATAGGGAAGATCGAGCCGGTCGAGCAGAGCACGACGCGCGGCCGCATGGCGCGGTGGCATGGCCGTCAGGAAGACGATGTCAGCCTGCTTGGACAATTCACGGAGAGTCTCGACAACGCCGGCAGTCGGCGTCTGCCAGCGATCCTGCGTGGCGTAGAAGGCATCGAGCATGTCCTTGACGTCAGCCTCGCTCGCTGCCCGCTCCGTTGCGCGATGGATGATGTTGCCGGTCAGCCGGAAGGAGCGCGGCAAGAGGACGTGGTCGCGGCTTTCGAGAAAGGACCGGAATGGATCCAGGAATTCGAGCACGACTTCATCGATGTCGCTGATAACAAGCGGGCGGTTGCTAAGGCGGATTTCATCTTCGAAGACGGTGTTGCTCAAGCTCAGCTGTCCTGCAGATCGGCGGCGCCGGAAAGCTTCTCATGCGCACGCACGACATCCTGCGGGGCTGTCCCTGTTGCATCGCAGAAAGCGATCAACGTTGGTTCGTGGTCCATAAGAAAGGCGATGAGCCCACCCATGCAGCCCGGCTCGCCGATCGCGTTGCGCAGGGAGGACGGGTCCGTGCCGGTCAGCGCCAGAAATCGGGACAGCAGGTCCGGCTCGCCGGCAAGCCAGGAGAGAATGTCGATGGCGATTTCGTCGGCGCTCTTCAATGTCTTGGCCTCCTACTGTTTTTACGCCCGGAATTACCTATTTTTCAACCAAATAGGTTTATCGGTGAACTTGAGGAAATGGGTCGAGTCGTTGGTTCTGCAACTTAGATGTCTTGAGAAGACTTGCAAGAAGACGACGGACAGCAAGGGATCGACATGCCCAAACAGGTAATGATTGTTGAGGATAACGAGCTGAACATGAAGCTCTTCCGAGACCTGATTGAGGCTTCCGGCTACGCGACGATCCAGACGCGCAACGGTATGGAGGCGCTCGAGCTGGCGCGGAAGTATCGCCCCGATCTGATTTTGATGGACATTCAGCTGCCGGAGGTCTCCGGGCTCGAAGTCACGAAGTGGTTGAAGGAAGACGATGAGTTGCACGTCATCCCGGTGATCGCCGTGACTGCCTTCGCCATGAAGGGCGACGAGGAACGTATCCGTCAGGGCGGATGCGAAGCCTATGTTTCAAAACCGATTTCTGTGCCAAAGTTTATTGAGACGATCAAGACCTACCTTGGCGATGCCTAACTGGCGGGAAAATTGATATGACTGCGCGCATTCTTGTTGTCGATGACGTGCCTGCCAACGTTAAGCTTCTCGAAGCGCGTCTGCTCGCTGAGTATTTCGATGTGCTGACGGCGGGTGATGGCCATACGGCGCTGACGCTCTGCGAGACGACACCGGTCGACCTGGTGCTTCTCGACATCATGATGCCCGGCATCGACGGCTTCGAGGTCTGCGAACGTCTGAAGGCCAATGCACGCACAGCACATATTCCCGTCGTCATGGTGACGGCACTCGACCAGCCGTCCGATCGGGTTCGCGGGTTAAAGGCCGGCGCCGACGATTTCTTGACGAAGCCGGTCAACGATCTTCAGTTGATGTCGCGGGTGAAGAGCCTCGTCCGCCTGAAGAACGTCAGCGACGAATTGCGGCTGCGGGCCCAGACGGCGCAGACTATCGGCCTGCAGGAACTGGCCCGTCAGGACCGTCCGGACGAGCCGGGCAATATCCTCCTGGTCGATGGCCGCGGCTCCTCTCAGGAGCGGCTGCAGCGCACGCTCAAGCCGATTGCCGATGTCTCTGTTATCTCCGACCCGCAGGCGGCGCTGTTCGAGGCGGCCGAGAACAATTTCGACCTCGTCATCGTCAACGCCAACTTCGACGATTACGATCCCTTGCGATTGTGCTCGCAGTTGCGATCGCTGGAGCGCACACGTTTCATTCCGATCCTGCTGATCACGGAGCAGGGCAATGACGAGATGATCGTGCGTGCGCTCGATCTCGGTATTACCGACTACATCATCCGGCCGGTTGATCCCAATGAGCTTGTTGCCCGCTCGTTGACCCAGATCAGGCGCAAGCATTGCAACGACATGCTGAGAAAGAGCGTGCAGCAGACGATCGAGCTGGCGGTCACCGATGGCCTGACAGGGCTGCACAACCGCCGCTATCTCGACAATCATCTGAAGCTGCTGCTCGATCGTGCGGGAGCACGCGGTCGCCCGTTGTCGATCTGCATGACCGACATCGATCGGTTCAAGCAGGTCAACGACACCTATGGTCACGATGTTGGTGATGAGGTGTTGCGCGAATTTGCCAACCGCATCCGCTCCACCGTCCGCGGCGCCGATCTGGCCTGCCGCTTTGGCGGCGAAGAGTTCGTCGTGGTCATGCCCGACACACCGCCGGAGATGGCGGCCGCCGTTGCCGAGCGGTTGCGGCATATCATCGAGAGTCAGCCATTCTCGATACCGCATGCGGACGGCGCGCTGGTCATCACCGCGTCCATGGGCATTGCCGGCCTGAAACTGGAAGGCGACACGACAGAAGCTTTGCTGAAGCGCGCAGATATGGCGCTCTACCAGGCGAAGAACGAGGGTCGCAACAGAGTGGTGGCGGCTGCAGCCTGACGGAAAGAACCGAGCCTGTCACCACCTGCTGGTGGCTTGATGAAATTCCGGATCCCTCTTGCGATATGCCTTTAAAGTTGTATTCTCCGCCGCAACGATGCTACCGAGGGGTTTGGTAGCGGCGGCGCGCAAGCATTTACATGTGCCGATGTGATACGGAATTAACCATGCGCCGAGCGACACCGCTTCGCGCATTAAGAATTCATTGATTTTTTTCTATTTTCAGGTGATGCTGATAAATGCGGGGGCATAGCTTCCATCAGCTTCGGTTACCCCATGATGCTCAGGTCCGCCGCATCTCCTGGGTCGTGGGGTCGGTCGGTTGGCTTTTGACACCTGCGGAATCCTCGTGCCGCGGTCAGTAGCCAACCGACCCCCATTCAAAGCGCTGTTCCGGAAGGGACAGCGCTTTTTGATTCTTGCCTGTGCGCACACGCAGGCGGGACGGCCTCCGAACAGTCGGCGGCCGCTTCTTGGCGCACCAACGGAAAGGGGCGCCAAACCTTGCGGTTGGCGCCCCTTGATCCCACGAAACGTCAGATCTTACTTGATCTTGGTTTCCTTGAACTCGACGTGCTTTCTGGCGACCGGATCATACTTGGTCTTGGTCATCTTGTCCGTCATCGTACGGCTGTTCTTGGTCGTGACGTAGAAGAAACCCGTGTCGGCTGTCGACAGCAACTTGATCTTGATGGTGGTGGCTTTTGCCATGGTCGTCCTGCCTTTATGAAATTGAAAGCCGTGGACAACCGGTTGCGGGCCACGGGCAAGGTTGGCGCGAAACTACAAATCGCGGCCGAAAAGTCAAGACCGTTTTGGATTCAAAACGATCCTTACAACCGAAAGCGCGACGTAAAGGCCGAAAAACCCGGCAATCGCCCAGGCAAAACCGTTGTTGCCAGCCACATCCATCGATGCGCCGATCACCTGCGGCCCGGCCACCGTGCCGACCGCATAGGAGAAAACGAACGCCGCATTGGCCGCGGCAAGGTCGGAGCCCTGCAGGCGCGAGCCGAGATGGCTGAGGCCGACCGTGTAGAGACCAGAGACGCAGCCCCCCCAGAACAACAGAATGATCGCCATCAGGAACCAGCTTTCCACCAGCATCGGCAGACAGAGGGCGCCAATGAGGCCGATAACGGTCATGGCCGTCAGCAATGTGCGCTTATCCTTGATCTGGTCTGACAGCATGCCGAGCGGAATCTGGAAGATGAAATTGCCGATGCCCATCACGGTCAGCAGCAGCGCCGCCTGTGATTCGGTGAACCCCGATCGTGTCCCGTAGACCGTAAAGAGCGACAACCCGCCCGATTCGACCGCGCCGAAGATGAAGACGGCGGCGGTCGCGGTCGGCACCAGGAAGATGTAGCGCATGAAATGGCGGTCGGGCTTTTCGTCGATGACAGGGCTCTCGTCCCGCGCGAGGAAGATTGGCACGGCCGCGAGCAGAATGACACCGGCGCCGACCACGAAGGGCAAGACACCCTCGCTGCCGAGGATCGAGAAGAGCAGCGGCCCGCTCAGGAAGCCGAGGGATAGAACCGTGCCGTAGATGCCGAGGACGAAGCCCCGTTTCGCTGGCGGGGCGGTGGCGTTGATCCAGAATTCGGAGAGGATGAAGAGTACGGTAATGGCGCCATGGAAGACGACCCGCAGCGGAAACCAGAGCCAGAAGTTGGTAATGTAGTAAAAGCCGAAGGCGCTGATTGCGGCGAGCAGGACGGCCCAGAGCATCGTCGGCGCAACACCGTGGCGATGGGCGAATTTGGTCGTGAAGGAAGCCGCGACCATGGAGGCCACGCCGGCCATCGCCGAATTGAGACCAATCAGCGTCGACGAGATGCCGCGGTTCTCCATGATGCTCGAAAGCAGCGGTAGGCCGAGGCCGATGGCGATGCCGACGGCGCTGATGGCGGAGACCGCCGCGATCAGCGACGGCCAGTGAATTTCCTCAACCGGTGCTGGGCACCCGGGCGTCGGCTGTGACATGCGACGGTGGTCCTTAGAGAAGCGTGCGGATGAGCCGCCCACGGCGCGCGAAATAGAAGGGCACGGAGCGCTCATAGGGTAGCGTCGGGTCCGTGTTAAGGCCGCTTCTCAAATCCGAAAGGATGATTGCGGTTATCTCCGGTATCCGGAGCGAGGGGAGGTCGTTGACATCGATCCACTGCAAATCCTGGAGCTCCCGGCTTTCCAGAACCCGTGATGTATCGACTTCGGCTTCGTCCGCGAAGATCGCGAAGAAGCGTGTATCGAACCGCCTCGAGTGTCCCGGAGGAGTAATGGCCCGAGCCATATAGCGCAAGTTTGCGAGATCTGGAAGAAAGGGCAGTGGCGCTTCCGCCTTTGCATGCGGCGTGCCCAAGGGAACACCGGCTTCCTCGTAGAGTTCTCGGAGCGCCGCCAGCGCCAGTGCTCTTGCACGAGAGTCGCTTACGGGTGCCCCCCGGACGCTTTTCAGCGCCTGCAGGACGGCGGGGTTGAGATCACTGGAGAACGCGAGGCGATGGTCGGTCGGGTCTCGGCGCCCGCCGGGAAAGACATAGAGATCGGGCATGAAGACATGCGCACTGCTGCGCCGGCCCATCAGCACGCGTACGCCGTCGCCGGAGCGGTCGAGCAGCATGATCGACGCTGCGTCACGCGGCCTTGCGCGCCGCTCAGGCGTGTCGGGGGCCAAGGTGACGCTTTCGCGTCCTGACGTCATGCGGAGGGATCTCGCACAGGCAGGACGTCCTCGGGCGTGTCCTCCTGTCCACCGAAGCCGTGCATCCTCAGCGCCCATTGCAGGCCGATGACAGCGCCCTTGATCGGCTGCAGCAGCGCAAGCGAACTGATCAGCGTAATCGGCGTCCAGATGGCAAGGTGCTGCCACGTCGTCAGCGGCAGGATCAAGTCGGTCATCATGTAGCCGCCAAGCACCAGATGGCCGACGATGGTGACGACGATATAGGGTGGAAAGTCGTCGGCGCGCTGGTGGTCCATACGCTCGCCGCAGGCCGCGCAGGCATCGACGGCTTTGACATAGCTGCGGAAGAGCTTGCCGCTGCCACAGGCCGGGCACGTGCCGAAAAAGCCGCGACGCATGGATCGACCGACGGGACGTTCATCGGCTGCATGACCACCGAGGTGAAGCGTTTCCTTGTCCGTTGCCATCATCTGCATTCTCTCCTTGTCGAAGCCGCCGGCCACATGTCGTGGCCTAAAGCGCATCGCGATCTTTCAGATCCGCTTGCTGCGCTTTAAGCTCTTGTTTTTGCGCATGCCGTCATCGCAAAAGCGATGAACACTTTTGCGCGACATGCTCTAGCGCTTTCCGCGCGGCGGTCGTGTACCCGGCGTCTTGCGCGGGCTCGAGCGATCACGACGCCCCGATTTGTGGAAGGAGCGCGTGGCGGTCGGCATTTTCCGTCCTTCGCTGATCATCTCGAAGCGAAGCGCGCCGGCAAGCGGTACGGCTTCGACCAATTTGACCTGCACCTGATCGCCGAGACGAAAGCCGAGACCGGTCTTTTCGCCGGAAAGGGCCTGATGCGCTTCATCATAGATGAAGTAGTCTCGTCCGAGCGTAGATATAGGTACGAACCCGTTGGCGCCATAGGCCGGCAGGGTGACAAAAAGTCCCGCCTTGGTGACGCCGGCAACACGGCCTTCGAATTCCTCGCCGATGCGGCCGTTCAGATGATGGGCGATCAGCCGGTCGACAGTATCGCGCTCGGCGGCCATGGCCCGGCGCTCGAAGGTCGAGATCTCAGCGGCGATATCGTCGAGCACCGCCTCTTCCTGCGGCGTGAGACCGCCTTCGCCAAGACCGAGCGAGGCGACCAGCGCTCGGTGCACGATCAGATCGGCGTAGCGCCGGATCGGCGAAGTGAAATGCGCATATTTCAACAGGTTGAGGCCGAAATGGCCGATGTTCTCAGGGCTGTAGATCGCCTGGCTCTGGGAGCGCAGCACCATCTCGTTGACCATGGTTTCGAACGGCTTGCCTTCGGCCTTGGACAGGATGCCGTTGAAGTGGTTCGAGCGCATGTTGCCGCCCTTGACCAGCGCGATGTCGAGCGTGGCCAGGAACTCGCGCAGGCTCTCCTGCTTGGCCAGCGACGGCTGGTCGTGCACCCGGTAGATCAGCACCTGGCGCTTCTGCTCGAGCGTCTCGGCGGCGGCGACGTTCGCCTGGATCATCATTTCTTCGATCAGCTTGTGCGCGTCGAGGCGGTCCGGCACGAAGACGCGATCGACGGTGCCGTCGGGCTTCAAGATGATCTTGCGCTCGGGCATGTTCAACTCGAGCGGCTGGCGGCGGTCACGACCGCGCGTGAGCGTGCGATAGGCCTCCCACAGCGGCTTCAGGATCGTGTCGAGGATCGGGCCGGTCTTGTCGTCGGGATTGCCGTCAATGGCGGCCTGGGCCTGCTGGTAGGAAAGCTTGGCCGCGCTCTTCATCATGATGCGATGGAAGGTGTGGCCCGCCTTGCGGCCCTCCTTGGAAAAGCGCATGCGCACGGCGAGCGCCGGCCGGTCGACGCCTTCCTTGAGCGAGCAGAGGTCGTTGGAGATCCGCTCCGGCAGCATCGGAACGACTCGGTCCGGGAAATAGACCGAGTTGCCGCGCTTCAACGCTTCGAGGTCAAGTGCCGATTTCGGCCGGACGTACCAGGAGACGTCGGCAATCGCGACGGTGACGATGACGCCGCCCGGATTGTCCTCCGACGGGTCCGGCTCCGCGTGAACAGCATCGTCGTGGTCCTTCGCATCGGCCGGGTCGATGGTGATCAGCGGCAGCGAGCGCCAGTCTTCCCGATGCGCCATGGTGGCCGGGCCGGCGTCTTCCGCTTCGTTCAGAGCGCGTTCCGGAAAGACGTGCGGGATGCCGTGGGCATAGATGGCGATCATCGAGATCGCCTTTTCCGAAGCGACCGAACCGACGACGTTTTGAACCTGAGCGCGCGGCAGGCCGTAGCGGCCAAGGCGCGTCAGTTGGACTTCGATGAGATCGCCGTCCTTGGCGTCGCCGACGAAGTCCGGATCAACAAGGATTTCCTCGCCGCGCTTTTCGATCGGCATCAGGCGCCCGCCGCCACCCGGCGTGGCGCGGAAGACGCCGAGGACGGCGTCCCGGCGCTTGTCGAGCACCTTGATGATGCGTGCGGTATAGGCTGGGCCGCCACGGTCCTTGGCCGGGAAGATCTTTGCAAGCACGCGGTCGCCGAGGCCGCCGACCGGCGTCTTGCCCTTGTCCTTGCCGACAGTCGACTGCTTGATCAGCACTGCCGGTGCGACGCCATCGTCATCCAGCCATTCGGCCGGGCGGCCGATCAGTTCGCCGTCAACGTCGCGCATGGTGATATCGAGCACGGTAACCGGGGGAAGGGCGCCCGGACGCACGAGCGACTTGCGCTTCTTCTCGACCAGCCCGTCTGCTTCCAACGAACGCAGCAGCGCCTTGAGTTCGACGCGCGTGTCGCCCTTGAGACCGAATGCTTTGGCAATTTCTCGCTTGGAGGCGCGTTCCGGATTCTCGGCGATGAAGCGCATCAGCACATCGCGCGGGGGAACCGCACCGTGGATGATCGAGGTTTTCTCCGACGCCGGCGCGGCCTTTGCCGCGCGGCCCTCTTTCCTGCCGGAGCCTTTTCCGGATCTTTCGGTCGGGTCGCGCGGTATTCTGGTCAAGGTCAGTCCTTCTTGGCCTTCGCGGCCGTCTTTGGTTTTGCCTTGGCAGGCGCCTTGGCCTTGGTCGTCTTCTTGGTGGCGCCGTCTGTCGCAGCCTTGGAAGACTTCGTCGTCTTTGCCTTCGTCGCCTTGCCCTTGCCGGTGCCGCTCTTGGCTGCACGCTCGGCAATGAGGGCGAGCGCCTCTTCGACCGTTACCGATTGCGGATCCTTGCCTTGCGGCAAGGTCGCGTTGATCTTGCCCCAGTTGACATAGGGCCCGTAGCGGCCGTCGCGGACGGTGATTGCGCCGCCTTCCGTATGGTCGCCCAGTTCCTTCAGCGCGACCGCGGCGCCACGGCCACGACCGGCACCGGCCTTGGATTGCTTGTCGGCAATCACGGAAACGGCGCGGTTCAGACCGATCGAGAAGACGTCTTCGATCGATTCGAGGTTCGCATAGGTGCCGTCATGCAGCACGAAGGGTCCGTAGCGGCCAAGACCCGACGAGATCATCTTGCCGGTTTCGGGGTGCGCGCCGATATCGCGCGGCAGCGAGAGCAGGGCGACGGCCTTCTCATGGTCGATGAAGGATGGCGTCCAGCCCTTGGGCAGGCTCGAACGCTTGGCTTCCTTGCCGTCGCCGCGCTGGACATAGGGACCGAAACGGCCGCTGCGCAGCGTGATTTCCTCGCCGGTGTGCGGATCCTTGCCGAGCGCCTGCGGCTCGTTCGAGACCGAAGCCTCGGCATCGCTGTTGCCGTCGGACGAAAGCTGGCGGGTGAAGTTGCACTCGGGGTAGTTCGAGCAGCCGACGAAGGCGCCGTACTTGCCGAGTTTCAGCGACAGCTTGCCGGTGCCGCAAACCTGGCAGATGCGCGGATCGCTGCCGTCTTCGCGCTTGGGGAACACCAGCGGTGCCAGTTCCTCGTTCAGCGCGTCGAGCACGTTGGTTACGCGCAGTTCCTTGGTTTCCTCGATCTGCGCGAAGAAATCCTTCCAGAAGTCGCGAAGAACGTCCTTCCAGTTGACCTCGCCAGCCGAGACCTGGTCGAGCTTTTCTTCGAGCGACGCCGTGAAGTCGTACCCGACGTAGCGCGTGAAGAAGCTTTCGAGAAACGCCGTGACGAGCCGTCCCTTGGCCTGGGGCACGAGCTTGCGCTTGTCGTTGGTGATGTAGTCGCGGTCGAGCAGCGTCGTTACCGTCGCGGCATAGGTCGATGGACGGCCGATGCCGAGCTCTTCCATCTTCTTGATCAGCGTTGCTTCCGAGTAGCGCGGCGGCGGCTCGGTGAAATGCTGCGAAGCATTGATCTTCTGCTTTGCCAGGCTTTCGCGCGCGTTGATCTCCGGCAGGCGACCATCTTCGTCGCCGTCATCGGTCTGCTCGCCGTCTTCCTTGGCGTCCGTATAGGCGGCGATGAAGCCGTCGAAACGAATGACCGAACCGGTGGCGCGCAGGCCAGCCTTGTTGCCACCGTTATCGGCGGTAATCTCGGCGGTCGTACGTTCGATCTCGGCAGACGCCATCTGGCTGGCGATGCCGCGCTTCCAGACAAGATCGTAAAGCTTCAGCATATCGCCGTCGAGGAAGCGGCGGACCTGGTCGGGCGTCCGGTTGAAGTCGGTCGGGCGAATGGCCTCGTGCGCTTCCTGGGCGTTTTTCGCCTTGGTAGAGTAGAGGCGTGGCTTTTCCGGCAGGTAGCGGTTGCCGAACTGGCTGCCGATCGCCTCACGTGCGGCCTCGATCGATTCGGGCGCCATCTGCACACCGTCGGTACGCATGTAGGTGATCAGACCGACGGTTTCGCCGCCGATATCAACACCTTCATAGAGCTTCTGCGCAACCTGCATGGTGCGGGAGGCGGAGAAGCCGAGCTTCGATGACGCAGCCTGCTGTAGCGTCGAAGTGGTGAATGGCGGCGAGGGGTTCCGCTTGACCGGCTTTGCCTCGATGCTGTCGACGACATAGGTTGCGCCATCGAGCAGGGTCTTTAGCCGGTTGGCTTCCTCGCCGTTGCCGACCGCACGTGGAGCCAGTCGCTTTCCGTCCGCCGAAACGAGCCGTGCCTCGAACTCGTCACCGCGCGGCGTCTTCAAGAGCGCCGACAGGTTCCAGTATTCTTCGGAGATGAACCGTTCGATTTCCGCTTCGCGATCGCAGACCAGCCGCAGCGTGACGGACTGAACGCGGCCGGCAGAGCGGGCGCCGGGGAGCTTACGCCAAAGTACCGGCGACAGGTTGAAGCCGACGAGATAGTCGAGTGCACGGCGCGCCAGATACGCATCAACAAGCGGAATATCGAGGTCACGCGGATGGGCGATCGCGTCAAGCACGGCCTTCTTGGTGATGGCGTTGAAGGCCACACGCTTGACCGGCTTGTCACCCAACACCTTTTTCTTCCTGAGAAGATCGAGCACATGCCAGGAGATCGCTTCGCCTTCGCGATCCGGGTCGGTCGCGAGGATGAGGCCGTCCGCTGCCTTCACGGCATCGGCAATATCCTTCATGCGTTTGGCCGACGCGGCGTCGACCTCCCAGGACATCTCAAAATCTTCGTCGGGACGAACCGAGCCGTCCTTGGCAGGCAGATCCCGCACATGGCCGAACGAGGCAAGAACCTTGTAGCCTGGGCCGAGGTACTTGTTGATCGTCTTTGCCTTCGAAGGCGATTCCACCACTACAACATTCATCGTCATTTTTCTGAGACAACCGGGTTTGGTCCTGCGTCAGCGCGGTTTGCACTGAGCATCGCCGAATATCGATGCCCCGAAATGGACAGGGATTCGAGCGGGGTCAAGGGGTTTCATTCAAAATAGCGACAGGGCTGCGTTATGCAGCCATTGCGAGAATAGATAATTATATCTCTTTCCGATTGAGTCGCTCGTGTTTTCTTCGTATCTGCGAATGTGCTTTTGTGTTGCCGGTTGCCGACTGGATCGTGCGCAAACAAGAAGTTTTATTGCTCCGCATTGAGCGACACCAGTCCGCCAGCATGGCGGCTGAGGCGTCCGGCAAGGTCAAGCTCGAGCAGCACGAGGTAGACTTCCGCTGCAGGCTGTCCAGTGTGGCGGATGACATCGTCGATTTCGGCCGGTGTCGGGCCGAGCGCGTCGATGATCGTTGCCCGGTCGCCGTCAGCGAGCGGCACCGGCTGTCTCGACGGGGCTGCATGGCCGGGCTCTTCGGCCCCTGCCGCCAAGGGCAGCCTGTATTGGCTGAGAGGCGCAAGGGCGTCGAGAACATCGTCCGACGTCGTCGTGACGATCGCGCCCTGTTTGAGCAGATCATTGGTTCCGTGGCAGCGTGGGTCGAGCGGCGAGCCGGGAACGGCAAATACCAGTCGGCCGAAATCGGCGGCGTAGCGGGCCGTGATCAGTGAGCCCGAGCGGTTGGCTGCCTCGACGATCGCCACGCCGAGACTGATGCCGGCGATCAGACGGTTGCGCCTCGGGAAATCGCGAGCCCGCGGCTCCCAGCCGAACGGCATTTCGCTCACGGCCAGGCCCTGGCCTGACATGATATCGTTGAGCAGCCCGACATTTTCCGGTGGATAGGGTCGGTCGATACCGCCCGCAAGCACCGCGATCGTTCCGCTTTCCAGGCTTGCTCGATGGGCGGCGGTGTCGATGCCGCGCGCCAGCCCTGACGTGATCACATAACCGGCACGACCGGCATCGCGCGCGATCATCGCTGCGAACTTGGCACCGCTGACCGAGGCGTTGCGCGAGCCGACGATGCCGAGAGACGATCGTGCCGCGGCGTCGAGGTTGCCTTTGACCGCCAGAAGCGGTGGAGCGCCATCGATCTGGCGAAGGGCGAAAGGATAATTTGGTTCGCCGATACCGACGAAGGTCGCGCCGAAGCGGTGCGCTATTTCGAGCTCCCGTTCCGCTTCGGCGATAGTGGCGACGCGGAACGTCCGCGCCCCGGCGCCGCGCCGCGATAGTTCGGGCAAGGCGTCAAGTGCGGCGTCAGCCGTGCCGAAGTGATTGATGAGATCGCGGAACGTTACGGGGCCGACATTATCGCTGCGGATCAGCCGCAGCCAGGAAATCTTCTGTCGTTCGGTCAGTGCAACTCCGGTTCGCTTTGCACTGACGTTCAACATTATCCCTTGTCTCCGATCCTGCTTTCGGTGCCCGCGATGAGCCGCTGGATATTGGCGCGATGTTTCACCCATGTAATCAGGGTCATGACCGCAAACAGCAGGGCGACTTTCTCGTGTCCTGTCAGGTAGAGTACAACCGGAATGACTGCAGTTGCAACCAGCGCCGATAGCGAAGAGTAACGGCTAATTTTCGCCATCGCCAGCCAGATCGCCGCAAAGACGAGAACCATCCAGGGCACGAGGCCCAGCAGCACGCCGATATAGGTAGCGACGCCCTTGCCGCCCTTGAAGCCGAGCCAGACCGGGTAGAGATGGCCGAGGAAGGCGGCAAGACCTGCGGCGATACCGGCTTCGACACCCCAAAGCGATGCGATAGCGGCTGCCGCCGTGCCTTTCAGGGCGTCAAGCAGCAGGGTTGCCGCGGCAAGCTTCTTGTTGCCGGTTCGCAGGACATTGGTGGCGCCGATATTGCCCGAGCCGATCTTGCGAACGTCACCGAGGCCGGCCATGCGGGTCAGGATCAGCCCGAAGGGGATCGAGCCGAGCAGATAGCCGAAGGCAAGGCTCAAGGCTGTCGAAGGCAGTCCAAGCTGCCAGGAAAAAAGATCCACCGATTCCTCCCGCGCGACTGCTGTCGCTTATGCCGAATGCACAAGCTTGCCGGCAACATAGGTTTGCACAACCCGTCCGGTAAAGCGCGCATTTTCGAATGGCGTGTTCTTCGATCGTGAAACGATCGCTTCCTTGTAGAGGACCCAAGGCTCTTCGAGATCGATGACGGTGATGTCGGCCTTGGCACCCGGCTTCAGCGAGCCGGCATCAAGCCCGAAGATCGCCGCCGGACGCGTCGACATCGCGTCGATGAGGCGCATCAGCGGAACCTGGCCGCTGTTATGCAGGCGAAGCGCTGCGGCTAGCATCGTCTCGAGCCCGATCGCGCCATTTTCCGCGTCGGAGAAGGGCAGGCGCTTGGTGTCGACATCCTGCGGATCATGCGAGGAAACGATGATGTCGATGGTGCCGTTGGCAAGAGCTTCCGCCATCGCGACGCGGTCGTCCTCGCGGCGCAGCGGCGGCGAGAGCTTGAAGAAGGTCCGGTATTCACCGATGTCGTTCTCGTTGAGCGTCAGATGGTTGATAGAGATGCCGCAGGTGACGTTGGCGCCGCGGTTGCGGGCGGTCAGAACGGCTTCGGCGGATTCGGGAACCGAGATGTTGGCGGCGTGGTAGGCGGCCTTGGTGAGGCCGGCGATACGCAGGTCGCGCTCGAGCGGGATGATTTCCGCCTCGCGCGGCACACCGGCAAGACCGAGCCAGCTGGCAAGCAGGCCCTCGTTCATCACGCCGTTGGCGCCGAGATACTTGTCGCGCGTTTCGAGCGCGATCACCGCGCCGAACTCGCGGGCATAGGTCATGGCGCGGCGCAGCATCAGCGTATCGTGAATCGCCTTGCGTCCGTTGGTGAAGCAGACCGCACCTGCCTCCCGCAGCAGACCGAACTCGGTCATCTCTTCGCCGGCGAGACCCTTGGTCATCGCGGCCGCCGGATAGACATTGACGAGCGCCTTGTCGCGGGCCGTCTTCTGCATGAATTCGACAAGCGCGATGTCGTCGATGACAGGATCCGTGTCCGGCATCGAAATGAAGGAGGTCACACCGCCGACGGCTGCTGCGCGCGAGGCCGATTCGATCGTTTCGCGGTGCTCGGCGCCCGGCTCGCCGACGAAGACGCGCGCGTCGACGAGGCCCGGAACGGCCGTTAGTCCGTCGCAATCCTTGACGAAGGCGCCAACAGGCGTTCCCTGATTGAGGGCATCCTTGCCTGCGGCCAGGATACGGCCATCATCACCGACGATGATCGTGCCGGTTTCGTCGAGGTTGCGGGACGGATCGACGATGCGAAGGTTCCTAAGAACGAGCGGTCTGGTCATACGCGCGGCCCCTGGTTCTGCGAAAGAAGAAGCGTTTCCATCACCGCCATGCGCACGGCGACACCCATTTCAACCTGCTGCTCGATTACGCTCTGCGGCCCATCGGCGATTTCGGACGCGATCTCGACGCCGCGGTTCATTGGGCCCGGGTGCATGACGAGCGCGTCGTCCTTGGCTGCCTTGAGCTTTTCGGCATCGAGGCCGTAGTAGTGGAAATATTCGCGCACCGAAGGCACGAAGGAGCCGGCCATGCGCTCGCGCTGCAGGCGCAGCATCATCACCACATCTGCATCCTTCAGTCCCTCGGCCATCGAGTGGTAGACCTCAACGCCCATGTCGGCGATCCCAGAGGGAAGCAGCGTTGCCGGTGCGACGACCCGCACCCTCGCGCCCATCTGGTTGAGCAGAAGGATGTTGGAGCGGGCGACACGCGAATGCAGCACGTCGCCGCAGATCGCCACGATGATGCGCGAGAGCTTGCCCTTGATGCGGCGGATCGTCAGTGCATCGAGCAGGGCCTGGGTCGGATGTTCGTGCTGGCCATCGCCGGCATTGACCACGGAGCAGGAAACCTTGTGGGCCAGAAGTGCGGCCGCACCCGCGGACGAATGGCGCACGACCAGCACGTCGGGGTGCATGGCGTTGAGCGTCATCGCCGTATCGATCAGCGTTTCGCCCTTTTTCACCGACGAGTTGCCGACCGACATGTTCATCACGTCGGCGCCGAGCCGTTTGCCCGCTAGCTCGAAGGAGGATTGCGTCCTGGTGGACGCTTCAAAGAAGAGATTGATCTGCGTCATCCCTCGAAGGGTGGACGTCTTCTTCTCTCTCTGACGGGAGATCTTGACGGCTTCATCGGCACGATCGAGCAGGTAGGTGATATCCTGCTCCGTAAGACCTTTGATGCCGAGCAGGTGGCGATGCGGGAAAGTGGTCATGGGCCGCCCTTGCGCTCTGGAATGTGGCTCGCTCTATAAGACGTGACCCCCGGCACGGCAAGCGTTGCGCGGGCCCTTCCGCAGAAAACTTGGGTGCGGCATCCTATCTTTCCCTGGCCCCGTTTCGTGGTCGGCAAAGTTGCGCTAGAACCGGCCCATGAATCAGATGAACCGGACCGAACAGAAACTCGCCGAGCTGAACCAGCCCAAGCCCTGGTCCGGCATCAATGCCTATCGTTCCGATCCGCTGGTCGTGGACATCACGTCGGGCATGCCGAAGGCCCTGCGCGACGAGTTCGGTACGCTCGGGCGCTACGTGACCTCGCCGGAGGCGCAGGAACTCGCGCGCATGGCGAACGAAGGCGTACCGAAGCTGAAGACGCATGGCCCACGCGGCGAGCGCCTCGATGTCGTCGAGTTCCATCCGGCCTGGCATGCGCTGATGCGACGCTCCATGACCTCGGGCCTGCACGCATCCGCCTGGGAGAACCTGCCTGACGAGCGCAATCAGTCGCACAAGACGCGGGCGATCCGTTTCTACCTGACGGCCCAGCTGGAATGCGGCCATCTTTGCCCGCTGACGATGACAAGTGCATCGCTTGCCGCGATCACCGCCTCGCCCGCCGTGCAGAAGGAATGGGCGCCGAAGATCCTGTCGCGCAAATACGATTCGTCCAACAAGCCGTGGATGCAGAAGTCTGCCGTTACCGTCGGCATGGGCATGACGGAAAAGCAGGGCGGCACCGATGTGCGCGCCAACACTTCGACCGCAGAGCGTGTCGGCGAGGGTATCTACCGCCTGAACGGCCACAAGTGGTTCATGTCGGCGCCGATGAGCGACGCCTTCGTCATGCTGGCGCAGACCCGCGACGGGCTCGGCTGCTTCCTTGTACCGAGGCTGCTTGAAGACGGGAGCGCCAACGGCCTGCGCTTCCAACGCCTGAAGGACAAGCTCGGCAACCGCTCCAACGCATCCTCCGAAGTCGAGTTTTCCGACACATTCGGTTTCGTGCTCGGCGCGCCCGATGCCGGTATCCGCACTATTCTCGACATGGTGACGCTGACGCGTCTCGATTGCGCGCTGGCGTCCGCCGGCATCATGCGGGCATCGCTCGCCGAGGCCGTCCACCACACGCGTGGCCGCAAGGTTTTCGGCAAGCCGCTCGTCGGCCAGCCGATGATGACCCGGGTCCTCGCCGATATGGCGCTCGACGTCGCCGCCGCCAGTGCCCTGTCGTTCCGCCTCGCCGATGCCTTCGACAAGGCGCACGGCAGTGCCGAAGAGGCGGCCTATGCGCGCATCATGACGCCGGTCGCAAAATACTGGTGCTGCAAGATCGCCCCGGCGCTGATCTATGAAGCGATGGAATGCCTCGGTGGCAACGGCTACGTCGAAGAGCGGGCGCTGGCGCGGCATTATCGCGAGGCGCCGGTCAACGCGATCTGGGAAGGCTCGGGCAACGTCATGGCGCTGGATGTGCTTCGCGTTCTGCTTAAGCGCAAGGATCTCTTCGAACAGCTGTTTGCCGTGCTGAGCCGCGATCTCGGGCCTGCCGGTCGCAAGACGATCGACGTGCTGCGTGCGGCGATGTCGCTCTGCGAGCGCGACGAAGGGGCCGCCCGCATGCTGGTCGAGCAACTGGCTCTGGCAGCGGCGGCTGCCGAACTCTATCGGCTCGGGGCCGGCCGCATCGCCGACGCCTTCCTCGAATCGCGCCTTGCCGCCGGCTGGCGGTCCACCTACGGCATGCTCGATTCGCGCTTCGATTCGGCCTACATCCTCGACCTGCTCTATCCGGCCGCCACATAGGCGGTCACCGACAGCACCAGCGGGATCGTGAAGAAGGAGACGACGGTCTGAACCGTCGCCACCGCCGCGTAGAGCTCTGCGTCGCCGCCCATCTGTTTGGCGAGCAGATAGCCGTTCATCGCGGTCGGAACGGCAGCGTCGAGCGCAATGACGCACAACGCATCGCCGCGGATGCCGAGCAGGAAGCTGGCACCCACCATGAACACCGGCATCATGATCAGCTTCAGGAAGACTGCCAACATCGCCGATCCACTCGGCTTCAGTGCGTCCGACACCCGCAATCCGGCACCGACCATAACGAGCCCGAGGCTGAGCGAGGCGCTTGCCAGCATGTCGATGGTCGTCATCACCGGCCCGTAGACAGTTATGCCCATCCGGTTGAACACGATGCCCAGCACCGATGCGACGATTAACGGATTGGTAGCGATCTTGGCAAAGAAACGCCGGAAATCCCGGTTGCCGCCCCCGAACCAAACCAGCACGCCGACGTTGTAGAGATTGATCGGGATGATCACGAGGGTCATCACCAGCGCCGTCAGCGTCAGCCCGATCGGTCCATAGAGTTTCTGTGCGATCGCCAGTGCCATGAAGCCGTTCCACCGCGTCGCCGTCTGGAAGACCGAGGTGAAGGAGGCGCCCGAAACCTCTCTGTTTCGAAACAGCGGCCAGAGGAAGAGGACAAAGATCGACATCAGGCTGACACTGCCGATCGTGGCGATCGCCGTGGCGTCCGCCTTCATGCCGGAAAAATCGGCCTGGGCCAGCGTGGAGAACAAGAGGGCGGGGAAGAGAATGTAATAGCCGAACTGTTCGAGGCCCAGCCAAAGGTTCTGATCGACCAGCGTCGTGCGTTTCAGCCATGCGCCGAGCAGCACCAGAAGGAAGATGGGAAGGATACTTTCAAAGACGATGATCATGACGGGGCCTGAGCGGGAGAGGAGCCCACCGTTACTGCATAATCCCTCGAGCCGGAATCAATTTAAGACGAAATCGCGCCGTGCGTTTCAAGCTTTGCAGCGCCTTGGCGGGTCGGGCTGGCTGCAGTCGGACAGGAGCCTGTGAAAATTAACCTTAACAAGTGGTTTACATTGCGTGACCGCCGGCGAGCGTGGACAGTGGTTGGGTAACGCAAAGAGATCCGGAAGGGAGCGGTTCGGTGAGAACTGGTCTTTTGATCATCATGATGATGTTTTTCGCCGGACTGGCGCTCGATATCGTGGTTCCCGCAATGGTTCTGCTTGCCTTGGTACTGGCAGACCGCGCGATCTATCCATTGTTCTATCGACGCATATCGGAAAGGGGGGCCGCATGAAGTGGTTTCTGATCCTGTGGGCATGCCCCGTCATGTTTTTGGCCGCCTGGTACGGCCTTTCCTACTACGACATGAGCTTCGGATTCTTCATGCTGACGCGCCAGACCCATGACCTGGTCTTCCAGGTCTACGGCAACGTGCTCGGCATTCCGCCGGAAAGCATTCCGCCGCTCGTCGCCCGCGCCATCATTGTCGACAGCTTCATCGTTTTCGGCATCATCGCCTTCCGCAAG
Source organism: Ensifer sp. NM-2 (assembly GCF_003024455.1). Lineage (NCBI taxonomy): Bacteria > Pseudomonadati > Pseudomonadota > Alphaproteobacteria > Hyphomicrobiales > Rhizobiaceae > Ensifer > Ensifer sp. NM-2. The sequence continues at coordinate 217,398 of NZ_PVZR01000008.1, forward strand.
CGTCGTGAGCTTGCAGTCTGGTATCGCCGCTGCTTTGGTGCAGTGGCCGCTCAGTCGGCCGAAGCGCCGTCCCTGGCAAGGGACGCCAGCCTGTCGAGCGCCCCTTGAAGAATGAAGGATGCGGCAGCCGAGTCGATGCGCTCGGCCCGCTTCTTGCGTGATACGTCCATTTCAATCAGCACCCGTTCGGCCGCGACGGTCGAAAGCCGCTCATCCCAGTAGACGAAGGGCAGGGGCGTCTTCTCGACCATGTTTCGCACGAAAGCGCGGGTCGCCTGACACCGGGGCCCTTCGCTGCCGTCCATGTTGACCGGCAGGCCGATGATAAGGGCCGCAACCCGTTCCTTCTCGGCCACTGCCAGAAGCGTCACCGCATCGATGCCGAATTTGACCCGCCGGATCACCTCGCGCGGCGTTGCGATCCGGCGTCCAAGGTCGGACACCGAGATGCCGATCGTCTTGGTGCCGAGATCGAGGCCGGCGATGGCCTGGTTGGGCTGAAGCTGGCTCGCGAGCTCTTCGATGGTCAGAATTGTCATTTGATTTGCCGATTCGATCTTTGCAGGTGTTCGATCCGTTCCATATAGCTGGTCCAAGGCGCAAATCATCTGGGAGAATGTCATGAAGATCAAATGGCTCGGCCATTCCGCTTTCCACATCGAAACGGCAACGTCGAAGATCCTGATCGATCCCTTCTTCACCGGCAACCCGGCCTTCCTCGACAGCGAGCGCAAGGAGGTGACGACCGGGCTCACCCATATTCTGCTGACGCACGGTCATGGCGATCATGTCGGCGACACCGTCGCAATCGCCAAGGAAACGGGAGCCGTGGTCGTTGCGAACTTCGATCTCTGCATGTGGCTTGGGCGCCAGGGCGTTTCGGCGATGGAGCCGGGCAACACCGGCGGCACCATTCATCTCGCCGGCTTTTCCGCCACTTTCGTCAATGCGCTGCATTCTTCGGCACAGATTACCGAAGACGGCGTTTCGCATTCGCTCGGCAGTGCTAACGGCCTCGTTCTGCATTTCGAGGATGAACCGACGCTCTACCATATGGGCGACACGGACATCTTTTCGGACATGGCTCTGGTAGAGGAATTGCACCAGCCGGAGATCGGCCTCGTTCCAATCGGCGACCGGTTCACCATGGGAGGCGCCGTGGCCGCACTTGCCTGCCAGCGCTATTTCAAGTTCTCGACCGCCATTCCCTGCCACTACGGATCCTTCCCGATCATCGATCAGACGCCGGAAAACTTCGTCGTCGGCATGGACAGCGCCTCGACCAAAGTGGCAACACCGGCCGTCGGTGGCGTAGTGACCGTCTGACGGCGAAGGCCGTCAGCACCGCGGCAGGCGAGCGATCGGGCGATTCCCCCGTTGCGCGCCTCGCCGCGCACCATTATAGCGGGGGAAAGTTCCAGATACCGGAGACGACCATGTCCGTAGACCTTGCCACCGTGAAGCGCGTCGCGCGCCTCGCCCGCATCGCCGTCAGTGAAGATGAAGCCACGCGAATGGTGGGCGAAATCAACGGCATCCTTGGTTTCGTCGAGCAACTCTCCGAAGTGAATGTCGATGGCGTAGAACCGATGACGTCGGTGACGCCGATGGACATGAAGAAGCGCCTTGACGTCGTGTCCGATGGCAGCAAGGCCGACGATATCGTTGCCAATGCTCCCAATACCGATCGCAACTTTTTCCTCGTCCCGAAGGTCGTCGAATAATCCGACCACCTGCCGCCCCGGCGTCCCTGATTGCGCCCGGCGTCCCTGATTGCGAAAGTCCGATTTCATCATGACCGAACTCACCAGCCTTACGATCGCCGAAGCCCGCACCAAGCTTGTCGCCAAGGAAATCACCGCCGTTGAACTGACCGACGCCTATATCGCGGCGATCGATTCCGCCAATGAAGCGATCAATGCCTATATCGCCGTCACGCCGGACAAGGCGCGCGAAATGGCCAAGGCATCGGACGCGCGCATCGCGGCCGGCAAGGCCGGCGCGCTCGAAGGCATTCCGCTGGCCATCAAGGATCTGTTCGGTACCGAAGGCGTGCACACGCAGGCCTGCAGCCACATTCTCGATGGTTTCGCCCCGCGCTACGAATCGACCGTGACCCAGAACCTCTGGAACGACGGCGCCGTGATGCTCGGCAAGCTCAACATGGACGAGTTCGCCATGGGCTCCTCCAACGAAACCTCTTACTACGGTGCCGTGAAGAACCCCTGGCGCGCCAAGGGCTCCAACCTCGATCTGGTCCCGGGCGGCTCGTCGGGCGGCTCGGCCGCTGCCGTCGCCGCGCATCTGTGCGCCGGTGCGACCGCAACCGATACCGGTGGCTCCATCCGTCAGCCGGCCGCCTTCACCGGCACCGTCGGCATCAAGCCGACCTATGGCCGCTGCTCGCGCTGGGGCGTCGTCGCCTTTGCGTCGTCGCTCGATCAGGCCGGCCCGATTGCCCGTGACGTGCGCGACGCCGCGATCCTTCTGAAGTCGATGGCAAGCGTCGACGCCAAGGACACGACCTCCGTCGATCTGCCGGTGCCGAACTACGAAGCTTCGATCGGACAGTCGATCAAGGGCATGAAGATCGGTATTCCGCGCGAATACCGGGTAGACGGCATGCCGGAAGAGATCGAAGCCCTGTGGCAGCAGGGTATCGCCTGGCTTAAGGATGCCGGTGCCGAGATCGTCGACATCACGCTTCCGCACACCAAATACGCGCTGCCGGCTTACTACATCGTCGCTCCGGCCGAAGCGTCTTCGAATCTTGCCCGCTACGATGGCGTCCGCTACGGCCTGCGCGTCGACGGCAAGGACATCGTCGACATGTACGAGAAGACCCGCGCAGCCGGCTTCGGCCAGGAGGTCAAGCGCCGCATCATGATCGGCACCTATGTGCTTTCTGCCGGCTATTACGACGCCTACTACCTGCGCGCCCAGAAGGTTCGCACGTTGATCAAGCGCGACTTTGAACTCGCTTTCCATGCGGGCGTCGACGCGATCCTGACGCCGGCGACACCGTCCTCCGCGTTCGGCATCGCCGACGAGGATCTCGCATCGGATCCGGTCAAGATGTACCTCAACGACATCTTTACGGTGACGGTCAACATGGCCGGCCTGCCGGGCATCGCCGTTCCCGGCGGCGTCGATCACAAGGGCCTGCCGCTTGGTCTGCAACTGATCGGCAAGCCGTTCGAGGAAGAGACCCTCTTCAAGACCGCCCATGTGATCGAGCAGGCAGCCGGTCGTTTCGCGCCCACCAAGTGGTGGTAAAACGCTAACGGCGCAGCACCGCAAGCGTGCTGCGCCGCGATCGCCGCGACTGGTGTGTCAGCCAGCGTCCTTGACGCGTCACACATGACGCGCGACGCTTCAGTGACGCGGAGAGGGGGGCCGCGCCATGCCCGTGATCCGTCATGCTCGAGAGGATGAGGTTGGTGCTCTCACGGCCGTAGGCCTTCGCGCCTGGGAAGGGGCGATTGTCGGCCTTGCCGATGTCGGTCGGATGAGGCGCCTGGCGGAGAACGCCTTTGGCGATTTTCTTGCCAATCATTGGCTCTCCGTTTCGCTGATCGAAGTTGATGGCCGGCCGCGTGGCTGGGCCGCTCGCGAGAACTTCGACGAGATGATCTCCGATCTGTGGATCGAGCCGGAAGCCCAGAGGCGGGGGCTCGGCGGTCGTCTGCTCGCCGACATTGAGCTTCGCATCTCAAACGACGGCTTCGACGCAGCGAAAACCAAGACGCACGCCAAGAACACAGCAGCCATCGGCTTCTTCCGCAAACACGGCTACGGGGTCACCTGGCTGTCGACCTCCTATGCGCCCAAGCTTGATCGCGATGTCGAGTACATCGGGCTGGGCAAGCCGCTTGCTGTTACCGATCTCGGCCTTTACGGCCGCTAGGTGATAAGAGATACGATCCCTAATCGCGGCATACCGTAAGGGCTGGAGAAAATGCCGGGCGATACCCGGCATCCTCATGGTTTCGCCGATCAGCGATTGTTGAGTTCCGACCGGACCAGGCGCAAGCCCCGCTCGGTGATGCGATAGGGTTTGCCGGCCGATGACGAGATCGCTTTCTTGCGCTTCAGCTTGCGGAAGAGTTCGAGGTCGAAGCCCGGATAGACCCATCCGTCGCGCGTGAAGCATCTGATGTCGATGATCGTCTTGTCGTCGCGGGTAATTTCGATACGGCCGCCTTGGGCCAAATGATGAAGAATGCGCTGCTCAGCGCGTGAGATATCCATATCTGAATGTTCCGGAATAGCGTTCGTGAGAACGCAGAAAAACGTTCCGCAAATCTTGGGAAAAGCGGGGTTACGTTTCCGGCCCGTGCGCGCAATCTATGAGAAAGCGGGCAGGGGCCTTACCGGGACTCAGACGATGTGAACATCAAAACTCCATTCGAACGAACGCTTCCTAGAAGAGACCGACGAAAGCGTCAATATATCCGCTCGCAAAGATTGCGCAGGCAACCGCCACAATCATCTGGAACAGGACGATCAGAATGAGATGTGTTCGAAACGGCTCCTTGCGTGTCTTGTGCCTGAAGACCTGGCGACCGGCCATCGCACCGATGCTGCCGCCGAAAAATGCCGATTGCAGCAACGTCCGCTCGCTGATGCGGCGCCAGCCTGATCGCGCCGCGTGCTTGTCGTACCAGAATTGGCAGAAGCTCGTGATGTTGATCGCGACAAGGAAACACAGGAGACTGGCAGCGGTGAGGGCCATGTCCACCTTTTGCCATAGCGACCGCTAAGCGGCGGTTAAACCGTGCGCCACGTCATCGCGGGGCGGCTGATCGCGCCTAACAACTTGCACCATTGCGGCAATTGCTCTACCGAGAAACCAAGAATTCAGGCTTCAAAGAAGAGCATGATATGAGCATTGTCGACGTCCGCACTCCCGATTCCAAACGCTTCATCCCTGGCGCCACTGGCGACTGGGAGGTTATCATCGGCATGGAGGTCCATGCCCAGGTGCTTTCCAATTCGAAGCTGTTCTCGGGTGCATCGACCGAATTCGGCAAGCCGGCGAACGCCAACGTGTCGCTTGTCGATGCGGCCATGCCTGGCATGCTGCCCGTCATCAACGAGGAATGCGTCAGGCAGGCGGTCCGCACCGGCCTCGGTCTCAAGGCCGTGATCAACAACCGCTCGATCTTCGACCGCAAAAACTACTTCTATCCCGACCTGCCGCAGGGCTATCAGATCTCGCAGTTCAAGGATCCGATCGTCGGCGAAGGCAAGATCATCATTTCCGTCGGGCCTGATCGCCAGGGCCAGTTCGAAGACGTCGAGATCGGCATCGAGCGCCTGCATCTCGAGCAGGATGCCGGCAAGTCGATGCACGACCAGCATCCGTCGATGTCCTATGTCGACCTCAACCGCTCCGGCGTGGCGCTGATGGAAATCGTCTCAAAGCCCGACATGCGGTCGTCCGACGAGGCCAAGGCCTACATGACCAAGCTGCGTTCGATCGTGCGATACCTCGGCACCTGTGACGGCAACATGGACGAAGGTTCGATGCGCGCCGACGTCAACGTTTCGGTCCGTCGCCCCGGCGAAGGTTTTGGCACGCGCTGCGAAATCAAGAACGTCAACTCCATCCGCTTCATCGGTCAGGCGATCGAATATGAAGCGCGCCGTCAGATCGGAATTCTGGAAGACGGCGGCTCTATCGACCAGGAAACGCGCCTGTTCGACCCGAACAAGGGCGAGACACGCTCCATGCGGTCCAAGGAAGACGCGCACGACTATCGCTACTTCCCGGACCCGGACCTGCTGCCGCTCGAATTCGACCAGGCCTTCGTCGATGCGCTGAAAGCCGACCTGCCGGAACTGCCTGACGACAAGAAGGAACGCTTTGTCAGCGCCATGGGCCTGTCGGTCTATGACGCCTCGGTGCTCGTTTCCGAAAAGTCGATTGCCGACTATTTCGAGGCTGTGGCCGAAGGCCGTGACGGCAAGATCGCTGCAAACTGGGTCATCAACGACTTGCTCGGCGCCTTGAACAAAGCCGGCAAAGCTATTGAAGAGACTCCGGTTTCCCCTGCCCAGCTCGGCGGCATCATCGATCTCATCAAGGCGGAGACGATTTCCGGCAAGATCGCCAAGGACCTCTTCGAAATCGTCTGGAACGAAGGCGGAAATCCTGCCGAGATCGTTGAAGCGCGTGGCATGAAGCAGGTAACAGACACCGGCGCCATCGAGAAGGCGGTCGACGAGATCATCGCCGCCAACCCGGACCAGGTTGCCAAGGTGCAGGCAAAGCCTTCGCTCGCTGGCTGGTTCGTCGGCCAGGTGATGAAGTCGACCGGCGGCAAGGCTAATCCGCAGGCCGTTCAGGCACTGGTCAAGGCCAAGCTCGGCATCGAGGAATAAACGATGTTCTTCGTCCGCACGGCGAGCGAGCGCGATCTGGAAAAGGTTCGCGCGCTGCTCGTCGAGACGTGGCACGCGACCTATGACACCTTCTATGGCGTCGAGAAGGTCAACGAACTGACGGGCCGCTGGCATTCGCTACCGGCGCTCAAGGTCCGGCTAGAGCGCAAGGACGCGGAATTCCTGGTTGCCGACGATGGTCGCAGCATTGGCGGCATGGGCTATGCGTCCATGTCAGATACGTTGAAGAAGACCGTGGTGCTCCACCAGCTTTACGTCCTGCCGAAACTGCAGAGGCAGGGCATCGGCCGCGACATTTTCGCCGAACTCGAAACCTGCTTCCCGGATGCCGAGCGCATGCGGGTCGAGGTCGAGCCGCAGAACCTTCATGCCCTCGCATTCTACCGGACTCACGGCTTTTCCGAAGTCGGTCAAACCAGCGATTGCGGCGACGACCAGTCGGGGCTTCTGGCACTCATCCTCGAAAAACCGTTGGTCTGACGCCGTCGTTCCTCTGAGGTTAGCGGCCGTCGCCTTCCTCCGGGGAAGATCGCGCGGTTAGGGTTGGCTGTCGCGAAACGCTAGCCTTCTGATGATTGATGCTCGGTGCTGATGGTGACGCCCGGAGGAAAACATGCACGCGCTGACTGACTTGGATATCCGCAAGGCCGAGCGGGCTGATCTACCGGCGATCATCGCGCTCTTTGCCGCCGACGACGTTGGCGGACACGGTGACACGGTCGAGCCGGAGGCTTTCGACGACTATCTCGCGGCCTTCGCGCGCATCGAGGCATCACCGCTTCAAACCCTTTATGTCGCCCGCCTCGGTGAAGAAGTGGTCGGCACTTTCCAGGCAACATTATTGACCTCGCTTCCTGGACGCGGCCGGCCAAGACTGCTGATCGAGGCCGTGCAAACCCGTAAAGACATGCGCGGCCGTGGCATAGGCGCACGCATGATACGTCATGCGAGCGAGCGTGCGCGCGAGGAGGGGGCAGCAAAGGTCCAGCTCTCCTCTAATGCGACGCGCACCGACGCGCATCGCTTCTACGAACGTCTCGGTTTTGTACGCAGCCATTTCGGGTTCCACATGCCGCTGAAATGACTGTGTTTGCCTCGGAATCACTGGACAAGCCTGGAGTGGCGGGGCATAAGCGGGGACATAGTTTTGGTATCCGGCCGCCTTCCCAACGGTCGGTTGAGGACGGCATCCATGAAGCTCCTGCTGCAGATTTTCACCTGGTGGAACCAACAGACGATCGGAACGCGGTTTCATACCTGGCGTAACGGTCAACGTGTCGGCGAAGACGAGCTCGGCAACGTCTATTATCAGGGCGGTAAGGACTCCGAAGGCCGGACGCGCCGTTGGGTGATTTACAACGGTTATGCCGAAGCCTCTGCTATTCCGGCCGGCTGGCACGGCTGGATGCATCACCGCACCGACGTTTCGCCGGCTGACGAAAAATACGTCGCTCGCGAGTGGCAGAAGCCACATCGTCCGAACCCGACTGGTACGGCCAACGCTTACCGGCCGCAGGGTTCGATCGCCGGTACCGGTGCGCGTCCGCGCGTAACGGGTGATTATGACGCCTGGACGCCGGGCTCCTGAGACGCTTGTCGTCGGACAAGGCGCGCCGCCCGCGAAATGGTCCGATGACCACGGGGCGGCCACATTTCATGTTTAGCGCCTGATATCCATCAACGGTGAATGCGAAGCGCGCGGGAGACAGGCGGGAATGGCGGGTTCTTATCTGCGGAAAACAATCGGCCAGATGTCGAGCCGGCTCTGTGTCGCTGCGCTTGCCGCGCTGCCGATGATTTCCTCGGCCGGTACGGCCGAGGCCGCGCGGGTAAACAACGCCGTCGCCGTGTTTTCCGGCATCGACAAGATCACCGGCCGCATCACGACCTTTGACGTCTATATCGGTGAGACCGTCCAGTTTGGCGCCCTGCAGGTAACGCCGCGCGTCTGCTATAACAGGGACGACACGGAAGCTCAGAAGATCACCACCTTCGTCGAGGTCGACGAGATTACGCTTGACCGCAAGATCAGGCGGATCTTTACCGGCTGGATGTTTGCCGACAGCCCCGGCCTCAACGCCGTCGAGCACCCCGTCTATGATGTCTGGCTGCAGTCCTGCAAAGCGACGTCGGACCTGCCGCCACCGGATACTGCCTCCAAGAGGTAGCCTTGCCTGGCAGGCGCCCTTGAACGCGGCTGCGATATGCCCTCAATTTTTCTGTGCCAACCCGCTCTTCGGTGCGCCGGAACGAGCGCGCACAACGGGCGGCGGTGGACCATCTCGTGATGGTTTCGCTTCGCGGACGTCCGCACCGGCCATGCCGTGACAAGCCGTCCGTAATGTCTTGGAAGTCCAGTAGAATAGCTCCCGCAAATAAATTTGGCAAAACAAAGCGATAGAGCGGTTGCGCGACTCCTTTTGTGAGCGGGCGATGCTCTGGCGCGGACATCCCTGGGCACTTTGAAGGGTCTGAGACGGGGTGGAAATGGGCGTTTGCACCGGGGGCTCAGGTCGACGATGAGCTCAAAACGATAGATCCGGAGAGTTCATCGCATTGGCGAGCATGATCTCATACTCCGCCTTCGGCACGTCGATCGCACCGAAGGACTTGAGATGCTCGGTCGTGAACTGGGTGTCCAGCAATTCAAAGCCCTTGGCGCGCAGGCGCTCCACCAGATGCACGAGGCAGATCTTGGACGCGTTGGTGCGTCTGGAAAACATGCTTTCGCCGAAAAATGCCGAGCCGAGTGAGACGCCGTAGAGACCGCCGACCAGCGCATCGTCCTCCCAGGCTTCGACGCTGTGCGCGTAGCCCATCGAGTGAAGCGTGGCGTAAAGCGAGCGGATCTTGTTGTTGATCCAGGTGGTCGGGCGATCCGGCGCCGGCGCGGCGCAGCCTTCCATCACGGCCTCGAAGGCGGTGTTGAAGCGGATGTCGAAGTGGCTCTTGCGGATTGTCTTTGCAAGACTGCGCGAGACGTGAAAGCCATCGAGCGGAATGACGCCGCGGATTTCCGGCTCGACCCAGAAAAGCTCTGGATCGTCAGCCGAATCGGCCATCGGAAACAGGCCTATGGAATAGGCGCGCAGCAGCATGTCCGGTGTTACGTCGGGTTGCTTGCTGCGCGTCCCTTTCAATGCACGGTCCTATTCGGACGTCGTGGCCAGATGGTGCTCCAGCCAATGGATGTCGTATTCGCCGTTCGCGATATCCTGATTGTTGATCAGGTCCTGGAACAGCGGCAGCGTCGTCTTGATACCATCGATGACGAATTCGTCGAGCACGCGACGAAGGCGCATCATGCATTCGACACGGGTCCGGCCATGGACGATGAGCTTGCCGATCAAGCTGTCGTAGTAAGGCGGGATACGGTAGCCCTGATAGGCACCAGAATCGACGCGAACGCCGAGACCGCCCGGTGCGTGGAAATGCGTGATTGTGCCCGGCGAGGGGACGAAGGTGCGCGGATCTTCGGCATTGATACGGCACTCGATCGCGTGGCCGGAAAACACGATGTCTTCCTGCTTGACCGAAAGCCCGCCACCCGATGCGACGCGGATCTGTTCGTGCACCAGGTCGATGCCGGTGATCGCTTCGGTGATCGGATGCTCCACCTGGAGGCGGGTGTTCATTTCGATGAAATAGAACTCGCCATTCTCGTAGAGGAACTCGATCGTGCCTGCGCCGCGGTACTTCAGCTTTTTCATCGCATCGGCGCAAACCTGGCCGATCTTCATGCGCTGCTCGACGTTGAGGGCAGGGGAGTTTGCCTCTTCCCACACCTTCTGGTGGCGCCGCTGCAAGGAGCAGTCACGCTCGCCGAGATGGATCGCATTGCCTTCGCCGTCGCCGACGATCTGGATTTCGATGTGGCGCGGCTTGCCGAGATACTTCTCCATGTAAACAGCGTCATTGCCGAAGGCCGCAAGCGCCTCGGAACGAGCGGTTGACACGGCCTCGTCGAGGTCAGCCTCGGTCTTGGCGACTTTCATGCCGCGGCCACCGCCGCCGGCGGTCGCCTTGATCAGAACCGGGAAGCCGATCTTGCGCGCGGCTTCGAGGGCGTTCTCAGGCTTCACTTCGCCGTCGGAGCCCGGAACCACGGGGATGCCAAGTTCCTGCGCCGTCTTCTTGGCGGTGATCTTGTCGCCCATGATGCGGATATGTTCCGCCGTCGGACCGATGAAGGTGATGTCGTGGGCGTCGAGGATTTCGGCGAACTTGGCGTTTTCCGACAGGAAGCCGTAACCCGGGTGCACGGCGTCAGCGCCGGTGATTTCGCAGGCGGCGACGATCTGGTGAATGTTCAGATAGCTATCGCGCGACGGCGGAGGACCGATGCAGACGCTTTCGTCGGCCAGACGCACATGCATGGCGTCGCTGTCAGCCGTGGAATGGACGGCCACCGTCGCGATGCCGAGTTCCTTACAGGCGCGCAGTACGCGAAGGGCGATTTCGCCGCGATTGGCAATGAGAATTTTCGAGATCATCGCAGCGCCGCCTTATTCGATTACGATCAGCGGCTCGCCATACTCGACGGGGGCTGCGTCCTGGACGAAGATTTCGGTCACCTTGCCCGAACGCGGGGCAGGGATCTGGTTCATGGTCTTCATCGCTTCGATGATCAGGACCGTCTGACCTTCCTTGACCACGGTACCGACCTCGATGAACGGGCGGGCGCCTGGGGCCGGCGCGAGGTAGGCCGTACCGACCATCGGAGCCGTTAAGGCGTTTTTGGAATTGCGGCTGGTCTCGGCCGGAGCGACAACTGCAGCGGGCTGCGCAGCGTGGACGGCCGGCTGGGCCTGGTAGGTCGGCATCGACATGGCGACCGGCGTGCCGGCGCGCGATACGCGGATGCGGAGGTCTTCCTGCTCCACTTCGATCTCGGTGAGATCCGTGTCGTTCAGGATATTGGCGAGATCGCGGATCAGCGCCTGGTCGATACCGGGTTTCTTGTCAGCCATGGGATATGAGCCTCGTGTTCTTTTTATTTCGACGTTTCTGTCAGGTTCTTTAGCGCATGCAGCGCCAGAATGTAACTCTGCGCGCCGAAACCGCAGATGACGCCTTTGACCGCCGGGGCGATCATCGACTTGTGGCGGAATTCTTCACGCGCGTGGATGTTGGAAAGATGCAGTTCGACCACCGGGATGCCGATTGCGCGGATGGCATCGTGCAGCGCGATCGACGTATGGCCGTAGGCTGCCGGATTGATAGCGACGCCCGCCGCCTTTTCGCCGGCCTCATGCAGCCAGTCCACAAGCGTGCCTTCGTGGTTGGATTGCCGAAAATCGACCTCCAGTCCCAGCGTCTTGCCTTCCGTGGTGCACATCGCCTCGATGTCGGCGAGTGTCTGGCCGCCATAAATCCCCGGTTCGCGCTTGCCGAGCGCATTGAGGTTGGGGCCGTTCAGCACGAAAATTTTGGTGGGCATGCGGGATTCCGGTCCAGTGATAGAGGGTTACCTATAGACTGATGGTCCCGCGAGGAAAAGCCCTTTGGGTCCTCGCGGGATTTGTCCACAGTTGGGACGGGACGGCCAATGCAGGCGGTCAGCAGGCGGTCTTGCCGCAGCTGCGCATATTGGACACTTTGGTGCTGATTTCCTCGGCACCGACGGCTCCGAACACCGCCTCGTTGCCAATCACGTAGGAGGGCGTGCCGGTGATGCCGAGATCGTTGGCAAGGGTGTAGGCCTCGCGTACCGCGGCATCATGCGGCTCTTTTTCCATCTTGGCGCGCAGCTGCTTTTCGGTGACGCCGAGCTTGCCGGCAACGGCAATCGCCGTTTCCTCGGTTGCGCGGTCCTCGCCGCCGAGCAGGGCCCGATGGAACTCGCCGTACTTCTCCGGCGCGGCGAGACGGAATGCAGCGCTGACCTTGTGGGCAGCCAGCGAATCCGGGCCGAGGATCGGCAATTCCTTCAGCACGAAGCGGATGTTCTTGTCCTTCGACAGGATCTCGTCCATGTCCGTCAGCGCACGTTTGCAATAGCCGCAGTTGTAGTCGTAGAACTCGACGACGGTGACGTCTCCATCAGGATTGCCGAGTACCATGTCGTAGTCTGAGTTGAAGATCGCCTTCTTGTTTTCGGCGATCGCACCTTCAGCTGCTTCCTGCTGCTTGGCGCGCTGCTTTGTAGCCAGCGCCTCCTGGACTTCGAGCATGATTTCCGGATTGGCGAGCAGGTATTCCTTGATGAAGGCGCCAAACTCTTCCTTCTGTTTCTGGTCGAGCGCGAGTGCGCTTTGCGGCAAGCTGACCCCTGCCATGAACGCGGCGAGCGTTCCGGCGGCAATCATTTTCGTGCTGAAATTCATTTCTACCTCGTTGTCTCTGCCTGCCCTGTCTGTCGTCCATGTCGCGATACGGCGTCAATGCGCGCTTGTAAAAGACAACAGGAATCTCCAACACCGCAACACGCGGGCAGCATAGGGTGGGCTCCGGCGAAACGAAACGGCAAAATCGGCGGAAATACGGCGCTCGCGCACTTGTGAAGCTTTAAACGATCGGGCAAGGGGGCGGCATGTAGTACCAATCTGTGCTGATATTGACCCATTGCGTCGGAGCGATCTTGGTTTCTGGCGAGGAGACACCATGTGGTCCGGTGAGGATTGTCGACGCTATCCGGAGGCCAGAAGCGCCCGGCCCTTCGGGCGGGCCTTGTGCCGGCCACGGCAGCTTCACAATCCTCGACCGATGCCAAGGCATCGCTCGGCGGTACGCTCCCGCCCGGATGACCGCACACGGTCCCAAACAATAGGTCAATATCAGCGCAGGTTGGTATAGGCCGCTTCTTGAGGATATTACCTTGGTAGAATTGTCGAACCGCAGTGCTATCGAACCCTTTCATGCCATGGACGTGCTGGCCGAGGCAACGCGCCGACGCGACGCCGGCCATCCGGTGATTTCGATGGCTGTCGGCCAACCGGCGCATCCTGCGCCGAAGGCGGCTTTGGATGCGGCGCGCAAGGCGCTCGAGCATGGCCGGCTCGGCTACACCGACGCACTTGGCACCTTGTCTCTCAGAACCGCGATCGCCCGGCACTATCAAAAGCGCCACGGTATAGCGCTTGACCCGCAGCGCATTGCCGTGACCACCGGGTCGTCAGCCGGGTTCAATTTTGCCTTCCTCGCGCTTTTCGACCCCGGCGATTGCGTCGCAATCGCGCGACCCGGATATCCAGCCTACCGCAACATTCTCGCAGCGCTCGGCCTGACGGTCGTGGAGGTCGAGGCCAATGCCGAGAGCGGCTTCACGCTGACGCCGGAAAACCTGGCGCGTGCTGCCGCGAAGATCGGGCGCCCGCTGAAGGGCGTGCTTCTGGCGAGCCCGGCCAATCCGACAGGAACGGTCACGGGCAAAGCGGGGCTCAAGGCGCTTGCCGACTACTGCCGCGCCGAAAACATCGCCTTCATCTCCGACGAAATCTATCATGGGCTGACCTTCGCCGGTGAAGAGGCAAGTGCACTGGAGGTGACCGACGACGTCTTCGTCATCAACTCCTTCTCCAAATACTACTGCATGACCGGGTGGCGTATCGGCTGGATGGTGCTGCCGGAACTGCAGGTTCGCGGCTTTGAGCGTATCGCCCAGAGCCTCTACATTTCGCCGCCGGAGCTGTCGCAGATCGCGGCGGAGGCGGCGCTCGGTGCGCAGATTGAGCTCGATGGCTACAAGGCGGCCTATGCGGCCAATCGCGATATGCTGTTGAAGCGCCTGCCGGAGATCGGCTTTTCGATCGCGTCACCGATGGATGGCGCTTTCTATGCCTATGCGGATGTCAGTCGCTTCACCAATGACAGCATGGCATTTGCCCGGCGGATGCTGGCGGAAATCAACGTGGCGGCAACGCCCGGCTTCGATTTCGATCCGCTTGAAGGGCATCGTACGATGCGGTTCTCCTATGCCGGATCGATAGCCGACATGACCGAAGCGATGGAGCGGATCGCCCGCTGGATCGCCTGATCCTCTGTGGTTTCATCGAGTTGCGGCCTTTTCCGGACTCTTTTTGCGAAGCCCTTGATTCAAACTCGCAGCGAATACACGCTTTCGATTGTCTCCAAACGGAAACGAAAAAAGCCCGGACCAAGGTCCGGGCTTTTCTGTTCGTCCGAAGTTCAGGCGCGGCTTAGAAGAAGCCGCGGCGCTGCCACCATCCGCCCTTCTTGGGCTTGGACTGGTCTTCTTCGGTGCCTTCGTTCTTGTTCGTGACCGTCGAGGTCAGCACCGGTTCCGATGCGATCGTCGAAAGGTCGCGGTTCGCTCGAGCAGGCTTGCCTTCTTCGAGGTCAGCGGCCGTTTCTTCGATTGCTGCCGGCACCGGCTCAGCCGCTTCCGGCTGTGCTTCGACCGCGGTCTGTGCTGCCTCGTCGGCACTGACGACAGGCTCCTCAGCCTTGACGGCCTTCTTGCGTGTACGCTTCGGCTTGGCGGCCTTCTCGACGACCGGTTCCACCGCTTCCGCGACGGTCTCGGCTTCGGCAACGACGGCTACCGCTTCGACCTCGGCTTCTACGGGTGCTTCCGCGTCGCCTTGCTCGCCCGCTTCGCCGTCGCCGGATGCAGCAGCCTGCTCCTCGCCTTCGACTTCACCTTCGCCGAGTTCTGGTCGGTTGCGACGGCCACCGCGCTTGCCGCGACGGCGACGCTTGCGCTTCTGTTCGCCATCGGCGGTCAGCGCATCCGTATCGTTTTCGTCCTCGTCGGCATCGCTTTCGGATGCGTCATCGGCATCTTCAGTCGCATCGGCGTCCTGTGCGGTCGCACCTTCCGCCTGCTGGCTGCCCTTGCCGCGACGGCGGCGACGACGCTTGCGCTTGCGGCCGTTCTGATCGTCGGCCTGGGCCGCAGCCTTCGGCTGCTCCTGGCGCTGTTCGACGACGACTTCTTCTGCTTCTTCCTCGTCGAGATCCTCTTCGATCACGATGTCATCGTCTTCTTCGGGCTCGGGCTCGAAGTGCAGAATCTGTTCGATCTTGACCGGGTTTTCGACCGGCTCGCCGCGATCGATCGCGAAATGCTGCGCGCCGACATGGGCGTCAGCCTCGATGATGATCGAGACGCCGAAGCGCTGTTCGTAATCCATGATCGTGGCGCGCTTCTGGTTGAGCAGATAGAGCGCGATATCGGGGATCGTGCGAACGGTGATGTTGTGGGTGGTGTTCTTGAGCAGATGCTCTTCGATACCGCGCAGGACATGCAGCGCGACCGAAGACTGCGAGCGGACGTGACCCGTGCCGTTGCAATGCGGGCAGGTCTGCATCGTCGATTCGAGCACCGAAGCGCGAATGCGCTGGCGCGACATTTCGAGCAGACCGAAGTGCGAGATGCGGCCGACCTGGATGCGGGCACGATCGTTCTTCAGGCAATCTTTGAGCCTCTTCTCGACAGAGCGGTTGTTCCGCTTTTCTTCCATGTCGATGAAGTCGATGACGACGAGGCCAGCAAGGTCGCGAAGCCGCAGCTGACGGGCCACTTCTTCGGCGGCTTCCAGGTTGGTCTGAAGCGCCGTGTCCTCGATCGAATGCTCGCGGGTCGACCGACCGGAGTTCACGTCGATCGAAACCAGGGCTTCCGTCTGGTTGATGATGATGTAGCCGCCCGACTTCAGCGTCACCTGCGGCTGCAGCATCCGGTCCAGCTGCGCCTCGATACCGGAGCGCGAGAAGATCGGATGCACGTCGCGGTACGGCTGGACCACCTTGGCGTGGCTCGGCATCAGCATCTTCATGAAGCCCTTGGCTTCCTTGTAGCCTTCCTCGCCGGAAACGACGATCTCGCTGATGTCCTTGTTGTAGAGGTCGCGGATCGAGCGCTTGATCAGGCTGCCTTCCTCGTAGACGAGGCAGGGGGCCGTGGAGTTGAGCGTCAGCGTGCGGACGTTTTCCCAAAGGCGCATCAGATATTCGAAGTCGCGCTTGATCTCGACCTTGGTGCGGTTGGCACCGGCCGTGCGCAGGATGACGCCCATGCCCTGCGGCACTTCGAGGCCACGCGCAATTTCTTTCAGGCGCTTGCGGTCCTGCAGGTTGGTGATCTTGCGGGAAATGCCGCCACCACGGGCCGTGTTCGGCATCAACACCGAGTAGCGACCGGCGAGCGACAGGTAGGTCGTCAGCGCTGCGCCCTTGTTGCCGCGCTCTTCCTTGGCGACCTGAACGAGCAGGATCTGGCGACGCTTGATGACTTCCTGGATGCGATACTGCTTGCGCGGCTTGCGGACGTGACGATCCGGAACCTCTTCCATCGCGTCTTCGGCGCCGACCGACTCGATAATTTCCTTTTCGCCGTCGTGGTTGTCGTCATCATCGTCGTCGTCATCGCGACGGCGGCGGCTGTCGACGTCTTCCGAGACCGAATCGGTGTCGACCATGGCGGCCATCTCGCCACCATTGCTTTCTTCGCCGCCATCGGCCTCTTCGGTCGCTGCAGCTGCAGCGGCCTCTTCGGCGATTCTCGCCTTGGTGCGGCGTGGGCGCTTCGGCTTTGCCTTGGGCTTCTCGGCGGGCGCATCGACCTCGACGACAGCTTCGGCTGCCGTCTCGGTGACGACTTCCGTTTCAGCGGCGATTTCCAGATCGACCGGAACGCTGAGCCCGCTCTGGGTCGGCGTTGCCGTCTCAACGTGCTCGACATCGTCGTCGCGGCGCGCTTCTTCGGCTTCCGCCTTCAACAGCGCCTGACGGTCGGCGAGGGGGATCTGGTAGTAGTCGGGATGGATTTCGGCGAAGGCCAGGAATCCGTGGCGATTGCCGCCGTAGTCGACGAAGGCCGCCTGGAGCGAAGGCTCCACTCGCGTTACCTTTGCCAGGTAGATGTTGCCGCGGATCTGTTTCTTGTGTTCCGATTCGAAGTCGAATTCTTCTATGCGGTTCCCGCGAACGACAACGACGCGCGTCTCTTCAGAGTGAGACGCATCGATAAGCATTTTCTCTGCCATCTAAGTTGTGCTCCTCGGCGCGACAACGGAACGGGCGGCAGACGTTCTTCCATGGGAAGACTGCCACTCGCGTCAGAGGTTGCGCCGGATGTGAAAGGTCCTGTCTGGTGCAGGTGATGGTGCAGCAGCCAGATGGCAGCCGGAACGGTTACGTTCCGGGGCCTCTTTACTTCTGACCGATACCGCTGAGTCAACATCAATGACCAAACAAGAATGCCAATGTCAAAGGTCTCATAAAGACCCGATGAATGCGCCCGCTTGCGGGCTTGCCGGTGAAAAATCACCGCTAAGAACTCCGGCCACCGCCGGAAATTTACGATCCAGTGTACGGGGAGGAAATGCAGCGACGGCGGATGAACACCTTGCGGCCGCGGAAAGATGATACGGTTGCAACCGGCAATTCCGGCTCGATCACTCCCTGGCGCCAAGCTCTGGAAAGCTCCGGCTGCCCGGCCCACGATTCTATCCCGTCAACACTTTCTCCTTGTGATGCTTTTATGTTTTCTATGTCACATTGGCAAGGGAAAAGCCTGTGCCGCCACAATAATGATCGATTCGCTTGCCCCGGTAGAGTAGGTCGGGGAACGGCGAATCATATGCCTTGGCCGCGTTGCGTAAGGAGCGCTGTCAAGCTTTGGTTAACCATAAGGGTTCATTGATCAAGGGATGTCGCGGTATGTGTGGGCGGACGCCCGGCGCTTTGACCGCTCGAATTTCGTGGATTGACGGAGAGACCGGGTGAAGCCTTCGGCTAATCATATGCACGCTTCACTGTTGTCGACACTGCTGCGCGGCGGCGCGGGCGTCACGGCTTCAGTGTTCGTTGCAGGCGTCTTGATGATGACCGGACCGATAGCATACGCCGCCGAGTCGGCACCGTTTCTGGCATTCGGCGCACGGGTTGCCGGTGACGACGCGCGCACACGTGTCGTGGTCGAGTTCGACCGCAAACCCGACTTTTCCATTCATTATGTGGCAAACCCCGTGCGTGTCGTCGTCGATCTGCCGGAAACCGCCTTTGGCCTGAAGGCCGAGAGCCTCGAGCCGCGGGGATTGTTCGAGGCCATCCGCTATGGCGGCATGGGCGCCGGCAGTTCTCGCCTCGTGTTGTCGGCAAAGGGGCCGGTAGCGGTCACCCATGCCGAAGTCATCGAGCAAGAGGGCGGTAAGAGTTATCGCCTGGTCATCGATGCCGAGAAGGTCGACCAAACCCGGTTCGACGCGCTTCTTGGGGATCAGCAGTGGACGGGCTCGGTGGTCTCGGCAAAAACGGATCGGCCGACAATTGCACCTGCGCAAAAGACCGGTGCATTCGTGATTGCGATCGATGCCGGCCACGGCGGTATCGACACCGGCGCGATCGGCAGCGGCACCAAGACCGAGGAAAAGCATGTCACGCTTGCCTTCGCGCAGGAGCTTGTCGCCACGCTCAACCGCGAAGGCGGCATCGAAGCTTTTCTGACCCGCGACAAGGACGTTTTCCTGTCGCTGCCGCAACGCGTGCAGATCGCCCGCAACAAAGGCGCCAATCTGTTTATTTCGATCCATGCCGACACATTGAGACAGAAGGACATTCGCGGCGCCACCGTCTATACGATTTCCGACAAGGCGTCCGACCATCTGGCGGCCGACCTGGCGCAGCGCGAAAACCTTTCGGACGAGATCGCTGGCGTACCGCTCCAGAGCGAGCCGGCCGAAGTCGCCGATATCCTGATCGACCTGACGCGCCGCGAGACCCAGGCTTTCTCGGTCAACATGGCACGCACTGTCGTGTCGTCCTTCGAGGGGCAGATCAACCTCATCAACAATCCGCACCGTCACGCGGGCTTCCGTGTCTTGCAGGCGCCGGATGTTCCGTCGATCCTGCTCGAGCTCGGATTCATGTCGAACAAGGACGATGAGAAGCTGCTGCTCGATCCGGAATGGCGCAAGAAAGTGTCCGGCCTGCTCGCCGTTGCCGTGAAGCGCTACCGCGAACAGGCTGTCGCAAACGGCGGCTGAGATCCGGTCGCGATGATCTGTTTGACGGCGCAGCATACGATGTGATTTGTGTCGCCTCGGTAACAGCGATATGCTTTTCAACAGGATGCGCACTCGATAATCGGAAACAAGCCCTATTTTACGCACAATCCGGGACCTAACCCGAATTGCGCCCGGATTTGTTGGGAAACAGTGTTGATGCCCGGTGGCCCTCGCCATATGAGGAACTGGGTGGGCGCGTGTAGCCGCAATGCCAGACGATTTCTGATAGAAGCGTTTGGCCAGGCCGACGAAATGCGGACCGTTGGGACGGGAAGCGTCTCGATTGGCTTTTGCGGCCTGGCGATTGGACGATAATAAGGTACCGGTATCTGACTGATGATCAGACTGATTGGATATTTCTTCGGCATTGGTGCGTTCTTGCTGCTCGGTGTCGCCGCGGCCGTTGCCATCTATCTCGGCAGCGTCACCAAAGATTTGCCGGATTACGAGGTATTGGCGAAGTATTCTCCGCCGGTCACCACGCGCTTTCACGCCGGTAACGGCGCGCTGATGGCGGAGTACGCCCGCGAGCGGCGTCTCTATCTGCCGATCCAGGCGATCCCGGACCGTGTCAAGGCGGCATTCATTTCGGCCGAAGACAAGAACTTCTATCAGCACCCGGGCGTCGACATCACCGGTCTCGCGCGTGCCATCACCGTCAATCTCCAGAATTTCGGATCGGGTCGCCGCCCCGTCGGCGCGTCGACGATCACGCAGCAGGTGGCCAAGAACTTCCTGCTTTCGTCGGACCAGACGATCGACCGCAAGGTCAAGGAAGCGATCCTCTCCTTCCGTATCGAGCAGGCCTATAGCAAGGACCGTATTCTCGAACTCTATCTCAACGAGATCTTCTTCGGCCTCAATTCCTATGGCATCGCCGGTGCAGCACTCACCTATTTCGATAAATCGGTGACAGAACTGACCATCGCAGAAACTGCGTACCTTGCGGCTCTGCCGAAGGGTCCGGCCAACTACCATCCTTTCCGCAAGGTGGATGCTGCGATCGAGCGACGCAACTGGGTCATCGACCGTATGGTCGAGAACGGCTACGTCACCAAGACCGACGGCGAAGACGCCAAGAAGCAGCCGCTCGGCGTCAATCCTCGCCGCGGTGGCGCACATCTCTTCGCATCCGATTTCTTTGCCGAGGAAGTGCGTCGGCAGATCATTCAGAAGTACGGCGACAACGCGCTTTATGAAGGTGGCCTTTCGGTCCGTACCTCACTCGATCCGCGCATGCAGATCGCCGCGCGCAAGGCGCTGCAAGACGGGCTGCTCAGCTATGACGAACGCCGCGGTTTCCACGGTCCGGTCAAGTCGATCGAGATCGGCGGCGACTGGGGCGAGCCGCTCGGCAAGGTCGTGTCCTTGGCCGACGTGCCGGAATGGAAGCTCGCTGTCGTGCTTTCGGCCGATGGTCAGGGTGTCGAGATCGGCATCCAGCCGGACAAGGAAGCCTCCGGCAAGATCATCGCAGAACGCGTGACCGGTCATATCTCCGCAAAGAACATGCAGTGGGCCTATCGCTCGGCCGCTGGCGAACGCAAATCCGCCAAGTCGCCTGAAGGTGTGCTGGGCCCGGGCGACGTCGTCTATGTCGAGCCGTTGGCAGAAAAGGGTGAATACCGCCTGCGTCAGCCGCCGAAGGTCCAGGGTGGCCTCGTCGCGATGGATCCGCAGACCGGCCGCGTGCTGGCGATGGTCGGCGGCTTTTCCTACGGTCAGTCGGAATTCAACCGCGCGACCCAGGCGATGCGCCAGCCGGGTTCCTCGTTCAAGCCGTTCGTTTATGCTGCTGCGCTCGACAACGGCTATACGCCCGCATCCGTTATTCTCGATGCGCCGATCGAAATCGTTGCCGGTGGCCAGGTCTGGCGCCCTGAGAACTATGGCGGCGGCTCGGCCGGCCCGTCGACGCTGCGCCTCGGCATCGAGAAATCGCGTAACTTGATGACGGTTCGCCTTGCGAACGACATGGGCATGAACATCGTTGCCGAATATGCCGAACGCTTCGGCATCTACGACAAGATGCCACCGCTGCTGGCGATGTCGTTGGGCTCGGGCGAAACGACGGTGCTGCGCATGGTTTCGGCCTATTCGGTTCTTGCCAATGGCGGCAAGCAGATCAAGCCTTCGCTGATCGACCGGATCCAGGACCGCTACGGCAAGACGATCTTCCGTCATGAAGACCGGACCTGCGACAACTGCAACGCGGCTGATTGGGGCAACCAGGAAGAACCTGTCTTGACCGACAACCGCGAACAGGTTCTCGACCCGATGACCTCCTACCAGATCACCTCGATGATGGAGGGGGTGGTCCTGCGTGGCACCGCCGCCGGCAAGATCACGCTCGATCGCCCTGTTGCCGGCAAGACCGGCACCACCAACGACGAGAAGGACGCCTGGTTCGTCGGCTACACGCCTGATCTCGTCGCCGGCCTCTACCTCGGCTTCGACAATCCGGCCCCGCTCGGTCGCGGCGCGACAGGTGGCAGCCTTGCCGTGCCGATCTTCAACAATTTCATGCAGGAAGCCGTCAAGGGTTCGCGCCCGGGCAAGTTCGTGGTGCCGGAAGGCATGAACATGATCGCCGTCAACCGCAAGACCGGCATGGCGGCCTACGAGGGCGAGCCGGACACGATCATCGAAGCCTTCAAGCCTGGCACCGGCCCGGCCGATACCTTCTCGGTCATCGGCGGCCTCGACCAGTACGTGCCGCCGGAGGAAATTTTGAAGAATTCCCCGCAGGCAAACCAGGCTGTCACATCCGGTTCCAACGGCCTGTTCTAGGCCCTTTCCCAGTCTCCCGATGCCCGCCGCCTTTACATCAGCGGCGGGCATCGCTATTTGACGCTCACGTTAAATCGGGTTCACAAGAAGCAGGATCATGCGCAGCGAAATCGAGAACATTGTCGACGAAATCAAGCAGGCCATAAGCCTGCTGAGGAGGCATCTTTGACTGGGATCAGGCGGTAAGACGACTGGACTGGTTGAATAACAAGGCGGAAGATCCGTCGCTCTGGAATGATGCGGCCGAAGCGCAGAAGCTGATGCGCGAGCGCCAGCAACTCGACGATGGCATCAACGGCCTGCGCCGTTTCGAGCAGCAGCTCAGCGACAACATCGAACTGATCGAGCTCGGTGAAGAAGAGGGCGATGCCGCCATCGTTGCCGACGCCGAACAGGCGTTGCGCGAACTGCGCAATGAAGCGGCCAAGAAGCAGGTCGAGGCGATGCTGTCCGGCGAAGCGGACCAGAACGACACCTATCTCGAAGTGCATTCCGGTGCCGGCGGCACCGAGAGCCAGGATTGGGCCAACATGCTGTTGCGCATGTACACCCGCTGGTCCGAGCGCCAGGGATACAAGGTCGAACTGATGGAAATTCAGGACGGCGAAGAGGCTGGCATCAAATCGGCCACACTGCTCGTCAAGGGCCACAATGCTTATGGTTGGCTGAAGACCGAATCGGGCGTCCACCGCCTGGTTCGCATCTCGCCCTATGACAGCAACGCGCGTCGCCATACGTCGTTCTCTTCGATCTGGGTCTATCCGGTTGTCGACGACTCGATCCAGATCGACATCAACGAGAGCGATTGCCGTATCGACACCTATCGCTCGTCGGGCGCCGGCGGCCAGCACGTCAACACCACCGACTCTGCGGTGCGCATCACGCATATGCCTTCCGGTATCGTCGTACAGTGCCAGCAAGAACGTTCTCAGCACAAGAACCGGGCCAAAGCCTGGGACATGCTGCGCGCCCGCCTTTACGAGTCCGAGTTGAAGAAGCGCGAAGACGCGGCCAACGCCGAAGCAGCATCGAAGACCGATATCGGCTGGGGCCACCAGATCCGCTCCTACGTGCTGCAGCCCTACCAGCTGGTCAAGGACATGCGCACCGGCGTCGAAAGCACGGCGCCGGGTGATGTACTGGACGGCGAGTTGAACGAGTTCATGGAGGCAGCCCTTGCCCACCGCGTCAGCGGTGGTGCTGATGCCGTCGTGGATGATTTGAACTAGTCTGGCACTGCTCGGCGCTCGTGTGCCGGCATGACGTAGGACGTACGGGACGAAGAAGGCCGGGTGTTTTCATCCGGCCTTTGTTTTTGGCTTAGAGCGTGGCACGCAAAGTGCGCGCGGTCATTGGAGATCGCGATGCGCTTCAGTTCGATGCCCGCTCGACCTTGATGTCGCCGAGATCGTCGATCAGGACCGTCCAACTCTCCGGCTCGCGGGCGGCAGGGTCGGTCTTCAGATAAACGGTCGCGAACATGCCGGGCTGCGCGGTCACGCCTGTGGATGTTTCCGGCCGTATGTCCGTGACATAAGCCCTCAGCGACGAGAATTCCTCGAGTTCGGCGGATGAGACGACTTCCGGCCCAGCGGGCGTCGCCTCGATCTGCTGCAGGTGAATATGTGCGGTGCCGTCCTGTTGCCGCAGCGCGATCAGCTTGTAGTAGCCGCGCCGTGCGCCTTCGGCACTCTTCGGCTTAGTGGTTGCTTCCGCCTGCGTGCCGTTCGGGTCCAGCGCCGAAAGCCGATCGCCGCTTTCTTCCCAGTAGCCTGTGCTGGTGACAAAGGTCACTTCGGGCGAAACCACGCTCGCATCCTCGGCATGGGCGTTCGCGCCGGCCATGGCGAGAAGAAGCGCAAGGAGGAGAGGCTTGTGCATTGCTTTTGATTTCCCGTTCGAACTGCGACGCGGCGCTGGCTGCAAAATTGGTCCTTCGCCGATGATCCGGCGATCGCGGAAATCATACCATATCGCGCGTTCAGAACGTCGGCTCAATTGGAAAATTGCTCGGCCAGGATGCGGTCCGACCAGGAATGATCGGGATCCGAGAGAATGCGGGCGGTCATGTTTTCCGATTCGGCGATACGCACCTTCGCCACCGACTTGACCTCCTGGTGGTCGGCAACGGCGTTGACCGGGCGCTTGTCGGCCTCGAGGATTTCGATCTCGACGGTGACATGGTTTGGCAGCAGGGCGCCGCGCCACCGCCGCGGACGGAACGGGCTGACGGGCGTCAGCGCCAGAAGAGGGGCTTCCAGCGGCAGGATCGGACCATGGGCCGAGAGATTATAGGCGGTGGAGCCGGCGGGCGTGGCCAGCAGCAATCCGTCGCAGGTCAATTCCTCGAGCCGGGTCTTGCCGTCGATGACGACGCGCAGCTTGGCTGCCTGGTAGGATTGCCGGAACAGATAGACCTCGTTGATGGCGAGCGCCGTGAATGTCGCGCCTTCACCGTCAGTGGTCTGCATCTCCAGCGGGTGAAAGGCATTCTCGACGGCATTGCAGATGCGCGCCGTCAGATTTTCGGTGCTGTAGCGATTCATCAGGAACCCGACAGACCCCCGGTTCATGCCATAGACGAGCTTGCCCGAATTCATCGTCTGGTGCAGCGTCTGCAACATGAAGCCGTCACCGCCGAGCGCGACGATCACGTCGGCCTTGTCGGCCTCATGATCGCCGTAGATGGCCTTCAGATCAGCCGCCGCCTTTTGCGCCTCTTCCGCTGGAGAGGCAAGGAATGCGAGGGAAGTGAACGTGCGAGCCATGAATTTTCAGTCCGTTCAACATGTTGAGCATCGCCGCGGTGGCCGAGCCTAGGCTTCGTTTCTGGCACGGCCTGACCCTAAACGCATCTGAAAAATTGGGAGAATTCGCAATTTTGCTTTACACGCTGTGAGATTATGATAACTCCCACCGCTGAAAGTGCCCTTATAGCTCAGTTGGTAGAGCACCTGATTTGTAATCAGGGGGTCCCGGGTTCGAGTCCTGGTGGGGGCACCACTTTTTCAATTACTTGCTGGATTTTTGACCGCCTCATGAGGCGGTCGTGTGCTTTTTGGCGAAATCACCGCTATTGCGGCCAGGCACCACGCGACTTGTCGGCCGGTTGGCACAGCGTTTCAGATATCGAACGTCCCAGCGCCCCGGGGCGTGATCTCTCTGCATTTTTGCAGGGCGTTCAGCAAATTGTCGGCGAGGTAGTCTATCAGGGCGCGCGTCGCCGGCAGCATGCCGTGGCGTGAGGGGAAGACGAGGTGGACGACGACGTCGCCCGAGCTCCATTCTGGCAGCACCGGGGCAAGCACGCCGGCGCGGAAGGCGCGTTCGCAGATGTGGTCGGGCAGCAACGCTACGCCCATGCCCTCGATCGCTGCGCGCTCGAGGATGAGGAAATCGCTGCAGCCGATGATCGGCCGGTGCGAAATTTCGGTGGTGTTGCCTTCGCTATCGACGAGGCGCCAGACGTCGGTGGCGTGCTGCTCGTTCATCGACAGTGTCGGCATCTCGTTGAGATTTTCGATGGTGACGTCGTCGAAGCGGGTGAGCAGGGTGGGGCTCGCCGCCAACCTCTGGCGCACTTCTCCGAACCTGCGAATGATCAGCTGATTGTCGGTGTCCAGTTGATCGCGGGCGCGCAACGCCACGTCGATCCTTTCCTCGATCAGATCGATCCGCCGGTTGGTGGCAGTAATCAGCAGGCGAACGCCGGGATAACGGCGATGGAACGCAGGCAGGATGTCGGCGAGCATCGGCGTGAAGCCGAGCGGGCAGGCGAGCCTGACCGTACCGGTCGGCTCGGCCTTGACGGCGGCGATCTCGGCCTCTGCCACGGCAACGCCATCGAGCAGGCTCTGGCAATGTTCGTAGAAGACGCGTCCGATCTCGGTAACGCGAAGCTTGCGCGTCGAACGCTCCAGCAGCCGGACGCCGAGCTGCTCTTCGAGGCGCGCCACGTGTTTGCTGAGCTTGGATTTGGGGATATTCAGATCACGCGCCGCGGCACTGAAGCCGTTGTTGCGCACGACGGCCGCGAAGAGGGCGAGGTCGTTCAGGTCCTGCATCTATTTCCGTCTCCCATCGCCGATCGCGGTCTCACTGTTTCTATCCGGAAACAGTATGTCAAATAACCGCTGACTTATCGCGCGATTGTTTTCCAATCATATGTGATGCACCGCAACGCCAACACAAAGGTGCTTCACATGAACGTCCTTCACATCGACTCCGGTATTCTGGGTGATCACTCCGTTTCCCGTCGCCTGACGGCGGCGATCACCGCTCAGATCAAGGCAGACCGTCCGGATGCCAAAGTTGCCTACCGCGATCTCGCCACCAGCCGGATCCCGCATCTGACCGGCGCACAGATCATGGCGCCTGCCGATCTCGCAGGTGTTGACGCCGACCTGGCTGCCGAAGTCAAGATCGGCCGCGAGATGCTCGAAGAATTCCTGGCTGCCGACACTGTCATCGTCGGCGCGCCGATGTACAACTTCTCCATTCCGAGCCAGCTCAAAGCCTGGATCGACCGTCTCGCCGTGAACGGCAAGACCTTCCGTTACACCGAATCTGGCCCGGAAGGCCTCGCCAAGGGCAAGAAGGTTATCATTGCTTCGACCCGCGGTGGCCACTATTCCGCCGGCCCGGCTTCGGCGATGGATCATCAGGAATCCTACCTGAAGACGGTCTTCGGCTTCTTCGGTATCACAGACGTCGAATTTGTGCGCGCCGAGGGCCTGAACCTCAGCGCCGACTCCAAGCAGTTCGCGATCGCCGAGGCAGAAAAGACCATTGCCGAAGGCACTGTCCTTCGTCTGGCCAGCTAAAACAAGAGTTCATCGGATCACGTCAGTGGTCCGATGAAGGGGCGTTGGCCCCATTGCGGACGGTGCCGGTTGAGCATGCAGCCGGCATTGTCCGTTTTCGTGTCAGCGGATCTGTATTATGATGCGCTCATGAAAGACCGGCGGAGAAGGCCCTTGGCTGTCATCGCTGCGGTGGTCGCGCTGGTGGCCGCCGATGTCGGGTATGCGTCGCCGCCGGACACGCGCTGCACCTGCCGCAATCGCGATGGCTCGAAATACGAGCTCGGGCAGATCGCCTGCCTGCGCGTCGGCGGCATTTCCTATCTTGCGCGCTGCGAGATGAACCTCAACGTCACCACCTGGAAGAAGCTTCGCGACGGATGCCCGACGGCGAGCAATCAGAGCCTATGGCTTCGAGTTGACGAAGATATAGCGACGCGTTTCTGACGACAGCAATGGCGTGCATCGCAGCTGCTACACGGGGATCGGTTCCCCAGCGTCGAGGTAGACACCCGCGGATGCTTCCGGTATCGCCAATCAATGGCTCTATTCGGCGGGCTAGCCTCTCCGGCTTCAAGTAGCCGGAGAGCTTCACAGGTGTTTGGCGATCTTAACGACCGGCCGTCTTATTTGCTCAGGAACTGACGCGCCGCATACATGGCGATCGCTGCCGCATTCGACACATTCAGCGACTTGATTGCGCCGGGCATGTCGAGGCGGGCGAGCGCCTTGACGGTCGACCGTGTCTTCTGCCTGAGACCCTTGCCCTCCGAACCAAGCACCAGCGCGACCTTGTCGCCGGCGAAGGTGCCTTCGAGCGGGGCCGGTCCTTCCGAATCGAGCCCGATCGTGTGGAAGCCGAGGCGGTGCAGTTCGTCGATCGTGTCGGCGAGATTGGTGATCTGGATATAGGGGATCATTTCCAGGGCGCCGGAGGCTGATTTCGCAAGAACGCCTGATTCGGTCGGGCTGTGACGGATGGTGGTGATCAAGGCGCCAGCATCGAACGCAACGGCCGAACGCATGATCGCGCCGACATTGTGCGGATCGGTGACCTGGTCGAGCACGAGAATGAGCCTGGATTCGCTGAGTGCCTCGAGCTTGCGCAGCGGCAGCGGCTTGGTTTCAAGCATCACGCCCTGGTGAATGGCGTCGGGCCCGAGGATCTTGTCGAGGTCCTGCGGCGCCACGGTCTCGACCGGGAAGGGAAGTTCGGAGAACTCGCCGAGCTCCAGACGCGTCGCAGCGTTCTGGGTCACGCACAGGCGAACGATCTTGCGCGCCGGGTTGTCGAGTGCCGCGCGAACGGTATGCAGGCCATAGAGCAGCACCTGTTCGGGTGCGAGCACGGGCGGCTTCCAGTCGCCCGGCTGCTTGCGCCAGCGATCCTGCTTTGGCGTCGGAATTTCTCCGCGCTCGCGCTTGGCGTCGCGGTGGGCGCGTCTGAGAGTGGCGTAATGGGTGTTCTTGGCGCTCTTGTCGCCCGTATCATCTTTGCTCATGCCTGCCTTATAGAGCGCTTCGCTTGGCCTGGGAACGGAATTCGATAGTGGTGGACAAAGCGGACCTGTGGAGAATTTCACAAATTTTCCGTTCTGGCGTGTTGACAGGAGCAAGGCGGGCCGTCATATACCCGGCGCAGATCGAGAGGCGGCAACGACAAATCGCTGGATGTCTCACGATCTCAAATGCTTGGTCGACTTGATCCCGACAGAATAATGGAGGGATGCCCGAGTGGTTAAAGGGGACGGACTGTAAATCCGTTGGCTCAGCCTACGTTGGTTCAAATCCAACTCCCTCCACCATTCTGCTTCTGGATCGAAGGCCCGCGGGTATAGCTCAATGGTAGAGCAGCAGCCTTCCAAGCTGAATACGCGGGTTCGATTCCCGCTACCCGCTCCAGCAGCGCGCTGACGTTTTCTCCTTTTTAATGCGACGCTTCAACTGCTCATCGTAAGCTGTTGTTTGTTCTTTCGTCACGCGACGAAGTGATTCGGGAATCTGCCCGGCTTGCATCTTCGATGCGCCATTCTTACATGAGGTAGGAAAAGGCGGCCGTGGCCGGTCCGGGCGTACGCAATTAAGTCTTGCGCAAATCCCTTGAAACCCTTAAACGGCTCCACAAACCGGCCCCGCCGGCTGATCAATCATACTTGACCACAGGAAACGTACCCATGGCAAAGAGCAAATTTGAGCGCAACAAGCCGCACGTTAACATTGGCACGATTGGCCACGTTGACCATGGCAAGACGTCGCTGACTGCAGCGATCACGAAGTACTTCGGCGAGTACAAGGCGTACGACCAGATCGACGCTGCTCCGGAAGAAAAGGCCCGTGGTATCACGATTTCGACGGCTCACGTTGAGTATGAGACGGCGAACCGTCACTACGCGCACGTCGACTGCCCCGGCCACGCCGACTACGTCAAGAACATGATCACCGGTGCAGCGCAGATGGACGGCGCGATCCTGGTTTGCTCGGCTGCTGACGGCCCGATGCCGCAGACCCGCGAGCACATCCTGCTTGCTCGCCAGGTTGGCGTTCCGGCGATCGTCGTGTTCCTCAACAAGGTCGACCAGGTTGACGACGCCGAGCTTCTCGAGCTCGTCGAGCTTGAAGTTCGCGAACTGCTGTCGTCCTACGAATTCCCGGGCGACGACATTCCGATCATCAAGGGTTCGGCACTTGCTGCTCTTGAAGATTCGGACAAGAAGATCGGCGAAGACGCGATCCGCGAGCTGATGGCCGCTGTTGACGCCTACATCCCGACGCCTGAGCGTCCGATCGACCTGCCGTTCCTGATGCCGATCGAAGACGTGTTCTCGATCTCGGGCCGTGGTACGGTTGTGACCGGTCGCGTTGAGCGCGGCATTGTCAAGGTTGGCGAAGAAGTTGAAATCGTCGGCATCCGCGACACGTCGAAGACGACGGTTACCGGCGTTGAAATGTTCCGCAAGCTGCTCGACCAGGGCCAGGCCGGCGACAACATCGGCGCGCTGATCCGTGGTGTTAACCGTGACGGCGTTGAGCGTGGCCAGATCCTGTGCAAGCCGGGTTCGGTCAAGCCGCACAAGAAGTTCATGGCCGAAGCCTACATCCTGACGAAGGAAGAAGGCGGCCGTCATACGCCGTTCTTCACGAACTACCGTCCGCAGTTCTACTTCCGCACGACGGACGTGACGGGTATCGTTACGCTTCCGGAAGGCACGGAAATGGTTATGCCTGGCGACAACGTCACGGTTGCCGTTGAGCTGATCGTTCCGATCGCGATGGAAGAAAAGCTGCGCTTCGCTATCCGCGAAGGTGGCCGTACCGTCGGCGCCGGCATCGTTGCTTCGATCGTCGAGTAATCTCAGGATTATTTCGCTTCAAAAAGGCCCCGCTGGAAACAGCGGGGCTTTTCGTTTTGAGCCCGACGCAGGACGCCGGCGATGAACTCGCTCTTTCCGCTGGCGTAGATGTCCCAATTGCCTCTTGCCTGGATGATCAGTTTCCGTTTGAGCAGTTCGTACTGTCGCGCGACTCCCGTGTGTCGGCGCAGGTAGTCGCGAAACAGGATGCGCGCTTGATGCGCGTGGTTGTCAGGCCCGCATATATAGAGGCGGGTACCATAGGGCGCCCCGCTCATGGTGAGTGTCCATAGGCCATTGCCGTAGGGATCTCCGTGGAAGTGATAGCCGGCCGTAGCCGCGCTTTCGAGCGCTACCGGAATGTCGCCTTCAGATTGAAGGACGGCGTCGATATCTATCTTCGGCTTGGCCGCCAGTCCGGGTACGGCTGTGCTGCCAACGTGTTGAATGTCGGCAATGAGTGGCGCCAGGAGGCCTGCGATGACGCGGCGACGCGCTGCAAAATCCTCTGGCCAGAACGGATCATATTCAACCAGGCGGATATCAGTCATAGGTTTGCCTTGTCGCACTCGACCGATTCGCAATCCTATCTGTTGGCTTCGAAACGGTGCTCGAAAATCGCAGAGGAGGAGGTGGCATCATTGAAAACAAT
Source organism: Ensifer sp. NM-2 (assembly GCF_003024455.1). NCBI lineage: Bacteria > Pseudomonadati > Pseudomonadota > Alphaproteobacteria > Hyphomicrobiales > Rhizobiaceae > Ensifer > Ensifer sp. NM-2. Next base: position 248,371 of record NZ_PVZR01000008.1, read on the forward strand.
GCGTTTTCGCTAGGTCATATGGCGGGCGAGCGGCCGTCTGGGCGGAGGGGGGAAGACTTGATTGAGGATTTTTGCTCTTTTCCGTCAAAGACGCTTGTCATCGCCCGATAAACTGAATAATAAGCCGCTGACTTGATGCGCTGACCGGTTCGAGAATGACCGGCTGAAGCGATCTAGGGGTATAGCTCAGTTGGTAGAGCGGCGGTCTCCAAAACCGCAGGTCGTCGGTTCAAGCCCGGCTGCCCCTGCCATTGCCTTCGCCTTTGCAAGCGGCTCAAAGCCGGGTAAGGTGGAAGGAGGTCGGATAAGCCGACCATCGAAATTCACAGAAAAGACCGAATGCCTCTTGTGATTTGTAGAATCGGTCTTTATGTAGGGTCCAAACAGACACGCGGTGCGTGGGGCTGAATCATCGGCTTTACGCGCCGTAATGGCGTGAGCATTACATGGCATCCAAAACGAATCCGTTTACGTTTCTGCAGCAGGTTCGCTCAGAGGCGTCGAAAGTAACTTGGCCATCCAGGCGCGAGACGATGATCTCGACGCTGATGGTTTTTGTCATGGTCTTTTTTGCCGCTGCCTTCTTCTTTGCTGCGGACCAGTTGATGGGTTGGCTGATTGGCCTAGTCCTCAACGCTGGCGCTTGATTGGGTGGAGGGTAGTATGGCTGCACGCTGGTATATTGTTCACGCCTATTCGAATTTCGAAAAGAAGGTAGCTGAATCGATCGAGGAAAAGGCCAAGCAAAAAGGTCTTTCGCATCTGTTCGAGAAGATCCTTGTTCCGACCGAAAAGGTTGTCGAGATTCGCCGCGGCCGCAAGGTTGATGCCGAGCGCAAGTTTTTCCCGGGTTACGTCCTGGTGCGCGCCAACCTGACGGATGAGGCCTTTCACCTCATCAAGAACACGCCGAAGGTCACCGGTTTCCTCGGGACCGACAGCAAGCCGGTTCCGATTCCGGATCATGAAGCCGATCGTATCCTCGGCCAGGTCCAGGATGGCGTCGAGCGTCCGAAGCCGTCCGTCTCCTTTGAGATCGGCGAGCAGGTTCGCGTCTCGGATGGTCCGTTCGCCTCGTTCAACGGCATCGTTCAGGATGTCGACGAGGAGCGGTCGCGCCTGAAGGTCGAGGTTTCGATCTTCGGTCGTGCGACCCCGGTCGAACTGGAATACGGCCAGGTCGAGAAGGTCTGAGAAGATCAAAAGAGATTGGGCAAGTCGTTTAGGCCTGCCCTGGCGGAGAAATCCGCATGCGCGTGGAAGGACGTCGGCCTTAGCCGGGACGAAGGGTCCGCACCACGCAACCGCAGCCGCCGATCCCTGATCGGCTACATGCCGGGAAACCGGCGCAACAGTTCCTCGTTTCGATCCGTCGCGATGAGGCAATGAGAGGCAGAGAGAAATGGCTAAGAAAGTTGCAGGCCAGCTCAAGCTGCAGGTGAAGGCAGGGTCGGCCAATCCGTCCCCGCCGATCGGTCCTGCACTCGGTCAGCGTGGCATTAACATCATGGAATTCTGCAAGGCGTTCAATGCCGCCACGCAGGAAATGGAAAAGGGTATGCCGATCCCGGTCGTCATCACCTATTACCAGGACAAGTCGTTCACCTTCGTCATGAAGCAGCCGCCGGTCAGCTACTTCCTGAAGCGTGAATCGAAGATCACGTCCGGTTCGAAGACCCCAGGTAAGGCCAAGGCTGGCTCGATCACCAAGGCTCAGATCCGCACGATCGCAGAGGCCAAGATGAAGGACCTCAACGCGGCCGATATCGAAGGCGCAATGGCAATGGTCGAGGGCTCTGCCCGCTCCATGGGCCTGGAAGTGGCGGGCTAAGACCATGGCGAAGATTGCAAAGCGTGTACAGAAGTCCCGCGAGGGCATCGACCCGACGAAGATCTACGGCCTCACCGAAGCCGTATCGCTGGTCAAGGAACGTGCAACTGCCAAGTTCGACGAGACTGTTGAAGTCGCGATGAACCTTGGCGTTGACCCGCGCCACGCCGACCAGATGGTTCGCGGCGTCGTCAACCTGCCGAACGGCACGGGCCGCACGGTTCGTGTTGCCGTGTTCGCACGTGGTGCCAAGGCTGATGAAGCCAAGGCTGCCGGTGCAGACATCGTCGGCGCTGAAGAGCTCGTCGAAATCGTTCAGGGCGGCAAGATCGACTTCGATCGTTGCATCGCGACCCCGGACATGATGCCGCTCGTCGGCCGCCTCGGTAAGGTTCTCGGCCCGCGCGGCATGATGCCGAACCCGAAGGTCGGAACGGTCACCATGGACGTTGCCGGTGCCGTCAAGGCATCCAAGGGCGGCGCCGTCGAATTCCGCGTCGAGAAGGCTGGTATCATCCACGCCGGCATCGGCAAGGCTTCGTTCGACGCCAAGGCTTTGGAAGAAAACATCCGCGCCTTCGCTGACGCGGTCGTCAAGGCGAAGCCTGCTGGCGCCAAGGGCAACTACGTCAAGCGCGTAGCGATTTCGTCGACCATGGGCCCGGGCCTGAAGATCGACCCGGCAACGCTCAGCGTCGCCTAATGAATTTCGGGCTTCGGCCCGAGCAATAATTTCCGGCCCTTCGGGGCCGGAAATCCGGATCTCGATCCGGAACTCCTGTCCGAGATTGCGGGTGGTTTTACCTTAATCACTTCGGCCTGCATGAGACGGGTAAGATCTGAATTTCACGATGACGCCGGAGGCGTCGAAATTCGGTTCGAGCCTCGCTTGCCTTGTGTCAGACCCGGCTTTCCGGGAACGCCAAGGGACAGGATCCTCAAGCGTTACTTGGGATCTTTTTTGAGATCCCTGGTGACAAAGGCAAACCCGGCAGGGGCTGCAGTTCATGCAACCCTGTCAACTGGAGACAGACAGTGGAAAGAGCGGAAAAACGCGAATTCGTCACGGAGCTGAACGAAGTCTTCAAGGCTTCCGGTTCGGTTGTCGTGGCCCACTATGCTGGTGTCACAGTTGCGCAGATGAACGACTTCCGTTCGAAGATGCGCGCTGCTGGCGGCACCGTCAAAGTCGCGAAAAACCGCCTGGCCAAGATCGCTCTTCAGGGCACCGAGTCGGAAGGGATGACAAATCTCTTCAAGGGTCAGACGCTGATCGCATTCAGCCAAGACCCGATCACGGCTCCTAAGGTCGTCATGGATTTCGCCAAGACCAACGACAAGCTCGTTGTTCTCGGTGGTTCCATGGGAACAACCACGCTCACCGCCGAAGCAGTCAAGTCGCTTGCGACCCTGCCTTCGCTGGACGAGCTGCGCGCAAAGCTGCTGGGCCTTCTCAATGCCCCGGCAACCCGCGTTGCTACGGTTGTTGCAGCACCGGCAAGCCAGCTTGCCCGCGTGTTCGCCGCCTATGCCAAGAAGGACGAAGCCGCCTAAGGCGGATTTTCGCTGTTGTATTTAAAACCAGTTCGAACCGAACAAAAGGAAAAGTAAAATGGCTGATCTCGCAAAGATCGTTGAAGACCTCTCCTCGCTGACCGTCCTGGAAGCTGCTGAGCTTTCCAAGCTGCTCGAAGAGAAGTGGGGCGTTTCTGCAGCTGCTCCGGTAGCTGTTGCTGCTGCTGGCGGCGCCGGTGCTGCTGCTCCGGTCGAAGAAGAAAAGACCGAATTTGACGTTATCCTCGTTGACGCTGGCGCCAACAAGATCAACGTCATCAAGGAAGTCCGCGCCATCACCGGTCTCGGCCTCAAGGAAGCCAAGGACCTGGTCGAAGGCGCTCCGAAGCCGGTCAAGGAAGCCGTTTCGAAGGCTGAAGCTGCTGACCTCAAGAAGAAGCTCGAAGACGCTGGCGCCAAGGTTGACGTCAAGTAATTCGGCATTTTGCAAGGGGAGGTGGCCATTTCGGCCGCCTCTCTTTGACCGTTTTTAGAACATATTACCCAAAAGCCTGTCGCAAAACGGCTTTTGGGTAATGGGTTCTTCAAGAGGATGGTCTCGAACGGAATTCAGCACAGCAATCCGCGCTGGGCGTTTTCCGCAAGTTAGACGAGATTGAACTACTCATTGATTGACGGGGTCGACTGGCCATCGGTTCCCGTCCGTTGCAGGCCCGGATGCAAGATTGACAAGGAGCGACGATGGCTCAGACCCTTTCGTTTAACGGTCGCAGGCGCGTACGCAAGTTTTTTGGTAAAATTCCAGAAGTCGCAGAAATGCCGAACCTCATCGAGGTTCAGAAGGCATCCTACGACCAGTTTCTTATGGTTGAAGAGCCCAAGGGCGGACGCCCTGATGAGGGCCTTCAAGCCGTTTTCAAATCGGTTTTCCCGATCAAGGATTTCTCCGGCGCTTCGATGCTCGAGTTCGTGTCCTACGAATTTGAACAGCCGAAGTTCGACGTCGAAGAATGCCGTCAGCGCGATCTGACCTACGCAGCACCGCTCAAGGTGACCCTGCGCCTGATCGTGTTCGATATTGACGAGGATACCGGCGCGAAGTCGATCAAGGACATCAAGGAACAGAACGTCTACATGGGCGATATGCCGCTCATGACCGACAACGGTACCTTCATCGTCAATGGCACCGAGCGCGTTATCGTTTCGCAGATGCACCGCTCTCCGGGCGTGTTCTTCGACCATGACAAGGGCAAGAGCCACTCTTCCGGCAAGCTGCTCTTCGCTGCCCGCGTGATCCCGTATCGCGGTTCCTGGCTCGACATCGAGTTCGATGCCAAGGATATCGTCCACGCCCGTATCGACCGCCGCCGCAAGATCCCCGTGTCTTCGCTTTTGATGGCGCTCGGCATGGACGGCGAGGAGATCCTCGACACCTTCTACACGAAGTCGCTCTACCAGCGCGACGGCGCTGGCTGGCGCGTGCCGTTCCAGCCGGATGCGCTGAAGGGCCAGAAGGCGATCACCGAGATGGTCGACGCCGATACCGGCGAAGTGGTTGTCGAAGCTGGCAAGAAGCTGACGCCGCGCCTGCTGCGCCAGTTGCAGGACAAGGGTCTCAAGGCCCTGAAAGCGACCGATGACGACCTCTATGGCAACTACCTTGCCGAAGACATCGTCAACTTCTCGACCGGTGAAATCTACCTCGAAGCAGGCGACGAGATCGACGAGAAGACGCTTCCCGTCATTCTGTCGGCCGGCTTCGACGAAATCCCGGTTCTCGACATCGACCATATCAATGTCGGCGCCTACATCCGCAACACGCTGACCGTAGACAAGAACGAGAACCGTCAGGATGCTCTGTTCGATATCTACCGCGTAATGCGTCCGGGCGAACCGCCGACCATGGATTCTGCGGAAGCCATGTTCAACACGTTGTTCTTCGATGCCGAGCGTTACGACCTCTCGGCCGTCGGTCGCGTGAAGATGAACATGCGTCTCGACCTTGAAGTGGCTGATACCGTTCGTATCCTGCGCAAGGAAGACATCCTGGCTGTCGTCAAGATGCTGGTCGAGCTGCGTGACGGCAAGGGCGAAATCGACGACATTGACAACCTCGGCAACCGCCGTGTTCGTTCTGTCGGCGAACTGATGGAAAACCAGTACCGCCTTGGTCTGTTGCGCATGGAGCGCGCGATCAAGGAACGCATGTCGTCGATCGAAATCGATACCGTCATGCCGCAGGACCTGATCAACGCCAAGCCGGCTGCCGCCGCCGTCCGCGAATTCTTCGGCTCCTCGCAGCTGTCGCAGTTCATGGACCAGGTGAACCCGCTTTCGGAAATCACCCACAAGCGCCGTCTTTCGGCACTTGGCCCGGGTGGTCTGACCCGCGAGCGCGCAGGCTTCGAAGTCCGTGACGTTCACCCGACGCACTACGGCCGTATCTGCCCGATTGAAACGCCGGAAGGCCCGAACATCGGTCTGATCAACTCGCTTGCAACCTTTGCCCGCGTCAACAAGTACGGCTTCATCGAAAGCCCGTACCGTAAGATCGTTGACGGCAAGGTGACGAACGACGTCGTTTATCTCTCCGCAATGGAAGAAGCGAAGTACCACGTCGCCCAGGCAAACTCGGTTCTCGATAGCGATGGTGCGTTCTCGGAAGAGTTCGTCGTTTGCCGTCATGCCGGCGAAGTTATGCTGGCACCGCGTGACAACATCAACCTGATGGACGTTTCGCCGAAGCAGCTCGTTTCGGTCGCCGCGGCGCTCATCCCGTTCCTGGAGAACGACGACGCCAACCGCGCACTGATGGGCTCGAACATGCAGCGTCAGGCCGTGCCTCTGCTGCGCGCCGAAGCTCCGTTCGTCGGTACCGGCATGGAACCGGTCGTTGCCCGCGACTCCGGCGCTGCCATTGCAGCCCGTCGTGGCGGTGTCGTCGACCAGGTCGATGCGACCCGTATCGTTATCCGCGCCACCGAAGACCTCGATCCGTCGAAGTCGGGCGTCGATATCTACCGTCTGCAGAAGTTCCAGCGTTCGAACCAGAACACCTGCGTCAACCAGCGCCCGCTGGTCACCGTCGGTGACGTTCTGAACAAGGGCGACATCATTGCTGATGGTCCGTCGACCGATCTCGGCGATCTGGCACTCGGCCGCAACGCGCTCGTCGCGTTCATGCCGTGGAACGGCTACAACTACGAAGACTCGATCCTGTTGTCCGAGCGCATCGTGCGTGACGACGTGTTCACCTCCATCCACATCGAAGAATTCGAAGTGATGGCGCGTGACACCAAGCTGGGTCCGGAAGAAATTACCCGCGACATTCCGAACGTTTCGGAAGAAGCGCTGCGTAATCTCGACGAAGCCGGCATCGTCTACATCGGTGCTGAGGTTCAGCCGGGCGATATCCTGGTCGGCAAGATCACGCCGAAGGGCGAAAGCCCGATGACGCCGGAAGAAAAGCTTCTGCGCGCCATCTTCGGTGAAAAGGCTTCCGACGTGCGCGACACGTCCATGCGCATGCCCCCGGGCACGTTCGGCACCGTCGTCGAAGTTCGCGTCTTCAATCGCCACGGCGTTGAGAAGGACGAGCGCGCGATGGCGATCGAGCGCGAGGAAATCGAACGACTGGCCAAGGACCGCGACGACGAACAGGCGATCCTCGATCGTAACGTCTACGCACGTCTCGTCGACATGCTGCGCGGTCACACCGCGGTTGCAGGTCCGAAGGGCTTCAAGAAGGGCACTGAGCTGTCCAACCTCGTCGTCAGCGAATATCCCCGCTCGCAGTGGTGGATGTTTGCCATCGAAGACGAGAAGGCTCAGGGCGAGATCGAAGCGCTTCGCGCCCAGTACGACGAATCCAAGTCGCGCCTTGAACAGCGCTTCATGGACAAGGTCGAAAAGGTCCAGCGCGGCGACGAAATGCCTCCGGGCGTCATGAAGATGGTCAAGGTCTTCGTCGCTGTTAAGCGCAAGATCCAGCCGGGCGACAAGATGGCCGGCCGTCACGGCAACAAGGGTGTCGTGTCGCGTATCGTGCCGATCGAAGACATGCCGTTCCTGGAAGATGGTACGCACGTCGACGTCGTTCTGAACCCGCTCGGCGTGCCTTCGCGCATGAACGTCGGCCAGATCCTCGAAACCCATCTTGGCTGGGCTTGCGCCGGCATGGGCAAGAAGATCGGCGCGATGCTCGATGCCTACAAGGCAGGTGCCGATATCCAGCCGCTGCGCGACACCATCGACAGCGTCATCGGGTCGGGCCCGAAGGGTGAGCCGATCAAGCAGTACGACGACGAGTCGATCGTACGGCTTGCCGAGCAGACCCGTCGTGGCGTTTCGATCGCGACGCCGGTCTTCGACGGTGCTGTCGAAGCTGACGTCAACGAGATGCTGGAGCAGGCGGGCCTGAAGGTAACCGGTCAGTCGACGCTTTATGATGGCCGTACCGGCGATCAATTCGACCGCCAGGTGACCGTCGGCTACATCTACATGCTGAAGCTGAACCACCTTGTCGACGACAAGATCCACGCCCGTTCGATCGGTCCTTACTCGCTCGTCACCCAGCAGCCGCTGGGCGGCAAGGCGCAGTTCGGCGGTCAGCGCTTCGGGGAAATGGAAGTCTGGGCGCTCGAAGCCTACGGCGCCGCCTACACCCTGCAGGAAATGCTGACGGTGAAGTCGGACGACGTGGCCGGTCGTACGAAGGTCTACGAAGCGATCGTCCGTGGCGACGATACCTTCGAAGCGGGCATTCCCGAGAGCTTCAACGTTCTCGTCAAGGAAATGCGCTCGCTGGGCCTCTCGGTCGAACTCGAGAACACCAAGGTCGACGAACTCGGTGCAGCGCAGCTGCCTGACGCAGCCGAATAAGAAACATCAAGGTGCGTGCCGCGTCGCGGCGCGCACCGCTTCCTCCGCAAGGCTTCATTGGCAAGCGAGAGGAACGGGGCCGCATCAAATGCGGTTTTAGCTGTTTATGGGGCAGAGGGGCCGGCGCCCGGGATTTGTCGGCACTCTCGCCAAGCTCAGGGCGTTAAGCCCGTAAAGGAGACAGGCATGAACCAAGAGGTCATGAATCTTTTCAATCCGCAGGTGCCTGCACAGACTTTCGATTCCATCCGGATTTCGATCGCCTCGCCGGAGAAGATTCTTTCCTGGTCTTACGGTGAGATCAAGAAGCCGGAGACGATCAACTATCGTACGTTCAAGCCGGAACGTGACGGTCTCTTCTGCGCTCGTATCTTCGGTCCGATCAAGGATTACGAATGCCTGTGCGGCAAGTACAAGCGCATGAAGTACAAGGGCATCATCTGCGAAAAGTGCGGCGTTGAAGTTACGCTGTCGCGCGTTCGCCGTGAGCGCATGGGCCATATTGAGCTCGCCGCTCCCGTTGCCCACATCTGGTTCCTGAAGTCGCTGCCGAGCCGCATTTCGACGCTGCTCGACATGACGCTGAAGGATGTCGAGCGCGTTCTCTACTTCGAGAACTACATCGTCACCGAGCCCGGTCTGACGTCGCTGAAGGAAAACCAGCTCCTCAGCGAAGAAGACTACATGCTCGCCGTCGACGAGTTCGGCGAAGATCAGTTCACCGCGATGATCGGTGCTGAAGCGATCTATGAAATGCTCGCTTCGATGAACCTCGAGAAGATCGCTGGCGATCTGCGTTCGGATCTGGCCGAGACCACCTCGGATCTGAAGCAGAAGAAGCTGATGAAGCGGTTGAAGATCGTCGAGAACTTCATGGATTCCGGCAATCGCCCGGAATGGATGATCATGAAGGTCGTTCCGGTGATCCCGCCGGACCTGCGCCCGCTCGTGCCGCTCGACGGCGGCCGTTTCGCGACGTCGGATCTGAACGATCTCTATCGCCGCGTGATCAACCGTAACAACCGTCTGAAGCGTCTGATCGAACTGCGCGCTCCAGGCATCATCATCCGCAACGAAAAGCGCATGCTGCAGGAATCTGTGGACGCGCTGTTCGACAACGGCCGTCGCGGTCGCGTCATCACCGGCGCCAACAAGCGTCCGCTGAAGTCGCTGTCCGACATGCTCAAGGGCAAGCAGGGCCGCTTCCGTCAGAACCTGCTCGGCAAGCGCGTCGACTACTCCGGCCGCTCGGTTATCGTGACCGGTCCGGAGCTGAAGCTGCACCAGTGCGGTCTTCCGAAGAAGATGGCGCTCGAGCTGTTCAAGCCGTTCATCTACGCTCGCCTCGACGCCAAGGGTTATTCCTCGACCGTCAAGCAGGCCAAGAAGCTCGTCGAAAAGGAAAAGCCGGAAGTCTGGGATATCCTGGACGAGGTCATCCGCGAGCATCCGGTTCTGTTGAACCGCGCACCGACGCTGCACCGCCTGGGCATCCAGGCCTTCGAACCGACCCTGGTCGAAGGCAAGGCCATCCAGCTGCACCCGCTCGTCTGCACGGCCTTCAACGCCGACTTCGACGGCGACCAGATGGCCGTTCACGTGCCGCTGTCGCTCGAAGCGCAGCTCGAAGCACGCGTGCTGATGATGTCGACGAACAACATTCTGCACCCGGCTAACGGCGCGCCGATCATCGTTCCGTCGCAGGACATGGTTCTGGGTCTCTACTATCTGTCGATCCTGAACCAGAACGAGCCCGGCGAAGGCATGGCGTTTTCTGACATGGGCGAGCTGCATCACGCGCTCGAAACCAAGTCCGTGACACTGCACGCCAAGATCCGTGGCCGTTTCAAGACCGTCGATGCCGAGGGCAACCCGGTTTCGAAGATCTACGAAACCACGCCTGGCCGCATGATCATCGGTGAACTGTTGCCGCGCAACGTCAACGTGCCGTTCGAGACCTGCAACCAGGAAATGACCAAGAAGAACATCTCCAAGATGATCGACACGGTCTACCGTCACTGCGGTCAGAAAGACACGGTCATCTTCTGCGACCGCATCATGCAGCTCGGCTTTGCCCATGCTTGCCGCGCCGGCATTTCGTTCGGCAAGGACGACATGGTCATTCCGGACACCAAGGTGAAGATCGTCGGCGATACTGAAGCGCTCGTGAAGGAATACGAGCAGCAGTATAATGACGGCCTCATCACCCAGGGCGAAAAGTACAACAAGGTCGTTGACGCCTGGGGCAAGGCTACCGAGAAGGTCGCCGACGAAATGATGGCCCGCATTAAGGCTGTGGAGTTTGACGACAACGGCCGTCAGAAGCCGATGAACTCGATCTACATGATGTCGCACTCCGGCGCCCGTGGTTCTCCGAACCAGATGCGTCAGCTGGGCGGCATGCGCGGCCTGATGGCCAAGCCGTCGGGTGAAATCATCGAGACGCCGATCATCTCGAACTTCAAGGAAGGTCTGACCGTTAACGAGTACTTCAACTCGACCCACGGTGCCCGTAAGGGTCTGGCCGACACCGCCTTGAAGACCGCGAACTCGGGCTACCTGACGCGTCGTCTCGTCGACGTGGCGCAGGATTGCATCGTCAACTCCGTCGATTGCGGCACCGAGAATGGCCTCACCATGACGGCGATCGTCGATGCCGGTCAGGTTGTGGCTTCGCTTGGCGCTCGTATTCTTGGCCGTACGGCTCTGGACGACATCGATCACCCGGTCACGGGCGTTCGTCTCGTCGACGCCGGCCGGATGATCCTGGAACCCGACGTCATCGAGATCGAAAAGGCTGGTATCCAGTCGATCCGCATCCGTTCGGCGCTGACCTGCGAAATCCAGACGGGCGTTTGCGGCGTCTGCTACGGCCGCGACCTGGCACGTGGTACGCCGGTCAACATGGGCGAAGCGGTTGGCGTTATCGCTGCACAGTCGATCGGTGAACCGGGCACCCAGCTCACCATGCGTACCTTCCACTTGGGCGGTACGGCGACCGTGGTCGACCAGTCGTTCCTGGAAGCGTCCTACGAAGGCACGGTACAGATCAAGAACCGCAACATGCTGCGCAACTCTGACGGCATCCTTGTCGCCATGGGTCGTAACATGGCCGTCCAGATCCTCGACGAACGTGGTGTCGAGCGCTCCTCGCAGCGTGTCGCCTACGGTTCGAAGATCTTCGTCGACGATGGTGACAAGGTGAAGCGCGGTCAGCGTCTTGCCGAGTGGGACCCCTACACCCGTCCGATGATGACGGAAGTGGAAGGTACCGTTCACTTCGAAGACGTCGTCGACGGCATCTCCGTGCTCGAAGCGACCGACGAGTCCACCGGCATCACCAAGCGTCAGGTTATCGATTGGCGTTCGACGCCGCGCGGTACCGACCTGAAGCCGGCGATCGTCATCAAGGACAAGAACGGCGCGGTCCTGAAGCTGTCGCGTGGTGGTGACGCCCGCTTCATGCTTTCGGTTGACGCCATTCTCTCGGTTGAACCGGGCACGAAGGTTTCCCAGGGTGACGTGCTGGCACGTTCGCCGCTGGAAAGCGCCAAGACCAAGGATATCACCGGTGGTCTGCCGCGCGTTGCCGAACTGTTCGAAGCACGTCGTCCGAAGGATCACGCCGTCATCGCTGAGATCGATGGTACGATCCGCTTCGGCCGCGACTACAAGAACAAGCGTCGCGTTCTGATCGAGCCTGCTGAAGACGGTGTTGAGCCGGTCGAATACCTGATCCCGAAGGGCAAGCCCTTCCATCTTCAGGATGGCGACTACATCGAAAAGGGCGACTACATCCTCGACGGCAACCCGGCGCCGCACGACATCCTGGCGATCAAGGGAGTGGAAGCACTCGCTTCCTACCTGGTCAACGAAATCCAGGAAGTCTACCGACTGCAGGGCGTTGTGATCAACGACAAGCACATCGAAGTCATCGTTCGTCAGATGCTGCAGAAGGTGGAAATCACCGATGCCGGCGACTCGACCTACATCGTCGGTGACAATGTCGATCGCATCGAGCTCGAAGACGTCAACGACGGCCTGATCGAACAGGGCAAGAAGCCGGCATACGGCGATCCGGTCCTGCTCGGCATCACCAAGGCCTCGCTGCAGACACCGTCGTTCATCTCGGCGGCGTCGTTCCAGGAAACCACCAAGGTGCTGACCGAAGCGGCGATCGCCGGCAAGGTCGACGGCCTGCAGGGTCTGAAGGAAAACGTCATCGTCGGCCGTCTGATCCCGGCTGGTACCGGCGGAACGATGACGCAGATCCGCCGCATCGCGACGGCGCGCGACGAGATGATTCTCGAAGAGCGTCGCAAGGGTACGGGCGCAGATGTTGCCACCCCGATGCTCGCCGATCTCGCGAAGGAAAACGCAGCGGCCGAATAATGGGAGGAGGGCGTTCTCGCCCTCGTTTCCTCAAATCAGAAAAGCCGCCCGGAGCGATCCGGGCGGCTTTTTCATTGTGGTAGGCTGGAAGGGGAGGCGACGTTGGGGCGTCGACGGCCTCAGCTGAAACGGATGATCGCAACTTCGCCTTCGAGGGCGCCCTGGTAGGCCGAGGCATGCGGCTCCTCGTTCGGCACGTCTGTCAGTGTGCCGATCTGATCGAGGTCGGCCTCCAGGAAGCCTTCCTCGGCGAGCGCGTTCAGCGCCTCGCGCACGGCCGTATCGTCGTCGGGTGCGCGCAACATCACGTGAATGTCCACGCCTTCGTCGTCTCCGTCGGTCTCATAGGCCTTGCCGATGATGATGAAGACCATCGGCTCGTCCGGTGCATTGTCGTTGTCAGGCGTGACGCTCATTGAATATCCTTTCGAGTGCGCGGCCGACTTTAGCGCCCTTTTCAGTGCAGCGCGAAAGAAATAGCTGCGAGGCCACAGGCTTTGGCGACTCGGCAGAATCATGGCGGTGGAAAACCGTCACAAACTGGTTGCCGATTCCTTAACCCTGTTCGAAGCTGTCTGTGTTCAAGTGCAGACAGGGTCGCCAGGACCCACCCCGACACCCGCCAAAGCCTTGTTTTCCGGGCATGGCGGGTCTGTTGGCGGGAGAATATTTGTTAATTGCCCTTGACTGTCGGCCTTGAAATCAGTACACCCCGCCGCATCGGAGCCCATGTGAGGCTGGCTGGTTCGGAACGTCGCGTTCTGGAGTTCGCCTCAAACAAGGTTCGAAACGCACGCTGACTACAAAAAATGCTGCACGCATGACGCGCGAAATGCTGTGTCCTCTGCTTTTTGTAGGGCCATCCGCGACAAAGCGGATCGGTCCTCGTTTGCGCATTTTACAGGTGTCCGTATCGCCGGAGACGGCAACGATCCGCCCGCAAGGGTAACGAGACAAGATTTTGCAAGGGATGGTTACATGCCTACCGTAAACCAGCTGATCCGCAAGCCGCGTCAGGCACAGGTAAAGCGCAACAAGGTTCCTGCTCTGCAGGAAAACCCGCAGAAGCGTGGTGTTTGCACCCGCGTCTACACGACGACCCCGAAGAAGCCGAACTCGGCTCTGCGTAAGGTTGCCAAGATTCGCCTGACCAACGGTTTCGAGGTCATCGGCTATATCCCGGGTGAAGGTCACAACCTTCAGGAACACTCGGTTGTCATGATCCGCGGCGGCCGCGTAAAGGACCTTCCGGGTGTCCGTTACCACATCATCCGTGGCGTTCTCGATACGCAGGGTGTCAAGAACCGCAAGCAGCGCCGCTCCAAGTATGGTGCGAAGCGTCCGAAGTAATTTCGGGTTTCACGAATTCGGCGCTGCGCGAGGTTCTCCGCGTGTTAAGGCGCCAGTCAACAGTTGAGAGACAAAACGTATGTCACGTCGTCACAGTGCAGAAAAGCGCGAGATCAACCCGGATCCGAAGTTCGGCGATCTGGTTGTCACCAAGTTCATGAACGCCATCATGCTTCATGGTAAGAAGTCGGTTGCTGAAAGCATCGTTTACGGTGCCTTCGATGCCGTTCAGGGCAAGCTGAAGCAGGAGCCGATCGCCGTGTTCCATTCGGCCCTCGACAACATCGCTCCGCACGTCGAAGTCCGTTCGCGCCGCGTTGGTGGTGCAACCTACCAGGTTCCCGTCGACGTTCGTCCGGAACGCCGTCAGGCGCTCGCCATCCGCTGGCTGATTGCTGCTGCCCGCAAGCGCAACGAAACGACCATGGTTGATCGCCTCTGCGGCGAACTCATGGACGCTGCGAACAACCGTGGCAGCGCCGTCAAGAAGCGCGAAGACACGCACAAGATGGCCGACGCCAACCGTGCATTCTCGCACTACCGCTGGTAATCGACGACCAATTTCGAAAGGGAGTCCCTATGGCTCGCGAATACAAAATCGAAGACTACCGCAATTTCGGTATTATGGCGCACATCGACGCCGGCAAGACGACGACGACCGAACGTATTCTCTACTACACCGGTAAGTCCCATAAGATCGGCGAAGTCCACGACGGCGCCGCTACCATGGACTGGATGGAGCAGGAGCAGGAACGCGGCATCACTATCACGTCTGCTGCGACCACGACCTTCTGGAAGGGTCGTGATGGCAAGACCCGCCGCTTCAACATCATCGACACCCCCGGCCACGTTGACTTCACCATCGAAGTCGAGCGTTCGCTGCGCGTTCTCGACGGCGCCATCGCGCTGCTCGACGCCAACGCCGGTGTTGAGCCTCAGACGGAAACCGTCTGGCGTCAGGCTGAGAAGTACAACGTTCCGCGCATGATCTTCTGCAACAAGATGGACAAGACCGGCGCTGACTTCTACCGCTCTGTCTCGATGATCAAGTCGCGCCTCGGTGCGATCCCGGTCGTCATGCAGCTGCCGATCGGCGCTGAGACCGAGTTCAAGGGCGTCATCGACCTGATCGAGATGAACGCTCTCATCTGGCGCGACGAATCGCTCGGCGCCCAGTGGGACGTCGTCGAAATTCCTGATGACATGAAGGCAGAAGCGCAGAAGTACCGCGAACTTCTGATCGAGACCGTTGTCGAGATCGATGAAGCTGCGACTGAAGCGTATCTCGAAGGCAACCTGCCTGATAACGACCAGATCCGTGCGCTCGTTCGCCGCGGCACCATCGACGTGAAGTTCCACCCGATGTTCTGCGGCACCGCGTTCAAGAACAAGGGCGTTCAGCCGCTTCTCGACGCCGTTGTCGACTACCTGCCGTCGCCGATGGACATCCCGGCGATCAAGGGCATCGACGTCAAGACCGAAGCCGAGACCGAGCGCCACGCTGACGACAGCGAGCCGCTTTCGATGCTCGCCTTTAAGATCATGAACGACCCCTTCGTCGGTTCGCTCACCTTCGCCCGTATCTACTCCGGCAAGCTCGAAAAGGGCACGTCGGTCATGAACACGGTCAAGGAAAAGCGCGAGCGCGTCGGCCGTATGCTTCAGATGCATTCCAACAGCCGTGAAGACATCGAAGAAGCCTTTGCTGGCGACATCGTTGCTCTGGCTGGCCTCAAGGAAACCACCACTGGCGATACGCTCTGCGACCCGCTGAAGCCGGTTATCCTCGAGCGCATGGAATTCCCGGAGCCGGTTATCCAGATCGCGATCGAGCCGAAGACCAAGGGCGACCAGGAAAAGATGGGCCTCGCGCTCAACCGCCTGGCTGCAGAAGACCCGTCGTTCCGCGTCAAGACCGACGAAGAGTCCGGCCAGACGATCATCGCAGGCATGGGTGAACTCCACCTCGACATCCTGGTTGACCGCATGCGTCGCGAATTCAAGGTCGAAGCAACCGTCGGCGCGCCGCAGGTTGCCTACCGCGAAACCATCACGCGTCAGCACGAAGAAGACTACACGCACAAGAAGCAGTCCGGTGGTACCGGCCAGTTCGCGCGCGTCAAGATCGTCTTCGAACCGAACCCGGATGGCGAAGACTTCAAGTTCGAGTCCAAGATCGTTGGCGGTGCTGTTCCGAAGGAATACATCCCCGGCGTCCAGAAGGGCATCGAAAGCGTTCTGTCTTCGGGTCCGCTGGCTGGCTTCCCGATGCTGGGCGTCAAGGCGACGCTCATCGACGGTGCCTTCCACGACGTCGACTCGTCGGTTCTGGCGTTCGAAATCGCTTCGCGTGCCTGCTTCCGTGAAGCAGCCAAGAAGGCCGGCGCTCAGCTCCTCGAGCCGATGATGAAGGTCGAAGTCGTAACGCCGGAAGATTACGTCGGTGACGTTATCGGCGACCTGAACTCGCGCCGTGGCCAGATCCAGGGCCAGGAAGCACGCGGTGTTGCCGTCGTCATCAATGCGAACGTCCCGTTGGCGAACATGTTCAAGTACGTGGACAACCTGCGCTCGATGTCTCAGGGCCGCGCCCAGTACACGATGACCTTCGATCATTACTCGCCGGTCCCGTCGAACGTCGCACAGGAAATCCAGGCAAAGTATTCCGGTCAGAAGTGACCGGAATACCCTTTCGCTGAAAACAGATAGATAAGGTTTCCCCGACAGGGGACAGGAAACGGAGAGCCGAAAATGGCAAAGAGCAAATTTGAGCGCAACAAGCCGCACGTTAACATTGGCACGATTGGCCACGTTGACCATGGCAAGACGTCGCTGACTGCAGCGATCACGAAGTACTTCGGCGAGTACAAGGCGTACGACCAGATCGACGCTGCTCCGGAAGAAAAGGCCCGTGGTATCACGATTTCGACGGCTCACGTTGAGTATGAGACGGCGAACCGTCACTACGCGCACGTCGACTGCCCCGGCCACGCCGACTACGTCAAGAACATGATCACCGGTGCAGCGCAGATGGACGGCGCGATCCTGGTTTGCTCGGCTGCTGACGGCCCGATGCCGCAGACCCGCGAGCACATCCTGCTTGCTCGCCAGGTTGGCGTTCCGGCGATCGTCGTGTTCCTCAACAAGGTCGACCAGGTTGACGACGCCGAGCTTCTCGAGCTCGTCGAGCTTGAAGTTCGCGAACTGCTGTCGTCCTACGAATTCCCGGGCGACGACATTCCGATCATCAAGGGTTCGGCACTTGCTGCTCTTGAAGATTCGGACAAGAAGATCGGCGAAGACGCGATCCGCGAGCTGATGGCCGCTGTTGACGCCTACATCCCGACGCCTGAGCGTCCGATCGACCTGCCGTTCCTGATGCCGATCGAAGACGTGTTCTCGATCTCGGGCCGTGGTACGGTTGTGACCGGTCGCGTTGAGCGCGGCATTGTCAAGGTTGGCGAAGAAGTTGAAATCGTCGGCATCCGCGACACGTCGAAGACGACGGTTACCGGCGTTGAAATGTTCCGCAAGCTGCTCGACCAGGGCCAGGCCGGCGACAACATCGGCGCGCTGATCCGTGGTGTTAACCGTGACGGCGTTGAGCGTGGCCAGATCCTGTGCAAGCCGGGTTCGGTCAAGCCGCACAAGAAGTTCATGGCCGAAGCCTACATCCTGACGAAGGAAGAAGGCGGCCGTCATACGCCGTTCTTCACGAACTACCGTCCGCAGTTCTACTTCCGCACGACGGACGTGACGGGTATCGTTACGCTTCCGGAAGGCACGGAAATGGTTATGCCTGGCGACAACGTCACGGTTGCCGTTGAGCTGATCGTTCCGATCGCGATGGAAGAAAAGCTGCGCTTCGCTATCCGCGAAGGTGGCCGTACCGTCGGCGCCGGCATCGTCGCTTCGATCGTCGAGTAATCGGCGAACGGGCGGAATGAGGCGAGGCGCATTGTTATGCGCCTCGGACATAGCCGCCCAGCATGATTTAGTTGGTCGCACGGCTTGCCGACGACGCCGAAATAGTGCAAATGGCGCGCAAGCGTGATTTGCATGGTGCGTCGGCATAGTGCGATCGCGAAAGTACAGGCCGGCCACGGCCGCTCAAATAGGAAGGGGCAGGGGAAACCTTGTCCCTCCGATCTTTGAAAAATTAGCGGACTGGCCGAACATCAAACGAAGTTCAATGCGCGTTTCTCCACGGAAACCGCAACTAACATGAACAAGGATAAGTCGTATGAACGGCC
Organism: Ensifer sp. NM-2; assembly: GCF_003024455.1. NCBI lineage: Bacteria > Pseudomonadati > Pseudomonadota > Alphaproteobacteria > Hyphomicrobiales > Rhizobiaceae > Ensifer > Ensifer sp. NM-2. The sequence continues at coordinate 266,593 of NZ_PVZR01000008.1, forward strand.
AGAACATCCGCATCCGCCTCAAGGCGTTTGATCACCGGATCCTCGATGCCTCGACACGCGAAATCGTCTCGACGGCCAAGCGCACCGGTGCCAGCGTGCGCGGTCCAGTACCGCTGCCGACGCGCATTGAAAAATTTACGGTCAACCGTTCGCCGCACGTCGACAAGAAGAGCCGCGAACAGTTCGAAATGCGTACCCACAAGCGCCTTCTCGATATCGTAGATCCGACTCCGCAGACCGTTGACGCGCTGATGAAGCTCGACCTCGCTGCCGGCGTCGACGTGGAAATTAAGCTTTAATAACAAGGAAGGTACGTGGGCTTCGGTCCAACGGCTTCCAGAAACGGGCGACCCGGCGTTCCGCAAGGATCAGAGGGAGACCTTAAACAAGAGATGCGAAGGGGTTCGCCCCGACGTTAACTCTCAAGAGGAATGAACCGATGCGTTCAGGTGTGATTGCACAGAAAGTGGGAATGACGCGCGTCTACAACGACGCCGGCGAGCATATCCCGGTAACAGTATTGCGGCTGGAAAACTGCCAGGTGGTAGCCCAGCGCACGGACGACAAGAACGGCTATACCGCTGTCCAGTTGGGCGCCGGCACTGCCAAGGTCAAGAACACGCCGAAGGCGATGCGCGGCCACTTTGCTGCCGCCAACGTCGAACCGAAGGCGAAGCTCGTCGAATTCCGCGTTTCCGCGGACAATCTGATCGACATCGGCTCCGAACTGACCGCCAACCATTTCGTTGCGGGCCAGCTCGTCGACGTCACCGGTACCACGATCGGTAAGGGCTTTGCCGGCGCCATCAAGCGCCACAACTTCGGCGGTCTGCGTGCAACGCACGGCGTTTCCGTATCGCACCGTTCGCATGGTTCGACCGGTTCCAACCAGGATCCGGGCCGCGTCTGGAAGGGCAAGCGCATGGCTGGTCACATGGGCCAGACGCGCGTCACCACGCAGAACCTCGAAGTCGTATCGACCGATGAAGACCGCGGTCTGATCCTGGTCAAGGGCGCTGTCCCCGGCTCCAAGGGTGCCTGGATCGTCGTTCGTGACGCCATCAAGTCGGGCACCCCGGAAGGCGCACCGCGCCCCGCGGCCGTGCGCGCCGAAGCATCGAAGTAAGGGAGCCGAATAATGGATCTCACCGTCAAAACCCTCGAGGGCAAGGACGCGGGAAAGGTTTCCCTTTCGGACGCCATTTTCGGTCTCGAACCCCGTGAAGACATCATCGCCCGCGTCGTTCGCTGGCAGCTCGCTAAGAAGCAGCAGGGCACACACAAGGCCAAGGGCCGCGCGGAAGTTTCGCGCACCGGCGCCAAGATGTACAAGCAGAAGGGTACGGGCCGCGCCCGCCACCACTCCGCTCGTGCTCCACAGTTCCGTGGCGGTGGTAAGGCTCATGGCCCGGTTGTTCGCAGCCACGCCCATGACCTGCCGAAGAAGGTTCGTGCACTCGGCCTTCGCCACGCTCTGTCTGCCAAGCTGAAGGCTGAAAACATCATCGTTCTCGATGATCTCGTTGCCGCAGAAGCAAAGACGAAGACCCTGGCTGGCGTATTCGCCTCGCTCGGTCTGACCAATGCTCTGATCATCGGCGGCGCTGAAATCGAGAACAACTTCAAGCTCGCCGCTCAGAACATCCCGAATGTGGACGTTCTGCCGGTTCAGGGCATCAACGTTTACGACATTCTGCGCCGTGGCAAGCTCGTGCTTTCCAAGGCTGCCGTGGAAGCTCTGGAGGAGCGGTTCAAATGACGGATCTTCGCCACTACGACGTGATCGTGTCTCCCTCGATCACTGAAAAGTCGACGCTGGTTTCCGAACAGAACCAGATCGTCTTCAACGTCGCCAAGGGTGCTTCGAAGCCTGAAATCAAGGCTGCTGTCGAAGCTCTGTTCGGCGTCAAGGTTACGGCCGTGAACACGCTCGTCCGCAAGGGCAAGACCAAGCGGTTCCGCGGCTTTACCGGAAAGCAGAAGGACGTGAAGAAGGCGATCATCACGCTCGCCGACGGTCAGTCCATCGACGTCTCCACCGGTCTCTAACGGATAGGCCCATTAGGGTAAAAACCCAAAAGGGAACAATAAAATGGCATTGAAAAGTTTCAATCCGACGACCCCGAGCCAGCGCCAGCTGGTCATCGTTGACCGGTCCGGCCTCTACAAGGGCAAGCCGGTAAAGGCGCTGACCGAAGGTCTGCACTCCAAGGGCGGTCGCAACAACCTCGGCCGTATCACCGTTCGCTTCCAGGGCGGCGGTCACAAGCGGACCTACCGTCTGGTCGACTTCAAGCGTCGCAAGTTCGACGTAGAAGGCACCGTCGAGCGTCTGGAATATGACCCGAACCGCACCGCGTTCATCGCGCTGGTAACCTACGCCGATGGCGAACAGGCCTACATCCTCGCTCCGCAGCGTCTCGCTGCCGGCGACAAGGTCATCGCTTCGGAAAAGGCAGCAGTCGACGTCAAGCCCGGCAACACCATGCCGCTGCAGTTCATCCCGGTCGGCTCCATCATCCACAACGTGGAAATGAAGCCGGGTAAGGGCGGCCAGCTGGCTCGCTCGGCCGGTACCTACGCGCAGCTCGTTGGTCGTGACCAGGGCATGGCAATCCTTCGCCTGAACTCGGGTGAACAGCGCCTCGTGCACGGCTCTTGCCTCGCATCCATCGGTGCTGTATCGAACCCCGATCACGGCAACATCAATGACGGTAAGGCTGGTCGTTCGCGCTGGCGCGGTAAGAAGCCGCACGTTCGCGGCGTCGTCATGAACCCGGTTGACCACCCGCACGGCGGTGGTGAAGGCCGTACGTCCGGTGGTCGCCACCCGGTTACCCCTTGGGGCAAGCCGACGAAGGGCAAGCGGACGCGCTCCAACAAGTCGACCGACAAGTTCATCATGCGGTCGCGTCACCAGCGCAAGAAGTAAGAGAGGAAGTCTCAAGTGGCTCGTTCAGTATGGAAAGGTCCGTTTGTTGACGGCTATCTTCTCAAGAAGGCTGAGAAGGTTCGTGACGGCGGTCGTAACGAAGTGATCAAAATGTGGAGCCGTCGCTCCACGATCCTTCCGCAGTTCGTGGGTCTCACCTTCGGCGTCTACAACGGCAACAAGCATGTTCCCGTTTCGGTGTCAGAAGAAATGGTCGGACACAAGTTCGGTGAATTCTCTCCGACCCGGACCTATTACGGTCATGGTGCGGACAAGAAGGCAAAGAGGAAGTAACAATGGGCAAGGCAAAAGCCGAACGCCGGCTGAAGGATAATGAAGCGCAGGCAATTGCGCGCACGATCCGCGTCAGCCCCCAGAAGCTCAACCTGGTTGCAGCGATGATCCGCGGCAAGAAGGTCGAGCGCGCTCTGGCCGAACTCGAGTTCTCGCGCAAGCGGATCTCGGAAACGGTCAAGAAGACGCTTGAATCCGCGATCGCAAACGCTGAGAACAACCACGACCTCGACGTTGATTCGCTCATCGTCGCTGAGGCGTATGTTGGCAAGTCGATTGTGATGAAGCGCTTCCACGCTCGTGGTCGCGGCCGTGCATCGCGTGTTGAAAAGCCGTTCTCTCACTTGACGATCGTCGTTCGTGAAGTGGAAGCCAAAGGGGAGGCCGCATAATGGGCCAGAAGATTAATCCGATCGGTTTCCGTCTCGGCATCAACCGGACCTGGGATAGCCGTTGGTTCGCTGATAACGCGGAATACGGTCAGCTTCTTCACGAAGACCTGAAGATCCGCGCTTACCTGATGGAAGAGCTGAAGGCCGCTGGCATTGCCAAGGTCGTGATCGAGCGTCCGCACAAGAAGTGCCGCGTAACGATCCACTCGGCTCGTCCGGGCCTGATCATCGGCAAGAAGGGCGCAGACATCGAAAAGCTCCGCAAGAAGCTTTCCGAGATGACCAACTCCGAAACCCACCTCAACATCGTTGAAGTGCGCAAGCCGGAAGTTGACGCAACGCTCGTTGCCCAGTCGATCGCTCAGCAGCTCGAGCGCCGCGTGGCTTTCCGCCGTGCGATGAAGCGCGCTGTTCAGTCGGCCATGCGTCTTGGCGCCGAAGGCATTAAGATCACCTGCGCCGGTCGTCTCGGTGGTGCCGAAATCGCTCGTACCGAATGGTACCGCGAAGGTCGCGTTCCGCTGCACACTCTGCGTGCGGACATCGACTACGGTACGTCTGAAGCTCAAACCGCTTTCGGTATCTGCGGCATCAAGGTCTGGATCTTCAAGGGCGAGATCCTTGAGCACGATCCGATGGCTTCCGAGCGTCGCGCGATCGAGAGTGACAACCAGGGCGGCAGCAGCAGAGACCGTCGTCGCGAAAACGCGTAACATGCGCGCGTGGCAGCCAATATCGGAGAATTAAAAAAATGTTGCAGCCAAAGCGTACGAAGTATCGCAAGCAATTCAAGGGCCGCATCAAGGGCGTAGCCAAGGGCGGATCTGATCTTTCCTTTGGTGAATTCGGCCTGAAGGCTCAAGAACCAAACCGCGTCAATGCGCGCGAGATCGAAGCGGCCCGCCGCGCGATCACCCGCCATATGAAGCGTGCCGGCCGCGTCTGGATCCGTGTGTTCCCTGACGTTCCGGTCACCGCCAAGCCTACCGAAGTCCGCATGGGTAAGGGTAAGGGCTCGGTTGAATACTGGGCATGCAAGGTCAAGCCTGGTCGTATGATGTTCGAGATCGATGGTGTCAGCGAAGAACTCGCCCGTGAGGCACTTCGTCTTGGTGCTGCCAAGCTCTCTGTCAAGACGCGCTTCGTGCAGCGTATCGCAGAGTAAGGAGTGAATCTCATGAAAGCCGCAGATGTTCGCGCTCTGAGCGCCGATCAACTCAACGAAGAGCTTGCCAAGCTGAAGAAAGAGCAGTTCAATCTGCGTTTCCAGAAGGCAACCGGCCAGCTCGAAAAGTCGTCGCGTATTGACGAAGTCCGTAAGGACATCGCACGCGTCAAAACAATTGCCCGCCAGAAGGCGGCAGAAGCCAAGGCCTAAGGACCACAAAATATGCCGAAACGCATTCTGCAGGGCACAGTCGTCAGCGACAAGAACGACAAGACCGTCGTCGTCAGAGTCGAGCGCCGCTTTGCGCACCCGATTCTCCAGAAGACCGTCCGCCGTTCGAAGAAGTACAAGGCGCACGACGAAAACAACCAGTACAAGGTTGGTGACGTTGTTTCCATCGAGGAATGCGCGCCGATCTCCAAGGATAAGCGCTGGACGGTGGTTGCCGCCCAGGCTTGATTTCTACGGGATTTGACCGCGAGACCCTTGCGTCTTGGGCAAATATCTGTATGAAGCACGCAATTGAAGTAGAGGAACGCTCGAGTCCGGGCGTTCTTTTGCTTTGAGATAGGCACAATAAGCCGGGCGAGGGGGTCTAGACCCAACCGGCCTGGTAACAACAAGAAGGCGACCTGACATGATTCAGATGCAAACAAACCTCGACGTGGCGGATAATTCCGGCGCACGTCGTGTCATGTGCATCAAGGTGCTGGGCGGCTCCAAGCGTAAGTACGCGTCGATCGGCGACATCATTGTCGTTTCGATCAAGGAAGCCATTCCGCGCGGCCGCGTGAAGAAGGGTGATGTCATGAAGGCTGTTGTCGTTCGCACCGCGAAAGACATCCGCCGTGCGGATGGCAGCGTCATTCGTTTTGACACAAACGCAGCCGTTCTTATCGATAACAAGAAAGAGCCGATCGGCACCCGTATCTTCGGACCGGTTCCGCGCGAACTTCGCGCCAAGAACCACATGAAGATCATCTCGCTGGCTCCGGAAGTACTCTAAGGGAGCGTTGAGAGATGCAAAAGATTCGTAAAGGCGACAAGGTCGTCGTTCTCACCGGTAAGGACAAGGGCCGTACCGGCGAAGTCGTACAGGTTATGCCGAAGGAAGATCGGGCTGTAGTGCGTGGCGTGAACATGGTGAAGCGTCACCAGCGCCAGACCCAGAGCCAGGAAGCCGGCATCATCAACAAGGAAGCCTCGATCCATCTTTCGAACATCGCGATTGCCGATCCGAAGGACGGCAAGCCGACCCGCGTCGGCTTCAAGATCGACGGTGACAAGAAGGTCCGCGTGGCCAAGCGTTCGGGAGTAGTGATCGATGGCTAAGTCCGCTTATGAGCCCCGGCTCAAGAAGGAATATGTCGAGCGTATTCGTGCGGCTATGCAGGAGAAGTTCTCCTACGCCAACGAAATGCAGATCCCGCGCCTCGACAAGATCGTCATCAACATGGGTGTTGGCGAATCGACCGGCGACTCCAAGAAGCCGACCGTCGCAGCTGCCGACCTCGCTGCGATTGCTGGTCAGAAGCCGGTAATCACCCGCGCTCGCAACTCCATCGCTGGCTTCAAGCTGCGCGAAGGCATGCCGATTGGTGCCAAGGTTACCCTGCGCGGCGTTCGGATGTATGAGTTCCTGGATCGTCTCGTGAACATCGCTCTTCCGCGTGTTCGCGACTTCCGTGGCCTCAACCCGAAGTCCTTCGATGGCCGTGGCAACTTCGCCATGGGCGTCAAGGAGCACATTGTGTTCCCTGAGATCAACTACGACAAGGTTGATCAGATGTGGGGCATGGACATCATCGTTTGCACGACGGCTACTAACGACGACGAAGCACGCGCTCTGCTCACAGAGTTCAACTTCCCGTTCCGTCAGTAATCCGTAACGACAAGCGTAAAGAAGGATAACTGTTATGGCGAAAACGAGCGCAGTTGAAAAGAACAAGCGCCGCCGCAAACTGGTTGCCGGGCAAGCCTCTAAGCGCGCCGCTCTGAAGGCAATCATCATGAACCAGTCTCTGCCGATCGAAGAGCGGTTCAAGGCAACCATCAAGCTGGCTGAACTGCCGCGTGATGGATCCAAGACCCGCATCCGCAACCGTTGTGAAGTTACGGGCCGTCCGCGCGCCTACTATCGTAAACTTCGCATGTCGCGTATTGCGCTTCGCGAACTGGGCAATTCCGGCCGCGTGCCGGGTATTGTCAAGTCGAGCTGGTAAGGAGACGGGCACATGGCAATGACTGATCCGCTGGGCGATATGCTCACCCGTATCCGTAACGGCGCGGCACGCCGCAAGTCGAGCGTTTCCACGCCGGCTTCGAAGCTCCGCGCACGTGTTCTGGATGTCCTTCAGGCTGAAGGCTACATCCGTGGATACTCTGAAGTCGTATTTGGCAACGGCAAGGCCGAGCTGAACATCGAACTGAAGTACTACGAAGGCGCTTCCGTAATCCGTGAGATCGGACGCGTTTCCAAGCCGGGCCGCCGAGTTTATGTCTCGGTTAAGTCCATTCCGCAGGTCGCGAACGGCCTCGGCATCACCATCCTTTCGACTCCGAAGGGTGTGATGGCCGATCATCAGGCACGCGAACAGAATGTTGGTGGCGAGATTCTTTGCTCCGTCTTCTAAGACGTAACATGATCTCCATAGCGAACAGACAGGTATAAAAATGTCTCGTATCGGTAAAAAGCCCGTTCAAGTTCCTGCAGGCGTCACGGCAAGCGTTGATGGCCAGAAGGTAACGGCGAAGGGCCCTAAGGGCGAACTGTTCTTTGTTGCAAACGACGAAGTATCGGTAGCGCTCGAAGACAACGCGGTTGTTGTACAGCCGCTCAACCAGAGCAAGGATGCTCGTTCCAAGTGGGGCATGTCCCGCACGATGATCGAGAACATCCTGAAGGGTGTTAAGGACGGTTACGAGCGCAAGCTCGAAATCAACGGCGTTGGTTACCGCGCTTCGCTGCAGGGCAAGAACTTGCAGCTGGCACTCGGTTTCAGCCACGACGTGGTCTACCAGACGCCGGAAGGCATCACGATCGCTGTACCGAAGCCGACGGAAATCGTCGTCTCCGGCATCAACAAGCAGCAGGTCGGCCAGGTTGCAGCGGAAATCCGCGAATACCGCGGCCCCGAGCCCTACAAGGGCAAGGGCGTCAAGTATGCCGGCGAGCGGATTGTCCGCAAAGAAGGCAAGAAGAAGTAAGGATCACGCGAAATGGCTAGCAGGAAAGATACTCTTGTGCGTCGCGCCAACCGCGTGCGCCGTCAAATCAAGGCGGTCGCGAATGGCCGTCCGCGCCTGTCGGTTCATCGCTCGTCGAAGAACATCTACGTACAGGTTATCGACGACGTGGCCGGCAAGACGCTTGCGTCTGCCTCCACGCTCGACACCGATCTGCGTTCGTCTTTGAAGACGGGCGCTGACGCGGCAGCTGCTGCTGCCGTCGGCAAGCTCATCGCTGAGCGCGCCGTAAAGGCTGGCGTCAAGGACGTTGTCTTTGATCGTGGCGCCTTCATCTATCATGGTCGCATCAAGGCTTTGGCCGAAGCTGCACGTGAAGGTGGTCTGAACTTCTGATCGGTTGCCAGGCGGGCCTTGCGCCCGCCTGGAACCCTCATAAGTTTCCGGTCGCTTCCGATCCACAGGACGGGGGCGACTTTTGTCAATCTGCCGATTGCACCCGGAAAAGAAAAAGGAAAAGGACAATGGCACAGGAAAGAAGGGGTTCTCGCGAAGATCGCCAGAACCGCGAAGAGCGCGACAGCGAATTTGTCGATAAGCTCGTAGCAATTAACCGCGTCGCCAAGGTGGTGAAGGGCGGTCGTCGTTTCGGTTTCGCAGCTCTCGTCGTCGTTGGCGACCAGAAGGGCCGCGTTGGCTTCGGTCATGGCAAGGCGCGCGAAGTGCCGGAAGCCATCCGCAAGGCAACGGAAGCCGCCAAGCGCGATCTGATCTTCGTCCCGCTGCGTGGTGGTCGTACCCTGCATCACGACGTTCACGGCCGTCACGGCGCCGGCAAGGTGCTGCTGCGTTCGGCCAAGGCCGGTACCGGTATCATCGCTGGTGGCCCGATGCGCGCCGTTTTCGAAACGCTCGGCGTTCACGACGTCGTCGCTAAGTCGACCGGTTCGTCGAACCCGTACAACATGGTTCGCGCAACGTTCGACGCCCTCAAGAACCAGATGCACCCGAAGGACATCGCAGCTCAGCGCGGCATGAAGTACGCCACGCTCCAGGCTCGTCGTGTTTCCTCCGGCGCTGCTTCCGAAGAATAAGGGAGCTGACAGATGGCTAAGAAAGAAAACGCTGCGAAGACGGTTACCGTCGAGCAGATCGGTAGCCCCATTCGCCGTCCGGCCGTACAGCGTCAGACGCTCATCGGCCTGGGCCTCAACAAGATGCACCGGGTTCGCACGCTGGAAGATACCCCAGCTGTTCGCGGCATGATCCGGTCGGTCCAGCACCTCGTTCGCGTCGTCGACGAGAAGTGAGGGGGATAAGCTCATGAAACTGAATGAAATCAAGGACAACGAAGGCTCGACCAAGAACCGCAAGCGTCTTGGCCGTGGCATCGGTTCCGGCTCCGGCAAGACTGCCGGTCGCGGTGTGAAGGGTCAGAAGGCTCGTTCGGGCGTTGCCATCAACGGCTTCGAAGGCGGCCAGATGCCAATCTACCGTCGTCTGCCGAAGCGCGGCTTCAACAACATCTTCGCTTCGGAGTTTGTTGTCGTGTCGCTCGGCCGCATCCAGACGGCTATCGACGCCAAGAAGCTTGACGCTTCGAAGACCGTCGATGCAGCAGCTCTCAAGGCTGCCGGCGTGATCCGTCGCGAAAAGGACGGCGTTCGCGTCCTGGCCGATGGCGAACTGAAGGCGAAGATCTCGCTCGAAGTTGCAGGTGCTTCCAAGCCGGCGATCGAAAAGATCGAAAAGGCTGGCGGCTCCATCAAGCTGCTTTCGGCTGCTGCCGAATAATATTACTGATCAACCGCCCGGGGTGCTTCACTCCGGGCGGTTTTGCTCCCATATGTGAGCCTCACGTCCGCGATGGCGAATCGCTCGCCTCGGCGGACATAGCGGAAACCACGGTGAGGCATCCGATTGCAGACACAATCGCCTCGCGTCCGGTTTTCAAGACGAAAAGTTAGTCCTTCCGGAACGGACAGGGTACTCCCGCTGATTCCGAGATTTGGTACGCGGAGAATTGCATGGCTTCTGCAGCGGAACAGCTCGCCTCGAACCTGAATTTCTCGACTTTCGCCAAGGCGGAAGATCTGAAGAAACGACTGTGGTTCACGCTTGGTGCGCTTTTGGTCTACCGTCTTGGCACCTATATCCCGCTGCCCGGCCTCAACCCGGACGCGTTTGCGCAGGCCTTCCAAGGCCAGAGCGGCGGCATTCTCGGGCTCTTCAACATGTTTTCGGGCGGCGCAGTGGAGCGCATGGCGATCTTCGCGCTCGGCATCATGCCCTATATCTCTGCCTCGATCATCGTTCAGCTGATGACCTCCGTCGTTCCGGCGCTGGAACAGCTGAAGAAAGAAGGCGAGCAGGGTCGCAAGATCATCAATCAGTACACCCGCTACGGCACGGTGCTTCTCGGCGTCATGCAGGCCTATGGCATTGCCGTCGGCCTTGAGAGCGGCAACGGCCTCGTGAACGATCCGGGTTGGTTCTTCCGTATTTCCACGGTTATCTCGCTGCTCGGCGGCACGATGTTCCTGATGTGGCTCGGCGAGCAGATCACATCGCGGGGCATCGGTAACGGCATCTCACTGATCATCTTCGCCGGCATCGTCGCCCATCTGCCGACGGCTCTTGCCGGAACGCTCGAGCTTGGCCGCACCGGTGCGCTTTCGACCCCGTTGATCCTGGCGATCATCGTCATGGTCGTTGCCGTCATCGCGCTCATCGTCTTCGTCGAACGCGCCCAGCGTCGTCTTCTGATCCAGTATCCGAAGCGCCAGGTCGGCAACCGCATGTTCCAGGGCGACACGTCGCACTTGCCGCTGAAGCTCAACACTGCGGGTGTTATCCCGGCGATCTTCGCATCGTCGCTGCTGCTGCTGCCGGCGACGCTTGCTGGTTTTGCCAACACCGCGGCGTTGCCCGGCTGGGCCACATCTATCGTCAGCGCGCTCGGTCACGGCCAGCCGCTCTACATGGTGCTCTACGGCGGCATGATTGCGTTCTTCGCCTTCTTCTACACGGCCATCGTCTTCAATCCGAAGGACACAGCCGACAATCTGAAGAAGCATGGCGGCTTCATTCCGGGCATCCGCCCGGGCGAGCGTACGGCTGAATACATCGACTACGTTCTGACGCGCATCACCGTGCTTGGAGCGATCTACCTGATCTTCGTCTGTATCCTGCCCGAAATCCTCATCGCCCAGACTGGCGTGCCGTTCTACCTTGGTGGTACGTCGCTTTTGATTGTTGTCAGCGTTACCCTTGATACGGTAGCACAGATCCAGGGTCACCTCATCGCTCAGCAGTATGAGGGGCTGATCAAGAAGTCGAAGCTGCGCGGAGGAAAGAGGGGACGATGAGACTGATTTTTTTGGGACCGCCCGGAGCTGGCAAGGGGACACAAGCCAAGCTTCTGACGGAGAGGTACGGTATTCCGCAGCTTTCCACAGGTGACATGCTGCGGGCGGCCGTCGCCCAGGCGACCGACGTCGGCAAGCGCGCCAAGGCTGTTATGGACGCCGGACAGCTCGTTTCTGATGCGATCGTCAACGAGATCGTGTCGGACCGGATCGACGCCCCGGATTGTGCCAACGGCTTTATCCTCGACGGATATCCGCGCACGGTCCCGCAGGCGGTCGCTCTCGGCCAGATGCTTAAAGGCAAGGGCTTGAAGCTCGATGCCGTGATCGAGCTCAAGGTCGACGAGACGGCGCTTGTAAAGCGTATGGAGAATCGCGTAGCGGAAACTATCGCTGCGGGCGGCTCGGTCAGATCGGACGATAATCCGGAAGCCTTCAAGCGTCGGCTGACGGAATATCGGGAAAAGACCGCACCTTTGTCGGAGCACTATGCCGGCACCGGTGAGCTTAAGACGGTCGACGGCATGGCCGATGTAGACGCCGTGACTGCACAGATCGAGAAGATTCTGGCCTAGACCCTGGGTCTTTGCCGAAAAGGAACCGCCGGGGAGTTGACTTTTCCGGCTGATTCCGCCAAAGACAGCGCCAACTCGCGACATGGGAGCGATCGGCGCGGTCTTCAACGAAACGAAGTCCGGGTACGGTCGGTTTTGACGTGTCTCGAACCTCAATCAACGTGCGGCTCTTGAGGTCGCGTAACGAAGCACCTATTGCCGGATGGCAACTGGAACGCAAGGAGAATAGACGTGGCACGTATCGCTGGCGTCAACATCCCGACGGCAAAGCGCGTTGTTATCGCGCTGACCTACATTCACGGGATCGGACCGAAATTCGCACAGGAAATCGTCGAGAAGGTCGGTATTCCGGCTGATCGCCGCGTGCATCAGTTGACGGACGCTGAAGTTCTTCAGATCCGCGAAACGATCGACCGCGACTACCAGGTTGAAGGTGACCTGCGTCGCGACACGTCGATGAACATCAAGCGTCTGATGGACCTGGGCTGCTACCGCGGCCTGCGTCATCGCCGCAGCCTGCCGGTGCGCGGTCAGCGTACCCACACCAATGCCCGCACCCGCAAGGGTCCGGCAAAGGCGATCGCCGGTAAGAAGAAGTAATTTCCCGAATAGGGAGATTGGGAGGCTGGCGCACGCGCCGGCCTCCTTTTGCAGTTTGGGAAGGGCGTTGCCCGACCGTCGCATTGCCTAACCGGTTTTGCGAAATGCCTGCAGGGCCGGTTCCACCGGTCCTGGATGAAACTGAAGAAGCAGGGCAGGGGACGAAAATTCCTTTCCCGGTGGAGCCGCTGGAATTACGGCGGTGCAGAGATCTAAGAAAGGGATCCTATGGCCAAGGAAGCCACCCGCGTTCGCCGTCGCGAACGCAAGAACATCACGTCTGGCGTCGCGCACGTCAATTCGTCGTTCAACAACACCATGATCACCATCACCGACGCACAGGGCAACGCAATTGCCTGGTCGTCTGCCGGTGCCAAGGGTTTCAAGGGCTCGCGTAAGTCGACCCCGTTTGCCGCTCAGATCGCCGCTGAAGACTGCGCCAAGAAGGCCCAGGAACACGGCATGAAGTCGCTTGAAGTTGAAGTTTGCGGTCCGGGTTCCGGCCGTGAATCCGCACTTCGCGCGCTGCAGGCTGCGGGCTTCATGATCACCTCGATCCGCGATGTGACCCCGATCCCGCACAACGGTTGCCGCCCGCGCAAGAAGCGCCGCGTCTGATCATTTGCGTTCAAAATGCCGGTGAGGGCGCTTCGGCGTGCTCCCGGACTTCGGGGCTCGGTTGTCACGATTGGATGGTGACAACGAACGGAAGGCACAAAACATGATCCAGAAAAATTGGCAGGAACTGATCAAGCCGAACAAGGTGGAGTTCATCTCCTCGGGCCGCACCAAGGCAACGTTGGTCGCGGAACCGCTTGAACGCGGCTTTGGTCTGACGCTCGGCAACGCGCTTCGCCGCGTGCTGCTGTCGTCGCTTCGCGGTGCTGCTGTTACCGCGGTGCAGATCGACGGCGTCCTGCACGAGTTCTCCTCTATCCCGGGCGTTCGGGAAGACGTGACGGACATCGTGCTCAACATCAAGGAAATCGCCATCAAGATGGATGGCGACGACGCAAAGCGCATGGTTGTGCGCAAGCAGGGTCCGGGCGTTGTAACCGCCGGTGACATCCAGACGGTTGGCGACATCGAAATCCTCAACCCGAACCATGTGATCTGCACCCTCGACGAGGGCGCTGAAATCCGCATGGAGTTCACCGTCAACAACGGCAAGGGCTACGTTCCGGCTGACCGTAACCGTTCGGAAGATGCTCCGATCGGCCTCATCCCGGTCGACAGCCTGTACTCGCCGGTCAAGAAGGTCTCGTACAAGGTGGAAAACACCCGCGAAGGCCAGGTTCTTGATTATGACAAGCTGACGATGTCCATCGAGACGGACGGCTCCGTCACCGGTGAAGATGCGATCGCGTTTGCGGCCCGCATCCTTCAGGACCAGCTGTCGGTTTTCGTCAACTTCGACGAGCCGCAGAAGGAAGCAGAGGAAGAGGCAGTCACCGAGCTCGCCTTCAACCCGGCGCTTCTCAAGAAGGTCGACGAACTGGAACTTTCCGTCCGTTCGGCCAACTGCCTGAAGAACGACAACATCGTCTACATCGGCGACCTCATTCAGAAGACCGAAGCAGAAATGCTCCGCACGCCGAATTTTGGTCGCAAGTCGCTGAACGAAATCAAGGAAGTTCTCGCTTCCATGGGCCTGCACCTCGGCATGGAAGTGCCGTCCTGGCCGCCTGAGAACATCGAAGATCTCGCCAAGCGTTACGAAGACCAATACTAACCATTAGACTGCGGGCAGATGCCTGCAAGTGAAGGAGAATAGCAATGCGCCACGGTAAAGCCGGCCGCAAGCTGAATAGAACCGCCAGCCACCGCAAGGCGATGTTTGCCAACATGGCAGCTTCGCTGATCGAGCACGAGCAGATCGTTACGACCCTGCCGAAGGCTAAGGAAATCCGCCCGATCGTTGAAAAGCTCGTCACTCTCGGCAAGCGCGGCGACCTGCATGCTCGTCGTCAGGCGATCTCGCAGATCCGCGACGCCGCTGTCGTTTCGAAGCTGTTCGACACGATCGCATCGCGTTACGCCACCCGCAACGGCGGCTACCTGCGTATCATGAAGGCTGGTTTCCGCCAGGGCGACAACGCTGCTCTCGCCGTCATCGAATTCGTTGACCGCGACACCGATGCAAAGGGTGCGAAGGATCGCGCTCGCGTCGCAGCTGAAGCTGACGCCGCAGAAGCAGCCTGATCTTTTCAGGTAAGCTGAATTGAAAGCGGCCGGGTGTTCGTCACCCGGCCGCTTTTTCTGTTTCCGCTGTCCGGATCGGTCGGTTGGCGACCTGCCGTTTACGCTTCAGATAGGGCTTGCGCACCAGGCGCCAGCAAAGGAGCAAGGTGACCAAAGCCAGATAGGTCATCTGCTCGAGGCCGACCACCTTGACTGACATGGCGAAATGCAGCGCTCCCGCCGCGGCGATCACATAGGCAAGCTTGTGCAACTGGTTCCATTTGCTGCCGAGCCTACGGATCGACCAATTGTTGGATGTCAGCGCCAGGGGGATGAGCATCAGCAGCCCGGCCATTCCGATGGTGATGAACGGGCGCCGGGCGATGTCGGCGATGATGGCGGGGATGTTCAGGACCTGGTCGAGCAGGAAATAGGCCAGGAAGTGCATCACCACATAGTAGAACGCCAGCAGCCCGAGTGCGCGCCGGTAGCGCAGCCAGTTGACGCCGAAGATATCGCGGATGGGGGTGATCGCCAGCGTGGCGACCAGAAAGCGCAGCGCCCAGATGCCGAGCAGGTGCTCGAATTCCTTGACGGGGTTTCCAGGCAGGCGTCCGGTGGCGCCGAGGTAAAAGGCGGCAAGGGCCGGACAGAGGCCCAGCCCGTACAATCCCCAGACGGACGCGGAGTGAAAGCGTTTCGGCAGGGCGGGCAGCTTGGGCATTCTTAGAAGTTCGCTCTCAGGTCCATGCCGGCATAGAGACCGGCGACTTCTTCCGCATAGCCATTGAAGGGCAGGGTATCGCGTCGGTTGGCGCCGAAGAAACCACCGCCACCGATCCTGTTTTCGGTCGCCTGGCTCCAGCGTGGATGGTCGACGGTCGGGTTAACATTCGCATAGAAGCCGTACTCATTGGGTGCCGACAGGTTCCATGTCGAAGGCGGCGGCGTTTCCGTCAACGAGATTCGCACGATCGACTTGATACCCTTGAAGCCATACTTCCAAGGAGTGACCAGTCGGATCGGCGCACCGTTCTGATTTGGCAGGGTCTTGCCATAGACGCCGACCGAGAGAATGGTGAGCGGATGGCGCGCCTCGTCGAGGCGCAGACCCTCGCGGTAAGGCCAGGGCAAAGCCTGAAAGAAGCCTGATTGGCCGGGCATCTCCTCGGGGCGCACCACGGTCTCGAATGAGACATATTTCGCATTGCCGAGTGGCTCGACTTTGTCGAGCAGGGCTGCGAGCGGGAACCCGGTCCAGGGAATGACCATCGACCAGGCTTCGACGCAACGCATCCGGTAGACACGCTCCTCGATTGGAAGCGCCAGAAGCTCCTCCAACCCGAATTCCTTCGGCTTGCCGACAAGACCATCGACCTTCACGGTCCATGGGGTCGGTTTGAAGGTATCCGAGTTGGCCGCAGGATCGGCCTTGCCGGTCCCGAACTCATAAAAATTGTTGTAGCCGGTGACGTCGGCCTCCGGCGTCAGATCCTCCTCGACGGTGTATCTGCCCTTGGGTGCGGCGAGTGCAGCCGCTTGGACCGAACCGACGCCAGTGCCTGCAATCAGCAAACCACCTGCCGTCGTCGCTAGAAAGGCGCGGCGCGAGAGAAAGCAGCTCTCCGGCGTGATTTCGGACGATGCGATTCTCGGTGGACGATAGGCCGGCATGATCTTTTCCGCTTTCAACGTGTGGGTCTTGTCTGCTCAAACTGACCAGAGTTTCGATCACTGAGAAAGAGGCGGATAACCACGTTTTCGTGCGTTCTACGTGATGGCGCCGACTTTGCGTATCTCGCAGTGACGTTTGCCTTTTTTCCTGCGAAATCCTATCTGAACGTAGCCGCGACGAATAGGAGAAGGCTTCATATGATCTTTGGTTCAAGGGCGCTTGCGACGCTCGTTCTCGCTGTCTCTCTCGCCTGTCCGGCAATGGCCCAGGATGCGAAGGTCGTGCCCCAGTCGCGCACCGAGATGCAGCTTTCCTTCTCGCCTCTGGTCAAGCAGACGGCGAATGCGGTCGTCAACGTCTATGCCGAGCGCGTGGTCGAGCGCCGGTCGGTCTTCTCGGGCGATCCCTTCTTCGAAGAGTTCTTCGGGCAGCGCATGCCGAACCGCAGCGAGAAGCAGTCGTCGCTCGGATCCGGCGTGATCGTCGGCAAGAACGGCATCGTCGTTACCAATAACCACGTCATAGAAGGCGCCGACGATATCAAGGTGGCGCTTGCCGATGGCCGCGAATATCCCTGCAAGATCGTGCTCAAGGATGACCGCCTCGATCTTGCGGTCCTGAAGATCCAGTCCGATGGTCCGTTCGACATCATCCCGATCGGCGATTCCGATGCGGTCGAGGTCGGCGATATCGTTCTGGCGATCGGCAATCCCTTCGGCGTCGGGCAGACGGTGACGAGCGGCATCGTTTCCGCGCTCGCCCGCAATCAGATTTCGTCGGGCGATTTCGGCTTCTTCATCCAGACGGACGCCGCCATCAACCCCGGCAATTCCGGCGGTGGCCTGATCGACATGAACGGTGCGCTGATCGGCATCAATACCGCGATTTTCTCCAAGGGCGGCGGCTCGAACGGCGTCGGCTTTGCCATCCCTGCCAATCTGGTAAAGGTGTTTGTCGCCTCCGCCGAGGGCGGCAATGGCTCCTTCGTGCGTCCGTTCATCGGCGCGTCCTTCGAGCCCGTGACCTCAGAAGTCGCGGAAGCTCTTGGCCTTGATCGCGCTCGCGGCGCGCTTGTCACCGCCGTCGTCACCGACGGGCCCGCAGCCTCAGCTGGCATCAAGCCGGGGCAGGTGATCACAGCGGTCAACGGCATCGCCGTGGAACATCCCGATGCCCTCGGCTACCGCCTGACCACGGTCGGTATTGGCCACGAGGCCCGCGTCACCGTTTCCGAAAACGGCAAACCGCACGATGTCAGCCTGAAGCTCGACCGTGCACCGGAGACGTCGCCCCGCGACGAGCGCCTCATCGAGGGCCGCAATCCGTTTGCCGGTGCGGTCGTAGCCAATCTCTCTCCCCGATTGGCCGACGAACTGCGCATGTCGACCTCGCTGCAGGGTGTCGTCGTTACCGAGATCAACCGTGGCTCGCCCGCCGCGCGCATCGGACTGGCGCCGAAGGATATTATCCGCTCCGTCAACGGCGCGTCGATCGACAGTTCGAAGACATTGGAGAGCGTGATGGCCGAGGGTGCCTCCTTCTGGCGCGTCGAAATCGAGCGCGATGGCCAGATCATTCGTCAGTTCTTCCGATGAGCGATCTCTTCTCGTCCTCCGAGCCGCCGGAAATGACCTCGGCAAGACCGCTTGCCGATCGTCTGCGGCCGCGCACGCTGTCCGAAGTCACCGGCCAGGAACACCTGACGGGCGTGGATGGCGTGTTGACGCGCATGATCGCATCGGGCTCGCTCGGATCGATGATCTTCTGGGGACCGCCTGGAACGGGCAAGACGACGGTCGCCCGGCTGCTGTCGGGCGAGGCGGGGCTTGCCTTCGAGCAGATCTCGGCGATCTTTTCCGGTGTCGCCGACCTCAAGAAGGTTTTCGAATCGGCAAGGGCCCGGCGGATGTCGGGCCGCCAGACCTTGCTCTTCGTCGATGAGATTCATCGTTTCAACCGTGCCCAGCAGGACAGCTTCTTGCCCGTCATGGAAGACGGCACGGTCATCTTGGTCGGGGCGACGACAGAAAATCCGTCTTTCGAACTCAACGCCGCTCTCTTGTCACGCGCCCGTGTGCTGACGTTCAAGCCGCATGGAGAAGAGAGCCTGCGAGAATTGCTGAAGCGCGCCGAAGAGACGGAAGGCAAACCTCTTCCGCTGGATGAGGACGCCCGGGCAAGCCTGATCCGGATGGCCGATGGCGACGGCCGGGCGGCGCTCACGCTGGCCGAGGAGGTCTGGCGCGCCGCGCGGGCGGACGAGATCTTCGATGTCGACGCGCTGCAGAGGATCGTGCAGCGACGAGCGCCGGTCTACGACAAGGGGCAGGACGGTCACTACAACCTGATTTCGGCCCTGCACAAATCGGTGCGCGGCTCCGACCCGGATGCGGCACTTTATTATCTCTGCCGAATGTTCGATGCCGGCGAGGATCCGCTCTATCTCGGACGGCGCCTCGTCCGCATGGCGGTGGAGGATATCGGCCTTGCCGATCCTCAGGCACTGGCGATCTGCAATGCCGCCAAGGATGCGTATGATTATCTCGGTTCGCCGGAAGGAGAACTGGCGTTGGCCCAGGCCTGCGTCTATCTCGCGACCGCACCGAAATCGAATGGTGTCTACATGGCTTACAAAGCGGCCATGCGGGCGGCCAAGGAAAACGGTTCGCTTCTGCCGCCGAAGCATATTCTGAACGCGCCGACCAAGTTGATGAAGGGCGAGGGCTACGGCGACGGCTATCGTTACGACCACGATGAGCCCGATGCGTTTTCGGGCCAGGACTATTTCCCGGAAAAGATGGGACGCAAGACCTTCTATGACCCGCCGGAACGCGGCTTCGAGCGAGAGATCCGCAAGCGGCTGGAATGGTGGGCAAAGCTGCGGCGTGAGCGGAGCTGACTCCATCTCTCTGTTGCGACGCATTTCCTGGCGGGAAACCGCTTCGCACTTTTTGCTGGAAATGCTTAAGCCTTGCCGGGCGTGCAGGGCTGATTTGCCCGGGCATATCTTGCTGCCGTCAGAAAACCGTGAGATAGAACCCGCGTTGCAGACGGCTGCACGGTTTTGAGACTTTCGATACCGAACATCCGCGGGGACGGCCTCGCTCCATACTCTAGGAGTTTGAAATGGCCTGGTTAATCCTCCTGCTTGCCGGTATCCTCGAAATCGGCTGGGCAATCGGTCTCAAATACACCGACGGTTTCACGCGGCTGACGCCGACGGTCCTGACCGTCGGTTCGATGATCCTTAGCATCGCCTTGCTTGGTCTGGCGGTCCGAACGCTGCCGCTCGGCACGGCCTATGCCGTCTGGACCGGCATCGGCACGGTCGGTACCGTCATTCTCGGCATTTTCCTCTTTGCCGAGCCGGCGACGTTCGTCCGCCTCGGTTGCATCACGCTGATCGTTGCCGGTATTGCCGGGCTGAAGCTTTCTGCCTAACGCAACGTCAGAGATCTCTCGCAAGGGCAGCTGACTTTCGCAGCCTGTTCCGGCGCGCCGCTATCGCAGCGCGTCGAGGACGGCAGTCGCCGCCTGCATCTCCTGCCAGCGGCCCTCGCGGCGCTTGAACGCTTCCTCGTCTGTGCCCCAATGCTCGATCTGCCAGTCCTCATCGACATGGGCTGCAATCCAAGCCTGTTCGGCGGTCAGCCGGCCGGACGCGAACGCAACCGCGAGCAGCGCCGAGCCGGTCAAGGTGGTGATCGTATGCACGCAGGTCAGGCCGAGCGGCGTCGCAAAGGCGCGCAGGCCCTCTGCATAGGCGGTGATTGCCTCACCGGGCTGTTCCTGGTGGATGACGCCCTCGGCCAGAATGAAGCGGGCGCCGAGCGACTGCGCAGCCCATTCGAGCACCGGGTTCCAGACGGCGTTCTGCCGTCCGACGAGCCCTTCCGGGCTGGACGCGCGGTAGCAGAGCAAGTCGGTTCCAGCGAAACGTAAGATGTCCTCGAAAACCGAGCGCTGGTCCTTCGCCACACCGTCGAGCGCCGTGTTGGCGATCCGGGTGACCGGCATCTTGGCGGGGTCGATGACCTCGACCTGCGCATCCCATTCGGCTGCCAGCATTTCGGCAAGCTTCAGGGTCGGGACCGCAAGCAGATTTTTCGCCGGCGTGCGCACCGGTCGGCCGTCAAGCAGCACGCTGTGGCCGCCGTCTTCCGAAGTGCCGATGCTGACGTCCTTGTAGAAGCGCTTGGGCAGCGGCTTCAGCATCTGGATCTGTGCGCGCCGGACCGGGTCCTCGTGGCTCAACGCACCGCTGAGTTCATCGCGAATATCAGGCATGATAGTGTTCCATCCACTCCATGATGTCGGCCGGCGTCCGTGCAATGTAGTCGGCCCCCGCCTCGACGAGATCCGGTACGTCGGCATAACCCCACGCAACACCGATGGCGGCGGCGCCGGCGGCCTTCGCCATCTGCATATCATAAATCGCATCGCCGATGACGACAGTATCGCTCGGATCAATCCCGGCTTCCGAGCAGCATTCCGAGACCATTGCTGGATGCGGCTTTGAAGGGCAGTCGTCGGCCGTGCGCGAGACGAAGAATATCCGGTCGAAGCCGTGGGTCTCGGCGATATGCGTCAGACCGCGGCGCGATTTGCCGGTGACCGCGCCAATCAGCAGCTCGTCGCGGCCGGACAGCGTCTGCATCATCTCCGCGATGCCGGGAAACAGCAGCTCCTGAAATCCGGATTCGCCGCGCACGCCGGCAAAAATCGCCTTGTAATGGGCCGTCATTGCCAGCGCCTGGTCGTCGACATGCTCGTGTCCGAGCAGGCGAGCAATGGCGATGTCAAGGGTCAGGCCGATGATGCCCTTGGTCGCGGAAAGTTCGGGTCGATCGAGTTCGAAGGCTTCGAAGGTCCGTGCCATCACTTCGTGGATCAGACCGCCGCTGTCGACCAGCGTGCCATCGCAATCGAAAAGCGCCAGTTTCATCAGTCGTCCTCGCCGGGCTCGTTCTCTTCGAAGCCTAGCAGGTTCCAGCTCTGGACCATGTGCGGCGGCAGCGGCGCAGTCACCCGCAGGCGACCGCCATCCGGGTGCGGGATATCGATATGGCGTGCGTGCAGGTGCAGCCGGTTCTGCATGCCGCCGGGCAGGCTCCAGTTGAAATCGGCGTCGAAATACTTCGGGTCGCCGAGGATCGGATGGCCGATGTGCAGCGCATGCACGCGTAGCTGATGGGTACGGCCGGTATAGGGCTCCATCTCCAGCCAGGCGAGGTTCTGTGCTGCCTGCTCGCGCACACGGTAGTAGGAAATGGCGTGGTCGGCGCCATCTTCACCGTGCTTGGCGATGCGCATGCGGTCGCCGTCCGGCGTCTGTTCCTTGACCAGCCAGGTCGAGATGCGGTCCTCGCGCTTGCGCGGGACGCCCTTCACCAGTGCCCAATAGGTCTTCTTGGTGTCGCGCTCGCGGAAGGCAGCCGTCAGCTTCTGCGCGGCGCCACGCGTGCGGGCAATCACCAGAACGCCGGAGGTGTCGCGGTCGAGGCGATGAACCAGACGGGGTTTTTCGCCACGCTGGTTGGTCCATGCCTCGAGCATCTTGTCGATGTGTCGGTTGACGCCGGAGCCGCCCTGTACCGCAAGCCCAGCCGGCTTGTTCAGCACGATAACCTTCGCGTCCTCGTGCAGCACCATGCGCGACAGCAATTCCCCGTCGGGCGAGTGGCGAAGGTCGCGTCCGGCGATCGGGCCAGTCTTTATCTCCTTGGCGTCGACGTTAAGCGGAGGGATGCGGACCGTCTGGCCCGTCTGCAGGCGCGTGTCGGATTTGACGCGGCCGCCGTCGACACGGATCTGGCCCGAGCGCAGCAGCTTCTGCAGCGGACCGAAACCCAGTCCGGGGAAATGCACCTTGAACCAGCGATCGAGGCGCATGCCTGCCTCGTCGCCGTCCACCTGCTTGTGTTCTATGCCTGCCATCTCAGCGAACCTGCTTCCTGTTCTTTAGAGGCAGCCTTTAGACCATTGCGCGCATCAGGGCCAGCCCGGCAAACACCGCCAGTATCGAAAGCACGATGCTGGCGGCGATGTAGCCGAGCGCGAGTGCAGCATCGCCACGCTCGAGCAGCATAATGGCGTCCAGTGAAAAAGCCGAAAAGGTGGTGTAACCGCCCAGCACGCCGGTGATCAGGAACAGTCGCATCTCCGGCGAAGCGCCGAACTTGCGCATGATCAGCTCCGCAAGCAAGCCGATCAGGAACGAGCCGGTGACGTTGACCATGAGCGTTCCCCATGGAAGGGCCGGGCCCCATCGTTGAACCGTCCAAAGGCCGACAAGATAGCGGGCCATCGATCCGATGGCGCCGCCGGCACCGACGAGAAGAAGTTGGGACATCGCAGCCTCCGGCCGTTTCACTGGGATCAGGCCAGCCGCTCGGCGTGCCACTTCAGATGATCGCCCATGAAGGTCGAGATGAAGTAATAGGAGTGATCGTAGCGCTCATGCATGCGCAGCGTCAGGTCGATGCCGGTTCCCTTGATCGCTTCCTCGAAGAGCCATGGCCGCAGGCCGTTGTCGAGGAAACTGTCCGCCTTGCCCTGGTCGATCAGGAACTCCGGGAAGCGGGCACCATCCTTGACCAGCGCGCAGGCATCGTATTGCCGCCAGGCGGCCCTGTCCTCGCCGAGGTATTTCTCGAAGGCGCCGATGGACCAGTCGGCCGTCGACGGCTCGACGATCGGCGCAAAGGCCGAGCAGCTGCGGAAACGGTCCGGATGCTTGAGCGCGATGGTCATTGCACCGTGACCGCCCATCGAATGGCCGAAAATGCCCTGCCGGCTCATATCGATGCGAAAATGCTGGCTGACGAAGGCCGACAGCTCCTCGGTGATGTAGCTGTACATCTGATAGTGCTCGGACCACGGTGTTTGCGTGGCATCGAGGTAGAAGCCTGCGCCCTTGCCCATCTGCCAGTTGGTGAGTTCGTCGGGAACTTCCGTGCCGCGCGGGCTGGTGTCGGGGCAGACGACGATCAGCCCGAGCTCGGCTGCCATACGGCGGTACTCACCCTTTTCCATCACGTTGGCATGGGTGCAGGTGAGGCCCGAGAGATACCAGAGCACCGGCCGCGGCTCCTTGATCGCCTGTGGCGGGACGAAGACAGCAAACGTCATCTCGCCCTTGCAGGCCGCGGATTCGTGCGAGAAGACGCCCTGCATGCCGCCAAATGCGGTGTTCTGAGAAAGGACTTTCATCAAATGCTCCTTGGATATCGTGGGATCAGCCGGCGAGTTGCACGGCCGCGTTGACCGCAGCGGCGACAAGCACGGTGTTGAAGAAGAAGGAGACGATGGCGTGCATCAGGTTGATGCGCCGCATCGCCGTGGTGGTGATGGCGACGTCCGAAGTCTGGGCGGTCATGCCGATCACGAAGGAAAAATAGAGGAAATCATAGCCGCCGGGTTCCGGCGTCTCGGGAAAATCGAGGCCGCGCTGCGGGGCAGGGGTTTGCGCGCCGTCGTCAGGCACCCAATAGACATGGGCATAGTGCATGGCCGCCATCACGTGGATGGTCGCCCAGCCGAGAACGACCGAGGCAAAGGCTAGCGCCAGTTCGAGCGTTGGCCCCTTACTTTCGCCGTTCAACGCGAAGAACAGCGAGACCAGCGCCGTGGCGGCCGCTGCGAAAGTGACCAGGAAAATCACCGCTTCGGGTTCGTCGGTGTTTCTCGCATGCGTCTTGAGATGCTTGCCCGTCATCATCCGCAGCCGCCGGGCGCTCATGATCAGGTAGACGCAGAAAAAAGTGACGGCTGAGACTTCGAAACTATAGCGCGGCGCGGCAAACCACATGACGGGCAGGCTGGCAAGAGCACAGGGGAGCGCGGTGTAGAACGGCCAGTGCCTGAGCCTTGTCGTCGCTGTCATCGGAGTGCCCCTGCGATCCCTTGCGGATTGACGCCGCGCCTCACTTTTTCGTCTGGCGCGCGAGTCGGTCAAGTGTCTCGAGGAAGGTCGAACGGTCGCGTTGCGTGAAGGCGGCATTGTAGCCCTTGCTTTCGCCGGTCTCGCGCAGGTGTTGGCCAAGGTCGCGCATGGCAGACGCCATGCCGATATTGCTCTTGTCGAAGACGCGCCCGGACGGGCCGGTGACGAATGCGCCGGCGGCCACGCAACGAACCGCAAGCGGCACGTCGGCAGTCACGACGATATCGCCCTCATGCGCGCGTTCGGCGATCCAGTCGTCGGCGGCGTCGAAGCTTGCCGACACGATGACGTTGTGGACCATCGGGTCGCGCGACGGTCGCAGGCCCGAGTTGGCGACGAAGGTCACCTTGAAGCCATGGCGCTCGGCCACCTTCAGCACTTCCGCCTTCACCGGGCAGGCATCGGCATCGACATAGATCATCCTGAATCCGTTTCTCAAATGGACCGAAAAAGCGCCGGAATACAATCGATTCCGGCGCTTTCCTGAATCGGATTTTAAGCTTAGTAGAGAACCACGCTGCGGATGCTCTCGCCGGAGTGCATCAGCTCGAAGCCCTTGTTGATGTCTTCGAGCGGCATCGTGTGGGTGATCATCGGATCGATCTCGATCTTGCCTTCCATGTACCAGTCGACAATCTTCGGCACGTCGGTGCGGCCGCGGGCGCCGCCAAAGGCGGTGCCCATCCAGCTGCGACCGGTGACGAGCTGGAACGGACGGGTGGAGATTTCCTGGCCGGCACCGGCAACGCCGATGACCACCGACTTGCCCCAGCCGCGATGCGAGGCTTCGAGCGCCTGGCGCATCACCTTGGTGTTGCCGG
>NZ_PVZR01000090.1:0-692 GCF_003024455.1 Ensifer sp. NM-2
TCGAGCTGCCACTCTCACAGTCAAGCTCCCTTGTGCACTTGCACTCGACACCTGATTGCCAACCAGGCTGAGGGAACCTTTGGGCGCCTCCGTTACATTTTGGGAGGCAACCGCCCCAGTTAAACTACCCATCAGGCACTGTCCCTGACCCGGATCACGGGCCGAAGTTAGATATCCAGAGTGACCAGAGTGGTATTTCAACGGCGACTCCACGAACACTGGCGTGCCCGCTTCACAGTCTCCCACCTATCCTACACAAGTCACACCGAATACCAATACCAAACTATAGTAAAGGTCACGGGGTCTTTCCGTCCTTCTGCGCGTAACGAGCATCTTTACTCGTAATGCAATTTCGCCGAGTTCATGGTTGAGACAGCGGGGAAGTCGTTACTCCATTCGTGCAGGTCGGAACTTACCCGACAAGGAATTTCGCTACCTTAGGATGGTTATAGTTACCACCGCCGTTTACTGGGGCTTAAGTTCTCCGCTTCGCCGAAGCTAACAGGTCCCCTTAACCTTCCAGCACCGGGCAGGAGTCAGTCCATATACATCGTCTTACGACTTCGCATGGACCTGTGTTTTTGATAAACAGTCGCTTCCCCCTGGTCTCTGCGGCCCCGATCCCCTCACACCAGCACGTGGTGCTCAAGGTTGGGGCCCCCCTTCTCCCGAAGTTACGGGGGCATTTTGCC
>NZ_PVZR01000091.1:0-656 GCF_003024455.1 Ensifer sp. NM-2
CGTCAAACCGTTCCACCACGCCGCCAAGCTGCCAACCGGACGTGATCACCGGGGCGTCGTTGGTGCCGGTGATGACGATCGTCACCGTCTGCACTGCCGTGCCGCCATGGCCGTCGTCGACGGTCACGTCATACTTCTGCGTCAACGTCTGGCCGGCTTGCAGCGAGTCCAACACGCCGTCAGCCACCTTGAAGCTCCAGCCAACCTTGTCAGTCGCCTGATTCACCGGGCCGAGCGAGAAGGTGCCGAGGTAGCTGGGGCCCTGTGCGGTGAAGCCGGCACTGTGGGTGTCGAGCGTATCGATGTCGGCAAAAGTGACCGCGCCGCCCTGCACATGCACAACCGCATTCTCACCGGCCGCGTTATCAGCTCGTTCCGTCACCGCACCGCTCTGCACCGCAGAGGTGATCACCGGAATGTCGTTCGTGCCGGTGATCACAATCGTCACCGTCTGCACTGCCGTGCCGCCATGGCCGTCATCGACGGTCACGTCGTACTTCTGCGTCAGCGTCTGGCCGGCCTGCAGCGAGTCGAGCACGCCGTCGGAGACCTGGAAGCTCCAGCCGACCGAGTCACCCGCCTGGTTCAGCGCGCCGAGCGCGAAGGTGCCGAGGTAGCTGGGGCCCTGGGCCGTGAAGCCGGCGCTGTGGGTGTCG
>NZ_PVZR01000092.1:0-637 GCF_003024455.1 Ensifer sp. NM-2
CGTCGGGCCACATGGTGCTTCGGGCACACGTACTGCCTCGCCCCGGCCACCGTGTAGTTGGTTCGCATTCCCTCACCGCAGACGCCACAGGTGGCGACGCCCACCAATAGGTGCTTCCGCGCCCGTGAGTACGTCGGCCCGCCTCTGCCCTCCAAACGGTCCACGGTGGCACGCCATGTCGCCTCATCCACCAGGGGCTCCCATGCTGCTTCGCTCACCACCTCGCCCTTATATGCGCGCAGGCCGGCATTGCGGGGGTTGAGGAGGAAGTTCCGTAGGACGGGCTGTGACCAGTCGTTGCCCATCGTCGTCTTGACGCCCCGGGCGGTTAGGCGGCGGACGATCTCACGTTGCCCTACCCCGTTCAGGAAGTCGTCATACATGCCACGGACGATCTCCGCCTCGACCGGATGGTGCGTGGTCTGGTCGGCCATGAAGCCGAATGGGCGGCGCGATCCCCAGGACTGGCCGCGCTCGGCCCGCTGCTGTGCTGCCCGCTTCTGTCGCGCGCTCTTGCGGTCTACCTCCTGCCGGGCCACTGCTGCCTTGATGCGGGCGAACATGCGGCCCGCGTCCGTCCCGAGGTCTGCCTCTCCGTTCGCCGTGACGATCCTCAGCCCGCGCTGCTCGGCCGCGT
>NZ_PVZR01000093.1:0-630 GCF_003024455.1 Ensifer sp. NM-2
AGCGGTAGCCCGCCACCCGGTACGCCTTGGACAGGCCGGAGAACGTCAAGGTGAGCACGTCGTCGGACAGGCCGGCGGCGTTGATGTGCCGGGCGCCGTCGTAGGTGATCTTCTCGTAGATCTCGTCCGCCATGAGGACGAGGTTGTGGCGGCGGGCCACGTCCACGATGCCCTGCAGCACGGCGCGGGAGTAGACCGCGCCGGTGGGGTTGTTCGGGTTGATCAGGACGATGCCCTTGGTGCGCTCCGTGATGAGGGACTCGATGTGCTCGAGATCGGGCTCCCAGCCCTCCTCCTCGACGCAGCGGTAGTGCACCGCCCGGCCCCCGGCCAGGGTGGTGGCGCCGGTCCACAGCGGGTAGTCGGGCGAGGGGACGAGGATCTCGTCGCCGTCGTCGACCAGGGCCTGCAGGACCATCGTGATCATCTCGGACACGCCGTTGCCGATGAACACGTC
Source organism: Ensifer sp. NM-2 (assembly GCF_003024455.1). Taxonomy (NCBI): domain Bacteria; kingdom Pseudomonadati; phylum Pseudomonadota; class Alphaproteobacteria; order Hyphomicrobiales; family Rhizobiaceae; genus Ensifer; species Ensifer sp. NM-2. The sequence goes on from NZ_PVZR01000093.1 coordinate 458, forward strand.
GTCCACGCCGATGTCCCGGATGCCCCGGGACTCGTAGTACTGCGAGACGGCGGTGCGCGCCGAGTAGATGCCCTTGGAGTCCGAGTAGCCCTGCGCGTGCGGTAGGTGCTGGTGCATCGCCGCCAGGACGGCGTCCGGCGCCTCGAAGCCGAACGGGGCCGGATTGCCGATGT
>NZ_PVZR01000094.1:0-626 GCF_003024455.1 Ensifer sp. NM-2
CAATATCAATCCGTCCGACACCAACGACGTGATCGGGGAATATGCCCGCGCCTCGGCCGAGGATGCGAAGGCGGCGATTGCTGCGGCCAAGGCGGCCTTTCCGGCCTGGTCGCGCTTCGGCATCCTCGAGCGTCATGCGATCCTTCGAAAGACCGCAGACGAGATCCTGGCGCGCAAGGACGAGCTCGGGCGACTGTTGTCGCGCGAAGAGGGCAAGACGCTGGCGGAAGGCATCGGCGAGACCGTGCGCGCCGGCCAGATCTTTGACTTCTTTGCCGGTGAGGCGCTGCGATTGGCTGGCGAGGTCATCCCCTCGGTGCGCCCTGATATCGGCGTCGAGATCACCCGCGAGCCGGTCGGCGTCGTCGGCATCATCACGCCATGGAATTTCCCGATCGCCATTCCCGCCTGGAAGATCGCGCCGGCGCTCTGCTATGGCAACACCATCGTCTTCAAGCCGGCCGAACTGGTGCCCGGTTGCTCCTGGGCGATCGTCGATATTCTCCATCGCGCCGGCCTGCCGAAGGGCGTGCTGAACCTGGTGATGGGCAAGGGCTCGGTCGTCGGCCAGACGATGCTCGACAGCCCCGACATCCAGGCGATCACCTTTACCGGCTCGACCGGCA
>NZ_PVZR01000095.1:0-622 GCF_003024455.1 Ensifer sp. NM-2
GCTGGGCCATCGCGCGCAGCCCGATGCCCTCCTTGAGGTAGTCCATCTCGTAGAGATGCTCCTGCCAGCGGCGCCCGATGGTGGCGAGCACCACGCGACGCTCCGCCTCCCGCAGCGCCTCGGACCCCACCTGCGCCTCCCGGTCCTCGTACGCCAGGAGCGCATCGGAGACGAGTTCGCGCTTGAGGACCTCGGCCTTGAGCCGGCCCCGGCCGCCGACCTCGTCGAGGACGTCCTCCTGCGAGATGCCCACGGGGTAGAGCTCTGCCAGGTCCCGCCACAGCTGGTCGAGGTCCCAGTCGGTGGCGTGGCCCTCCTCGGTGGCCGCGTCCACGATGTTCCCGACGGCGTCCTCCACGAAGCGGCGCACCCGGTCCTGCAGGTCCTCCCCCTCGAGGATGGAACGGCGGTCCGTGTAGATGGCCTCGCGCTGGCGGTTCATCACGTCGTCGTACTTGAGCACGTTCTTGCGCTGCTCGGCGTTGCGCCCCTCGACCTGCGCCTGCGCGTTCTGGATCGCCTTCGAGACGAAGCCGAACTCGAGCGCCATGTCGTCCGGGATCGACGGGCTGTTCATGATCCGCTGGGCCACGCCCGGGTTGAAGTTGCGCATGAGCTCGTC
>NZ_PVZR01000096.1:0-620 GCF_003024455.1 Ensifer sp. NM-2
GACCTGGCCGCGCGCGAGGCCGCCACCCGGCCGGCGGACCCCGTGAACCTGCAGTACACCTCGGGCACCACCGGCTTCCCCAAGGGCGTCACGCTGACGCATCGCAACGTGCTGAACAACGGCTTCCACATCGGCGAGCTGCTGGGCTACACGGAGGAGGACACCGTGGTGATCCCGGTGCCGTTCTTCCACTGCTTCGGCATGGTGATCGGCGTGATCGCCACCGTCTCCCACGGCTCGCTCGCCGTCATCCCGGCGCGCAGCTTCGAGCCGGTCTCGGCGCTGCGGGCCGTGGCCGCCACCGGCGCGACGAGCCTGTACGGCGTGCCGGCGATGTTCATCGCCATGCTCGCCCGGCCCGAGGCGGACGAGCTGGACCTGACGACGCTGCGCACCGGCGTGATGGCCGGCTCCACGTGCCCCGTCGAGGTGATGAAGAAGGTCATCGACCGGTTCCACATGTCCGAGGTCGCCATCTGCTACGGCATGACGGAGACCGCGCCCGTGTCCACCATGACCCGCCGCGACGACTCCCTGGAGGTGCGCACCCAGACCGTCGGCCGCACCATGCCCCACGTGGAGACGAAGATCGTGGACCCCGCCACCGGTGAGGTCGTCCC
>NZ_PVZR01000097.1:0-614 GCF_003024455.1 Ensifer sp. NM-2
GTGATGGCACGCAGGTGGTCTGCGAGGGCCCTGGCACCCCGTACGAGAGGTCGTTCGGGAAGAAGGAGTCCCCGACCTGCGGGCACACCTACATGGAGATGGGCGACTACACGGTCGCGGCGATCACAACGTGGTCCGTGGAGTGGGAGGCCGAAGGGGAGTCGGGTGTGATCGAGACCCTCACGCGGAGCTCTCAGCCGGTGAAGATCGGCGAGTTCCACGCCCTGAACGTGAAGCCGTAAGTCTGCGCCGAGGTGGGTCTGAAGTTCGCCCCGGCGCGTTGCGTAGGAGAACCCTAGGATGTCAATCCGATTAGCGTATGCTCACCCGCATGAGCGCAACGATGTCCCAGTCCCCGCGACCCCGCGGGGGTCGTCGGTCTCGAGGTGACCGAGTCACCTTGACGACCAAACTTCCGCGGTCCTACGAGCCGAAGATGCGCGCCCTGCTGGACCACACCGGGGAGAGCGTGACTGACTACGTCGCAACTCTCATCATGCGGGACCTCGATTCCCGCGAAGTGCCTACGTCGAACGGTCAGGAGGTCTTCGACTTGAAGAGCGCCTGAACATGCAAGAAGCGGACCCGCGCCAACGAGTCCGCTTCTTAGGACT
>NZ_PVZR01000098.1:0-613 GCF_003024455.1 Ensifer sp. NM-2
CTCCTACGCCGGCACCGCGTGGGGCAAGACCGAGGACGAGCTCGCGTACTTCCGCGACGAGGAGGAGTTCCGCTCCGTCCGCCTCGTGGAGGCCGAGAACGGCGACTTCGCCAAGACGATCGCCCGCCAGCTGTACTACTCCTTCTACTCGTACGAGCTGTACACCCGCCTGCGCGAGTCCACGGACTCCACGCTCGCCGCCATCGCGGACAAGGCCCTCAAGGAGGTCCTGTACCACCAGGACCACGCCGCCCTGTGGCTGCAGCGCCTGGGCCTGGGCACCGAGGAGTCGAAGCGCCGCATGCAGCGCGGCCTGGACGAGCTGTGGCCCTACGTGGCCGAGCTCTTCCACGACGACGACGTCGTCCGCGCCCTCGCCGAGCAGGGCGTCGCCGTGCTGCCGTCCTCGCTCGAGGAGCCGACGATGACCCGCATCCGCGCGGCCATCGAGGAGGCCGGCCTGACCGTCCCGACGACGGGCACCGCCCGCGGCGGCGACCGTTCCGGCGCCATGAGCGAGTACCGCGGGTACATCCTCGCGGAGATGCAGTCCCTGGCGCGCCGTCACCCGGGAGCGACCTGGTGACCACCGCCAGCGAGCTGCGCCCCGCCG
>NZ_PVZR01000099.1:0-605 GCF_003024455.1 Ensifer sp. NM-2
GCCGACCAGGCCCTCGACGACGCCCGCCGCAAGCTCGCCGAGATGGTCACCACGGCGGACGCGCTGCCCGCGCCCGCCGGCCGGGGCCACGACGGCGGCGGCCCGGCCGGCCTCGACGCCCCGTCCGCGGCCCGCGCCGGGTGGGCACGCCGCCCGCGCTGGCGATCGGCGTGGAGCTCGTGGCCGAGTCCTCCCGCAACGCGTTCCAGCAGTGGGGCCCGGCGACCGCCGGGGAGGAGCAGGTGCGCGAGGGCCGCCCGCTGTACGTGACCGTGCGCCCGCTCAAGCGCGGGGCCAAGGGGACGTGGATCAAGGGCGGGCTGACGTGGAAGGCGTTCCAGTTCCCGCGCGCCGAGTTCGCCCCCGCCCAGGAGCGGGCGATGCGCCTGATCTGGCGTCAGGTCCAGGCCGAGGACTCCTACCCGGGCGACGCCTGGTTCGGTCTGCACGTCTTCGACTCCCCGCGGATCTGGCAGCTGCTCGCGGAGGCCCGCGAGGTCGGGGTGGAGCTCGTGCCGCTGGGGCTGCTGACGGACGTGGTGCTGGAGGCGCCCGTCGCCGTCGGGCTGGACGTCACCGCCGCCCCCGACGGCGGTCTGGACGTG
>NZ_PVZR01000009.1:0-274976 GCF_003024455.1 Ensifer sp. NM-2
GAAGCCGGCTTCATGACCAAGGACCTGGCGCTCCTGATCGGCCCCGACCAGCCGTGGCTCTCGACCACCGGCTTCCTCGACAAGATCGACGAGAACCTGAAGAAGGCAATGGCTGCCTGATCGGCACACGCCATCGACCCGAATGCGAAACCCGGCCTTGTGCCGGGTTTCTTTTTGGTTGGATAGCCGCAGTTCCAAGAACCTCTGGCGACCCATTCCCTCTGTCATGCTCGGGCTTGACCCGAGCATCCAGGCCAAGCCTCTTGAGCCCAAGGACATCTGTGCGTTGGCGACGGCTCAGGTGGATCCTCGGGGCAAGCCCGAGGATGACGAGAGAAGTCGAGCGGGTCATTTCAGCGGCAGATAGATCTCGCTCAAGAGCTCGGTCGGCGGCACGTCGCGCGGATTGTTGAGATACTTCTCGAACATCAGGCTGTCGCGCACCTCGCGGCCGGATTGCGGCAGCCACGTGCCGTAAAGCCATTGATAGGCCAAGGGCATGTCCGCATAGGGGCCTTTGTGGCGCAGAACGGCATAGCGTCCGCCCTCGAGCGTCTGGGGTGTCAGCGGTGCATCGGCAGGCAGGGTCTCCTTGGCGGTGACGCAGGCAAAGGAGCGCAGCCTGTCCGCCGGCACCAGTTCCGGATCATCCAGATAGATGCCGATCATCTCCATGTCCGGACGATAAAGATTGCGCGAAATCAGTGTGCCGTAGAGCGTCTCGAATGCCTTGCCGATGCCCATATAAGAGCCGGAGTGGGCGACGCCGACGAGATCGAAGCCGTCGATCTCCTTGAGGGTGACTTCATACATATCCGCAATTCCTTCCGATGAAGCGGTTTCGAAGGTTTTGTGGCTGCCCTCCCTCCGATACCGCGCCGGCGGCAGTCCATAGACGGCCTTGAAGGTGCGGTTGAAGGATTGAATATTGGGGTAGCCAGAGCGCTGCGCGATCGCTTCGACAGGAAGATCGGACTGCACGAGATCGGCGGCGGCCTTCTGCAGCCGTAGCCGCTTGACCGTTGCCGCCAACGTCTCGCCGTGGACGGCCCTGTAGATTCGGTGCCAGTGGTGTGGCGACAGGCAGGCGATTTCAGCGAGACGGTCGAGATCGAGCTCCTCGTTGAGATGGCCGTAAATGTAGTCGCTCACCCTGTGCAGCCGTCTTTCGTAGCTTGCCCAGGTCGCCCGCTCGTCCATGTCTAGCCCTTCGCGCTTTGCTCACGGATCGGTAGACCATAGACGACTTTGACAAATCCTGCGGAGTTTTGCGGCGAGCATGCAGAGGGGGCAATCGCAATCACAAAAAAGGACGCCCGAAACCGGCGCCCTTTTCAATTTCACGTTTCTGCGCCTACAGCGCCGCGCATCAAGTATGACGCGCAAATGGCACTGTAACACCTTAAACTTGCTGCATAATTTTATCCTCCAATCGCATCCGATTTGAGGAATTATGCAGTGTCCTTAGCCGGCCAATGCAACGGCAACGGCCTCGATCGCGTCGGCTGCCTTCTCGCCGTCAGGGCCGCCGGCCTGCGCCATATCAGGGCGGCCGCCGCCGCCCTTGCCGCCAAGGGCGGCCGAGGCGATACGCACGAGATCGACTGCGCTGACCTTGGAAGTCAGATCGTCGGTGACAGCCACGACTGCGCTTGCCTTGCCATCGCCGGAAACGCCGACGAAGGCGACGACGCCGGAGCCGAGGCTCTTCTTGCCGTCATCGGCCAGGCTCTTCAGATCCTTTGGTTCGACACCGGAAACGACCTTGCCGAGGAAACGCATGCCGGCGATGTCGCGCGCGGCATCGGTCGATCCGGCCTGACCGCCGCCACCGAGCGCCAGCTTCTTCTTGGCTTCCGTCAGTTCGCGCTCCAGCTTGCGGCGCTCGTCGAGCAGTGCCTCGACGCGGCCGAGCACGTCGCCCGGCTGAACCTTGAGCGTGTTGGCAAGCGTCTTCACCCGCTCGTCCTGCTCGTTGAGATAGGCACGGGCTGCCTCGCCCGTCAGCGCCTCGACGCGGCGCACGCCGGCGCCAACGGCACTTTCGGAAACGACGCGCACCAGACCGATGTCGCCGGTTGCCGAAACGTGGGTGCCGCCGCAGAGTTCGACCGAATAGGCACGGTTGGCCTTGGAGCCGTGAATGCCCTGCCCCATGGACACGACCCGCACTTCGTCACCGTATTTCTCGCCAAAGAGCGCCATGGCGCCTTCGGCAATCGCATCGTCGACGCTCATCAGGCGCGTGGTGACCGGCGTATTCTGAACGATGATCTCGTTTGCCATCTCCTCGACGATCTTCAGCTCCTCGGCCGTCATCGGCTTCGGATGCGATACGTCGAAGCGCAGGCGCTCGGGCGCAACCAGCGAGCCCTTCTGCGCCACATGGGTGCCGAGCACCTCGCGAAGCGCCTCATGCAGCAGATGGGTGGCCGAATGGTTGGCGCGAAGGCGCGAACGGCGGGCATGATCGACTTCGAGCTGGGCCGCGTCGCCGGTCTTGATCGTGCCTTCGGCAACGACGCCGAAATGAACGAACAGGCCCTCGCCGCGCTTCTGCGTGTCGGTCACAACAAGCTTGCCGCCGTCGGTGGTGATCGTCCCCGTATCGCCCATCTGTCCACCCGATTCGCCGTAGAACGGCGTCTGGTTGAGGACGATCTGGACGGCTTCACCCTTGGTGGCCGACTGAGCGACAGCGCCATCGCGCAAGATCGCCTGGACGACGCCTTCGGCAACTTCCGTATCGTAACCGAGGAACTCGGTCGCGCCGTGCTTTTCGCGCAGCTCGAACCAGATGGTTTCGGTTGCCGCTTCGCCGGAGCCTGCCCAATTGGCGCGGGCTTCGGCCTTCTGCCGCTCCATGGCGGTCGTAAAGGCGTCGGTGTCGACGCTGATGCCCTTGGCGCGCAGCGCATCCTGGGTCAGGTCGAGGGGGAAGCCGTAGGTATCGTAGAGCTTGAAGGCGGTTTCGCCATTGAACTGATCGCCTTCGGAAAGGTCGGCCGAGGCTTCGGACAGGAGGTTCAAGCCACGCTCCAGCGTCTTGCGGAAGCGGGTTTCCTCGAGCTTCAGCGTCTCCGAGATCAGCGCCTCGGCGCGCATCAGTTCCGGATAGGCGCGGCCCATCTGGCCGACGAGCGCCGGCAGCAGCTTCCACATCAAGGGATCGCGGGCACCGAGCAGCTGCGCGTGGCGCATGGCGCGGCGCATGATACGGCGCAGCACATAACCACGGCCCTCGTTCGACGGCAGCACGCCATCGGCGATCAGGAAGGCGGACGAACGCAGGTGGTCGGCAATGACGCGATGGCTGGCGCGCTGGTCGCCTTCGGCCTTGACGCCGGTTGCTTCTTCAGACGCGGCAATCAATGCGCGGAAGAGATCGATTTCGTAGTTGTCGTGCTGGCCCTGCAGCACGGCTGCCAGGCGCTCGAGGCCCATGCCGGTGTCGATCGACGGACGCGGCAGGTTGACGCGCTCTTCCTTGGTGATCTGCTCGTACTGCATGAAGACGAGGTTCCAGATCTCGATGAAGCGGTCGCCGTCCTCATCGGCAGAACCAGGAGGCCCGCCCCAGATCTTGTCGCCGTGGTCGTAAAAGATTTCCGAGCAAGGACCGCAAGGGCCGGTATCGCCCATGGCCCAGAAATTGTCGCTGGTCGGGATGCGGATGATGCGGTCGTCGGAAAGGCCGGCGATCTTTTTCCAAAGGCCAAAGGCTTCGTCGTCGGTGTGATAGACCGTGACCAGCAGGCGCTTGGCGTCGAGGCCATATTCCCTGGTGATCAGGTTCCAGGCAAGCTCGATAGCGTTTTCCTTGAAGTAATCGCCAAAGGAGAAATTGCCGAGCATCTCGAAGAAGGTGTGGTGGCGCGCGGTGTAGCCGACATTGTCGAGGTCGTTGTGCTTGCCGCCGGCGCGCACGCATTTCTGCGCCGTCACGGCCGTCGAATAGGGACGCTGCTCAAGCCCGGTGAAGACGTTCTTGAACTGGACCATGCCGGCATTGGTGAACATCAGCGTCGGGTCGTTGCGCGGTACCAACGGGCTCGACGACACCACCTCATGACCATTCCTGCGGAAATAGTCGAGAAACGTCGACCGGATTTCATTCACGCCGCTCATCTTGCGTCCTATCTGTGCACCAATTCAGGCCCAGGCCCCGGCATCTGCCGCGCCACTCGCCGTTATCCTTCGACCCCGCGGCCATCGCTGACGGCTGCGCCCTCCAACGCCCTCGGTCGCCGGAACCACAGGCTTTTATCGTTCGCGTATCATGCTGTCCAGACGGCAGCAAAAAACCGGCCGCCGATGAAGGCGACCGGTTTTGAAAGCTTGAAGCTCGGCTCGCTGCTTATGCTTCGGCAGCGTCGTCGCCGTCGTCGGGTTCCGGACCACCATTCTCGAGGAACCGGTCGGCGATCAGGCCGGCGTTCTGACGCAGAGCCGTCTCGATCTCGCGCGACAGGTCCGGATTGTCCCTGAGGAACGACTTGGCGTTCTCGCGACCCTGGCCGAGGCGCTGGCTGTTATAGGAGAACCAGGCACCGGACTTCTCGACGATACCAGCCTTGACGCCGAGATCGACGAGTTCGCCGGTCTTCGAGACGCCTTCGCCATACATGATGTCGAATTCGACCTGCTTGAAGGGAGGCGCCATCTTGTTCTTGACGACCTTGACGCGCGTCTGGTTGCCGACGACTTCTTCGCGCTCCTTGACGGAACCGATACGGCGGATGTCGAGGCGAACGGAGGCGTAGAACTTCAGCGCATTGCCGCCCGTCGTCGTTTCCGGCGAACCGAACATGACGCCGATCTTCATGCGGATCTGGTTGATGAAGACCACCATGCAGTTCGACTTCGAGATCGAGGCGGTCAACTTGCGCAGCGCCTGGCTCATCAGACGGGCCTGCATGCCCGGCAGGCTGTCGCCCATTTCGCCTTCGATTTCGGCGCGCGGCACGAGCGCTGCGACGGAGTCGATGACGAGAACGTCGATCGCCCCGGAGCGTACCAGCGTATCGGTGATTTCGAGCGCCTGTTCGCCGGTATCGGGCTGCGAGATCAGCAGGTTTTCGAGATCGACGCCCAGCTTGCGCGCATAAACCGGGTCGAGTGCGTGTTCGGCGTCGACGAAGGCGCAGATGCCGCCCTTCTTCTGTGCTTCTGCGATGGTCTGCAGCGCCAGCGTCGTCTTGCCCGAGCTTTCCGGACCATAGATTTCGACGATGCGGCCCTTCGGCAAGCCACCAATGCCGAGTGCGATGTCCAGGCTGAGAGAGCCGGTCGAAACCGTCTCGATCTCGATGATGCTGTCCTTCCCACCGAGCTTCATGATCGATCCCTTGCCGAACGACCGTTCGATCTGGGAAAGTGCCGCTTCAAGTGCCTTGCTTTTATCCACCGATTTGTCCTCTACGAGCCGCAAAGAGTTTTGTGCCATTTGGTCCACCTTTAGGTTATTGAAGCTACCGAGGCAATGAAGCCGCCGCACGAGTTTTTGTACATGTTTTGTTCCGTTTTTGCAAGAGCAGGACAAGACATTGAAAAATAGGAATTATTCGGATTGTGTTCGATTCATGTTCACGCTTTGCTGCGTAATTTTTTTGGCAGCGCCAGGCGCACCCTGAGACGATGAACCCTCCCGATCCGATTCGGCCGATAGACAGCAGAGGAACATTCATGAAGGAAGGCGAAATCGCCGTCTTCGGCGGCGCTCATATCGATCGGCGCGGCCGCATCTCGGGCACGACCGCACCCGGTTCGAGCAACCCCGGCACCTGGTTCGAAGAGGCAGGTGGCGGCGGCTTCAACGCTGCGCGCAACCTGGCACGACTGGGTCATAGCGTCCGGATGATCAGCACGCGCGGTGGTGACGCTGCTGGCGACATCGTGACGGCGGCCGCAGCGGCTGCCGGCGTCATCGACAATCCCCTCACCTTTCTCGACCGCCAGACGCCGAGCTACACTGCGATCATTGAAAATGACGGCAACCTGGTGATCGCCCTTGCCGACATGGATCTCTACCGGATGTTCTCGCCGCGCCAGTTGCAGCGGCGCGCATTGCGCGATGCCATCGCCGACAGCCGGCTGGTGCTGACCGATGCGAACCTGCCCGAAGAAACCATCGCCGCCCTCGTAGCGGCGGCGTCGACGGATGGGCGCATTGTCGCCGGTATCGCCGTATCGCCGGCAAAGGTGATCCGATTCCAGCCGAGCCTGGTCAGGCTCAGCTTCCTGTTCATGAACGAGGCCGAGGCGCGGGCGCTCACCGGCAAGGATGCGGCGGATGCTGAGGGTTGGCCGCCGCTTTTGCGCGCCGCCGGGCTCAATGGCGGCGTCGTTACCCGAGGCGGCAGAGCGGTCGTCGCCTTCGATCGCGAAACCGTCTGCGTCGCGACGCCGCCGGCCCTGCCGGAGCTCGCCGATGTTACCGGCGCCGGCGATGCCCTGGCATCAGGCTTCCTCACCGCCCGTCTTGCCGGCCATGATCTGTCGGAATGCCTGCGGCGCGGCATTGCCGCCGCCGGCATTACGCTTCGCTCTCCCTTGGCCGCCTCGGAACAAATGTCGCAGGCCAACCTCGAACAGGCACTGGCCCTTGTGCCGGCACCTCAAATGCTGGCATGAACGCCGCCAGCCGAACTCCCAAGGAAAAACCATGACCAAACCCGCTTCCCCCTTCCTGCCGATGGAATATTCCGACGAGGTTGCAGCCGCCAAGGCACGCGGCGCGCCGATCGTGGCACTGGAATCGACGATCATCACCCATGGCATGCCCTATCCGGGCAACCTCAACATGGCCCGCAGCGTCGAAGCGATCATCCGCGACCAGGGTGCCGTTCCGGCGACGATCGCCGTCATTCACGGCGTTCTGCATATCGGCCTTGACGATGCGAAGCTGGAAGAGCTGGCCAAGACCGAAGGCGCGATGAAGGTATCGCGCGCCGATCTCGCCTTTGCCATCGCCGAGCGCCGCACCGGCGCGACGACCGTTGCCGCCACCATGATCGCCGCTGCCCGCGCCGGCATCCGCGTCTTTGCGACCGGCGGCATCGGCGGCGTGCACCGCGGCGCCGAGCTGAGCTTCGACATCTCCGCCGACCTCGACGAACTGGCACGCACGGCCGTCATCGTCGTTTGCGCCGGCGCGAAAGCCATCCTCGACATTCCGAAGACGCTCGAGGTCCTCGAAACCCGCGGCGTGCCTGTTGTGACCTATGACAGCGACGTGTTCCCGGCCTTCTGGTCGCGCGATTCGGGCCTCAAGAGCCCGCTGATGCTCAACAGCCCAGCGGCAATCGCCAACTTCCAGAACATGCGCGAACTGCTCGGCGTCGATGGCGGCATGCTGATCGCGAACCCGGTTCCGGCCGAAAGCGAGATCGCGCGCGAGGAGATGGAAATCTACATCGGCCGCGCGCTCGACAACGCCGAACGCGATGAGATTTCCGGCAAGGAGGTCACCCCGTACCTGCTCGACAACCTCTTCCACATGACCGAGGGCCGCAGCCTCGAAACCAACATAGCGCTGGTCGAGAACAATGCCCGCCTCGCCGGCGAAATCGCTGTGGCGCTGACCGCGAAGTAGTCGACTGACATTAAGATCATAAGAGAAAAGCCCGGCGCGAAAGCGTCGGGCTTTTTGTTGGACTGCAATTCTTGGCGAGCGCCGAAATGCGCGCCGCGATTTCTCAGATTCGCTCAATGCACTGCGCAGTTTCGCGCACGCCTCAGGAGTCCAGCATCTCGCGCACGGCCACGGCCAGTTGCTTCAGCGAGAACGGTTTCGGAAGGAAGCCGAATTTGGCGTCGGCAGGAAGATTGCGGGCGAAGGCATCTTCCGCGTAACCCGAGACGAAGATGAACTTCAGGTCCGGGTACTTCTTGCGCAGCTCCGTCAAGAGTGTCGGCCCGTCCATTTCCGGCATCACCACGTCCGAAACGACGATATCGACGGCGCCATCGAGCTCCTCCATGATCTCGAGTGCTTCGACGCCAGAGCCTGCCTCGTGCACGGTATAGCCGCGGGTCTCGAGCATGCGCTTGCCGCCGCGGCGGACCGCTTCTTCGTCCTCTACCAGGAGGACGACGGCTGAATCACCGGTGAGATCGGTCGGTTCCTCGGTCTTGGCGACTGGCTTGGCGACAGCTTCAGCCGGCGGCAGCGTCACCGCCCCATTGGATGCGCCCTGCGTCGGTTCACCCGCGGCTTCCGGAATGTCGATATGGCGCGGCAGCAGGATGCGGAAGGTGGTTCCCTTGCCGACTTCGGATTCCGGATAGATGTAGCCGCCGGATTGCTTGACGATGCCGTAGACCATCGAAAGACCAAGGCCCGTGCCCTTGCCGACTTCCTTGGTGGTGAAGAAGGGCTCGAAGATCTTGTCGAGAATTTCTGGCGGAATACCGGTTCCCTGGTCGGAAACCTCCACCATGACGAAATCTTCCTCCGGCAGTTCGCGCCGGCCAATGGCCGCGATTTCCGTTGCCGGCAGATTGCGCGTGCGAAGCGTGATGATGCCGCCTGACGGCATGGCATCGCGCGCATTGACGGCAAGGTTGAGCAGCACCTGCTCGAACTGGCCGAGATCCGTGCGCACCGGCCAGAGATCGCGCCCGTAGTCGACTTCGACCTTGACGTTGGTCCCGGTCATGCGATCGACGAGCATGCGCAGGTCGCCGATCACGTCGGTCATGCTCAGCACTGTCGGCCGCATGGTCTGCTTGCGCGAGAAGGCGAGCAACTGCCTGACGAGCACCGCCGCACGATTGGCGTTGCGCTTGATCTCCATCAGATCGGCAAAGCTCGCATCGGCCGGTCGCGCCGACAAAAGCAGGTGGTCGGAGGACAGCAGGATCGCCGTCAGCACGTTGTTGAAATCGTGCGCGATGCCGCCCGCAAGCGTGCCGACCGCATTCATCTTCTGCGTCTGCGCCATCTGGTTTTCGAGCGCCTTCTGCTCGGTAATCTCCAGCGCGTAGATGATCGCTGCCTCTTCCGGAGCCTGATCGCTCTGGTCGATGACGGCATTGATATAGAAGCGGAAATGCCGCTCGCCATCGGCCGGGTGCAAGGCGTCGATCGGCGCGATATCGCCCTGGCGATCCTTGGCGGCGGCAAGCGCCTCATGCAGACGGCCCTTTTCCGTCGGATGCACCACCGTTTCGATCAGCGCGCCACGCTCGACATCGTCCTGGGAGACAAGGCCGGAAAACAGCTTGAGGAACGGCGCATTGGTGCGAAGGATGCGACCGTTGCCGTCGACCGAGGCGATGGCCATCGGCGTATTGTTGAAGAAGCGGGTGAAGCGCATCGCAGCGCTCGACGCCGACTGATCCTCGTCCTCGCCGCCGTCGCGCGACATGACGATGGTCCGGCTTTCGCCGGGCGCGCCATCGCGTGCCGACGACACGCGGTGCACCATGCGCACCGGCAGGCTCTGGCCGTTGGACTTGCGCAGATCGAGATCCAGCACCTTGGTCTTCTTCAGGCCTGGCTCCGCCTGCACCGATTGCACCAGCGTCAACCCCTCGCCGGCGACAAGATCGCCGATGCTCATGGAGCCCGGCTGGAATTTTGTCAGGTCGATGCCCAGCCAATCCGCAAGGGTAGCGTTGATGTAGAAGATCTCGCCCTTGCGCCCGGCGGAGAAGAAGCCGGCCGGAGCATGGTCGAGATAATCGATGGCGTTCTGCAGTTCCTTGAAGAACCGCTCCTGGTCGTCACGTTCGGCGGTGATGTCGGCAATCTGCCAGAGATAGAGCGGGTTGCGGTCACTATCTTCGAGCGGCAACACCCGGGCCTTCAAGCGAAACCAGTGGGCACCAGAGCCGCTGGACGCAGCACCGGTCGCCAGCGGCTTCAACAGCCGAAACTCCTCGTGCCCCTGCTTGCCTTCGTGCAGACCGTTGGTGAGGCGGTAGATCGCTTCGGTCGCCTCGCGGTTTCGCGACAGGATCGTTTCGAGCGACTGGATGCCGGCAGAATTCTTCGCGCCGGTCAGCGCGCCGTAGGCGGCGTTGGCGTAAATGATGCGGCCCTTGCGGTCGGTGACGATCGTGCCGTCTTCATGGGCGTCGAGAAAGGCGCGCGCCAGTTCGTCCGGCCGCGATTGCGGCATCACCTCGATGAAGCCGATGACCGACGAGACGAGGAAGAAGATGCCGACCATGGCAAGAACGCCAAGGATGCCGAGCACGATCTCGTTGTCCAACTCGTTCTTGAAGATCACGAAGGCGATCGCAGAGACGGTCAGAACGATCGCAAGCAGGACGATCCGCATGACGGTTCCCGGCCTGACGCCACGGTCAACAACCGGCATCTGGTAGTCACCTGACTGCCGCATTTTCGTCATCGGGTCCTCATCTGCCGCCAATACCGCCCGGCACATAGCCGATACGGTCCGGCGCTCCGGCCGGCATCCGCGCAATCCGCCAGGTGAAATCGGCCAATCCCGACACGCCCTCGATCATTCGGATAGGAATCATCTTTAACGATCAGAGATAACAGCAAAAAGCACCTGTGCGGAAGCGCAGCGGTCAATTCACAGGGAATGTCGGCGAAGTGCTTGTCCAAGCCCGAAAAAAGCCGTCAAATACTGCCACTCGAAAGGCTTTAAGGAGTTCAGCCTATGATGGAAACGATCGTCGGAGACAACGGTAGCCGATTCATTATCGCCGCCGGCGCCGTTGCGATCGGGCTTCTGTGCCTCGTGGCCGTGCTCTGGATCATGCGCAACAGGCCGTCGTCGCCCTTCATTCGCGGCGGCAAGAACAGGCAGCCTCGCCTCGCTGTGCTCGATGCGGCCGCTGTCGACACACGCCGTCGCCTGGTGCTCGTGCGTCGCGACGACGTCGAACACCTGATCATGATCGGCGGACCTACGGATATCGTCATCGAAAGCCGGCTTGCACCGATCGATGAGAGCGCCTCAGCGAACGACGGTCCGGCAGTCATCGAGCGCAAGCCGATCGAGCAGCCGGTTGCCAGCGGCAATGGAACAGAGACAAGGGCAGCAGCGCCGGTGCAGTTGCGCCCTGTCGTACAGCCGGAGATGGCCGTCGCCGCGCCAGTGCGTCCGGCGGCGATACCGCAGGAGCAGCCGGTTGCGCGTGTCGAGCCGGCCCCGGCGGTTCGCCCGATTGTCGAACAGCGCCCGGCTCCTGTGATGGCCCCCGTGATGGCCATTGAGCCGCGTCCGGTCGAAAGGGTTGCGCCACAGGCGCCCGAGATCGTTGCCCCTGTCAATACGGCCGAGAAGGTCGAGGGCATCTTCGATGCCGCCCGCAGCCGCGTGCTGCCGACCCAGCCGCCAGTGCAGGAACAGCGTCCTGCAGCCGTTGCCCAATCGCAGCCCGTTGCCCAAAGCGCGCTTTCGGACTTCGAACGTATCCTCGACGCCGAAATCAGCGGTGACCTGCAGCGGCTGACGCCGGCTGCGGCGGCCGCACGTCCGGAAAATCGCGCGCCTGTGGCCGCTGCCGCCCGCCATGAGCCGATGCTCGGCGCACCGATCGACGATGTCCGCAAGGAGCCGACGATCGAGGAAGAGATGAACCGCATGCTCGCCGACATCTCCGCCGGCCGTAAGCCTTGACACATTCGGCGTCATTTCACCACGGAACAAACATTCAGCAAAAAGAAAAAGGCGCGGTCAACCCGCGCCTTTTTCTCAAGACTGATCCGGAAATCGGACCCTTATTCGTCCCTATAGACCTTTTCCCGACGCTCGTGGCGCTCCTGCGCCTCGATCGAGAGCGTTGCGATCGGTCGGGCGTCCAGACGCTTCAAGCCGATCGGCTCTCCCGTTTCCTCGCAATAGCCGTAGGTCCCTTCATCGAGCCGCTGTAGCGCCGCATCGATTTTCGAGATCAACTTCCGCTGACGGTCGCGGGCTCTCAGTTCAATCGCCCGGTCTGTTTCGGAAGAGGCCCTGTCGGCGAGATCGGGATGATTGGCGCTCTCCTCGGCCAAGTGATCCAGTGTCTCGCGTGCCTCGCGAAGGATGTCGTTTCTCCAAGCATTCAGCTTGGCCCGGAAATAGGCCCGGTGGGTGGCATTCATGAATTCCTCGTCCTCCGAGAGGACAAAGGTACTAAGATCGATCTTCTCACTCAACGCGATTCTCCTGAAGAACATCTCATTGCGGCGGTGTATAGCCCCATGGAAGCCGCGATTCAAGCCTCGGATTAGACACTCAACCGTATTTTAACAATGCTTGCAATTCAGGCTAACTGGCGAATATTTCATCAAAATTACAGATGAGATCTTAGTCGTAGAGATGATCACCTACCCGGCGCCAAGAAGACCGGTCGTAACTTGGATGTTCTGCCGCCAGCGCGACGCCGCCCTTTTGCCGGGATTGGTGCGCCCGGCGGCAACCGGGCAATCCCCTGAAAAAAGCGGTTCACAGCTTGATCTTTGCATCATCGACGGGAAAAGGTGGTGATCCGCCGCGAGACGCGCAAGACCCCGATCCGGCGATACTTTATCCCGTCGCGACCCGCGGCCGGCAGCTACCGGAATTCAATATATGCAAGACAGTGCCGCCAGGCCCTTCCGTCTCTTCCTTCTGCGTCATGCCCGCTCCGGTTGGGCCTTGCCCGGTCAACGTGATTTCGATCGCGCGCTCGACGACGTAGGATATGCCGAGGCGGAACTGATCGCGCAGATGGCTGCCGATCGCGGCATCCGGCCGGAGCTGATCTTGTGCTCGACGGCGGTCCGCTGTCGCCAGACCGCGGAACCCTTCTTCCGATCCGTCAGCGAAGACATCCAGATCCGCTATGTCGATGCGCTCTATACCGGCCCGGCAAGCGTCTATACCGATATCATCGATGCAAACAGGCATCTGAATTCGTTGATGATCGTCGGACACAATCCGATGATTGACGAACTCTTCCGCCGCTTTGCCGGGAACGAGGCGGCGACCGACGCCCTTCCGCATGGTTATCCGCCGGCAGCCCTTGCGATCCTTGACTTACAGGGAGGCCCAGGCGGCGCCGCAACGGCCACGCTGGTGTCGCTGATCCTGCCAACCAGGGAACCGAAATGACATGCCATTGTTGCGGTGCGGGAAATATTTCCTATATCGCCAAGGCAAACAGGACCTGCCGCACGTCTGGCAGACATTCGCATGAACGAAAGCGGCAAGGTCCGCGAGGGATAGCACGACTTGGCGCCAAATCTGACCAGCTTCAAAGACGACGCCCTGATTGCATTCGACAATCTCACCGATCGTGCATCGGGCCTCGTCAATCCCTCTATCCGGCTGGGCGTCACCGGGCTTTCGAGAGCCGGAAAGACCGTCTTCATCTCGTCGCTGGTCCACAATCTCCTCAACGGCGGACGGCTGCCGGTGTTCGAGCCGGTGCGCTCCGGCCGCGTCTCGAAGATAAGGCTTGAACCCCAGCCGGACGACGCCGTGCCGCGCTTTCAGTACGAGGATCACATTGCCGCCCTGGTGCGCGATCGTATCTGGCCGGATTCGACCCGCGCGATCTCGCAGCTTCGCATTACCCTCGATTTCGAGAGCGCCAGCGGCTGGAACAGGCTGTTCTCGGCCGGCCGGCTGTCGCTCGATATCGTCGATTATCCCGGTGAATGGTTACTTGATCTGCCGCTACTCGCACAGGATTTCAAGCAGTTCAGCGACAATTCGGTTGCCCGCGCCCGTGCTCCGGGCCGCGCCAACCGGTCGGCGGATTGGCTGACGCTTGCCTCATCTGCGGGACCAACGGCGATCGCCGATGAAAGCAGCGCGCGCCGGCTCGCCGAAAGCTTCACCGCCTACCTCAAAGCCTGCAAGGCGGACGCGAGCTCGCCCTCGACCCTGCCGCCCGGTCGCTTCCTGATGCCGGGCGATCTCGAGGGCTCACCTGCCCTGACCTTCTCGCCACTGCCCGACCTGCCCGAGGGCCGTGCGCCGAAAGGTTCGCTCTGGGCGATGATGGAGCGCCGCTACGAAGCCTACAAGAAGCACGTCGTCGGCCCGTTCTTCCGCGAGCATTTTGCTCGGCTCGACCGTCAGATCGTGTTGGTGGATGCGCTACAGGCGATCAATGGCGGGCCGGAAGCGCTGCTCGATCTGGAGCAGGCGCTGGCCGACGTGCTCGCCTGCTTCCGTCCCGGCACGAACAGCTGGCTCTCGTCTTTCCTGACCCGACGGATCGACAAGGTGCTGATCGCCGCGACGAAGGCGGACCATCTGCACCACGAAAGCCACGATCGGTTGGAGCGCATCACGGCGCGTCTCGTCAGCCGGGCAGCCGCCCGCATCGGCATGAGCGGTGCGGGGCTCGAGGTCATGGCGATCGCCTCGGTCCGGGCGACACGCGAGGCCACGGTCGACCATGGAGGGCATACGCTTCCGGTTATCGTCGGAACACCGATCGCTGGCGAGAAGATCAACGGCGAGACCTTCGACGGTGAAGGGAAAACAGCGATATTTCCCGGTGACTTGCCGGATGATCCTGAAGTTTTTTTTAGGGCGCTTGATGCCGATGCGTCGGCGAAAAAATTCGGCGACGTGCACCCGATGCCCGAGCTCAGTTTCGTGCGCTTCCGGCCGCCGCATCTTGAAGAGACGGGCGGCGGATTGAAGCTGTCGGTGCCGCATATCCGGCTCGATCGGGCGATGCAGTTCCTGTTCGGAGACCGGTTGGCATGAGTGACGATTTCAACAGCCGTGGCCGAAAGCCCGGTGCTTTTTCGGTGAACCCGGATCCGGAGCAGAAGCCGGCGGAAAGCGACCGCCCCCGCCGCGCCCCGGCGAGCTTCGACGACAAGGTGGTGATGACCCCCGACACGGAGGATCCCTTCCGGGAAACGACGCTTGGCGTCGAAAGCCTCGCTTTGCCGGAGGCAAACCCGCGCAGGCGTCGCCTGTCCGTCGGCAAGATCGCCATGGGGGCATTCGGCATTCTCCTCTCGCTGGCGACGGGTCTTTGGGTCGACCGCCTCATCCGCGACCTGTTTTCCCGCGCCGACTGGCTCGGCTATGCCGCAATGGGTATCGTTGCCATCGGGCTCCTGGCACTGCTGGTAGTCATTGGCCGCGAGCTTTCAGGCATGATGCAACTGACTGCCGTCCAGAGCTTGAAGACGGAAACGGAGAATGCCGCCGCTTCCGGCAATACCAAGCTGGCACGGTCCGCTTCGGAAAAACTCGTCCATCTTCTCGCCACCAATCCGCGCACGGCACGCGGTCGTACGCGCCTTAAGGAAACCGAAGGCGAAATCATCGATGGCCCGCATCTGCTTGACCTGACGGAGCGCGAATTGTTGACGCCGCTCGATCGCGAGGCCCGGCGCATCATTCTCGCCGCTTCCAAGCGCGTGTCGATCGTCACCGCCGTCAGCCCCCGCGCGCTCGTCGATCTCGGCTATGTGCTTTATGAATCCGCTCGCATGATCCGCGCGATGGCCGAGCTTTATGGCGGCCGCCCCGGTACGCTCGGCATGATCAGGCTGATGCGCGACGTTATCGCCCATCTCGCTGTCACCGGCTCGATCGCCGCCGGTGACAGCCTCATCCAGCAGGTGCTTGGCCACGGCTTGGCGTCAAAACTCTCGGCCCGGCTCGGCGAAGGCGTAATCAATGGACTGATGACCGCCCGCATCGGCATCGCTGCCATGGACCTTTGCCGACCGATGCCTTTCAGAGCACTGAAACGTCCCGGGATCGGCGACTTTCTTTCGGACCTCGCGCCCGGTGCCGGTCGCGCGGCTAGTCAGAACGGCGACGTCTAGAAACGACTGCATGTTTCCTAAAACCTACCCGACTTAAGGATGAAAACATGCAGAAATTCAAAGTGCTTCAGCGACCTTTGCGCGTCTGAAAAGACGCGCGGCCTGTAGAACTAGATGCCCGCATACCACTCATAGCCCAATTCTTCCCAGAAGCCGCCGCGTCCACGACCGAACGTCGAAAGATCCGCAACGACCTCGATGGCACTGATGTACTTCGCCATCTTGTAGCCGAGCTGCCGCTCGATGCGCACTCGAAGCGGCGCGCCATTGGCGACCGGAAGTGACCGTCCGTTCAATCCATAGGCAAGGATCGTCTGCGGATGGCGCGCATCGATGAGGTCGATCGATTCGTAGTAGGCCGTCGGTCCGGAAAGCCCGAGACCCATGCGATCGAAGCAATGGAAGACGACATAACGCGCTTCCGGTCTGATCTTGGCTTCATCAAGTACCTTGGCAAGCGGAACGCCCGACCATTTGGCGATGCAACTCCAGCCCTCGACACAGTCGTGGCGGGTGATCTGTGTCCGCGACGGCATGTTGCGCAATTCGGCCAATGTCAGGCTGAGCGGCTTTTCGACCAAACCGGTGACGCCGAGGCGGTATCCGGAAAAATCCTGCTGGAGGGCGATATACTCCGGGTCGGTCGGATCGGTCGAGCCGTTCGGCCGTTGTCCCTGGCGGATTTCGCTTTCGGCGAACTCAGGCGCCAGCCGGTCCGCGTCCATCAATAGCCGCTGTACCCGATAAGTCAGGCTGTTCGCCGATGCCAGGACATCACGGACCGGGCTTCTGTTTTGCAGGATTCCATCGAATGCATCACAACCTGCAAGAGGCAACGTCGAGGCGGCAATGCCGGCGGCGGTCAAAAAGCGCCTGCGATTGATCAGAAGCCGCGTCATTGCCCTGCCTCCTTGCGCTGCGCCTCGCTATCGATGCGGTAACGCCCTGTTATCATCGAGCGCAATTCGTTGATCGGCCCGGCGGCAAAAACCATGAAGATGTGTATGGCGAAGAAGCCCACGAGCAAAAGCATGACGACGAAGTGGATCGTGCGTGCCGTCTGTCGACCGGCAAAGACGTCGATCAACCATGGCCAGGCCGCGTCCATGCCCGGCGACATCGTCAGCCCCGTCAGGATCATCAACGGAAAAAAGACGAGCAAAACAGCGGCATAGGAGAGTTTCTGCAAGCCATTGTAGCTGCGGCCGTGATCGAATCGGAACCGCACGTGGTTGACGAAACTTCGTGGCAGGCCGCTGATATCGGAGGCCGATGGCAGGATGTCGCGCCACAGGTGCCCGTTGATCAGGCTCGCAACCAACCAGACAAGAAAGACGGTCGCAAAAAGCCACGCGAAGAAGAAATGTATCACCCGGCCCGTCGCCAGGTCTTGATAAGAAGGCACCGTTAGCCAGGCTGGAAATGCCCTGTAGTCACGCCGGTCTGCGGCGCCGCTGACCCCGAGAACACCCGTCGTGTCGACCCCCAGGCCGAGCAGCGTCGTCACGCCCCTGACCTCTCCATCTTGCGTCCGGGCGGCGCTGATGGACAGCACGCCGTTGTCGAAGGCAAAGCCCGATTGCTGCCCAAGATAAAGCGTCGGGTGGGCGTTGAAGATCTGCAGGCCACTCAGGAGCAGGAAGAACAATGCCAGTGCCCACAGCCAATGGGTCAGCCGCGTGGCAAGTCCGTGGCGGCGGATTATGAGTGCCTGCGAGATGTCCGTTTCCGGGGTGGTGCTGTTGATCGCCGCTGCCATCATGAAACCTCCGCGTTTCAAGTGGATACGTACGCCGTTGCGATAGAGTTTCATAAACACGTCTGCGCGCATCGTAGCACATGACGGTGAGGCCGCCGTGACTGCCTTGCAGCCATCCGATCTGCGGCGCACAGAGCGCATCACCGACACAAAGAAGCCTTGATATCAGCCCGAAAGAAACCGTCCATTAACCATTTGCGCGCAAATGTGGCTCCTAGTTTCGGACGTTGACCCATCAAGGATCGTTTATGTTCTCGCGCCCTTCTTTGATCGCTCGCGGCGCTGCCGCCTTCGCGCTCGCAGCAACCGTCGGCGTTGCTACGCCAGCCATTTCCGGTGGCAAGGACAAGGCTTTCTTCGAGAAAGTCTCCGGCCAGTGGAAGGGCCCCGGCGAGATCGTCGCCGGGAAATACAAGGGCACCAAGTTCACCTGCGATCTCGCCGGCGAACCGGTTGCCGGCAATGATGCCGGCATCAAGCTCGACGGCTTCTGCCGCGTCGGCGTGTTCAAGCAACCGATGTCGGCGCTGATCACCCAGAAGGGCGGCAGCTACACCGGAAAATTTCTCGACGGCGCTGATGGCAAGGGTCTCGACGTAGTCTCCGGCAACGTCGCCAAGGACAAGGTCGTCGTCGGCATCAACCGCAAGAAGCTGAACGGCGCGATGATCGCCCGGCTCCAGAACGACTCGACCATGAACATCACCATCTCGGTGAAGGTCGAGGATACAATGGTGCCGGTGATCGGCGTCAGTCTCAACCGCCAGCTCGACAACATCGCCGTCGGCTCGATCAAGTAGACGACAGTCCAGATTGCGGAGAAAAGCCCCGGCCAAACGCTGGGGCTTTTCTTTTTGTGCTACTCGAACTCAGGCCCCTGCCCGCCACCAGCCCCTGTCTTCGTCCACCACCTCGATGCCGGTGACGTCGGCATCCGCCAGCCAGTCTTCGACCCGCCGTCCGTTCACACGCATGCCGGAGGCAAAGTCCGCAAGCGGCATCAGGACGAAACCGCGCGCAGTCATGCGCGGATGTGGTAGCTCCAGCTTGGTCTCGGTCTGGGACAGGTCGCCGAAGGTGAGGACATCGATGTCGATCGTGCGCGGGCCCCAGCGTTCGTCGCGCACCCGCTTCATCTGCCGCTCGATATCAAGGCAGGCGTCCAGCAATGCCTCCGGGCCGAGCAACGTTTCGACTTCGGCGCAGGCGTTGAAGAACCAGTCCTGATCGGTCTTGCCCCAGGGTGGTGTCCGATACAGACGCGAAACGGCCCGAACCGCGCAATCCGGCCTGGCATCGAGCATCTGCAATGCATCTGCCATGGCCCTTCTCGGCTCGCCCAGGTTTCCGCCAAGTCCCAAAGTTGCGATATGCCCGCTCATCTCAGGCGACGTGCTCGACCGTGACTTCGACATAATCGAGAATTCCGGGAACCGGTGCATTCGGCTTGCGGACGGAGACCTTGGCACGCCGGACCTGCGGAAAACGCACGCACAGGGTCTTTGCGACCTCGAGCGCCAGCGCCTCGATCAGATAGCGCCGCCGACCGGTGACGATGCGCTCGATTTCGGTAAAGGCGATGCCGTAATGCACGGTGTCGTCGATCGAATCATCGACCAGCGCCGAGCCTTGCTCCACTTCAAGCTCCGCATCGACGAAAAACCGTTGCCCGAGGAATTCTTCCTCGTCGAGAACGCCATGGCGCGCAAAGAAGGCACAGTTTTTCAGGGTGATCGTATAGGTCGCGCTCATGGTTTTCCGTCCCGTCAGCTCTTCTTTGCACCCAGCATAGCATCCGCCACCATCAGCGCATCCCTGCTGTTTGCGACATCATGTACGCGGAAAATGGCCGCACCCGCCATGCGTAGCAGGGCCGTGGTCGCCGCGGTGGCGGCATCGCGGTCCGCCGGCTCTCGTTCGGTGACAGCACCAAGGAACCGCTTGCGTGACGTGCCGACCAGAAAAGGCAGCTCGAAACGGTGCAATTCGGTAAACCGCGCCATCAGTTCGAGGTTCTCTTCCGTGTCCTTGGCAAAGCCGAAGCCCGGATCAAGCACGATCCGTTCGCGTTCGATGCCGGCTTCTGCCGCGATCTGCAGCGAGCGGTCTAGGAAATGGAACTGGTCGTCCACCACATCGGCAAGCTTCTGGCGATCGCGGCCTGTGTGCATGATGCAGAGCCCGGCGCCCGTCTGCGCAGCAACCCGCGCGATATCCGGTTCGCGCTGAAGGCCGTGCACGTCGTTGATGATGTGGGCGCCAGCGTCGACGGCAAGCCGTGCGGTCTCTGCCCTATAGGTATCGACTGAAATGAGCGCATCGGTGTCGCGCGCCAATGCCGCGATGACCGGAAAGATCCGGTTCTGTTCCTCTTTGGCACTCACGGGCGCTGCGTCCGGTCTGGTCGATTCACCGCCAACATCGAGGATCAGGGCGCCGTCGTCGATGCAGCGCTTGCCCTGGACAACGGCTGCTGCCGTATCCGTGAAACGACCGCCATCGGAGAAAGAGTCGGGGGTAACATTGATGATCGCCATCAAAACGCCACGCGGCCCCAGTTCGAGACTACGGCCATGCGCCAGCTTCCAATGAAAATTTTGAAATGGATTGTAAGTCATTTCCCCTCACGATGCGCCGCAGACAACCATTTCGATTTGCTGTTGCACCCACGCTGGCTATGCCCCAAGCTTGATTGAAGTTCAACTAAAGAGAACTACGCATTGATGTCTCGAGTACGCGTTCCGTTCAAAGCCGCCCTTCTTGCCCTTCTGGTTGCCATGCCCTTGGGCTCTGCGTCCGGCGAAACGGTGATAAACAAGAGCTTTTCCTATTTCTCGATCGGCGGCCGCACGGCGGCGGACCTCGACAAAGCTCTGTCCAAAGCCGGGCCGATGATGAAATCGACGGGCGCGCGCCATCCGGGCGCGACGCGGATCAAGTTTGGCGGCACGATCACCTACGTCAATCGCGGCGGACGCTGCGCGGTCGGCGTCGCCCGCGTCACGCTCAGCACGCGCATCATCCTGCCGCGCTGGAAATATCGCAAGCAGGCCAGCCGCGACCTCGCTCTGGTCTGGGATACGTTGTCGAGCGATATCAAGCGGCACGAGGAACGCCACGCCGAGATCGCCCGCAACCACGCCCGCGAGATGGAGAAGATGTTTCTGGCCCTGAGGCCGCAGGCGGACTGCGAACAGATGCAAGAAAGCGTCACACGCGCCAGTACCGAAGCGATCGCCGCTCACGACAAGGACCAGGCCCGGTTCGACCGGACGGAGGCGGCCAATTTCGACAAGCGCATAATCCGATTGCTGCAATACCGGCTGGATGCGCTGAAGAAAACGCAGCGCTAGACAGGTCGCTGTTCAACGGTCACGACCGACATAAGCATAGCCGGAATATACTTTGAGGCGACCTGTTCAACGAGTGCGCACCCACAGTATTTTATTGGTGAAATCTAGCGATAGCTACAGCTGAGCGACTCGCTTATATTCAGAATATGGAACGTGGGGGCGAATTGAAATCCAACCCTCCGTTGTCGAAAGGAATTTGGCGGACCATCATGGTCTTGCACGACGTATAAATATTGCCGTTACTTGAGTTCAGCAGTGTCGTTTCGTTTCTTTAAGCGCAAAGCTCGACGACGCAGCAAATACAGGTTCTCCTGGCGTGTCTTCATGCAGCAGATGTTCCCTCCCTCATCTGCGTGCGATGCGCCCTCCTAGCCTCGCTCGTCACACGACCAGCGAGGCGCTTTTTTGGCAAACATGACATCAATAGATCGATAGACTGAAGATGGGCGCCAACGGCCAGCGATCAGGCCTGGCGTTCGGGCACGTGCACGACGAGCCCGTCCAGCGCATCGCTGACCTTGATCTGACAGGAAAGCCGCGAGGTCGGACGGACATCATAGGCGAAATCCAGCATGTCCTCTTCCATCGCTTCCGGAGCGCCGACGACAGCCGTCCAGGCATCGTCGACATAGACATGACAGGTGGCACAGGCACAGGCCCCGCCACACTCCGCTTCGACACCCGGAACCGAATTGCGAACGGCGTTCTCCATGACGGTCGAGCCGTTCTCGACATCGAGTTCGTGGCGCGTGCCATCAAAGGCAACGATCGTAAGTTTTGTCATGTCACTTTCCGGAATAAGCTGATGGGACTGGCCGATTGCGCAAAGCCGCGCGGGGCGGCGGGCGCGAATTCAGGGAAAGTTCTTCCAACAATTCGGCCATCCAGTCAACAACAGCCGGCAGTTGCATCGCGGACGCAGCGTTTCAGCGCGGGCCGCGATGCACCTTTGTGGCTCGCTGCAATCAGCGGCAGAGCTTCAGGATAAACAGTTCAGCCTCAAGCACGCTCTCTGCAAGAACGTCGGGCAAAGCCGCATCGGTCGGACGCTGTTCGATCGCGCCGGCCGCAGCAGCGACGTCGACGGCGCCGACAGCGAGTGCGGCCCCCTTCAACTGATGGGCCGCCTGGGCACGTCCATTCACGTCGCCATCGGTGATTTCCTTCATCACCTTGCGTGCCTGACGGGCGAACAATTGCAGCACTTCGATTTCGAGCGCCTTGTCTCCCATTGTCTGCGCGGCAAGGTGGGCAAAATCGATGGGCTTCTTGCCGGAAAGAGAAGAGCTACCCGGAGTGTCGGGAGCTTCGAAGGCAATTCTGAGGGCCGCCATGAGCCAATTTCCCTATTGTTTGTATGCTGTTGGTCTTTATCCGACGCCGTCCCGCGACATTCGCGGTCCAATTGCCATGGGCGGCACGGACACCGTGACCGACGACGCCTGTTCACCAAGCTTCGTCGCCGGACGATCGCTACGGTTTGCGAGCTATCATCCTCCACGGGCGGGCGCTGCTATCGGCTTAAAACGGGGCGCAATATAGGCAGGAATCTGGGAAAATGGTTAACGCTCGTTAAACCTCCTGATTTCCTTGCCTTTTCCGACCTAAACCCCTTTGCCACATTAAGAATTCATTAGGATTTTAATGAAGCTGGAGTGCTCTTAATTGTAACAACCGGGCTAATGTGTCACTACGATACGGTTAGGAACGGGCTTGCGTACGAAAATGGCAACCGTTCCGGTGGATAAGCTGTGCGAGTGGTGCCCTCGAGGGTCAATTCCGACTATCCATCGAGGAAATGCAGTGGTGTTCAGTAGGGTATTGCGTAGATGTGATGCGCGTATCTTGCCGTCACCGCCCCGGTGAAGTCAGTGCCTGGCCGCAATCGCGGATCAAATGGACACGCTTCATCGCAGGCAAAAGGTAATGAGGCGTATCCCTATGGCGACGAAGAAGAGCAACGAGTCAATTGATGAAAAGGCCTTCCAGGCTCTGGAAGCGGCCCTTAAGATCGATTTTGACGAGCTTAAGTCGAGCCCTAACGACAAGACTTCCTTGGATAATCCGGAGGAAAATGTGTCTGACTCCACTAATCAGGCTGCTCAGCCCGATCACAGCCGAAATGCCAAGCCTCAGCAGGAAGCCCCCCGCGCCGCGCGAGCAAATGACGCCGCACGCGGGCTCGCTCCTGAACCTGCGCCAAAGTCGCCTCCCCTTTCTCCGGCAAACGACGATGGGCGCCGCTCTCCGGCTGCCATGTTGCGCGCCCTCGACGTTCGCTCGAACCGCGCCGCCATCCGTGTCGCAGCCCTCGTTTCGGTGATCTGGGCCGTGGCCGGCATCGGTGTCGCCAACCTGCTCTATGGCCCACAGATCTGGCAGATCCGCTCGCTGAGCGATCTCGCTGCCACCCCGGGTGCCGTCGGCGTCGCCATTGGCATCGCGCTGCCGATCATGCTCTTCTTCTCCTTCGCCATCATGATCGCCCGCGCGCAGGAACTGCGCAACGCCGCGCGCTCCATGGCCGAAGTGGCATTGCGCCTGGCCGAACCGGAAACTGCGGCCGCCGACCGGGTCATGACCGTCGGTCAGGCCGTTCGCCGCGAAGTCTCGGCGATGAACGAAGGCATCGAGCGCACGATTGCGCGCGCCACCGAACTCGAAACGCTGGTTCACTCCGAGGTGAATGCGCTCGAGCGCAGCTACAGCGAAAACGAACTGCGCGTGCGTACGCTGGTTCAGGAGCTGGGCCTTGAGCGCGAAGCCATCATCGGCCACTCCGAGCGCATCCGCTCGACCATCGCCGGTGCGCATGGCAAGCTGAAGGACGATCTCGACCAGGCCGGCGAAGACATCGCCTCGCGCATCGCCATCTCCGGCGAGGCTTTTGCCTCGCTGATCGACACGCGGGCAGCGGCACTCAGCGAAAAGTCCGACACGGCGCTGCAGAACATCAGCACCATGCTGTCGAACCGCACGGACTCGCTCCTTTCCGGCCTGACGGCAGCCGGCCTCGGCCTCAGCAGCGAATTCGACACCCGCCTCGACCAGCTGAGCGATACGCTGACAAAGCGCGGCGAGCAGCTGCTCGGCCAGTTCGAGACCCGCGCCTCCTCGCTCGATGCTAACACTGAAAAGCTGAATGCCGCGCTGAACGAGCGCGCCCGCCAGCTCAATGAAACGCTGATTGCCCGCACCCGCGACCTCAACGAAAGCCTGAGCGTCGGCCAGCAGGCAATTGCCGGCGGCCTCGAAGACGTGCTCGCGACGCTCAACGCCACCCTCGACGAAAAGGGTGCGCATTTCCGCCAGAGCCTGCGCTCCAGCGCCGACGATGCCATCATGGATCTCGATCTGCGCGGCGGATTCTTCGAAGAAAAGCTGCAGACGACAGTCGGCCACCTTGCCACCGCCTTCGACGAACGCTTCCACGAGTTCGCATCGGCCTTCGACAAGCGCGCCAGCTTGCTCGACACCAAGCTGATGGAAAGCCTGCACCGCATCAACGAGACCGTCAGTGGCGGTTCGGATGCCATCGGTGGCGCGCTCGACAGCAGCATCGAGAAGATCGGCTCGGCGCTTTCGGATCAGTCGCTCACACTCGCGACAGCACTCGGCGCCACCCACGACTTCATCGAGGAGACGATCGGCAGCCGCACGTCCGATCTCAGCAACCTGATCGGCGGAGCCCATAGCCGCATCGACAGCGTTCTTTCCGAAAAGACCAGCAGCCTGATGGGCGCCTTGTCCGAGGCTCAGGATCGCATCGAGAACGGCTTTGGCCAGCGCGCAGATGCGCTTGCAAATGCACTGACATCAAGCGAACAGCGCCTGACCGAGGGCCTCGACACCCGCACGGCACAGTTCGTCGATGGCCTGCACGCGGCCCATGCCCGCATCGAGCAGACGCTGACCGGCTCGACCGACGAGATCACCAGCGCCATCGCGGCAAGCCAGCACCGCCTCGACAACACCCTGTCCGAGCGCACCCTTGCCCTTTCGACCGTGCTTTCGACCGGAACGGACGCGATCGAAGGTGCCGTCGGCGAAACGGCCGACCGGCTGGAGCGTGTTCTTTCGGAACGCAGCCAGGCGATTGCAGAAACCCTTTCGACCCAGACATCGGCACTCGACGGCGTTCTCGCCGATCGCTCCGCCCACATCACCTCGACGATGACGGCCCGCGCCAACGAAATGGCAGATTCCCTGAGCCGTCATGCCGAAGACGTCGCCGACAACCTCACCTTCCGCGCCACGGCCGTTGCCGAGACGATGACCGACCGTGTCGGTGAAATCGAACAGAAGCTTTCGGACAGCGTATCCCTCGTTGCCGAAAACCTCGGTGGCCGCGTCAGCCAGATCTCCGACACTCTTACCAACACCAGCGCTCGCATTGCCGAAGACCTCAGCGGCCGCGTGGGCAAGATCTCGGACGTCCTGACGGCCACCAGCGCCCAGATCGCCGAGGCGCTGACCGCGCGCACCACCGAGGCGACAGCCTCGCTCGCCGGCAAGGCGACGGAAATCGAACAGACGCTGACCGGCCGCGCCGAGCACCTGCGCGAAACACTCTCCTCGACCCACGAGCAGATTCGAGCCACGCTCGACGACCGGATCAACGCAATCAACCTCGCCGTCGACCAGGGCCGCGACCAGCTGGAAGGCATGTTGTCCGACCAGTCCGTGTCGATCGCCACCAGCCTTGCCACCAGCGCCAGCATGCTCGAAATGTCGCTCGAAGAGCGCCAAGCGGCACTTGCCGGCATCATCGACCGCAGCGGCGAAACGCTGGAAGCCCGCATGCGCTCGACGACCGGCAACATTGCCGAGCGCCTGGCGGAAACGGCCGGCCAGATCAGCCTCGCCGCCGACACGCTGACCAACCGCGTCGACATGTCGATCAACGGCCTCAACGACCGCCTTGACGACACCGGTCTGCGCATCGAGACAAGCCTTGGCGCGCTTGAAGAGCGCATGCGCGACAGTGCCGAAAATGTCGGTTCGATTGCCGATGCGGCGGGTGTTCGTGTCGAGACCCGTCTTGGCTCGCTCGAAGACCGTATGCGCGGCAGCGTCGATAATGTCAGCACGATCGTCGATGACACGGCCGCCCGCATCGAGACCCGTCTGGGTTCGCTCGAGGGGCGGATGCACGGGAGCGTCGATAAGGTCAGCGTCATCGTCGATGAAACCAGCAGCCTCATCGAATCTCGCCTCGGAACTTTGGAAGACCGCATCCGCGGCAGCGTCGGCAATGTCAACGCAATCGTCGACGACACCGGTATCCGCATCGAGGCCAGCATTGGCACCCTGGAGGATCGTATCCGCGACAGCGTCGGAAGCGTCAATGCCATCGTCGACGATACCGGCGCCAAGATCGAGACAAGTCTCGGTTCTCTGGAAAGCCGTATTCGAGGCAGTGTCGGCAGCGTCAATGCCTTGGTCGATGACACCGGTCTGCGCCTGGAAACGAGCCTCGGCTCGCTGGAGGATCGCGTCCGCGACAGCGTCGACAGTGTCAACGCTATCGTTGACAACGCCGGCCAGCGCATCGCCGACAGCCTCGGTGAGCGTTCCGGCGAGATCGACCGCGTCAGCGAGGAAGCCGCAAGCCGCATCTCCAGCGCCATCAATGCCGGTACGGACCGCATTGAAGAGCGCCTCGGCACCATGGACCGCGCCCTCAACATCGGCCTCGAAAACGTCAACCGCACGATCGAAGGCAAGGCTGCGGTGCTTGTCACCAGCCTGCGCGGCGCCGTCAGCGAAGCGACGCAGGAGATCGACGCCGAGGCCGGCCGGATCGAAGGCAAGACCGCGGACCTCATCAGCAACCTTCGCGGCGCAGTCGGCGATGTGGTCCAGGAACTCGACACCGAAGCCGCCCGCATCGGAGGCAAGGCTGCCGGTCTCGTCACCAGCCTTCGCGGTGCAGTCGGCGATGTTGCCCAGGAACTCGACACCGAAGCCGCCCGCATCGAAGGCAAGGCTGCCGGTCTCGTCACCAGCCTTCGCGGTGCAGTCGGCGATGTTGCCCAGGAACTTGACACTGAAGCCGCCCGCATCGGAGGCAAGGCTGCCGGTCTCGTCACCAGCCTTCGCGGCGCAGTCGGCGATGTTGCCCAGGAACTCGACACCGAAGCCGCCCGCATCGAGGGCAAGGCTGCCGGTCTCGTCACCAGCCTTCGCAGCGCGGTTAGCGAAGCAGCGCAGGACCTCGACGCGGAAGCGGCCCGTTCCGCCGGCCTTCTTTCCAAGGCTGGTCAGGACTTCGCCAATGTGCTGGCGGCCCGCAACGCCGACTTCGCAAATGCCATTGAGCAGACCGCCTCGACAACGGCCGCACGCCATGCCGAACTCGCCCGCTCGGTCGCCGATGCCTCTGACACCGCCACTGCACGCCTTGCCGCCACGCATGGCCAGGTTGCCAGCCACGCCCAGAACATCCAGCAGGGCTTGGCAGATGCCGAAAAGGCACTGGAAGCCCGTGGTGAGGCGATCCGCAGCACGCTCGACGATCGGACCCGCGAACTCAACTCGATGCTCGCCGGCCGCTCTATGGAACTGTCGCGCATCATCGACGAGCAGGCACGCCCGGTCATCGATCAATATGCCGCAACCGGCCGTGAGGCTGCCGAGCGCATCGCCAGCCTGACGAAGGACAGCACCGATCGCCTGCGCGCGGAAAATGCCGCATTGGTCAATGCCATTACCGAACGCACCGGCGAGACGCTCAACGCCATCTCGCTGCGCGCCGAGGAAACGGCAAAGGCGATGAAGATGGTCGAGAACCGTCTGCAGTCGACGGCCCTCGGCCTGATCGACCAGCTCGCCGCCAACAACACGGCGATCGCAACTGTCATCGACCAGGCAAGCGACAATCTCGGCGACATGGACCAGCGGCTGGAGGCTACGGCCACCCGATTCTCCGAAACCACGCGCCAGGCTTCCGACATGCTGTCGACCTCTACGCGCCTCATCGAAGGCAAGGTCGACAAGCTCTCGGACATCTCGGCCTCTACCCTGTCGCAGATCGGCGGCATCGTCGGCCGCTTCGAGGATCACTCCAAGGTGCTCGGCCAGGCCTCGGACCTGTTGGGCGCCGCCCAGTCGAACCTCGTCAGCACACTCGAGGAACGCCAGGATGCCTTGCGCACCCTGTCGGTCGGCCTCGTCCAGCGCTCGGAAGAAATCGAACGCACCATGCGTGCACTCGAAGGCTTCGTCGATGGTGCCTTCCAGCGTGCCGAAGAGCGCTCAGGTCTGGTTGCTGGTAATCTGCGTAGCGGCATCCAGCAATCCTTCTCGGATGTCGGCCGCCTGCTGTCGAGCACCGAACAGCGTGCAGCCGAAGCCGCCGAATCCATGCGCAATGCGCTGGCCCAGGCCGGCGACGAGGCTGGTGCCTCGGTCGAGGCAGTCTTCTCCCGCGCCGAAGAACGGTCGCGCCAGATTGCCGATACGCTGCGCTCCGGCGTCGAGACCTCGTTCGCCGACGTCAACAAGACGCTCTCGGCGGTCGAGGGCCGCGCGCTCGGCGCCTCCGAGGCGCTCCGCCAGGCGATCGCCAAGGTGGGCGAAGATGCGGGTTCCTCAATCGAGGGTGCATTCGCAACCGCCGAGGAACGCTCCAAGGAAGTGGCGTCCCGCCTGCGCGGCAGCGTCGCGTCGTCTGTCTCCGACGTCGAGCGCATGCTTAGCGAAAGTGGCAAGAAGTCCGACGGCGTCGCAATCCAGCTGCGCGACGCCGTTCGCGTGGCGATCGACGACGCCATCGGCCGCTTCAGCGGTGCGACCGACGATATCCGCCGCTCGGCCGGCGAGATCCGCAAGGAACTCGATATGACCCGCGAAGAGCTGAAGCGCAGCGCCTTCGACCTGCCCGAGGAAGCCAAGGAAAACGCCGCCGTCATGCGTCGTGCCGTGGCCGAGCAGATCAAGGCCCTGCAGGAGCTGTCGGAAATCATCGGCAAGTCCTCGACGCAGCTCGAAGTCGCCCAGCCGCTGCGCCAGCAGCCGGTTGCTGCCGCTGCTGTGGCTGCAGCGCCTGTCGCCCGTCCGGTCCAGCAGCCGGTCGCAGAGCCGCGTCGCCAGGATCCGGCGCCTGCCCTGCGCGGCAGCCTCGGCATCGAACAGGCGACCGTCCAGCAGCCTGCCCCGGCCCAGCCGGAAACGCAGGCCGTCACCAGCGAAGTCGCAGAAGGCGGTGGCTGGATGCGAGACCTGCTGCGTGCCGCGTCGCGGGAAGAAGCGCCGGCAGCCGCACCGCAGCGCCCGGCAGAAAGCCAGCCGGTTGCCCGCAGCGGCGATAACCGCAACCCGCGCCACGTGGTGGAATCGCTGAACTCGCTTTCGGTCGATATCGCCCGGGCCATCGACCACGACGCATCGGTCGACCTGTGGCGCCGCTACCAGCGCGGCGAGCGCGACGTCTTCACCCGCCGGCTCTATACGCTGAAGGGCCAGCAGACCTTCGACGAGATCAAGCGCAAGTACGACCGCGAGCCGGAATTCCGCACCGCCGTCGATCGCTACATCGCCGACTTCGAAAAGCTGCTCGCCGATGTCGCACGCAACGATCCGGACAAGCGCATCACCCAGACCTACCTTACATCCGACACGGGCAAGGTCTACACGATGCTCGCCCACGCCGCCGGCCGCTTCAACTAAGAGGCAGCCCGACCGGCAAGATTTGACGGCCCCATCGCAAGGTGGGGCCGTTTTCACATGTGTCGTCCACAGCGGAAGCGCGCAACAGGTTCGCGTCCGCATCGAGGGCTTCGAGATGTTCTGCATCGACCCAGTGTGACCCACGGCGCGATGACGGTCGTTGTGTGCCTTACCCAGATACCGCATTGTATCCGGATACCACACTGTCGAACCCAAAATCCCTGCCGCATCATCACCGCCGATCTTCCCCAACCACCCGGTGCCGTCGGGCGCCGAGGATCGACATTGAAAAGTGGCGCGTCGGTGCCAGCACAGTGCCGTTGGCGGCGGCACAGTGCCCTAAGTTCAAGGATGCGCGGCATCGCCAATGTTACGGCGCAAGCACGCCCCAGGAGCGGAAGCCGCTTCACTAGTCCCATTTGAATGGCAGAGTTACTCCACGCGCGTTGCGCGCCAACGTGGGCAGCTTACCGGCGGCTACCTACGGCAAACTGCCGTACTACATCACCGCCGATGCTGCCGAGGTGGCGGAGTACCAAGCACCCAACGGATGACCCTTTCATAGCGTCGGCTGGCCGACGCCATTGTCCACAAGAGTATCCCGCAGCCAATCTTGGCGGTGTGGGCCGGAGTGCAGGAGAACGGCGTTTGCCGCACCGTCGACCACAATCGAGAAAGGCGCGGTTCGAGCTTGGAAAAGCCCGGGCATGTTCGTCGCATGATCAGCAAACGCTGACCAGAAGACAGCAGACATGCCTAGCATTCTAAAATTCTGCCCAGGCCCAGGCGGACGCCCTGCCAGGTTCCGCAGTGGTATGTATCCACACCTTAACTATCTCCTGCGGAAGCTGCCGCGAGCATCTCATGCATCTGGCATTAGCCCGACGCGACAGATGTCGCGGTTCACTCCTCATGACGAGAACGACCTGGCGGCCACCACCATAGTAGCTACGCGGCATTGCGTTGCATCAGCGCGTTTGAGTGCATTCCGGCGGCAGCCGGCACATACCCCCAAAGGCGCTTATTTCGGGAAGTAGCAGCGATCCGACCCACTGGTCCGACGCAACCAATCGCGCCACGGTTCGACAACACGAGACAAGGCTCGGATACCCCATCACCGCATTGACACCAGGTTGCTCTTTCCCGTCCAGGCAGAGCCACCTCATGCGCATTTCGCACCGTCGAACGAAAACAACACCGCGCAAAACAAAAGGCCCCGGACAAACCGGGGCCTTTCTAAGGTTTCGATCAAGCTGGCGAAGCCAGTCTGCGATCAATGTTCCTTGTTGGCGTAAACCGACTTCTTGGTCAGGTAGACGAGACCGGTGAAGATCAGCAGGAACACCATGACCATGAAGCCGGTGCGCTTGCGGTCTTCCAGGTGCGGCTCGGCTGCCCACATCAGGAAGGCCGAAACGTCCTTGGCATACTGGTCCACCGTCTGCGGCGTGCCATCCTCGTAGGTAACCTGATCGTTGGAGATCGGCTGGGCCATCGCCAGCGCAGAAGCGTTGGCGAAGTAAGGGTTGTAGTGCGTGCCTTCGGCGACCTGAACGCCTTCCGGCGGCTCATGGTAACCGGTCAGCAGCGCGTGGATATAATCCGGGCCACCTTCCTGGTAAGGCCAGAACATATCGAAGACGAACTGCGGGAAGCCGCGTTCGATGCCGCGCGCCTTGGCGATCAGCGAGAAGTCCGGCGGTGCAGCCCCGTTGTTGGAAGCAGCAGCTGCTTCCTTGTTCGGGTACGGCGACGGGAAGTGATCCGCAGGCACGGCCTTGCGGGTGTACATTTCGCCGTCAGCGTTCGGGCCGTCCTGAACTTCGTAGTTCGCGGCGAAGGCCTTCACCTGTGCGTCGGAATAGCCGAGGCCTTCGAGCGTACGGAATGCCACCAGATTCATCGAGTGGCAGGCCGAACAGACTTCGGTGTAGATCTTCAGGCCACGCTGCAGCTGACCCTTGTCGTAGTTGCCGAACGGGCCGGCAAACGACCAGTCCTGCTGCTCAGGCTTGTGGATCGGATAGTGGGGCGTGCCGCCGCCATGCTCCGCGCCACCTGCCGCCTCTTCAGCGACAGCAGCTCCGAGACCGAGGCCAGCGACGACAGCAAGTGACAGAATGCCTGTTACAAGCTTTTTCATTGTTGTGGGTTCCTTATCAATCGCTGTTCTGATCAGGCACGTGCGGTGGCCGGCTGTGCCTTCGCATTCTTCTTCTCAAGCACCGCCTCGGTGATGGAATTCGGAATGCGCTTCGGCGTTTCGATCAGGCCGAGGACCGGCATGATGACGAGGAAGAAACCGAAGTAGTACAGAGTGCCGATCTGCGACATGACAACGTACAGGCCTTCCGCAGGGCGCGAACCCAGCCAGCCGAGCAGGATGGCGTTGACCACGAAGATCCAGAAGAACAGCTTGTACCAGGGACGGTAGACAGCCGAACGCACCTTCGAGGTATCCAGCCATGGCAGGAAGAACAGGATGATGATCGAGCCGAACATCACCAGAACGCCACCGAGCTTGGAGTCGATCGGGCCGACATTGAAGGTGATGGCGCGCAGCATCGCGTAGAACGGCAAGTAGTACCATTCAGGAACGATGTGGGCAGGCGTCTTCAGAGCGTCAGCCGGAATGTAGTTGTCCGGATGGCCGAGGAAGTTTGGCTGGTAGAATACGAACCATGCATAGACCAGCAGGAACACGGAGACGCCGAGTGCGTCCTTCAAGGTCGCGTAGGGCGTGAAGGGAACGGTATCGGTCTTCGACTTCACTTCGACGCCGGTCGGGTTGGTCTGGCCGGTGACGTGCAGGGCCCAGACGTGAAGCACGACAACGCCGGCGATCATGAAGGGCAGCAGGTAGTGCAGCGAGAAGAAGCGGTTCAGGGTCGGCTGGTCAACGGCAAAGCCGCCAAGCAGGAACTGCTGGATCCACTCACCCACCAAGGGGAAGGCCGAGAAGAAGCCGGTGATAACGGTCGCGCCCCAGAAGGACATCTGACCCCAGGGCAGAACGTAGCCCATGAAGCCGGCAGCCATCATCAGGAGGTAGATGACCACGCCGAGGATCCAGAGGATTTCGCGCGGTGCCTTGTACGAGCCGTAATAGAGGCCACGGGCGATGTGTAGGTAGACGGCGATGAAGAAGAATGATGCGCCGTTGGCGTGCATGTAGCGCAGCAGCCAACCGTGGTTGACGTCGCGCATGATCTTTTCGACCGAGTTGAACGCAACGGTCGTGTCGGAGGCATAGTGCATGGCCAGCACAATACCGGTCAGGATCTGCACGATCAGCATCACGGAAAGCATGGCGCCAAAGGTATATGCGTAGTTCAGGTTCCGGGGAACCGGATAGCTGATGAAGCTGTCGTGAATCATACGCGGCAGCGGAAGACGGGAATCAACCCATTTCTCAATGCCAGTCGTTGGCGTGTAGGTTGAATGTTCAGCACTCATTATCAGTAGTCCCCTCAACCGATCTTGATAACTGTGTCGGAAACGAACGAGAAGGTCGGCACGGCGAGGTTCTCCGGCGCCGGACCTTTACGGATTCGGCCGGCCGTATCGTAGTGGGAACCATGGCAGGGACAGAACCAGCCACCGAAATCACCGGCCTGACCAAGCGGCACGCAGCCGAGATGGGTACAGGAGCCGATCATCACGATCCAGTTTTCCTTGCCTTCGCCGGCGGAGCGATCGAGATCGTTCGCCTCGGCGTCGGTCGGAAGGTTGGCGTTGCGCGCAACCGGATCCTTGAGGTCGGCAAGAGCGACCGCCTTGGCCTCTTCCACTTCCTTCTCAGTGCGGTTGCGGATGAAGATCGGCTTGCCGCGCCATTTGGCCGTCAGCGACATGCCGGCCTGCAGGCTCGACACATCGACCTCGATCGAGGCGAGAGCAAGCGTCGAAGCATCCGGACGCATCTGGTCGATGAATGGCCAAGCGACCGCGCCGGCGCCGACGACGCCCGCCATGCCGGTGGCCAGGTAAAGGAAATCGCGGCGAGTGGGCTCGCCCGAGGTCTCGCTTGAAATGTCGTGTTCGCTCACGGCTAAACCATCCTCTCACGCAATGTTGCGGAAACCGCATCCGCCCAGCGAGATCCCTGCCCTTGCGGTTTCACCTAGGTCAAGGAAGCACGCCCAATCAATGTGCTGACACCTTAGCCGGTTTGCTGTTGCAAACACGTTATCGGGCGTCAGAATCCGAAAAGTGCTGCGCGCACACGGCTCGCAGATTCCCCGTCAATCCGGCGCGTTCTATGCTTGATCGCAAATTATGTCCAGCCTTGACAAGGGTGGGTGGGCAGATTGTCGCGGGGAAAAGCGCGGCCGATTGGCACAAGGACTTGACGGTCGTCATTGCAGTTGGCCGGCGGCCGTTCGAAGGGTGGAGAAAAGGCGACGAGGCCGCCCTACTCTGCCGCTTCTTCGCGTGCCAGAAAGCCGCCGGATTGCCGCGACCAGAGGTCAGCGTAAAGACCGCCCCGAGCGATCAGTTCGGCGTGGGTTCCGTCCTCGACGATCCGGCCCTTATCCATGACGACGAGCCGATCGAGAGCGGCGATCGTCGACAATCGGTGTGCGATAGCAAGCACCGTTTTTCCTTGCATCAGCCGGTCGAGATTGGACTGGATTGCCGCCTCGACTTCGGAATCGAGCGCCGACGTCGCCTCGTCGAGAACGAGGATCGGCGCATCCTTGAGCATGACGCGGGCAATCGCGATACGCTGCCTCTGCCCGCCAGAAAGCTTGACGCCGCGTTCACCGACATGGGCATCGAAACTCCTGCGGCCGCGCTGGTCCTGGAGATCGAGAATGAACTCGTAGGCCTCGGCCCTCTCGGCTGCGATGATCAATTGCTTGTCGGTTGCATCCGGGTGGCCGAAAAGGATGTTGTCCCGGATGGAGCGGTGCAGCAGCGAGGTGTCCTGGCTGACCATGCCGACCTGTGCGCGCAGCGATTCCTGCTTCACCGTCGAAATGTCCTGCCCATCGATCAGGATGCGCCCGCCCTCGAGGTCGTAGAAGCGCAACAGCAGGTTAACGAGCGTTGACTTACCGGCGCCCGAACGGCCGACGATCCCGACCTTTTCGCCTGGACGGATCACGAGCGAGAAGTCGTCGATGACGCCGGCACTCTTGCCGTAATGGAACTTCACATGCTCGAAACGGATTTCCGGCTCGCTGACCGACAACTCCTTGGCATCCGGTTTGTCCACAAGACCGATCGCCTGGGAGACGAGCTCGGCCGAATTCTGGATCGTGCCGATGTTGCGCATGATCGAGTTGAACTGCGTCATCATCCGGCCGAGCAGCATGTTGAGTCGCAGCACCAGCGCCAGCGTGAAGGCAACCGCACCCGAACTGATCGCACCGCCAAGCCAGAGGTGGATGGCATAGACGGCGATGGCCGCGATCATCATGCC
The DNA here is from genome assembly GCF_003024455.1 of Ensifer sp. NM-2. Taxonomy (NCBI): domain Bacteria; kingdom Pseudomonadati; phylum Pseudomonadota; class Alphaproteobacteria; order Hyphomicrobiales; family Rhizobiaceae; genus Ensifer; species Ensifer sp. NM-2. The sequence continues at coordinate 34,968 of NZ_PVZR01000009.1, forward strand.
CGAAAGCAGCGCAAGCGAGGCACGCACGGCCGTCAGTAGCCGCGTGAAGGGGATCACCGCCCGCTGGAAGCGATCGAAGCCGGCGCGGATATAGCGGTCGTTCTCGTCGTCGCGACCGAACAGTTTCAATGTCTGGATGTTCGAATAGGCATCAACCATCCGCCCGTTCAGCATCGAGGCCATTTCAGCCGTATCGCGCGCGTGCTTGCGGATGCGCGGAACGAAGTAGCGCGCCAGCGCCAGGAAGAGGACGATCCAGAACGCGACCATTGCCGCCAGCCGCCAGTCGAGCTGGGCGATGAGCGCCATGGTCGAGGCGGTATAGATGACGATGAACCAGACGACCTGCAGCAGCGAGACGATCAGATCGCTGGTCGCCTGCGCGCCGGACCAGACTTTCGTCACGATCCGGCCGGAAAAATCGTTCTGGAAGAAGGAAAGCGATTGCCGAGCGACGTGGGTGTAGGTTTGCCAGCGCACGAGATTGAGGAAGCCGGTGATGATCGACTGCTCCTCGACGAGCGCTGCCAGCGACACCGCGACGAAGCGGAACACCAGCACCGTCAGCAACATGAACAGAAGCTCTGGCCCGTTGGCGGAAATTAGCCCGCTCCAGCCCGCTTCGGGCTTCACAGTGTCGAGCAGATCGACCAGCCGTCCGACGAAGTAGAAGAGCCCCGCCTCCAGCATGGCGACAAGGCCCCCGAGGATGGCCATCGCCAGAAACGGCCCTTTGGCCTGGCGGGCGTAGAACCAGGCAAAACCCCACAGCGATTTCGGCGGCTGCAATCGCTCGCGCGGCGCAAACGGCTTGATCCAGTTCTCAAAGATGCTGACGATGGCGCTGAGCATGTTTCCGATATAGGCGGTTCGGCGGCAACAGCAATCGGTTTCCACCATCGGGCGCATTACAAATGCGTTAGGTGACGTGGCAAAACCCCGCCGCCCGCATGGGCGGCAGGGTCACAGCGGATCACTCCGCCGCTTCTTCCTTCTCGGTATCGTCGGCGATGAAGCCGCCCGACTGGCGTGACCAGAGGTCGGCGTAAAGGCCGCCCTTGGCCACGAGTTCGGCATGCGAACCGGTTTCGACGATCCGCCCGGCCTCGAGGATGACCAGGCGGTCCATTTCCGTCAGCGTCGACAGGCGGTGGGCGATCGCGATCACCGTCTTGCCAGCCATCAGCGCGAACAGGTTCTCCTGGATCGCCTGCTCGACTTCGGAATCGAGCGCTGATGTCGCTTCGTCGAGGACGAGGATCGGCGCGTCCTTGAGGAAGACGCGGGCGATCGCGATACGCTGGCGCTGGCCGCCGGAGAGCTTGACGCCCCGTTCGCCGACCTGGGCGTCGAGCCCCTTGCGCCCCTGGTTGTCCTCGAGCGCCTGGATGAACTCCCAGGCATTCGCCCGCTTCGCAGCCGCGGTGATCGCCTCGTCGTCGGCTTCCGGGTGTCCATAGGCGATGTTGTCGCGAATGGAGCGGTGCAGCAGCGAGGTATCCTGCGTGACGACGCCAATCTGGGCGCGCAGGCTATCCTGGGTGACGGTGGCGATATCCTTGCCGTCGATCCGGATTGCGCCTGACTCCACGTCGTAGAACCGCAATAGCAGGTTCATCAGCGTCGTCTTGCCGGCACCCGAGCGTCCGACCAGGCCGATCTTCTCGCCCGGCTTGACGTCGAGCGACAGGTGATCGATGACGCCCTTTGCCTTGCCGTAGTGGAAGCGGACGTTGTCGTAGGTGATCGCACCCTTTTCCGCCTTCAGCGCCTTGGCATCCGGTTCGTCGACGATGTCGTGCGCCTTGGTCATCATGCCGATACCGTCATAGACAGTGCCAATGTTCTCGAACAGCGCCGAGACTTCCCACATGATCCATTGCGACATGCCGTTGATGCGCATGGCCAGACCAACGGCGATCGCGATCGCGCCGACCGAGATGGCACTTGTCAGCCACAGGTGAATGCCGAGCGCGCTGATTGCAAACAGCGCGATGCTGTTGTTGGCGTAGACCAGCACGTGGAACAGCGTCACCTTGCGCATCTGGCGATGCACCGTGTCGAGGAAGCCGTCCATGCCGGCGCGCGCATACGTTTCCTCGCGGCCTGCATGCGAGAACAGCTTGACCGTGCCGATGTTGGTGTAGCTGTCGACGATACGGCCCGTCATCATCGATCGCGCGTCCGCCTGCTCCTTGGAAATCTTCTGCAACCGCGGCACGAAATAGGTAACGATGCAGATGTAGATCACCAGCCAGACGGCGAGCGGCGTCACCAGCCGCCAGTCGGCAGCGGCAACGACGATCAGCATCGTGACGAAATAGCTGACGACATAGACGAAGACGTCGAGGATCTTCATCACCGTTTCGCGAACCGCAAGCGAGGTCTGCATGACCTTGGTCGCCACGCGGCCGGCGAACTCGTTGGCGAAGAACGTCATGCTCTGGCGCAGCAGATAGCGGTGCATCTGCCAGCGGGCGATCATCGGGTAATTGCCGAGCAGCACCTGGTGCATGATGAACGAATCGATCGCCACCAGCAGCGGCAGGCCGATCAGAACCAGGCCGCCCATCCAGATCAGCCGGTGACCTTCCGCCTGCAGGAAGGTGTCGCGATTGGCACTCGACAGCCAGTCGACCATGTTTCCGAGAAACTGGAACAGCGCCACTTCGCCGATGGCGATGAGCATGGTGCAGACCGACATGATGAGCAACCACGGAACTGCGGGCTTGGAATAGTGCCAGCAGAAGCCGAAAAGGCTCTTCGGCGGAAGCACGGGCTCTTCCGTCGGATAGGGATTGAGGCGGGATTCAAACCAGCCAAACATAGACTTGCTCCTTCAGAGTATTTTGAAGGAAGGCGGGAATTTGCCCCGCATTCTTTATCGTGAAAATTTCAGTCCGGAAATGCTGCCCGCCATAGCGGTTTGTCTTCCGGAGTTCCGGAAGCGCGCATCGATCTCTTGAAAGATAAGTCGCGGAACCGGTCAGGCCAAACGGTGGCCCATCACTCCTGGAAGGCGTGTCAACATCAATACAGTCATCATTGCCTCCGTCGGTTCGCGTTGAAGAGAGGTTCTCTCTACCCCTAATCGCGTCGACATGCCAGATTGTCGCAGGCACTTTCCTGCCTGTTTTTTCATCGTTCGGTCGGATGTTGCTCATTCGGCACAGATTAGACACCGCGAAATCAAACGGAAACGACACATGGCAGGCGCGTCCGGCATTGGTAGGAGACGCATATGAACGCATCATCGACGCCCCCTCCCGAATTGAAAGGACAAGGTTTCCATCTGAGGCGGCCGCAAGGGGGCGACGTCGAGGCGCGACTGGCGCTCGGGCGGGATCCCGAGATCCACCGCATGTTCGGTGGCAGCGCCACCTTCGCCCGCGCTTTCGGACAAGCGGATGCAGAAGCGTGGGTGCAACACCTCGTCGAGCATCCAGCTGCCTGGATCATCGATCGCAACGGGCCAATTGGCGAAGTCAGGCTCGACAATATCAACCGGGTCGACCGGCGCGCCTCCTTTGCCATCGGCATCTTCAATCCGAAATTGCTCGGCCAAGGGCTTGGCACTGCCGTCACCAAGCTTGTATTGGCGCATGCGTTCGGCGCGCTCGGCCTGCACCGTGTTTCGCTGCGCGTGCTTGCCTTCAACGAGCGCGCCATCGCCAGCTACCGCAAATGCGGCTTCTCGGTCGAGGGACGAGAGCGAGAGACGGCGCTGATCGACGACGCCTGGCACGACGACATCATGATGGGGATTCTGGCGCATGAATTCTCCGCCGCAAAAGACAAGTCGCAAGAAAAGTGAACAGACGTGAGTGACCTCCGCATTGCCCTCTACCAGCCCGACATTCCCGGCAATACCGGCACGATCCTGCGCCTTGCTGCCTGCCTCGGCCTTGCCGTCGATGTCATCGAGCCGGCGGGCTTCGACCTTTCCGACCGCAATCTCAAGCGCGCCGGTATGGACTATATCGCCTCGGTCACCCTCACCCGCCACATCAACTGGGAACGGTTCGAGGCGTGGCGGGTGCCGACCGGCCGAAGGCTTGTGCTCGCCTCCACCAAGGCCGCCGAGCCCTATACCCGCTTTGAATTCAGGCCCGACGATATCCTGCTGTTCGGTCGGGAAAGCGCCGGTGTGCCAGACCATGTGCATGATCGCGCGGAAGGCCGCATCCTCATCCCGATGGCCGAGGGGCAACGGTCGCTCAACGTCGCCATGTCTGCTGCGATGATCGCCGGCGAGGCGATCCGGCAAGTGCAACTGCTCTGAAAAACATCGCATGGTAATGCCCTGCCTTTCCCGATGGGGGGTGACGATGGGCGCGGCCAACGGCAGCGCCCCAAAATTCAGGCGGCAACCTCGTTGTAGGGCGTCGCCTTGCGGGCCTGCTTCAATGTCCGCGCCCACCAGATGAGCCGATCCATCATCAGGAACAGCGGCGCACGCAGCTCCTCGGGCTTGTAGAGGTTGCCGGCCGCATCGAACTTCGACCAGGCTTTGGCAAACTGGACGCCGTCGCGCAGCGTCACCGCATGCAGCTCGGCAAAGACTTGGCGCAACTGCTCGACGGCGCGGATGCCGCCGGAAGCGCCGCCATAGGAGACGAAGGCGACGGGCTTGGCATGCCACGGCTCGTAGACCGAATCGATCAGTTCCTTCAGCGCGGCCGGGTAGCCGTGATTGTATTCCGGCGTCACCACCAGGAAGGCATCCGCTTCGGCCACCTTGCGCTCCAGCCACTCGCCGGGATTGACCGTGGCGCCGACGCCGCGCGATGCCCTCAGCCGTGCCGGATCGATGACCGTGAGATTGAAGACGTTCGAATCCGAGATCTCACGGATCAGCCAGTTGGCGACCGTGTCGCAGAAGCGCCCCTGCCGGGCGCTGCCGTAGATCACCGCAAGCGTCATTTTCTCTGTCATGGGGATCAGCTCCTTGTTGTGAATTCCATGGAGCTCATGCTATAAAACCTCAACATTAGTTGAGGTCAATAGCCCGCCATGACGATTGTAAGAAACAGCGAAATGCGACGCGAACTGACCGTCGGCGAAGTCGCCGAACGCAGCGGCGTCGCCGTTTCCACCTTGCATTTCTATGAGGCCAAGGGTCTGATCCGCAGCAACCGCAGCCGCGGCAACCAGCGCCGCTATCCCCGAAGCGTGCTGAGGCGCGTGGCGGTGATCAAGGTGGCGCAACGGACCGGAATTCCGCTTTCGGAAATCCAGGCGGCGCTGACGGTGCTGCCCGACGACCGGCCCCTGACGGTGCAGGATTGGGCTCGGCTGTCGGAAAGCTGGCACGAGCAACTGAATGCGCGCATCGCCAGCCTGATGGCGCTACGCGACCACCTGACGAGCTGTATCGGCTGCGGATGTCTGTCGCTCAGGGAATGTCCGCTGCGCAACCCCTACGATGTGCTCTCGATGGAAGGCGCCGGCCCTCGGCTGATGGATGCGACGGAAGAGGACGGCCAGCCCTAGGAGGCCTCAGTCTGCAGTCGGCAGGCGGCGCATGGTGAACTCGATCTCGTCGCCGTCGAGCTGGCGCCAGCTTTCCACTTCGGTCCAATAGGCGGCTTTTGGCCAGGTATCGAACCATTCGCGCGCCTTGGCGCGGGCCGCACTTCGATCGAGCCGAAAGGTTTCACGCACGAAAAGGCCATCGCCTCGTGTCGGATTGTCCCGGCGATGCCGGGCGATCTGGCGCCGCAAACCATCGAGCGGCGGACCTGCGGGTATTCTTGCCATGGGCCATACCTCTGGAGGTAAAGATAGTGTGAGTATCGGGCCATTGCGAGTCCGTTTTACACCGCCCATACGATGCGGCAGACTGCAGCGCGGCGCGCCAAATATGACGCGCAAAGGACGCTGCAGCGCTTTAGACTTGCTGCATAATTTTCTCCTTAAATCGAATCTGATTTAAGGAATTATGCAGTAGCCCGATGGCCCCTCCGCCGTTGCCAATCCGGCGGAAATATGAACTGTGGCCCATATCAACGAATCGGCGGCTTTCCGGCGCGCAAAGCCGCGAACAGGACAAATTTTCATGGAACGACCGCAACTACCCCAGGGGCTGCCTGCCGATATCGAAGACAAGAAGGCAGCAGCCAGAGCCTGGTTCGAAAGCCTGCGCGATACGATCTGCGCCGCTTTCGAGGCTGTCGAAGACGACCTGACCGGCCCGCTGTCCGACCGTGAACCGGGCCGCTTTGTCGGCAAGGAATGGAGCCGGGACGGCGGCGAAGGCGGCGGCGGTCGCATGTCGATGATGGAAGGTCGCGTCTTCGAGAAGGTCGGCGTACACACCTCGACCGTCTTCGGCGAATTCTCACCGGAATTCCGTGAGCAGATCCCCGGCGCCAGCGAAGACCCACGCTTCTGGGCATCGGGTATCTCGCTGATCGCGCATCCCGTGAACCCCAATGTGCCGGCCGTTCACATGAACACCCGCATGGTCGTCACCACCAGCAACTGGTTCGGCGGTGGCGCAGACCTGACGCCGGTGCTCGACCGCCGCCGCGTCATGACCGACCCTGACACGCAGCTGTTCCACCGCGCGATGGAGATCACCTGCAACCGTCACTCGGTGGCTGATCACGCCAGGTACAAGCAGTGGTGCGACGAGTACTTCTTCCTGAAGCACCGCAACGAGCCGCGCGGGACCGGTGGCATCTTCTACGATTGGCTTCAGTCTCCGGCCGAGCAAGGCGGTTGGGACGCGGACTTCGCCTTCACGCGTGATGTCGGCAAGGCGTTCGCGCTTGTCTACCCCAAGATCGTGCGCACCAATTTCAATACGCCCTGGACCGAGGAAGATCGCGACGAGCAGCTCGTGCGTCGCGGCCACTATGTCGAGTTTAACCTGCTCTACGACCGCGGCACCATCTTCGGCCTGAAGACCGGCGGCAATGTCGAGTCGATCCTCTCGTCCCTGCCCCCGGTCGTGCGCTGGCCCTAAAAAATTTCTACTGCATGTTTCCTTAAATCCTATTCGATTTAAGGATAAAAACACGCAGCAACTCAAGGTGCTACAGCGACCTTTGCGCGTCTCATAAGACGCGCGGCGCTGTAGGAAAAGTGCGAAGCGGTTTCCGTCAGGAAATACTTGGAAATGAAGAGATAGAGCGTTTCTGAGGCTCCTTTTGAACGAAACCGAAGGTGCGCGGACGTCATTTGCAGATGCGCACCTTCTTGATCACCACCCGGCCATAGGCGCCATAGGTCTGCACCGTCTTGACCACGCAGGTCTGTCGATAACCGTAGCTGTAGTTGCCGGCTTTTGCCGGAATGGCGAGAGCAATGACAGTCGTCATCGCGAGCGCGACGGCGAAGAGAGAATGGCGCATGAATGGTTCCCCGTTCGAATTCTGCGGCCAGGAATGACGTGCGATCCGCATGTCCGAGCCATCGCACGAAAGCCTGGATTGCGCTGTTTCGATTGGAACAGCTGAACAAATCGTCGAGCGCCGCGTTGTCCTTCCATCGAGGAAGGGGGCCGGACCATGATCTTCAAGAAGCGCACATTTCACGGCAGCGAACCGGATCGCAGCACCGGGGATCACCCCGCCGAGCTGGAACGTCGCGTGGCGCATGGCCTTGCGGTGACGCCCGGGCTCGATGCATCCGACGTCACGGTTGTCTGCCAGGGAAATACGATCGTGCTTGCGGGGCATGTCGCCACGAAGGCCGAATCCGCCCGCGCCGAAGAAGCCGCAAGACTGACGAAGGGGGTGGCAGAAGTGGTCAACCGCATCGAGGCGGCAGAGGGAAGATAGGACTGGCTCAGATAGAACCGAGCGTCCAGCCGACGATCTCGGATGCGACCGTCGCGAACGCCTGATCGAGGGCCCTGACGAAGGCCGGGTTGCCGGTGCCCTTGACGCCGGCCGTGGCGCGGAATGCCTTCTGCGCCCGCACAGTGCCGTTCCGGTCATTGACGATCTTTGCAAAGATCTCGACGACCGCCGTATCGGCGCCTTCGGTCGAGATCTCGAAGGAGCGGATCTCGCTGATCACCTGATAGTCGATCGCCAGCCCCTCGCCGGGCTTGCCGACGCCCGCCACCTTGCCGGTATTCTCGAACGCCTGAACCAGCTTTGCCTGCACCATGCGCGGCAGGCGGTCGCTCCATTGTGCCTTGGACAGATACTGCAGCTCCGAACCGGAAAGACGGATGACGACCTGGTCGCTGTCGAGCGCTTTCAGCGCCGTCGGTTCCGGCACGAGTATCTGCTTGCTGGTCGCAGCCCGTCCTTCGACGACCGGCGACGCGGAAAGGCTGAATGTATCGTTGACGGCAGCACCGGCGCCGCACCCGGCCAACAAGACAGCCAGCGTGAAAACCAGGGCAGAGCGTTTCGCTCCCGTCTCACGCATACACACCAGCCCCGGAAAATTCATACTGCCCAAACCCTTGTCCAATTCGCAGCACCTTAGAGCGCTCTTTAATGAAAGCAACCCGCCGGCCCCACCCGGCTTTGTCTTACCTGATTCAGCGTCGGGTGCGACCATCGTATTGCTTGACTGTTTCGCCGCCGAACAGCAGGCGTTGCGGATTCTTGTCGAATGTCGAAATCGTATTCTCGAGGCTCTGCACGGTGCGACGTGTATCGGTCACCAGTGCCTCGACATCGCGAAGGCCGGAGCCGGAGAACCGCTTCAGATTGTCTGCAATCGGGCCGATCTGGGCGTTGAGGTTGTCGGCCATCTTGCGGAACGATTCGAGCGTGGTGCGCGCCTCGGCCGAAAGCGACGGTGCGTCGGCATCGCCGAGGAACCCATCGACCTTGACGAGGATGCTGTCGACGCGGCTGGAGGCAGCATTCAGCTTGCTGGCCATCTGGGTCACGTCGGTGATCGTGCGATCGATGTCCTGCTGGCGCGCCGTGATCTTCTCGGCAAACTGCGTGATGTTGGCGACCGTCCTGCGGGCGTCGGCACTTGCTGCCGAAATGTCGTTGACAACAAGTTCGACCTTCTGCTTGTCGACGGCAGCCACCAGCGTATCGACGCGCTCGAGCGTCTTCTGCGCATTCTTGCCGAACTGGTCATAGGTCTCGACCGTGCGCTTGAACGCTGCAATGGTTTCGGAAACGCCGCCTGAGGCGGCCTTCAGGTCATTGCTAAGCTGCTCAACGTTGCTGACGATATGATCGATCTTTTTCGGATCGACCGACTTCACCAGCACGTCGGCCGAGGCAAGGGTCGAATCAAGCTTCTTCGACGCGGCATTGATCGATGCCGAAAGCTCGGTCACGCTTTTCAGGAAGTCGTCGATTGCGCCGGAATTGTCGGCAAGCGCCTTGGAGAATTTCTCGGCATTGCCGATCGTGCTGGTCAGGGGGCCGCGCACGTCCTTGACGAAGCCCTGGATGTCGCTGATCGCATCGTCGGCGCGGTCCATGATCTTGTCCGCTGTCGCGAGCAAGCTGGTGACGCTCGACTGGTCGGCAAGAATGCGCGCCTGCGTACCATTTTCAACGGCGCTGCGCAGGATGTTCTCATCGCCCTTGTTGCCACCGCTCAGCTCGATATAGGCAGAACCCGTCAAACCTTGCACTTCGAGCGTCGCCTTGGTCGATTTCAGCACGGGCGCATCGATGGAGACTTCCGTGACAGCAATCGAGTAACGCGGATCGTTGGCGTCGATCGCCAGATTGCGCACCGAGCCGACGGGAATGCCGTTGAAGCGAACAGGCGAGCCGACGGAGAGCCCGTTGGCGGAACCCGGAATGTTGACGACCAGCTCGACCATCTCGCCGCTGCGGCCGTATTGCGACATCCAGTAGACGAAGCCGAAGGCAGCCGCGATCACGAACACCGTGAAGAAGCCGACAATGGCGTAGTTCGCTTTAGTTTCCATTCGTCCCGACTACCTCAGTGGCCATCCTATCGGCCGTTCTTCTGCTTCAGACACCCCGGAAGATGTCCAAGACACCCGGGATCGCCCGCCGGCTTCCTGACGCTATTCGTCGTGCCGCACGATCGACCGCGCCCGTTTGCCCCGGAAATAGGACTGCACCCAAGGATCGTCACAGGCCAACATGTCCTCGACGGTCCCCTCGACCAGAACCTTCTTGTTTCCGAGCACCGCAATGCGATCGCAAACCGAAAACAGGCTGTCGAGGTCGTGAGTCACCATATACACGGTCAATCCGAGCGTGTCGCGCAGCTTGGCGATCAACTCATCGAACTCGGCCGCGCCGATCGGGTCGAGGCCTGATGTCGGCTCGTCGAGAAAGACGAGATCGGGGTCGAGCGCGAGCGCGCGGGCAAGTGCGGCTCGCTTGATCATGCCGCCCGAAAGCTCGGATGGGTATTTGTCGGCCGCCTCCGGCGCCAGACCTACCAGCTCGATCTTCACGCGCGCCAGTTCGTCCATCAGGCTCTGCGGCAGGTCGAGATATTCGCGCATCGGCACCTGGATGTTTTCACGCACCGTGAGGGCCGAAAAGAGTGCGCCGTGCTGAAAAAGCACGCCGAGACGCATGTCGAGCGCGATCCGGTCAACCTCGGACATCCTGTCGTATTCCGCGCCAAGGATCTTGATCGTGCCGGAGCGCTTGGCCAGAAGCCGCAGCACCGTGCGCATCAACACCGACTTTCCGGTACCCGAGGCACCGACGAAGCCGAGGATTTCGCCGCGAAAAATCTCGAGGTTGAGCTTGTCGAGCACGATGTGGGAGCCGAAGCCGACCGTCAGGTCGCGCACGGACAGAACCGCTTCGTGTTCGTAGGCCGGATCCTGCTGTCTTTCCGTGGCTGCTGTGCTCATCGTTCCATCCGCCTCAGAAATCGATCGCTGCGTAGAACATGGCAAACAGGCCGTCGATCAGGATCACCACGAAGATCGATTTGACCACCGAAGAGGTCACGTGGCGGCCAAGCGATTCGGCGCTGCCGCCAACCTTCAGGCCTTCGACTGCCGCCACCACGCCGATGATCAGCGCCATGAACGGCGCCTTGATCATGCCTGCCGCAACCGATGAGAAATCCACGGCCTCCTGCAGGCGCGACAGGAAGGTCGCAACGGTGATGCCCGAATAGGTCCAAGCGACCAGCGCCGCACCGGTCAGTGCTGCGAAGTTGGCAATGATGGTCAGGAGCGGCAACGCGATCGTCAGCGCCACGAGGCGCGGAAACACCAAGACGCCGACGGGGCTGAGGCCCATGACCTTCAGCGCGTCCACCTCCTCGCGCATCTTCATCGAACCGATCTCGGCCGTGATCGCGCTGCCCGAACGCCCGGCGATCATGATGGCGGTCAGCAGCACGCCGATTTCGCGCAGTTGCAGGATGCCGACCAGATCGACGACGAAGACTTCGGCGCCGAAATAACGCAGCTGGAATGCGCCTTGCTGCGCAATGATCGCACCGATCAGGAAGGACATCAGCATGATGATCGGCACGGCCTTGACGCCCATGCGGTCGATCTGGTGAACGATGGCCGCCGGCGAGACGCCACTGTGCCGCCCGAGCTTGAGCTGGGCACCGCGAACCGCCGAGCCGAGAATGTACATCGCCGCGACGGTATCGTTCCAAGTGGCGATCATCACCTCGCCGACCGGTGCGAACAGCCGCTGGAACAGCGGAAGATGTTCGCTTTCGTCCTCCGGTGCCGGCAGTTCCGCCGGTAGCGCGCCGATCAGCTCGACATAGCGTTGACCGCCGTCGACGAACTGGATCTCGTCCTTTTCAGGTCCGGCAAGCCGCGTCATGAAGCGCCGGATGATCCAGGCGCCGGCCGTGTCCATAGCCGTCACACCCGACAGATCGAACTGCCTGACGCTGCTGCCCTTGCGCGCAAGCTGTTCGAGCTTGGCGGCCATGGCTTCAGCTGTCTCGTGCCGCCAGACGCCTGAAAAGACATACGCGCGTTCCGAGCCTCCGGCGTCTCCACTGAGCGCGACATCCGCAACGATCTTGGTCTGGGAACGCGTCACCTGGTCTCTGTCATCCCGATTTGCTAACCGCTCGTAAAAGCTTGCTCCGTCATAACGGCTCACATCCTTGATGTCATCCTGACGAAGCCGGTAACATCAAGACCTAAGCGCCAGATAGGCCCCGCCGGAGAAGATTTCATGTCAACTGTGCTCGAAGCGACAACCGAAGACTTCCCGATTGCGGGCACATTCACGATTTCACGCGGTTCGAAGACCACGGCAAGCGTCGTGACATGCCGAATCACCAAGGACGGCACCAGCGGTTGGGGGGAATGCGTACCCTATGGCCGCTACAACGAAACCATTGCCTCGGTGCTCGCCGAAATCGAAGCCATATGCCCGCAGATCGAACAAGGCCTGACGCGCCCGGAGCTACAGTCGGCGATGAAGCCGGGTGCGGCCCGCAATGCGGTCGACTGTGCGTTGTGGGATCTGGAAGCAAAGCAGAAAGGCAAATCTGTCCATGAGCTTGCCGGTCTCTCCTCACCTGGCACATTGACGACGGCCTATACGCTGTCGCTTGCCGAGCCCGATGCGATGCGCAACCAGGCCGCACAATATGCCCACCGCGCGCTGCTCAAGATCAAGGTCGGCACATCAGACGATGCCTCCCGCATCCGCGCCGTGCGCGAGGGTGCGCCGGAGAGCCGCATCATTCTCGATGCCAATGAAGGCTGGACGCCCGACAGCCTCGCCTATCACTTCGCCATCTGCGCCGAGCAGCGCATCGACCTGATCGAACAGCCGCTTGCCGCCGGCCATGATCAGGCCCTGGCCACGATCGCCCGCCCCGTTCCGGTGTGTGCCGACGAGAGCGTGCACGCGACCGGCGACCTCTCGGCCCTGGTCGATCGCTATGACGCCGTCAACATCAAGCTCGACAAGACGGGCGGCCTGACGGAGGCGCTTCGCATGCGCGATGCGGCAACGTCGCTCGGCCTCAAGGTGATGGTCGGCTGCATGGTCGGAACCTCGCTCGGCATGGCACCGGCAATCCTGGCGGCGCAGGGCGCGGATTTCGTCGATCTCGACGGGCCCCTGCTTCTGGCACGCGATCGCACGCCCGGCCTGCGCTACGAAGCCTCGCTGGTCTTTCCGCCGGAACCACGCCTCTGGGGCTGAAGATACCAGGCGGCAACGGCAAAGCAGCAGCCGGCAAAGGCGACGACCGACATCGAATAGAACCCGTTCACCCCGTACCAGGCGTAGAGATAGCCGGACAGGAAGGTGAGGATCGCCGTGAAAATGCCGGTGTAGAAGAAATAGAGCCCCTGGGCCGATGCCTCCTGCTCCTCGACGACGCGCTCCACCAGCTTGTTCTGCATGCCGGTGTGCATGATCGCATAGGTGAAGGCGTGGAAGCACTGCAGCACGAAATAGCCGGAAAAGCCGAGATCCATCGGGAAGATGATCCAGCGCACGACCGCCAGCGAGCAGCCGGACAGGATCATCGTCCAGACGCTGAAGCGGCGGATGATCGCCTTGGCGAAGATGAACATCGTCACTTCAGCAGCAACGCCGGCACTCCAGAGGATGCCGATCTCCGTGCCGCTATAGCCGATATGCTGCCAGTAGATTGCCGAGAAAGCGAAGAGCATGGCGTGGCTGGCGTTCACCAGCGTCACGCCGATCAGCAATAGCTGCAGATCGAGCTGGCGCAACGATTGCGGCGGAGGCTCGGTCAGCGCCGTGATCGGTGACGGGCGCCGCGGTCGGCCGACCTTTGGCGCCGCAAAGGCCATCAGGATCGTCAGGCCGAAACCGACCGCCATCGCCGGCAGCACCATGTCGCCACCGAAGATGCCGATCATCCAGCCGCCGAGCATGGTTGCGCCGATGAAGGCGACGGAACCCCAAAGCCGCATCTGCGCATAATCGAAACCCCAGCGCCGGACGCCGGAAAGCGCGATCGCCTCGACGATCGGCACATAGGGCGAATAGACCGCCGATTGCAGCGTATAGATGATCAGAACCGGCCAGAACTCCCGGGCGTAGAACAGCACGAAAGCCGTCGCCAGCGACAGGAAACCTGACCAGATCAAAACGATCGTGCGCTCTCCGAGCCGATCGGCGATCACACCGGCAATTGGCGCGGTGATCACGCGTACGAACATCGGCAGCGCCAGCACGACGCCGATCTCGAAATCGCTCATGGAAAGCGTGCTCAACCAGACCGGAAAATACGGCATTGCGAAACCGTTGACGATCAACGGAGCGCAGAAGAGCAAGGCGATGCGAAGCGCAAAATGACGCGGCGGAGGGCCCACAGTTGCGGGCGCTTGGGAGGGAATCATGGGAGAACCTGATGGCTATCGGCCAGCAATAGCATAGCCCGCTGCCGGATCGCCATAACCTAGATTTCACTACAAGCGACGCTTGCGCCCTCGCCGGCGTTCCCGTCAGGCTGCCCGTTGCGTCAGCAGGTGCGCCAGAAGCCGTTCGGCTTCGGCCGTTCCCTCGGCCTCTGCGACGCCGCCGCGCATCTGATGCCAGGTGATCAGTTCCATGGTGCCGTCGTGGTGTTCGGCGATCGCCGTGCAGCTTTCGACCCAGTCGCCCGTGTTGATGTAGCGCACGTCGCCGATATCCTCGATGACCGCATGGTGGATATGGCCGCAGATCACGCCCTGCGCATCATGCCGCCGCGCCTCGTCGGCAACCACCTTCTGGAACTCACCGATAAAGTTGACGGCGTGCTTCACCTGCAGCTTCGCCCAGGAAGAGAACGACCAATAGGGCATGCCGAGCCGGCGACGAACGGCGGCCAGGCCGATATTGATGGCGATCGCCGTATCGTAGGCCCAGTCGCCGAGATAGGCGAGGATGCGCGCATTGCGCACGACCACATCGAATTCGTCGCCATGCAGCACCAGATAGTTGCGGCCGTCGGCACCCTTGTGCATATGGCGCTGCGCCACTTCGATGCCGCCGAAGTGAACACCCGGGAAATCGCGCATGAACTCGTCGTGATTGCCGGGGATATAGATGATGCGCGTGCCCTTGCGCGCCTTGCGCAGCAGCTTCTGGACGACGTCGTTGCAGTTCTGCGGCCAGTACCAGCTACGCTTCAACCGCCAGCCATCGACGATGTCGCCGACGAGAACGATGGTCTCAGCCTCGTGATGGCGCAGAAAATCAATAAGAAAGTCGGTCTTGGCGGCCTTGGAGCCGAGGTGGACGTCGGAGATGAACAACGTCCTGAGGTGTCTTACGGAATTGATTTGCGGTGCCGCCATCATACCAGCCTCGTCTTGATTGAGCCTTCTGGGGCCCGTCAAAACCAGACTCGTGTTTCAGGAAGATGACACGGACGCCGGCCGCTTCGTCGCACCGGCTTAAAAGAACCGCGCAAAAACTGTACGCGGTTCGCAATTCATGCCACAAGGCCACGTCCAAAAAAGAGGAATGCAGACTATGAGCACGGGCGACAAAACGAAATCCCAGACAGGTCCGGTCAGCGGCGACATCGACCAGCAGGCCCTTTTCTTCCACCGTTACCCTCGCCCTGGGAAGCTCGAAATTCAGCCCACCAAGCCGCTCGGCAACCAGCGCGATCTCGCGCTCGCCTATTCGCCCGGTGTGGCTGCGCCCTGCATCGCCATCCGCGACAATCCTGAAACGGCTGCCGACTACACGGCACGCGCCAACCTTGTCGCGGTCATTTCCAACGGCACGGCCGTTCTCGGCCTCGGCAATATCGGTCCGCTTGCCTCCAAGCCGGTCATGGAAGGCAAGGCCGTCCTGTTCAAGAAATTTGCCGGCATCGACGTCTTCGACATCGAGATCGACGCGGCGAGCATCGAGCGTATGGTCGATGTCATCTCGGCGCTCGAGCCGACCTTCGGCGGCATCAACCTCGAAGATATCAAGGCGCCGGAATGCTTCGAGGTCGAGCGCCAGTTGCGCGAAAAGATGCAGATCCCCGTCTTCCATGACGACCAGCATGGCACCGCGATCATCGTTGCGGCCGCAATCCTCAACGGTCTGGAACTGGCCGGCAAGGACATCGCCAAGGCCAAGATCGTTACCTCGGGTGCAGGTGCCGCAGCGCTCGCCTGTCTCAATCTGCTGGTCACGCTTGGCGCCAAGACCGAAAACATCTGGGTGCACGACCTCGAAGGCCTCGTCTACAAGGGCCGCGAAGTGCTGATGGACGAATGGAAGTCCGTATACGCGCAGGAAAGCGACAACCGGGTATTAGCCGACAGTATCGGCGGCGCCGACGTTTTCCTCGGTCTTTCCGCCGCTGGAGTCCTGAAACCGGAACTGCTGGTGCAGATGGCCGAAAAGCCACTGATCATGGCGCTCGCCAACCCCACGCCCGAGATCATGCCGGAGGCAGCGCGCGCGGCGCGCCCCGACGCGATGATCTGCACCGGCCGTTCGGATTTCCCCAACCAGGTCAACAACGTGCTTTGCTTCCCGCACATCTTCCGCGGTGCGCTCGACTGCGGCGCAAGCACGATCAACGAAGAAATGAAGATGGCGGCGGTCCGCGCCATTGCCGGCCTTGCCCGCGAGGAGCCGTCCGACGTGGCCGCCCGCGCCTATTCCGGCGAGACGCCGGTCTTCGGTCCCGATTACCTGATCCCCTCGCCCTTCGACCAACGCCTGATCCTCCGGATTGCGCCGGCGGTTGCCAAGGCTGCCGAGGAAAGCGGCGTCGCCACCCGCCCGATCCAGGACTACGACGCCTATCTCGACAAGCTGAACCGCTTCGTCTTCCGCTCGGGCTTCATCATGAAGCCGGTCTTTGCCGCCGCCAAGAATGCGCAGAAGAACCGCGTGATCTTCGCCGAAGGTGAAGACGAGCGCGTGCTGCGCGCCGCCCAGGTGCTGCTGGAGGAAGGCACGGCCCGCCCGATCCTGATCGGTCGTCCGCAGATCATCGAGACGCGCCTGCGTCGCTACGGCCTGCGCATTCGTCCGGATATCGATTTCGAGGTGGTCAACCCCGAGGGCGACCCGCGCTACCGCGACTACGTCGAGGACTATTTCGCCCTCGTCGGCCGTCTCGGTGTCATTCCGGAAGCTGCCCGCACGATCGTCCGCACCAACACCACCGTCATTGGGGCGCTTGCCGTCAAGCGCGGCGAAGCCGATGCGCTAATCTGCGGTGTCGAAGGGCGTTACAGCAAGCACCTGCGCGACGTCTCGCAGATCATCGGCAAGCGCGACGGCGTGCTCGATTTCTCGGCCCTCAGCCTGCTGATCTCGCAGCGTGGCGCCACGTTCTTCACCGACACCTATGTCAGCTACTGCCCGA
Source organism: Ensifer sp. NM-2 (assembly GCF_003024455.1). Taxonomy (NCBI): domain Bacteria; kingdom Pseudomonadati; phylum Pseudomonadota; class Alphaproteobacteria; order Hyphomicrobiales; family Rhizobiaceae; genus Ensifer; species Ensifer sp. NM-2. The sequence goes on from NZ_PVZR01000009.1 coordinate 52,188, forward strand.
GTGCCGAAGAAATCGCCCAGACCACCGTCATGGCGGCGCAGGAGATCCGGCGCTTCGGCATCACGCCACATGCCGCCCTGGTCTCGCATTCGAACTTCGGCTCGCGCGATTCCGAGAGTGCCACCAAGATGCGCCAGGCGCTTCAGCTTGTGCGCGAACTCGCGCCCGATCTGGAAGTCGATGGCGAAATGCACGGCGATTCGGCCATCTCCGAAGTGCTGCGTCAGCGCGTCATGCCCGACAGCACGCTCTCGGGCGAAGCCAACCTGTTGGTCTTCCCGAACCTGGATGCTGCCAACATCACGCTTGGCGTCGTCAAGACGATGACGGACAGCCTGCATGTCGGACCGATCCTGCTCGGCTCAGCACTGCCGGCGCACATCCTGTCGCCGTCCGTGACCTCGCGTGGCGTCGTCAACATGGCGGCACTCGCCGTCGTTGAAGCCAGCCATCCGGGCTAGCGACGCCCTCGTTTTTAAGGGCCGCCGCACCCGGCGGCCCTGTGATGCTGCCGCGACCCTGGGCAACAACCATTGTTTGCAAGGGTCGACAATCCACAGCAAATCGGCTGTCGGTTCTGGACAAAAGGTGAACCCCCAACCATTGTGGGGTTTAGCGCAAAAATCGGTGTTGTGGCATGACTGAACAACAGGCTGTCCTCGACATGCTGGAAATTCTGGAATGCGGAGGCTGTGTCGAGCCGGCCCATTTCTTTACGTTGATGCGCCGTACCTTTCGCATCGCTCATCTCCTATATCTTGAAGCTGAGCCCTATGCCGACGAGCTCAAGATCTGCCGGTTGCACCACACGTTCGGTGCCTACGCGGCCGAGCTTTATCTGACGCGGGAGCTCTACCGTATCGACCCGATCCTCAAGCTGGCGCTCGGTGGCGTCAGGCCTGTCGAATGGACGACGGCGCGCCACCGCTTTCCCGAATGCGAGCCATTGTTCAAGACGGCCGAAGAGATCGGCCTTTCCAGTGAAGGCGTCGCCCTGCCGCTGCCCTCGCCGGCCGGCCGCACCGCCTTGCTGGCCATCAACGTCAATATGTCGGCCGCGGAGTGGTCGATCTATCGGCGCAACCACTTGCGCGACTTCCAGCTCGCCGCCAACCTGTTTCATGCCGGCATGCTTGAAAACGCCGCCATGACAGGGGGGCTGAACACGCGCGATACGCGCCTCACAGGTCGCGAAACCGAGGTTCTCACCTGGTCGGCGGCCGGCAAGAGCTATTGGGAAATTGCCACCATTCTCGGCATTTCCGAACGCACCGTGCGTTTCTTCATGACCAATGCCCGCCGAAAGCTCAATGTTGTCTCCAACACGCAGGCCGTGGCCCAGGCCGTTCGCCATGCACTGATCCCGACGGTTTGACCCACCCTCAAGACGCTCCTCCTTCGCTCATCTGAAAACCCGTCTATATTTAGTGGGAAAAAACGGTTTCCGGAACTGTCGGTAGTGACAGTTTCGCCCCTGCCTGAGGACTGACAGCATCACGCCATCCCCCAAAACAAGGATGGAGAAGAAGATGATCAGGATCCTCAACGGCAGGACACGCGGACAGCACCCACAGTCCATCGACGAGATGTTCAAGCTGCGCAAGCGCGTCTTCCACGATTTCCTGAAATGGGACGTGCAGACCGATGGGGAATGGGAGATCGACAATTACGACAAGTCGAATCCGCTCTATATTCTGTCCTATTCGCCGGAGACGGGAAAACTGCGCGGATCGCTGAGATTGCTGCCGACGCTCGGCCCCAACATGCTGGACGATACGTTCCCGATCCTGCTTGGCGACAACCCTGAGATCCGCAGCGCCTCGATCTGGGAATCGAGCCGCTTCTGCATCGACCCGGAGATTTCTCAGGACCGCGCCTCCAACCAGGTGACCGTCGCCGCCGCAGAACTGATGTGCGGTGTCGGCGAACTCGGGCTGGCCTCCGGCATCAGCCATATCGTCACGGTGACCGATGTCTTCCTCGAGCGGATGTTCCGCCGCATGGGTTGCCCCGGCGAGCGCATCGCTGACCCGCACCGGATCGGCTCGGTCTATGCCGTAGCGGTCGCCTGGGAAGTGACGCCGTCGCTGCTCAGCGCCATGAAGGCCGTAGCGGCGATCGAAGGCACGGTTCTTGAACGGCCGATGTCGCTGGAGACGGCACGCGCCGCCTGATCTCTAACGCTCCTTCCGTTCCTCCCACCGGACGGAGCTGTTAACGCAATGCGAGGCTTGTCGTTGCACCGGCGGCGACAAGCCTTATGATAGGGCTGAAACAGGAAGTGCCGACAGCGACCGAACCCGGACAACAAGGGTGGCGCCGTGCGGTTGCAGGAATGGACGTTCGCCCGTGTTCCGGAACATGAAAACCCTAGCCGCGGCGACCTTGCCGCTGCTTCTGGTTCTTGCCGATCAGGCGCTGGCCTCCAGCGTGTGCGACCGCCTGAACACTCGGCTCGCCGAACTGCCCGCCGCCATCGAAACTACGGCCGATACCCGCGATTATGCGAGCGCGATTTCCCGACAGAACATCGAATTGCGCCGGGCGCGCAACGATCGCCGACGCGCCGGCTGCGGCACAGGCAGCGTCGTCGTCTTCAACGGCGGCGACCCGGATATCTGCACAGACATCAACAGTCTGATCGCCGAGATGGAAGACAATCTGCGCATCCTCAAATCGGAGCGCCAGCAGCTGATGTCAGGCGATGGAGACGATACGCGCCGGCGCATCCTCGCCGCCCTCGAGATCAACGGTTGCTATGGTGGCAGCGAGGAATTTGCGACCGCCGACCCGGACGAGCCGGAAACGTACCGCAACATCCTGCGCGATCTGCCGCCGGACGAAAGCTACGGACCAATGCTGCGGGACGGCGAAATGGGCACCTACCCGCCGGAAAGCGGCGTCTATTCCGGCACGCTTCGCACCATGTGCGTGCGCACTTGCGATGGCGCCTTCTTCCCGATCTCGTCCGAGGCAAGCCCTGTGGACTTCGCCCGCGACGAGCAGGCCTGCCGCGCCCGCTGCCCGGGTGCCGAAACAGAACTATTTTTCCACGACCTGGCGACCGAGGAGAGCGACCAGATGGTCTCCGCCTCGACGGGACGCCCCTATAAAGAACTGCCAAACGCCTTTGCCTATCGGACGCGCGGCGTCGGCAAGCCGGGCATTTGCGGTTGCCAGATTCCAAAGATCGCGACGACGCCCAAGGCTTCCAGTGGCAACACTGGCAACAGCGAATCGTCGATCATCGTCATCGAGGGCAAGAAGGAAGCGGCCGCCCCTACCGCCAAGGCGGCTGCGGAGGAGCGCCCCTACGATCCCGCCAAGAGCAAGGTGCGGGTCATCGGGCCGACGTTCCTTCCCCAGGAGGAAACGTCGATCGACCTTCGCCATCCGAAGGGTCCGGGCTACCAGCCGGTTCAGAGCAACTGATCGCAGCGTCTGCCTTTCGGCAGGTTCCCCAGCCTTCCTCGAACACCAGCTCCTCCAGCGGCAGCCGCTGGCGCCAGCCCTTAACCGCAAGTTCCGGCTCCTGGTAAAGGCGATCGACATATCCGAGGCAAAGCCAGGCGACGATCACGACATGATCGGGAATGCCGAGGATCGCCTTGATCTCATTTTCATGAAAGATACTGACCCAGCCGACACCAACGCCTTCGGCGCGCGCCGCAAGCCAGAGGTTCTGCACGGCACAGACGGTGGAATAGAGATCCATCTGCGGGTTATGGGTGCGCCCGAGAACGACCGCTCCACCGCGCGTGCGGTCGCAGGTGACGCAGATGCTCAAGGGTGCCTTGCGGATCCCCTCCAGCTTCAGGGAGCGGTATTTCGCTTGGCGGTCGCCATCGAACATCAATGCCGCTTCGTCGTTGGCGCGGGAAAAGGCCTGCCATACCCGCTCGCGGGTTTCGGCCTGCCGGACCACGACGAAATTCCACGGTTGCATGAAACCCACCGATGGCGCCCGGTGCGCAGCATTGAGCAGGCGCATCACCACATCGTCAGGCAAGGGTTCGGCCAGGAACTGATCCCGCACGTCCCGGCGCGTTTCGATGGCTCGATAGACGGCTTCGCGCTCGTCGGATGAAAAGGCCTCTGCAGCCGCAAGGCCGCCATTAGCGTCAGTCAGCATCGTTCGATCCCCAACAATGCACAACCTTCCGCCGTCCGCGCGGATATCGGTCTATCTTGCCAGGCCGGTCTTCTGACTTCGGATCAACCGGCCGCCTCACCTTCCCAGATCACATGAAGATCCAGTGGCAAGATCTTGAGCAAGCTCAAAATCCCTAGAGGCAGTCGTCCCCGTCACAGCGTTGGGCACGTTCCGGAATAACACCGGATTCCCGATTCTCCCGCGTTGCGGGCACCTGACGGCGTCATAAGGGCACAGCCCACAGGGAATGACAAGCAAGTCCGGCGTCGCTTGCCGGTCACTCCACAGGGCCTCGCGACAGCGTCAGATGTCAGAGCGGCGCGACCGGATGCGGCGAGCCGTCATAGCCGCCCCACACCGACTGGTCGAAGCAGATGACCGACCCCGTCATCAGGCCGGACTCATCCGACGAGAGATAGGCGCAGGCACGCGCGACTTCCTTGGGGTCGACAAGCCGACCGAAGGGTTGGCTGGCGGCCGCCTTTTCGAGCCAGTCGTCTGCCGCCCCATGAAATTCGCGCTGGATGCGGTCTTCCCCTTCGGACGCCATCCAGCCGATATTGAGGCCATTGACGCGAATGCGGTTGCGCAGCAGCGCATAGGAGGTGTTCTTGGTCAGCGTCTCCAGCGCCCCCTTCGACGAGCAATAGGCGGCGATAAACGGCTGACCGGCCATCGCCGACATCGAGCCAATATTGACGATGGTGCCCTGCGTGCCCTCCCGCCGCATCAGCTTTACCGCTTCCTGCATCAGGAAGAACGGTGCGCGCACATTGACAGCGAACATCCGGTCGAACAGTTCGGGGCTGGTGTCCAGGATGGTGCCGCGATCGGTGATCGCCGCCGCATTGACCAGCGCATCGACGCGCCCGAATGTGGCGTCGCAGGCGCTGACGACCTTGCGCGCGTCCTCGACCTTTTCGAGGTCTGCCTCGACATAAAGTACCTGCGCGCCGGTTGCCTTGCGGATCTGCTCGGCCTTCGCTTCGCCCTTGGCAACGTTGCGTCCACAGATGACGACACCTTTAGCCCCACGTTCCGCAAACAGGTTGGCGATCGTTGCGCCCAGCCCCTGCGTCCCGCCGGTGACGATGGCGATCTTGCCGTCGAGACGGCCATATTGCTCGGTCATGAAAGTCCTCCCAGAATTGAAAGTGAGATGAAAACAGGGCGACCGGCCCCCGCCGCAGAACGCCGGGGACCGGAAAGATCGATTCTGCCGTTCAGCTCAGCTTGCGCTGTGCCTGCTCGCCAAGCGCGCTTCTGAAATCCGCATCGCTCCACCTGCCTGCCAGCGCCTCATGCATCAGTTGCGCCTGGGTCTTCGGCGCGAGACCGCCCAGCGGCGGATCGCGATCGAGATTGGTCGGGAAGGAATAGCCCTCGGCACAGGACGCAATCGCATTGGCCGCCTCATCGGCCGAAAGCGTGCCGGATGCCACGAGTGCGGTCAGCGCCGGGTAGAGGGCTGCACTCATCCTGGCGCGATCGACGGTCTCCATCGCCCTCCCGAAGGCCGAGGAGACCTGGAGCAGGTTGGCGACGCGCTTGATATCAGTCGAATGATTGCTGCCGGCCGCATGGAAGAGAGCCGGGTTGAAGAAGACGACATCGCCCTTTTCCAACGGCAGCTGCACGTGATGCTGGTCGAAATAGGCCCGGAACTCCGGACGTTTCAACGCGAGATAGCCGGGCACGTAGGTCTGGCTATAGGGAAGGAAAAGCGTTGGACCGCTCTCGATCGGCATGTCGCAATGGGCAACGGCACCTTGCAACGTCAGCACCGGCGACAGCCTGTGCACATGAACAGGATACTGCTCGATGACATCAGAGGTCTGGAATCCCAGATGATAGTCGCGATGGGCCGCCTGCGACGCGCCGCCGGGATTGACGCGATTGACCTGCGCCGTCAGCTGGTAGTTCGGACCAAGCCAGGCTTCGCTGACGAGCGCGATGATGGCGTTGGCGTAATAGGCGGCAAAGTTCTCAGGGCTTTTCAGGCAGTGTTTTTCGAGCGAATTCCAGATCCTGTCGTTAGCGCCGGGCTTGGCAAAGTGGTCGCCGCCGCCACTGTTGGTGCGGTGTTGCTCGTCGATGATGGCGTCAAAGATGCCGCTGGCCGCATCGATGACTGATGTGTCGGCATAGGCGTGCTTGAACACCGCCACCCCGGGCCCGGTTGCCAGCACCTCGCAGATTTCGGCCAGGGCAGCGCGGCGCCCCTCGGTCGTGGCGCAGGCGGCAACCAGGCTGGCGCTGTCATAGATCAGCACATTTTTCTCGCAGGCGAGCGCGTGTGGATAATCAGCAAGGTTCGTCTGCCGCTCCACCTCCGCACGGAACGCCTCGATGTCGCAGGCATCCTCGCTCAGCCACACACGGTCGAGGCGCTGGCGCGCCCTGTTGTCGGTCTTCATCTCGTTCCTCCTCAGAAACTTTCGATGTCCCGACTATAGGCGGCGTGAGATCGTGATATAGAGCAGGAATCCATCAAAAAACCATCAGGAGAGTTCGTCGTTGGCACATCCGTTTCTGGTCAAGGATATCGCCTTTCAGGCGGGACTCAGCACCGCGACCGTCGACCGCGTCCTGAATGAACGTCCCGGCGTGCGCCGGCAGACGGCAGCCCGCGTGCGAGCCGCCATCCGCGAGCTGGAGAAGCAGCAATCGGGATCGGAGATGCAAGGCCAGAAGCGCGCGATCGATATCGTGATGGAGGCGCCGGAGCGCTTCACCGAGGCGGTCAGGCAGGCGTTCGAAACCGAGGCGCCGACCTTCATGCCGACCACGTTTCGCTGCCGGTTCCATTTTGCCGAGATCATGCGGCCGCACGACATCGCGCAGCTGCTCGACCGCGTCCGCCTGCGTGGGACCGACGGCGTCGTGTTGAAGGCACCTGATGTGCCCGAAATCGTTGGCGCCGTCGCCCGCCTCGAACAGGCGGGAATTGCGGTCGTCGCGCTTGTCACCGATCTGCCGAACTCGGCGCGCACCGCCTATGCCGGGGCCGACAACCGCGCGGCCGGCGAGACGGCGGCCTATCTCGTGGGCGAACGGTTCGCCGGGCAGGCAGCAACCGTGCTCGTGACGATTTCGAGCAGCCGTTTTCGTGGCGAGGAGGAACGCGAAATCGGCTTTCGCCGGGTGCTCCGCGAGCACTATCCGGCGATCCGCATCGTCGAGATCAGCGAAGGCTACGGCAAGGACGCCGAAACCGGTGTTCTTGCAGCAAGAGCGCTTGCGACAGACGCCGACATCAATGCCGCCTATTCGATCGGCGGCGGCAACCGCGCCGTGCTGGCCGCCTTCGAGCGCCTCGGCCGCGACTGCAGCCTGTTCATCGCTCATGACCTCGACCAGGACAATCTGGCGCTGCTGCGCCAACGCCGGATCCATTTCGTCCTGCATCATGACTTGCGCAGCGACGCCCGCATGACTTTTCGCGCTATTCTCGCACGACGGAGCGGCGCCGGGCAAAAGCTGGGCGGAAGCCGACTGTCGGCCGTCGAGGTGATTACACCCTACAACGTGCCCATCATTTGAAAGGCGGGCCCCGCGACGACACGGGGCCGGTCTCTCACTCCGGCAAAAGCACGATCTTTCCGGAAAAGCTGCGGTCTTCGAGCCGCGCATGGGCTGCCGCACCGTCCGACAGTGCGAAGGTCTCGATGCGCGGACGTTCGATGATACCAGCGCGCAGGGCCTGGAACAGACGCTCTGCCCGGCTTAGCCGTTGCTGCCGGTCTGTCAGAAAATCCCAGAGATCGCCGCCAACGACGGTTTTCGAATTTTCCATGAGATAGCGCGGATCGACCAGCGGCGCCGGCCCACCCGCCATGCCGAATGTCACCAGCGTGCCGCGCGAGCGCACCGCCGAGAGACTGTCGAGCAAGGTTATGCCGACCGAATCATAGGCGACATTGACCCCACCGGCGCTCAAGGTGCGCACCTTGTCCGGCCAGCCCTCGTCATATCCGAGCGCATGGGCAGCACCGGCGGCCTTGGCAAGGGCCTGCTTTTCCAGCGTCGAGGCCATGGCGATGACGCTTGCGCCCCGCGCGATGGCGAGCCGGATCAGCAATTGCCCAACGCCACCGCCTGCCGCCTGGACAAGAACCGTGTCACCGGCCCGGACGCTATAGCTGTCCTCAACCAGATACTGCGCCGTCAGCCCCTGCAGCAGGAGCGCTGCCGCCGCCTCGAAGCCGATATCAACAGGAAGCGGAATCGCCCGCTCCAAAGGCACGGTCACCCGCGTTGCATTGGCAAACGGCACGTCGGCAAACCCTATCCTGTCGCCGAGGGCGATGCCTTCAACGCCTTCACCGACCGCGATGACCTCACCGGCCCCTTCATAGCCGGCAATAAAGGGTGCCTTGCCGGCGAGCACATAATTGCCCTTGCGCCGGTAGATATCGGCGAAGTTCAGCCCGATCGCCCGCATGGCGAGCTGGATGTGGCCGGGCGGCACGGCCGGGTCGGCAACCTCGCGGTAGCTCAGCACCTCGGGCCCACCGAACGAGTCGAACACCAATGCATGCATGATCACTTCCCCCTATCGGATGAGCGTACGGACGAATTCGTCGCCGAGCCCGACGGACTTACAGTGTGCCGCATACCGATCGAGCCTGACGAGCACATCGTCATACCCTTCGGCGTTGCCGTCCTCGTCGAGATAGACCAGGGGGCCGAACACATGGAACAGCGCCTTCATATGCCCGGCCTCCGGATGCACGTAGAGCGTATGAATGTCTCCCGCCGGCTCGAAGATGAAGGTGCCGCGTCGTGCTATCCAGTCGCGCTCACGATACCCCCAAGTGCCCTCGAGCGTCCAACCGGTAACCGGATTGGAATGGCGATGCCGCTCGATCGTGCCGGCTCCCTTCGCCTTGAAGAGGCTGACCCAGCTCCCGCCGCGCACGTCAAACAGCAAGGGCAAGGAAAAGGCACTGTCGCCAAATGGCAGCCATCGCCGCTCGTCGGCCTCCGCATCGGCAACGAGCAGCTCGTCTACTCCATATCTGCTTTCGGCAATGTTGATCACAGTCCATCCTCCCGTTAACTTCAACAATTGGGAATTATCTACTATAGTGGATTTCGTCAACAGAATTGAGAATCGTCGATTTTGCCTCTATCTGTTGCGCGAGGAGACGCCATGCCGAAGCTGACCATCACCCGCCGCCCCGCCGAACAGAGATTGCGCACGACTGAGGAGCGTCCGGCCGAACTCGGTGCAAGGGTCAAGGAGCTCAGAATCGCGCGCGACTGGACACTAGAAGAGGCGAGCCAGCATATCGGCCTGTCGCGTTCGGCCCTGTCGAAGATTGAGCGCAACGAGATGTCACCGACGTTCCACGCCATGCAGAAGTTGGCAGCTGGATTCTCGCTCGACCTCCTGAGTTTTCTCGCCTCCGGCGAGGCAAGCCCGCCTGCCGGTCGGCGCAGCATCACCCGACAGGACGATGGTACCCGCCACGAAACGCCGAACTATGGTCTGCGGCTGTTGATGGAAGAGGTCCGCAACACCGCCTTCATGGCGGTGGAGGTTCTGGTCAGAGCACGATCGCTCGACCAGTTCCCGGATTGGGACCGGCATGACGACGAGGACTTCATGTATGTTCTCGAAGGCGATATCACGCTCTACACCGAACACTACGCGCCAGCCGTGCTGAAATCCGGCGACGCCGTCTACTTCGATGCGCGCCTTGGCCACGCCTGCATATCGACCAGCGACAACGATGCCCGGCTGTTGTGGGTGACCGCTCCGCTTGGCGGGCGCTTCAGCCGTTCAGACGATGACCATGCCGATGGAACGGCGTCGGCCTGACAGCTCAGCCGGTATGGCGCCTGTCAGCCTCATCGTCCGGCGCATCGTTGTTTTCCGTCGAAAGGTCGTCGGCCGTCTGGACGCGGTTGCGTCCCCGTCGCTTGGCCAGATAGAGCGCCTCGTCGGCTACAGCCAGCAACGACCGAGCAGTACGGCCATGCCTCGGCGCAAAGGCCACACCAATGCTACCGCCGATACGCAGCACCTGCCCCTCGAACTCGATTGGCGTCTGCGCATCGTTGACGAGACCGGTGGCAAGTTCGGACGCATCCTTGCCGGTTGACCGCAGGATGACGGCAAATTCATCGCCGCCAAGGCGGGCAACAGTTCCGCGCGCACCAACCCGCAGGCGGTAACGTTCGGCCATCGTCACCAAGACTGCGTCACCCGCCGCATGGCCGTGCTCATCGTTGACGGCCTTGAACTCGTCGAGATCGGCAAAGATCAGCGCGAATGGACGTTTTTTGACGTCGAGCAGGGCCGCAGCGAGCACTTCGTCGAAGCCGCTGCGATTGAGCAGCCCGGTGAGACGATCGTGTTTCGCCATGTGGCGGTTTCGCGCCTCGCTCTGCTGCAGGGCGGAAAAGACGGAGGAGAACCTGAGGGCCACAAACGCCATCAGCAGGGTAGCCGCGATCGCGATGACGATGACGCTCGGCAGGATTTCCGCGCGGACGAAGCCGCCGGGCGATTTGGGCGTCCAGGCGACGACAAGGCATGAGACATCAGCGCAGCGACCGGCGGAGACGTGCACGCCGTCGGCCGGCCGCTGTGACAATGGCACGAAAGCGAGGCCGGTTACGCCAAGCTTTGCCTCGATTTCGCGCAGCGACCGCGCCGTCAGCGGGCGAACCGAAACCATGAACACCGGCTTGCGGCGTTCGGCCGGCAGCTGCAGCGTTTCCGGGATGACGGCCTGAACGACGGCTATGCTCATCTGGCCCTCGATCTGGCGCATATCCACGGCATGAATGCCGGGCACGATCGGCGTGACCGATTGCCGATCAGGCTGGGGGATATCGAGCGTATAGGTGCCGTTGTTGTTTCTCAACGCGTTGTCGTAGCGGCGTCGGGCTTCGTCGAGCAGATCTTCGACGTCGTGAAGCGGGGCATCGGCCGCCTCCGCCGGCACGACCAGCCCATCCTTCACCGCGGTCGAGACATGCCCGTCGGCATCGCTGACGATCAGCCAGGAAAAGCCGTAGTCCTCCCACAGCCAACCCGCCAATTCCGGGGCCACAAAGGTATCGCTCAGCCGTCCGGCCGCAAGTTCCGCATAGGTCGCATTCCAGAAGGAAACCTGGGCCTGAAACTGGACGGCGGCTTCCATCTGGTGCCGCAATTCGTTTGCCACCAGCCGGCGTTCCGCCGAAAGACCGAAGCGATCGGCCTCGACGACGGAGCGGTTGAGAACGAAGATGAGGCTGGCGATCGTCAGGATCGCGACCAGGGTACAGGCCGCATGGATCGCCCACACCGCCCTGTTGCGCTTCGGTTGCCGAAACTTTTGCTCGATCACGCCAGCGCCCCCTCACCGGACCAGCCGTCAAAGGCGAGGGGTGGCACCGGTCAGACGCCACCCTAAAGATCAAAGCAGAAATTTAGTTTAAGCAAGCTGGTATTTGAAAGCCTTAAAGACTTCAACCGCCTAGTAAAGCCGACAATCACCAGTCGTGCGACTGTTAGTTGGACTGCACAGCCGGACGCAACAAGGAGACGATTTCGTCGTCGCCTTCGTCGCGCGCCAGGTCGCGGATCGACCTCGTACCAGTACCATCACGCAGGTTGGCGTTCGCGCCTTTTTCGAGCAACAGCTTCACCACGGATGGCCTCCTGTTGACGACAGCGATAGCGAGCGGCGTCATCCAGTCGCTCTGCGGGTTTGGCCGCCCACGCCCACGGAACTGACCGAAGGGGATGTCGAGCAACTCCGGCTTTTCATTGACGATCTCGAGCACCCGCTCTCCCTTGTCGAAGGCAGCGGCCGCAAACAGGTCGAGCGGCTGTGTCTCGAGGAAGCGCACCATATCGGCCTTGCCGTTGTATTCGGCCCAGCCGATCGGCGGTGCGTGATGATACGGGTCGCGCGCCATGGTGTTGGCACCATGCGCGATCAGCAGCTTCGCCATCTCGATATGCCCGTGCAATGCCGCCTCGTGCAGCGGTGTGCGCGACGTCATGCGGTTGACGTCGAAGCCGAGCGACAGCATCAGCGCCACCTGGGCCGGCTGGGCTTCACCCGCAGCCTCATGCAGGATCGCCGGATGGGCCGCCTGCGTGCGCGAAACAAGCGCCGCATCCCCGGCTGCCAGCGCCTTTGCCGCCGTCGCATTTCCCTCACCGATCGCCCGCGCGAGGCGATCGACATCGGTGAGTTCCGCGACCGTGGCGCCATGGGCCACCAGATAGCCGGCAAGGGTCGGATCACCGCCGAGCTCGGCCCATTGGTAGGGCGTGCGACCTTTCACGACGCGGTTTACGTCGGCCCCATGCTCGACCAGCAGCCGCACACGGTCCGTCATCTTCTTTTCCAGCGCCCAGGCAAGTTGATAGTCGAAGACCCTTTCGCTGTTCTCGATCAACTGACCGTCTTCGCGGACAAGCCAGTTGTTCCTGTCCTTTGCGCTTAGCCCATACCGCAACAAAAGACCGATGCAGGTGTTATCGGGCTCGAACATGCGGTTATAGAGCGCCTGGCTATCATTGGCCGTAGCGCCGGCCTTAAGCAGGAGTTCGGCAAAGGCGACGCAATCCGGATGTTCTGGCTGACGCTCTTTGCCCGCCTCGCCCTGGCCGAAGACGCCCGTCAGCGCGGTAAAACGATATTGCCCGTCGTCCATCCAGAAGGCATTGGCATCGGCGCCACACGCAATGAGCCGTTCAGCCGCTGCAAGGGAAGATCTGCCGGGAACGCGGGCATAGGCCGCGTAGAGCAGAGGCTCCCAATCGTAAGGCCCACCACGCTTGCCGGAGAGTTTCGGATCCGTGTCGAGCCAACGGTCGATGGCGTCGCCATCGCCAAGAGCGGCTGCTACATGGATGCTCTCACGGGCAATTTCTGGATGCTCGTCGAGCAAGGCTTTCGCCTGGGCATATCGCTCCGGGTCCGCAGCGATGTCGCCGAAATAGGACACGGTCGCCAATGCGAGGAAGCGATTGGCAAGCTGTTCGGTGGCGGGCTTGCCGCCCTGAGCGCGTTCGAGATGCGTTTTCAATCGGGTCCAGCTGGAGAAGCCGAACTCCCGGGCGATGACCAGTTGGGCATCCTGCAGGCCGATTGTGGCCGGCTCGGAGAAATAGGACAGCGCCCGCTGGCGTGCCGCGGCATCGCCAGCCTCCAGGGCTTTGTGAAAAGCCTTGGCCTGCTTGCGGATGGAATAGAGGGTAGCGTTCGCGGAAAGATCGCGCGTGATCATGAAAGACCTCCTTTCATTCACGTCCGGTATCCGCGCCCACAGACTGAAAAGAGGTGTGGCAACCAAGTCCAGTGAAACAGGTGGGTCTGGCCCTTCCCGCGGATCGGGTGCGCCCTGCGAACGACACGATCGCTAGCACGCAGCCGATATTCTTGTCCACTGCATGTTTCCTTAAATCCTATCCGAGTTAAGGATAAAACATGCAGCAATTCAAAGTGCTACAGCGACCTTTGCGCGTCTGATAAGACGCGCGGCGCTGTAGGCTTCTCAGCTTTCCGGTTCGTAGCGAACGAAAGCAAAGCGATCCCCCTTGGGCGACCAGTTGGGAACATTCATCGTGCCCTGCCCGCCGAAGAGCTCGAACAGCTCGCGCGCGTTGCTGCCATCCATCTCCATCAATCGCAGACGGACGTTCAGGTCCCGCGGATGATCGAAGACATCGCCGTCATAGGAGAGAACCAGAAGGTGTCTTCCGTCGGGCGACGGATGCGGGAACCAGTCGCCATAGGGGCTGTCGGTCACGCGCTCAACGTCGGTGCCGTCGGGACGAACGCGCCAGATCTGCATGCGGCCAGTGCGGCTGGAGTTGAAGTAGATCCACGCTCCATCCGGCGACCAGTCCGGCCCGTCGTTGCGGCCTTCGCCCTGCGTCAGTCGCCGCTCTTCGCCGCCTTCGACCGAGATCGTATAGATATCGAAGACCTGATCACGAATACCGCAATAGGTCAGTGCGCCGCCATCCGGCGACCAGCCGTGCCAGTAGGACGGGAGGTTGGGGGTGACAAGCCGCGGAGTGCCGCCAGAAGCCGGCAGCAGGTAGATCGCCGACTTGCCGAACTCGGTCTTGTCGCTGATCGCAATCGTGCTGCCATCAGGCGAAATGCCGTGGTCATTGTTGCAGAGATGGGCAAAGCCGGTTTCGATCTCGACCGGCTCCGAGCCGTCGAAGGCCAGCCGGTAAAGCCGGCCGTCGCCATTGATGATGAGATATCGCCCGTCCGGAGACCAATTCGGCGCCTCGACCAGCCGCTCCGTCTGCCAGACGACGCGAGTCTCGGCGGTAACGATGTCATAGGTTTCGATGGAACTGCGCATACGCTTCTCCTGCCGCAACCGCAGCTATTTGCTTTCTTCGCCCCGTGGCAGCACCGCCAAGACTTTGGCGCAGATCGACCGCATCAAGATGACGCTGCGCTGGTCTTGCCAGGTCGAGACCAAGCCCCAGGCCAGCAGCAGAAGAATGCAGACGAAGGCGACGCCGACGGTGACGAGACTACCGGTCGCAAGACCATAGACACCGAACACGGCCGGCGTCGCGAAACAGGCGATCTGCGCCGAAAGCTGCCCACCGGCAGAAACGTCGCTCAGCGACCACAGCCGGATCAGCCGGATTTCCTCCTCGGTGAACTCCGGCTGGCTTTCCTTGCCGTCCCGCCCTTCGGGGATGCGCTCACCGTCTATCCCCGATCGCGGAACCGGTTGGTGATTGGATAGCGCCGATCGCGGCCAAAATTCTTCTTGGTGATCTTCACGCCGGGCGCCGACTGTCGGCGCTTGTATTCGGCGATATAGAGCAGATGTTCGATGCGGTGTACCGTTGTCTCGTCATGACCACGAGCAACGATCTCCTCCGTGCTCATCTCCTTTTCGACGAGGCACTCCAGAATGTCATCGAGCACCGGATAGGGCGGCAGTGAATCCTGGTCCGTCTGGTTGGGGCGAAGCTCGGCCGACGGCGCCTTGTCGATGATGTTTTGCGGGATGACCACGCCGGATGGACCGAGCGCGCCCGGCGGCACGGTGGTGTTGCGCCAGCGCGAGATGCCATAGACCTCCATCTTGTAGAGGTCCTTGATCGGATTGAAGCCGCCGTTCATATCGCCATAGAGCGTGGCGTAGCCGACCGACATTTCCGACTTGTTGCCGGTGGTGACCACCATCGAGCCGAACTTGTTGGAGACGGCCATCAGGATCGTGCCGCGCGTGCGGCTCTGCAGGTTTTCCTCGGTGATGCCCGATTCCGTGCCCTCGAACATATCGGCCAGCGCGCCGAGAAATCCTTCGACCGGCTCTTCGATCGGCACGATATCGTAGCGGCAGCCGAGCGCTTCGGCGCAATCCTTGGCGTCCTTCAGCGAGTCCTTCGAGGTGTAGCGGTAAGGCAGCATGATCGTGCGTACCCGCTCCTCGCCGAGCGCATCAACGGCAAGTGCTGCGCAGATCGCCGAGTCGATGCCGCCGGACAGGCCGAGCACGACGTTCTTGAAACCGTTCTTGTTGACGTAGTCGCGGAAGCCGAGCATGCAGGCGCGATAGTCTGCCTCCTCCCGCTCCGGCAGGCGCGATTGCAGGCCGCCGGCACAGTGCCAGCCATTGTCGCCCTTTTTCCATTCGACGATCGACAGCGCCTCCTCGAACTGGCTCATCTGGAAGGCGAGCGACTTGTCCGTGTTGAAGGCGAAGCTCGCGCCGTCGAACACCAGTTCATCCTGACCGCCGAGCTGGTTGGCATAGATCATCGGCAGGCCGGTCTCTATCACCTGCTTGAGCACGACCTGATGGCGCACGTCCACCTTGCCGCGATGATAGGGCGAGCCGTTCGGTGACAGCAGGATTTCGGCGCCGCTTTCCGCCAGTGTCTCGCACACACCAAGATCGCCCCAGATGTCCTCGCAGATCGGGATACCAATGCGAATGCCGCGGAAATTGACCGGCCCTGGCATCTCGCCCTGGTCGAACACCCGCTTCTCGTCGAACTCGCCGTAATTCGGCAGATCGACCTTGTCGCGTACCGCAATGATCTTGCCGCCATCGAGCACGGCGACGGCATTGTGGCGCCCGGTCTTGGCCAGGCGCGGGAAGCCGATAATGACGCCCGGGCCGCCGTCGGCGGTCTCCTCGGCCAACTTTTCCACCGCCTGTAAACAGGCCTTGAGAAAAGCAGGCTTGAGAACCAGATCCTCCGGCGGATAGCCGGAAATGAAGAGCTCGGTGAGCAGCAGGAGGTCGGCGCCCTGGCGCGCCGCATCGGCGCGCGCCTCACGCGCTTTCGCCAGGTTTCCGGCGATATCGCCGACGGTCGGATTGAGCTGGGCGATTGCGATACGAAGCAGGGTGGGAGCGGCTTTGTGAGCGGTCATGAGCGGGCCTGTCGGTCTGTTCTCGAACGAATGCGTCTGACTTTCGCCCCGATCTTTAGCGCAATCCGCGCGAAAATGCCCACAGCCAATCGCCGCGAAGCGAAAAATTCCAAAAAATTCTGCGTTTCCGGTTTGTTATCGGCGCCGGCTCGCGCGTCCTCACGTCACGAAAACCTGTTTCCAAACACCCTGAACAAGTCATTCATCCCCTGTTCAAAATGACAGTCGTATGACAGCTACACGACACATTGATGAAATTGGAGAAGACGTTGGCCAATATCGATTCAGCCGTAGCGAGGAGATCACGAGTCTACGCTGGTAGACCCGGATTTGCCGCGCGGCACGCCAAGACGCTGACCTCCGCACGCAGTGCATTGTTCTCGCTGTCGATCGCGGCAGCCCTCGTTTTTGCAGTCGAGTTGATCGTGCGCCAGTCCATGGCCGACACGGTCGCCTACTTCCTCGATCCGACGCGCCCCGCATGGACCACCATCGGTGCATTCTTCCTGATCCTTCTCGCCATCGATGGCGTTTTCGGCCGCGAACACAAGTCCGCCGTGGTGCTCGCGCCGCTGGCGATCATACCGGCCATCATCTGCCAGCAGAAGCAGGTCTTTCTCTCCGACCCGCTCTATCCGACCGACTTCCTCTTTGGCCGCCAGATCCTCGAATTGATGCCTGTGCTTGTCAAGGATCGTCCGTGGACGGCCGTCGGCATCGTTGTCGGCCTCATCGCAGCCGTTACAACCATCGGCCTGTTGCTGCGTTACGCCTGGCGCAACTTCCCCAAGCTGACACGCCGCGAGCGCATCGCTCGCGCAGCTTTTGCGCTGCCGCTGCTCTTCGCCTTCTGGCACATCATGGATTACAACCAGTTCTCCTGGATCCGTGATCGCCTGAAGGTCATCCCGATCATGTGGGACCAGACCGAAAACTATCGTCACAACGGCTTTGCGCTGGCGTTTGCGATCAATCTGCCGATGGCCAACGTCAACGCGCCCGCCGGCTACATGGCCGATGCGATCGATCGCATCCCGGTCAAGCCGCTGCCGGCCGGCACCTCCCACCGCAGCAAGCCCGACGTCATCGTGCTGATGAGCGAATCCTTCTGGGATCCGACCCGTCTGCCGAACGTCAAGCTTTCGCCCGACCCGATGCCGACGATCCGCGAAATGCAATCTGGCAACGTGTTCTCGCCAGAGTTCGGCGGCATGACGGCCAATGTCGAATTCGAAGCGCTGACCGGCTTTTCGAATGCCTTCCTGCCCTATGGCAGCATTCCGTACCAACAGTACATCCGCAATCCGATCCCCTCGCTTGCCACCTTCTTCCGTGGCGAGGGTTACGTTTCGCGTGCCATCCATCCGTTCCAGAGCTGGTTCTGGAACCGCACCGCCGTCTACAAGGCCTTCGGCTTCGACACCTTCAAGTCGGAGGAGAATATGCCGCCGATGCAGAAGCGCGGCATTTTCGCCTCGGACGAATCCCTGACCAAGGAGATCATCCGCCAGGCGGACGCCATGGATGACCCCTTCTTCTTCTTCGCGGTAACGCTGCAGGGCCATGGCCCCTATGAGCCGAACCGCTATGCCAAGAATACCATCAAGGTCGAAGGCAACCTGCCGGAGAGCGATCGCCAGGTGCTTGAAACCTACGCCCAGGGCGTCAAGGAAGCCGACGAGAGCCTGAAGAAGCTGATGGACTGGGCCAAGCAACGTGACCGCGAAACCATCATCGTGCTCTTCGGCGACCACCTGCCGCCGTTGAACACGGTCTACACCAACACCGGTTTCATGAAGGGCGTGACCGCGGAGCGCAAGGGCTCGAAGGACCAGATGAAGGCGCAGCACGAAACTCCGCTCGTCGTCTGGTCGAACAAGACGGGTCCGAAGAAGAATGTCGGCACGATCAGCCCGGCCTTCCTTTCCTACCAGATCCTCAAGCAGTCCGGCTACGAGCATCCCTACTATACCGGCTTCCTCGGCAAGGTGCACGACCAGTACCGCGTCGTCGACCGCTACATGCTGATCCGCAAGAACGGCAAGGATGTCGCCGAATGGTCTCGTCAGCCGAAGGTCCCGGCCCTGCTGCGCGACTATCGCTTCCTCCAGCACGACATGATGTTCGGCAAGCGCTACTCGACCGACCGCTTCTTCAAGTCGCACGCGGATCTCTACGCCGCAGGCTTCTAAACCACACCCGCACACGTTCGTGCGACATCACTGGCCTCTGAACAGAGCCGGACGGTAAACCGCCCGGCTCTGTGCACTTTCTCATCTATCCCGTTGATTTCCTCGTCGAAGTGGTGCGCTTAAGCGCGTCGCGATCTTTCCGATTCGCTCACTGCGCTTTAGGCTCTTGTTTTTTGCCCGTGTCGTTATCGCAAATCCGCCGCACACTTTTGCGCGAAACGCTTTCGATATCGTCCGATCCATTTCCGGAGATAGCCATGCCGCATTTGAACGAACTCTCGCAGCACATCTTCGGCAAACCGATGGCCGAGCTCGGCGAAATCGAGCGCCGCATCCTGACCCGCGCCAAGGAACGACGCACCGTTGCAACCGACACCAATGCCGCGTTCAGCGCCGAGCTGTCCGTCGGCGACCGGCTCGCCGACGCCATTGCCAGGATTGGCGGCTCCTGGGGGTTCATTCTCAGCTTTTGCGGCTTTCTCGTCGTCTGGGTGATCATCAACACCGTCTTGCTGGTGACCGGGGCCTTCGATCCC
The DNA here is from genome assembly GCF_003024455.1 of Ensifer sp. NM-2. NCBI lineage: Bacteria > Pseudomonadati > Pseudomonadota > Alphaproteobacteria > Hyphomicrobiales > Rhizobiaceae > Ensifer > Ensifer sp. NM-2. Next base: position 71,452 of record NZ_PVZR01000009.1, read on the forward strand.
TACCCCTTCATCTTCCTCAACCTGCTGCTTTCGATGCTGGCGGCGCTGCAGGCGCCGGTCATCATGATGTCCCAGAACCGGCAGGCCGAGCGCGATCGCTTCGCTGCGGCAAAGGACTATGAGGTCAATCTGAAGTCGGAAGTCGAGTTGATCGCCCTGCACCACAAGGTGGACGATGTGCTACTGCGCGAGATCGCCGAGCTGAGGACCGACATCGCCAATCTTAACCGCCAGCTTTCCCAGTATCGGCACATACCCGACAATGAATAGACACCGGACAAGCCACTAAAGCGCGCAAGAATCTGCAAGATTCCTAATTCAATCACAAATTTGTATTTTGCAACAATAGGCTATTTCTGACTATTGAAACAACCTATTAGCGTATCGAAAAATTAACACTTGGGGAGCACCGTCAAGGCGCAGGGACAGAGAAAAAGCAGTCACGGTTCGGTCGGAGTTGCTGATATGTCCAAAATAACGCGCCTGTTCGGCAGCCGCGATGGCGCTGCCGCAATTGAATTTGCAATCATCGCCCCTCTATTCTTTCTATGTGTGTTGACGTTGATCGCCTACGGCATCTACCTCAGCGCGGCCCACTCCATTCAGCAGATAGCCGCCGACGCAGCGCGCACCGCCATTGCCGGACTTTCCGAAGGCGAGCGAGAACGCCTTGCCACGGACTACATCCAGCGCACGACCATGGACCAAGCCTTCATCAAGCCGTCCCGTATGACGGTCACCGTCAAGGACGATGCTGGTAACGCCAACCAGTTTACCGTGAGGATCAAGTACGACGCCGGCGATCTCCCGATTTATCGAGCGCTTCGCTACGATCCGTTTGGGAGGTATCTGATATGGGTTTGAAAGCGCCGGGAATAGCACACCTCGCCCGATCAAGAGGTGGCAACGTCGGCATATCCGCCGCTCTCGTCATGCCGCTCGTGATCGCCTCCATGGGACTTGGCATCGACTACGGTTACCTCACGGTCCAGAAGCAGGAAATGCAGTCGACCGTCGATCTTGCTGCCATCGCCGCCGCATCGAACGTCTCCTCCGCCGAGCAGGCTGTTCTCAAGTACTTCTCCAACAACCATGTCAATTTCGCTGTTGCGACGCCCTCCGGCCTGTTGACCGTCGATGGCAAGGTTCTGCCGCCCGGCGACGTCGGGACGGAAAAGGTCGACGGCGTGGCAACGGTCACGCGTGGACGGTATGTCCCCGATCCGGGCGTCGCAGCCGGCCAGCGCTTCGTCAGGGATGCCGCGGGGCATAGACGGGCTTGCGGCCCTTGCCGGTATGCGCATTCGGTTGCCGATCTATGTCGAGCTTGCCCACGCAGAAGCCAAACTTGCCGACATCCGTTGCTACGGCGGCAAGCCGGAGAACGCGGCAGTCGTCGTCGACGCGGTGCCGGGCGTCGCTGAGATCGCCGTCGGTGACGTCAATCCGAAGGTGCTTTCGAGTTTCTCCTTCGACGCTCGGGTCGAGCGCGCCCGCATCGTCGATGCGCTGGCGGTCAAGATCGACGCCATCGCTCACGTCGAGGCGCAGAACCTTCAAGCGTCCCGCCTCACCTTCAGCCCCGCCGAAGTGGCCGCACGCTCGATCAAGAGCGTTTCGACCAAGGACATCCTGTCGTCGACGACGAAGACCCTGCTCAACAATCTGGACCTGAACATTCAGGTGTTGTTCCTGACGCTCGGCAGCCCGACTATCCTGCAACAGGCGCTTGCCCAGACCTTGGCCGCGGTCACGAAACCGGTGGACGATCTGCTCTACAATCTGCTGCTCCTAGTGGGGGTACGCGTGGGAGAAGCCGATGTCCGCGTCACCGGCGTCAAATGTCAGCCACCGGTACTGGTGCAGTAACAGCCTCGCGACAGCACAAAGGGACTGGCAACGGAAAATCGATTGCCGATGCTTTCGAACAAAATGACGGGTTCGCACGTTATGGGCAAGGTAGAGCTGCTACATGCAGATGGGTTGAGTAGTATCGAAGCACACGTGGCGAGGGATCGGAACCCGAGGCGTATGCGAGAGATCGTCGGGAGACGTGCGCGACAGATGCAGTTGGTTGCAAAACAGGGGGATGCTGCACCGGAGAAACCGCTCGCCTTCACGGCGGACGGATTGCTGCGCAACCCGCTCCTGCGCGAGACGCTGCAGATCAGCGCTCGCGATCTGATGGCGGTCTATGATATTTTTCCACGTGTGGCTCGTCTCGTCGCCTCCCACCAGAAATGGACGCTGACCCAGGCCGCTTACGCGCTTCATCTTGAGCGCGACCCGTCTCACCCCGATTCGGGAGTGACTGCCGCGCGGTTGTTGAAGTTCATGCGCGAGACCGGCGGCGCAAGCAGGAACACGGCAGCCGCATTCCTGTCCGAGCTGCTCGCCTACAAGCTGCTGCGCGATGTCAGAGGTGAGCGGACGAACAAGAAGGTTCGCCCACTTGAGCCGACGGAAGTCAGCGAGAGCGCCATGATGCGTTGGTTCATGAGCCAAATGGGCACGCTCGACCGCCTCGATGGCGGCAGACGTCTGGAACATGTCGAGGCCGACACCTCTGTCCTTGGACGCACGCAGCCGATCGCGGCGCGAATGCTCCTGTCCGACAAGAATTGGAGCGAGCCCCCCGAAGGCGTTGCCATCTTCGTTTGGACCGAATGCGGGGGCTTGCTGCTCGATGACCTCATGGCGCGTCCGAAAAGCCTGACGCCCGTGGACGGAAAGGTCTGGCTGGAACTCAATCTCGCCGAGCTTGCCAACCACTACACCATCTCCAACACGCACGTGCGCAGACTGTTCACCAAAGCGCAGGACACAGGTTTCATCGGCCGATCGAACGACGGCTCCCGTGGACGCTTTTGGATGAGCGCCGGACTGGTCGACGAGTATTGTCGCTGGCAGGCTATAAAGCTCGCGGCCCTGGCCAATGCCTATGAGCGAGCCACGGACGGTGCAGTCCGGTTGGCGAAATAGGTCATTTCCTTCACTAAGTGCGGCCCGGCGTCGCCGGAGGTTCGCGCGCACGGATCGCGTCATCGCCTGGCGGCCGGAAGTGGCTTGAACGGTCCTACGACCGGCCCGCTTCAAACTTCGGCAGATCGTCGTTAATGTCGTAGAAATCGCCCTTGTCGGCACAGAATATGTGATAGCCGGGTAGGAGATCCGTCGGCTTCTCAAAGGCGCCGGCCATGATCGAGACGTATTCGGCGCTATCGGATTTCCAGAACAGAGCCGAGCCGCAGTTGCGGCAAAAACCACGCTGCGCGCCATCGCTCGAACGATACCAGGTCACGTCCTCCGCCCCCTCAAGTTCCATGTCGCGATCCAGCACATTGGTCGCGGCGTAATAGAGGCCCGTCTGCTTGCGGCATTGCGTGCAATGGCAAAAGATCAACTCGCGCAGTTCGCCCCGCGTCTTGAACCGCACTGCCGCGCAAAGGCAGCTGCCGCTGTGAATATCCGACATGGTCCCCGACCTCCTGAAACGAGAAATGCCGGGCCAGCTTCGCGAGCCGGCCCGGCATTGTCAATTTCATAGCGACCGCTCGAGGTTCAGAAAATCTGAACCGTGCGGCAATGCCTCAGTATCAGCCGTTGACGACCAGCTTCTTCTCGTCGCGGCCGCCCTTCATGCGCTCGGCGAGCAGGAACGCCAATTCCAGCGCCTGGTCCGCATTGAGGCGAGGATCGCAATGGGTGTGGTAGCGATCGGCGAGATCGTCACCCGAAAGCGCACGGGCGCCGCCGGTGCATTCGGTAACGTCGTTGCCGGTCATCTCGATATGAATGCCGCCCGGGTGCGAGCCTTCCGCACGGTGGATCTGGAAGAAGCTTTCGACTTCCGACAGGATCCGCTCGAACGGGCGGGTCTTATAGTTGTTGAGCGTGATCGTGTTGCCGTGCATCGGATCGCAGGACCAGACGACCTTCTTGCCTTCGCGTTCAACCGCGCGGATGAGGCGCGGCAGGTGCTCGGCAACCTTGTCATGGCCGAAGCGGCAAATCAGCGTCAGGCGGCCGGCTTCGTTGGCCGGGTTGAGCAGATCGATCAGTTCCAGAAGGCCGTCAGCCGTCAGCGACGGGCCACACTTGAGGCCAAGCGGGTTCTTGATGCCACGGCAATATTCGATATGGGCGTGGTCCGGCTGGCGGGTACGGTCGCCGATCCAGATCATGTGGCCCGAAGTCGCATACCAGTCGCCGGAGGTGGAATCGACACGCGTCAGCGCCTGCTCGTAGCCGAGCAGCAGCGCCTCGTGGCTGGTGAAGAAATCGGTTTCGCGCAGGCTCGGATGATTTTCAGAGGTGATGCCGATCGCCTTCATGAAATCCATCGTCTCGGAAATCCGGTCGGCGAGCTTGCGGTAGCGCTCTGCCTGCGGGCTATCCTTGACGAAGCCGAGCATCCACTGATGAACGTTGTCGAGGTTGGCATAGCCACCCATCGCAAAAGCGCGCAACAGGTTGAGCGTCGCGGCGGACTGGCGGTAGGCCATGATCTGCCGTTCCGGATCCGGAACGCGTTCCGCTTCGGTGAACTCGATGCCGTTGATGATGTCGCCACGGTAGCTCGGCAGCTCGACGTCGCCCTGCTTCTCGATGTTGGAGGAGCGCGGCTTGGCGAACTGGCCAGCGATGCGACCGACCTTGACCACCGGCTGCTGAGCGCCGAACGTCAGAACGACGGCCATCTGCAGGAACGCGCGGAAGAAGTCGCGGATCGTGTCGGCCCCATGCTCGGCAAAGCTCTCGGCGCAATCGCCGCCCTGCAGCAGGAAGCCGCGGCCTTCGGCAACATTGGCAAGAGCAGTCTTCAGACGCCGCGCCTCGCCGGCAAACACCAGCGGCGGATACTTCGCGAGTTTCGCTTCCGTTGCCGCAAGAGCCGCAAGGTCCGGATAATCCGGAACCTGCTGGATGGGTTTCTGCCGCCAGCTATTCGGAGTCCAAGTCTGTGCCATTTCGATCACCTGTTGTCTGCCGCGGACGTCGGTCCGCGCGGGTCGCGCCCTGACGGTTTCGACACCGCCCGGTATTCGGAAATTTCACTGCGTCCGCGCGCCCCGCTTCAGCGCGTGGCCAAGCCTTCGCGCCCGCTCGAAGCCGGTGACTTCGCGGATGCGGGCTTATAGACGTTAAGCGATGGCTTGGAAAGGCATCCTACCAGAATTCATGGTTTCCGGCGTCAGCAAAGCAACCGCCCTGCTCAGCCGACCCGCTCGCCCTTACGCACGCGATAGGACGGCGCATACATCGTCACAAGCTCTTCCGATGCTGTCGGATGCACCGCCATCGTCCGATCGAAGTCGTCCTTGGTGCAACCGGCCTTCAGCGAAATGCCGAGCAATTGCGCCATTTCGCCGGCATCGTGCCCGAGGATGTGGGCGCCCAGCACTTTGCGGTCGGCAGCGTTGACGATCAGCTTCATGATCATCTTTTCCTTCCGGCCGGAAAGCGTCGCCTTCATCGGCCGGAACTCGGCACGATAGACTTCCAGTTCTTCGAACTGACGCGCAGCCTGCTCCTCGCTGAGGCCGACGGTGCCGATCTCCGGCTGGGAGAAGACGGCCGTGGCGATCAGGTCGTGGTCGGGCGATACCGGGTTGTTCTTGTATTCGGTCTCGATGAAGCACATTGCCTCGTGGATCGCGACCGGTGTCAGCTGGACGCGATCGGTCACGTCGCCGAGGGCATAGATGCCGGGCGCGCTCGTGCGCGAAAAGGCGTCGACGACGATCGCGCCGCGCTCATCCGTGTTCACCCCGGCGCTTTCGAGCCCGAGGCCCTTGGTGTTCGGCACGCGGCCAAGCGCCAGCATCACCTGATCGACGGCGATTTGGCCGTGTTTCATCGTCTGCGCCACGCGCTTGCCGTCGGCGTCAGTCGTGACCGACTGGATGATGTCTTCGCAAAGGATCCGGATGCCCTTCTCTTCCATCGCCGTGTGCAGGCCGCGGCGGAGATCCTGATCGAAACGCGAGAGGATTTCCTTGCCGCGATAGATCAGTGTCGTTTCGACGCCGAGACCATGAAAGATATTGGCGAACTCGACAGCGATATAGCCACCGCCTGCAATCAGGATCGACTTCGGCAGTTCCGCCAGATCGAAAGCCTCATTGGAGGAAATGCAGAGTTCATGGCCCGGCAGCGCGTCATGCGGCGTCGGGTGGCCGCCGACAGCAATGACGATACGTTCGGCGGTCACGGTCTTGCCAGTGTCGAGCAGGCGAACCGTATTCGGGCCGACAAGCTCAGCCCGTGTACGCAGGATCTCCGCGCCGGCATTGGCGAGCCCCTTCTGGTAGAGGCCTTCGAGCCGCGTGATCTCCTGCTCCTTGGCAGCGACGAGCTTTTGCCAATCAAAGCGACTTTCGCCGACGGTCCAGCCGAAACCCGCCGCATCCTCGAAATGTTCCGAATATTGCGACGCGTAGACATAGAGCTTCTTCGGAACGCACCCACGGATGACACAGGTGCCGCCATAACGGAACTCTTCGGCGATCGCGACCTTCTTGCCGAGACTTGCCGCCAGCCGGCCGCTTCTGACGCCACCCGAACCGCCACCGATTACGAAGAGGTCATAGTCGAAAGCGGGCATGGGCGAACTCCTGAAGGTCGTGCAAGCTGCAATTAGGACAATTAGGGGACCGCGGACCAGGCATTTTCGCCGGCGGCACGCCCCGCTCGGGGGGCAGTCCCCCGTCGCAGGCACATATAGTGTTGCACTGCAGAAAAAGAAAAGCCCGGATTGCTCCGGGCTCCCCAAAACGTGATGTTTAGCCCAGCTGACCCGAGCTCTCTCCGACCGACCGCGGATTATTGGGCGGGCGGTGTCTCAACGGTGCCTTCAATACGTGGCGGAGCCGAAGTGCCGACCTTGGCGTCGAGCGACTTCGTGGCTTCGGTGTTGAGGTCGCGCGACACGCCGGCTGCCCAGATGTCTGCCGCCTTCAACAATTCGCGCGAAGCAATCGGGCCGTCGTTCAGAAGCTTCTTGCCGGCCGTCGACTTGTAGAACTCGGTAATGGCGTTCAGCTCTTCAAGCGTAAAGGTCTTGGCGTAGATCGTCGCGGCTTCGTTTTCGAGATCGGCGCGACGCGCTGCCAGGGTCAAAGCCTTTTCGTCGACGGTCGCGGTGATCAGCTCCTGGAAGTTCGGCGAAGCCTGGATCAGAGTATTCTTCAGACGCTCGGCGAGGTTCGGCAGAATGTTGTCGAAGTTGTTGGTCACGCCGAGTGCAGCGATGGTCGCACGCGCGGCCTTGATCTGGGCGTCGGACACGTCCTGAGCCTGAACCGGAATGGATGCAGAAAGGAGAACCGCGGTGGCTGCGAAAGTGCGGACAAGACCTGCGAGTTTGTTCATTTTTATCCATGCTCCTGTGTTTGTCGCATGCTGCCGGGGCGATTGCCGCCGCCAGGCCCGCATGTGTGGTAACCTGTTTTCTTCACCGGCCCCTGCTCCCCAGGGAGCGACGGGAACCGGCTCAAGATGCGGTCAGAATGCGTGCCTCTTCCGGTCCGGCAATAATTGCCAGCGACGCGATGCCTATGAAAAGTCCATGCTCGACCACGCCCGGAATGGCATTCAGCTCTCCCGCGAGCGCATCTGCATCAGGAATACGGCCAAAAGATGCATCAAGAATGAGGTGTCCACCGTCCGTCTTGAAGGGGCCGTCGCCTGAGTTGCGCACGGAGATGTCACCGGAAAGACCGAGACGCGAGGCCACCTTTTCGATGGCGATGCGCGTTGCCACCTGGCCGAAGGGATTGACCTCGATCGGCAGCTTGAATGCGCCGAGAACATCGACGACTTTCGATTCATCGGCGATGACAATCATGCGCTTGGAAGCGGCCGCGACGATCTTCTCGCGCAGCAATGCGCCGCCGCCGCCCTTAATCAGTCGCAACTGACCATCGATTTCGTCGGCACCATCGATCGTCAGGTCCAGTTCCGGAAGTTCGTCCAGCGACTTCAACTGCACGCCAAGCTCCAGGCACAGCCGCGCAGTACGCTCGGAGGTCGGAACGCCTTCGATGCGGAAGCCCGCAGCGACCTTCTCGGCCAGGAGCCGAACGAACTCCTCGGCAGTCGATCCCGTCCCAATGCCGAGACGCATGCCGTCTTCGACATGTTCGAGCGCCGCTGCCGCGGCTTTGATTTTCATTTGGCGGGCGTCCATACGCCAGTCGCTCCCTTTTTTACCCACCGGATGTGGATGCGGTTACCCACCTTCTCCATCCGTTTTCCGCTGAGACACTTACACGCCCAAAGCTGCAAACAAAAGCCAAAATCAGGGGCCCGGCCCGGATTCCTGGTCCCTTCCCACACACACTTGCCATTGCATTCTCTTGCAACTTCGCCTACCCGAACGACAACTCTTTCCGGCTACGCGAGGTTCACCTCTTGTCTTCCCCCATTGTCGTCTTTGATCTCGACGGAACCCTTGTCGATACGGCGCCGGATCTGGTGGCGAGCCTCAACCATGCGGTGACCCAGGCCGGCGTCGAGCCGGTCACCTACCGCGACCTCACCCATCTCGTTGGCCACGGTGCCCGCGCGATGATCGAGCGGACTTTTGCGCTTCGCAACAAGCCGCTCGATGAAGAAGCGTTGGCCTGGCAGATGAAGGAGTTCGTCGACTTCTATCATGGCTCGATGCCGGGTGATTCCCTGCCTTACCCGGGCATGCTCAACGCACTCGACCGGCTGTCGGCGGCGGGCTTCAAGCTCGCAGTCTGCACCAACAAGCCGGAGATGCTGGCAAACCGGCTGCTCGAGCGCCTAGGCCTCATCGATCGCTTCGCGGCGGTTTCCGGTGGCGACACGTTCGAAATCCGCAAGCCGAATGCCGACCACCTGCTGCGCACGATCGCCAATGCCGGCGGCAGTGCCGCGCACTCGGTGATGATCGGTGACAGCCTCAACGATATTCTGGTCGCCCGAAACGCCGCGATCCCGTCGATCGCCGTGCCGTTCGGCTATTCCGACGTGCCGATCGAAAGCCTGGAGCCGACAGTGATCATCCGCCACTTCGACGAGTTGACGCCGGCGCTGGTGACAGGGCTTTTCAACGGCAAGTAAGCGCGCGGGCGCTGGGCCTGAGGTTTTGATCCGCATCTGATCGAGGATAGAGCCCACTAAGATCAATCGTCATTGGCAGCGCGCACGTAGCAGGTTCCTGCGTCGCGCCGCTTCTCGCATCGCAAAAACACGCTGCGTTCCTCTCGCGTCACCACCACCTAAACGAAAAACCCCATGGAGAAGCTCCACGGGGTCTGAAATTCTGTCGTCGAACACGGTGCCAGTGCGAGTGGCGCCATCGCCTAATTGGGACTTACCCCTCGGCCCGGCGAGCGTCGCGGGTGGCGTCGAGGGCGCGGTTCACGTACATGTCGCGCTCATACACGTCGTCGAAATACTCGATGACACCGTCCTTGTTCGGCCAGGCGGTAAAATAGGCGACGTAAACAGGAACCTTCTGCGGCACCTGCAACGCCTTGTTGCTGCCGCCGCCGATTTCCTTGCCGACATCCTCGACGCTGGTGCCAAGCACGGCCGCTGCCATCCGGCGCGGATCGGCGAGCCGCACGCAACCGTGGCTGAGTGCGCGCTGGTCACGCTTGAAGAAGCTCTTCGACGGCGTGTCGTGCATGTAGATGGCATGCGCATTCGGGAACAGGATCTTCAGTTCGCCAAGCGCGTTGTCGCTGCTCGGCGGCTGGCGCACGGCAACCGAGGCGGTCGATCCGGTCCAGTTGACGGAAGACGACGGCACTGAGCGCCCGCCTATCTCAACCTGATAGCCCATCCGATCGAGATAACCAGGGTCGTTGCGCAGCTTCGGCAGCATCTCGTTGATGATGATCGACTGCGGCACGCCCCAGTATGGATTGACCTCGACGGTCTGAATCTCATCCTGGAAGAAATAGGTCTGGTTCGCCTTTGAACCGACGACGACGCGCATCGAAAACTGCTCGGCGCCATTGTCGCTATAGGACGCGGTAAAGGCCGGCTGGTTGATGAAGACGTAGCGGTTGCCGAGCCCATCGGGAAGCCAGCGCGCCTGTTCCATCGCGACTTCGAGCTTGTTGATCTTGCTTGCCACGGTGTCGCCACCGGTCAGGAGTCGCAGCGACGCCTGACCGACGACGCCATCGGCCTTCAGGCCATTCTCCTTCTGGAACGCTTCGACGAGCAGAACCAGCTCAGGCGTGTACTCAGGGGTTCCTTGATAGGCCGCGAGCACTGCGGCGTGATCCGACTTCAGCGTCTCGGAACCCTTGATGCGGATCCCGGCGACGATGTTGGCAAGTTCCGGATTGCTTTGGCCCGGCTTCAGGAGCGTGCCCGGCGCGATCTCGACACGCTGTTCCACGCTCTTCTCTGCACGAAGGCGCTCGAGTTCAACCGACAATGCAGCGAATTGTTCGCTCTTCGGGTTCTGATCGTTGAGCAGCGTGGCAACATCGGAGCTTGCCGACATCCTATCGAGGAAGGCTGAGAGATCGACGGTCTTGCGCTTGAAATCGTGATAGCCGGAGATCTTGTTGGGATCGATGCGGCCACGCACCGTGTCCTCGACATAGGAAAGCGTTGCCGCCGACAGCGCGATTTCGAACTGAACAAGTTCCTTTTCGCGCGCGATCATATCGCCGCGGTCGAATTCATCAGCAGGCACCTGAACGGCATAATCCTGCGGATCGAGACCGACCTTTGCTGCATCGGCAAGAACGGCAATCGCCCCCTTTGCGCGCGCGTTGACACCGGTGCCGTCGATCCAGACGAAATCAGAACGCGAGCCGTAATGGGTCTCGATGGCTTTTGCCACATTCGAGGTCGTGCGAACCTCAACGTCAGGCATGAATTGACGGGCATCGGTGAGCGCCGCACGCAGCATTGGCGGCAGCGCTTCGTTGCGCACAGAACCGGTGACGACCGGATCGAGCAGCCTACCGGTATCGACCCGGCGCAGAGGTTCCGCCTTGTAGGTATAATAGCGAGGGCCGGTCACCTTCGGCAGCGGCGTGGAGACCGTCCTCTGCTGCGGCTGCCCCATGGAACCGACACCGGGCAGCGGCTGGCCGGACTGCATCTCCTGCTTCGGCGTCTTCTGTCTGCCGCCGCGGATAAGGTCCATCAACGTGATGGCCGCAGCCGGCCGCACATCGAAGGTTGCAATCGAACAGCTGCTCATGAGCGCTACGATCGCTGCCGTCTTGAAAATTCTCATGTGAAACTACGTCCCCGTATCGCGTTGTCGCCGAACTCGGCTTTAGCCAGATTCTCGCCACGCCCTCGTGCTCTAAAACTTATAGAAAAGGATGGTGAATGAAAAGGAAACGCGCCTCCCCGAACGTGCATGAAAACACCTCTGCGTGGTAAAAAAACCGCTTGATTTCCAGGACGTTCGAGGGGGCGTAAAAATTTGATTTGCATCGACATTAGTGTCGTTGCCACCCGGCCCGCACGGCAAGGCGAGCAATGCGAGCCTTAAAGGAAGGCAACGAATGTGGCTGAAACGCCACAAGGAATCCGGGTTCGCCGCGCGCACGCGAATCAGCCGCTGCACGACTGCAAAGGCCGCTCTTTGTCGCACGCCCGCCTTTCAAACGATTGTAGCATTGCCAGCTCCGGGGCCACCTCTTTACAAGCCTTGCCAGCCGGGGCAGAGAGAGGCCCGGCACCTTGGGGAAGGGACAGCCGGTTGCGACCGCGTCCCCTCGCCCAGACTTCATGAACCGCATGACGAAGGCAGGGATCACGATGACATCGACGCGCACGGAAACAGATACGTTCGGCCCCATCCAAGTGGCAAACGACCGCTATTGGGGCGCCCAGGCCGAGCGTTCCCTCGGCAACTTCAAGATCGGCTGGGAAAAACAGCCGGTCGCAATCGTCAGCGCGCTCGGCATCGTCAAGCAGGCCGCGGCCCGCACCAACATGGCGCTCGGTCGCCTGGATGCAACCATTGCCGATGCCATCGTCAAGGCCTCGCAGGAAGTCATCGACGGCAAGCTCAATGACCACTTCCCGTTGGTTGTCTGGCAAACAGGCTCCGGCACCCAGTCGAACATGAACGCCAACGAGGTCATCTCGAACCGCGCAATCGAAATGCTCGGCGGCGTCATGGGCTCGAAGACGCCGGTGCATCCGAACGACCACGTCAACATGAGCCAATCGTCCAACGATACCTATCCGACGGCGATGCACATCGCCTGCGCGGAGCGGGTGATCCATGATCTGCTGCCGGCGCTAAAGCACCTGCACGAGGCGCTCGAAGCCAAGGTCAAGGCGTTCGATCACATCATCAAGATCGGCCGCACCCACACCCAGGACGCAACCCCGCTGACGCTCGGCCAGGAATTCTCCGGTTATGCCGCCCAGGTCGCGTCCTCGATCAAGCGCATCGAGTTGACCCTGCCCGGCCTTTGCGAGCTCGCGCAGGGCGGTACCGCCGTGGGTACCGGCCTCAATGCACCCATCGGCTTTGCCGAGAAGGTCGCGGAAGAAATCGCCAAGATCACCGGCATTGCCTTCACCACGGCACCGAACAAGTTCGAAGCGCTTGCCGCCCACGATTCGATGGTCTTCAGCCACGGCGCTATCAACGCCGCAGCAGCTGCCCTCTTCAAGATTGCCAACGACATTCGCTTCCTCGGCTCCGGCCCGCGCTCGGGCCTCGGCGAGCTCTCGCTGCCGGAAAACGAACCGGGTTCGTCGATCATGCCGGGCAAGGTCAACCCGACCCAGTGCGAAGCGCTCACACAGGTCTGCGTCCAGGTGTTCGGCAACAACGCCGCACTGACCTTTGCCGGCAGCCAGGGCCATTTCGAGCTCAACGTCTTCAACCCGCTGATGGCCTATAACTTCCTGCAGTCGGTACAGTTGCTCGCCGATGCCGCGATCTCCTTCACCGACAACTGCGTCGTCGGCATCGAGGCCCGCGAAGACAACATCAAGGCAGCGCTCGACCGCTCGCTGATGCTGGTGACGGCGCTGGCGCCGAAGATCGGCTACGACAACGCGGCCAAGATCGCTAAGACCGCCCACAAGAACGGCACGACACTGCGCGAAGAAGCCGTCGGCGGCGGTTACGTCACCAACGAAGAGTTCGACGCCATCGTGCGTCCGGAAACGATGATCAGCCCGGCCTGATCCGTATACCCCTGCCGCGGCGCCTTAATCCGCGTCGCGGCTCGGCCCTCGCCCGGATCGACGGGACATTGCATTGTCTGCGTTAAGTCGAATTGTCTTCATTCGCAGAAGCAATCATTAAGACTTCGCAAATCATTTGCCCCTAAAAATCAGTACCTGTAAGCAATGAGTAATATTGGGGGTTTGCGAATGCAAACGGCCACCTCTGGAAAAACGCAAGCTCCGGATATCGCAGCACAAGTAACTCATGCGATGCGCATGATGGGCGTGTCGCCGATACCGCGCAATTACGAGCTTTATTACGAAGCCTACCTCGGTTCGAATCCGCAATTGTCCAAGGAACTCGCAGCTCTCGGCAGCCGCGCGACCCAGGAGGAACTCGACGCGATCGGCGCACAATATTTCAGCCATATCCATCGCTCGACCGGTATCGAGCGCGCCCACACCAGCCTTGCGGCCAAGCTGACCGAACTGGTCAACCTGTTGAAGGACGAGCAATATGCGCTCGAGACTTACAACAAGGTTCTCGACGAAGCCTATGTCAACATAACGAGCAAGAGCGCGTCCAGCGCCGACATCCTGCGCCACGCCATCGGTATCCTCACCGAGGCGACCGCCGACACGATGAGCCAGGGCAAGGAGCGCGTGCAGACCGTGGTGCAGAAGTCCTTCGAGATGGAGGTCATCCGCCAGGAACTCGACGAATACAAGCGGATCGCCAATACGGATTCGCTGACGCGGCTCGCCAACCGCCGTGCCTTCGACGACAATCTCGCCGCCGTCTACAACAACGATCATGAGAAGAACTTCACCGGCCTGCTGGTTGCCGATATCGACCACTTCAAGAAGGTGAACGACACGTTCGGCCATCCGGTCGGCGACAAGATCCTGGCGACGGTCGGCAGCGTCATCCGCGCCAATGTCCGCCGCGACGCCTTTGTCGCCCGCACCGGCGGAGAGGAGTTCGCGGTCATACTCAAAGACAGCAGCCAGGAAGAATGCCTGCAGGTCGCCGATCGCATTCGCACCGTACTGGCCGGCACGCCCTTTAGAAATTCCAAGACCGGCGTCAATTATGGCCCGATCACCCTGTCGGTCGGCGTCTGCATGGCGACCGCCGCGGAGGATGCCGTCGATCTCTACAACAAGGCGGATATCGCGCTCTATTCCGCCAAGAATGCCGGCCGCAACAAGACGATGCTGTTCGAAGACGGCATGCGCAAGGAATCCGGCCGCAACTGGCTGATCTACCGACGTTAGCAACGTCCGAGATACCCTTCATGAAAATGGCGTCCATCGGGCGCCATTTTCATGTCAGCACTCTCGTTCCCTTGGAAACAGCCAGGCCTGATTGCAATCGCTAGAACAGTTGCAACAGGGACCAACGGCTACGGAAAGCACGATCGGTTCCCACAATCCGAGGGGGAGAACCGACATGAAGCGCATTTTTGCAGCCGTCACCGCGATCGTCTTGATGACAGGATCAGCCGCAATCGCCGGCGAAAAGGCACAGGGTCAGATCACCGTCGCCTCCCTCGACAGCAACGCCGCCAAGACCGGTTGGCTTCAGGTCCTGTCGCAAGGCGGCGCCAGCTATAAGGCCAAGCGCGGCGACATCAGCCAGTCACCGATCGCGCGAGAACTCGTCGCCTTCCCTGAGACCGCCGCTCCCGGCACCATCATCATCGACAATTCCGAGCGTCGCCTCTACCACGTCGTCGGCCGCGGCATCGCAGTCAAATACGCCGTCAGCGTTGGGCGGAAGGGGTTTCTGTGGACCGGAACCAACACCGTGAGCCGCAAGGCCGAATGGCCCACCTGGGTGCCGCCCGAGGACATGCGCGTTCGTGAAGCCAAGAAGGGCAAGGTGCTGCCCGCCAGCATGGAGGGCGGCATCGACAATCCGCTCGGTGCCCGCGCCATGTATCTCGGCTCGACGATCTACCGCATTCACGGGACCAACCAGCCGCTGTCGATCGGCAAGGCGATGTCATCAGGCTGCATCCGCATGGCCAACGAGGATGTCGAGCACCTTTATGCCAATGTCCAGCTCGGCACGACTGTGGTCGTTCGCGACTGACCGACCAGTCAAGGCAAGGCGTCCACACTCAGCCTATCGACAGGCGGAGGCACCCGCCTGTCTTGCAATGGCGATCAGTTCCGGCCGGTACTCGAAATGCATGGTGTCGAAATGATACCAGCGGCCGCCCCAGATGAAACCATGCTTCTCGAAGACCTCGACGATCTCCAGCGGATAGCGGTTGCGGTAGGGCGCCGCGCCGCTCTTGCCTCCGCCCGCCCAGCGCCAGTAGTCGGCAAAGCCGGTGTTGAGATCGATCGCCGCGCCAAAACTGTGCACCGAGAGCGTGTGCGCGCCGGCAATGTTGCGCCAGTTGAAGGTCCCGGCACTGGGCACGAGATACCGCTTCAGCTTTGGTCGTGAGGCAAGCTCGCGCCCGACCGCCTGCAACGCCTTGGCCACACCGTGCCTGCTGGTGACGCTCAGGCGCTCGCCGAACCAGTCAACCACGACAAGATCGCGCCTGACGCCCGCAGCACTGCCCCCATAAAGACGTTTCATCAAGGCTTCGCTGCGGATGCGGCCCGGATCGAAATCCACACCCGGCGGCTTGGCACAGGGACCAAGCGGATAGATCTGCGAAAGACTGTCCTCGATATCGCCGGATGCGAGCTTTTCGGCGTGGCTCTTCTGCCTGCCATCATCGATCGGCAGCGCCGGGCCGCCATCGCGCAGGGTCAGCGTGTCTTGGCCGACCTCGGCGACCGCCTCCGGATAGGCCCTGGCGAGCAGTTCGAGCTTTTCGCTGAGCGTCGGCTCGGCCGCCAAGCCTCTGCTGACACAGGCCGAGACAAGCAGAACGGCGGCACCAAGACACGCGCTTATAGATCCACGTCGCATCACG
The DNA here is from genome assembly GCF_003024455.1 of Ensifer sp. NM-2. NCBI lineage: Bacteria > Pseudomonadati > Pseudomonadota > Alphaproteobacteria > Hyphomicrobiales > Rhizobiaceae > Ensifer > Ensifer sp. NM-2. Next base: position 87,543 of record NZ_PVZR01000009.1, read on the forward strand.
TTTCCATCTCTGGCTTGCGTCGGCTCCGCGGTCGTTCGCAAACCCGCTCGGCCGTTCAGCCTACCACATGGTCTGGGCTGCGCGCTCCGGCCATTCGCGGTCATAGGTATCCCGATCGAAATCGGCCTTGGCGGCCTTCAGCAACGCACCGGGCGTCGGAAGCGTCGCGGGATCGATGAAGCGCTCAGGATTCCAGATCTGCGATCGCATCAAGGCGCGGGCGCACTGGAAATAGACCTCGCCGATGGTGACGACGAGGACGCTGCGCGGGTTCCTGCCATCGATCTCGAAGGAGTCAGTCAGCGCCGGATCGATGCTGACAACGGCGGTGCCGTTGATGCGCATGGTGGTGTTGGATCCAGGCACCAGGAACATCAGCGCCACGCGCGGGTCGCGCACGATGTTGGCGAGCGAATCGACGCGGTTGTTGCCGCGCCAGTCGGGCATCAGAACCGTCTTGTCGTCGGCGACCCGGACAACGCATTCGTCGTCGCCGCGCGGAGAACAGTCGAGCCCTTCGGGACCTACGGTCGCAAGTGCGGCAAAGGGAGATGCCTCGATCATCTGCCGGTACTCTGCGGTCAGCACTTTGGTGACCTTTGCCACCGATGCCTCGCTGACGCCGCCGTAAAGCGCGTTCAATTCCTCGACCGAGGTGATGATCGACATGCCGTCCTCCCGCAAATGCATGATGCCCAAACCGTTATCCGGCTTCATGCAGCCAACTCAATATCAGCAGCGGCGCTCGCCTCGCGAAAGACGGTAACACCGCGGTCGAAGTGATCCTTTCGACGGATAGCATGACGGGCATATGACGGCATCAGCGAAATCTTCCGAAGCCGTATCGGACGCGAGAACGCGGATGCGCGACCAGCCTTCGGTCAGGCAGCAGCCTTTCGATCCTCGGCATGGACGAAAGCATTGATCCTGTCGATCACCGGGCTTGCCGATACGATGCGGCGATGGCCGTAGCCATTCGCCCAGTGAAGCTCGACATTGGGTCCGGCCGCCGCATAGCGGCGCGCATGGTCGGCCGAAACCTCCTTGTCATCTTCCGCATGGATGATCAATGTCGGAACGGCCCGCACCTCAAGGATCCTGGCCGCATCGAAATCCTCCAGCCGGCGGCCGGACAGGCGTTCGACGACGCCTTCGAAGGCGCCCTGGGTTTTGGGTGAAAGGCGAAGAACTTTTCCGAAGCCCTTGAAAAGCCAGGTCATCTCGCTCGGTGCACCGATCAGGACAAGCTTTTTTGCGACATGACTAGGCACGTCGCAAACGAGACCACCGGCCGCACAGGCAAGGCTGGCGCCTCCGAAGGAATGGCCGACGCTGACGTCAAAGCCCCCGAAATGCCGCCAGGCGGCATCGATCGCCCTGACGGCGGCCGGCATCGTCAGCGTCCGCCCCGGCGAGGCGCCATGCCCGGGCCAGTCAAGTGTTACCACCTCGGCTCCGCTGGCAACCAGCCCTTCGATCATGGTGGCGAGATAATCGCTGCGCGATCCCCAGCCGTGAACCAGCAGCACGCGCTTGGCGTTGGCGGCATTGCGCGGGCTCGCGAAATGCCGTGCTAGGACCCACCCGCCGGCATAGGAAAGCGTCACCGGCTCGCCCTTGGCGATCACCGGGACGGCAGCGGCAAGGGCCGCGCGTTCCTTGGCGCTCTTCGGCTTGCGGCCGGGCGTAACACTGAACAGTTTGAAGGCGAGCCGGCCGGCGGCCTCGGGAGAAATGACCGACACGCCGGCAAGCGCATGGCGGATGACCTTGATCGCAAAGGATGCCATAGTGAGAATCTCTTGATATGTTCAATGCTGAACATTATTGTACAACGATGAACAAAAAGCAAGTGATGAACGAACAGCATCATTTCCCCTGGGACCACCCGCGTTTTCGTAGCTGGATTGCAGTCGCGCGCGCCTGTCAGTTGATGCAGCAGACGATGACGCGCTCGCTCGCGCATCTCGACATCAAGCCGCCTCATCTCGACATCCTGATCAACCTCTATCGCTTTGACGGGATCTCGCAGCAGGAGCTTGCCCGCAAGCTGCTGGTGGGGCGGTCCAACATGAGCATGCTGCTGCCGCAGCTGGAAAAACGCGGGCTGATCGAGCGCCGCGGCGACGACAAGGACAAGCGCGTGCTTCGGCTGTCGCTGACACCCACCGGGCGCACGCTGACGGAAGAGGCCATGGAGGTTCAGACCGGCCTCATCGAAAAGTCGATGGAGGGCGCACCGCTCGAGGACTGCATGGTCGTGGCACAATCCATGGAGCGGCTCATCGCCGTTCTGCTCAGGGACGAGAACGAACTCGCCTGACTGCCGGACCGGGCACGAGCCAGTCTTTAGCTGGCTGAGCCTTCCTGTGCCTCGCGGGCTTCCGCTTCCGCCCGCTCGCGCGCGGTTCGCGAGGCGATAATGTCGGACGGCTGCGCGTTGCCTCGGATCAGCTGTCGCCCGGCATAGATGCCGCCGATGGTTTCGAGCGCAAAGCGCTCCTTGTCGAGGTCGCGGAACTCTTCGATCACATCCGCAGCTGTTTCAGCATCCTCGCCCAGAACATTCAGCACTTCAGTGCCAAAAGCGAGCGCCGATTCGAACGTCTCGCGGATCTCGAAGTCCACCCCGGCGTGCAGGAGGTCGATGGCATGACCGCGGTCGAACGCGCGCGCCAGCACGGGCACCAGCGGAAACTCCTCCTTGGCGGTGTGGGCGATCTTGATCGCCGCCGCCTTGTCGTCGACGCAGATGAGGATTGCCCTTGCGGTGGCTGCGCCTGCCGCGTGCAGGATATCGCTGCGGGATCCATCGCCGTAAAAGACCGGAAGCCGAAGTTCGAAGCGTCGCGCACGAAGTCCGCATCCTTGTCGATCAGCGAGAGCTTGTAACCGCGCGCCAGCAACGGCTGGCTGACGATCTGGCCGAAACGGCCGAAGCCGATCATCAGCACCGTGCCTTCGACATTCTCAGGCACTTCCAGATCGTCAGTCTTCGGCGGCTCGGGTTTGGCGAGACGGCCATGGATGAAGATTGCGATCGGGGTCAGCATCATCGACAGGATGATCGTCGCCGTTAGCGTCGCATTGGCTTCGGCATCGATGATGCCGGCCGAGACGGCGGCGGCATAGAGCACGAAGGCGAATTCGCCGCCCTGCGCCATCAGCACCGCCCGCTCCAGACTTTCGCTGTGGCAGGCACGCAGCAGCCGCGCGACCGCATAGATCAGCACGCCCTTCAGCGCCATATAGGCGAGCACGGAAATCACAACGACCTGCCAGTTGGCGGCGATCACCGACAGGTCGATCGCCATGCCGGCACCAAGGAAGAACAGGCCGAGCAGGATGCCGCGAAACGGCTCGATATCGGCTTCGAGCTGGTGGCGGAATGCAGACTCAGAAAGCAGCACGCCGGCAAGGAAGGCACCCATCGCCATCGACAGGCCGCTCTGCTGCATCGCCAGCGCCGAACCGAGGACCACAAGCAGCGCCGCTGCGGTCATCACCTCGCGTGCGCCCGCGGCTGCCAACAGCCGGAACAGCGGGTTCAACAGGTAACGACCGGCGATCACCAGCGCCACAAGCGCTGCAAAAGCAATGCCGATCGCCATCCAGCGCTCCGACGGCTCGCTCGCAGCCCCGCTGCTGCCAAGCAGGGTCACGAGCACCAGCAGCGGCACGATTGCCAGATCCTCGAACAGGAGGATCGCGATCATGCGCTGGCCCTTCAGCGTCGAAATCTCGTTTCGCTCCTGCAGCATCTGCATGACGATCGCCGTCGAGGTCAGCACGAAGCCGGTGCCGGCGATGAAGGAGGGAATGGGCGCAAAGCCGAGCTCTAACCCGACACCGGTCAGGCCGGCAATGCAGGCGAGCACCTGTGCCGCGCCAAGGCCAAAGATATCCTTGCGCATGCTCCAGAGCTTCGACGGCTGCATTTCCAGCCCGATGATGAACAGGAACATCACGACGCCGAGTTCGGCCACATGGAGGATCGCCTGCGGCTCGGTGAAGAAGCGCAGGCCGAACGGGCCGATCACCAATCCAGCAATGAGATAGCCGAGCACCGACCCGAGCCCGATGCGCTTGAACAGCGGCACGGCAACGACACCGGCGGTCAACAGCACGACCACCTGCATCAGGTCATTCGCATCAGATGCTTCGGCCAATAGACCCTCTCCTTTTCAGATGGTTCAGCGTGGCTTTTCGGTCTTGTCGCGCGACATGCCCTTGTCGGCGAGTTCCTGCTCGTAAGCCGCAAAAAGCTCCTCGCCCTTCTCGCCCAGCTCGCGGAGATAGGTCCAGGTAAAGATGCCGGTATCGTGAAAATCGTCGAAGCCGATCCGCACGGCGTAGTTTCCGGTCGGCTGCACCGAGATGATCTGGACGTTGCGCTTGCCCGGCACGGTCACCCGCTGACCCGGTCCATGCCCCTGCACCTCGGCAGACGGCGAAAGCACCCGCATCATCTCCGCCGAAAGGTCGAAGGTTGCGCCGTCATTGAAGGCGACGACGAGGCGGTGGCGATCTTTCGATACACGCAGTTCCGTCGGCCAGATTTCGCTCATGATGTCTGCTCCTGTTTTCAAGCTCACGCTTAACTGAAGAATCGCCCGTGGAGAATTACCCGGCTTTTCCAATCAACACTTTGCGACAGGATGCGCCTTGACGCGACCACGTTTGCTGGCGACATTGAAGGGGCTGGGAGAAAGACATTTGAACACAGCAGCGATAGTGAAAGCCGGCGCAAGGCCGCTTGAGGACAGAACCGCCCCGATGATCGATCCGTTCGGCCGGGCGATCACCTATCTGCGCGTGTCCGTTACCGATCGTTGCGATTTCCGCTGCACCTATTGCATGGCGGAACACATGACCTTCCTGCCGAAGAAGGATCTTCTGACGCTGGAAGAACTTCACCGGCTCTGTTCCGCCTTTATCGCCAAGGGTGTGCGCAAGCTGCGGTTGACCGGCGGCGAACCGCTGGTACGCAAGAACATCATGTTTCTGGTGCGCGAACTCGGCCGCGAGATCGAGGCCGGGCGCCTTGATGAGCTGACGCTGACGACCAACGGTTCGCAACTTGCGAAACACGCCGCGGAACTGGCCGATTGCGGCGTGCGCCGCATCAACGTCTCGCTCGACACGCTCGATCCCGCGAAATTCCACCAGATCACCCGCTGGGGCGATCTCGGCAAGGTCATCGAAGGCATCGACGCGGCCCAAGCCGCCGGCATCAAGGTCAAGATCAATGCCGTTGCGCTGAAAGGCTTCAACGACGCCGAGATCCCCGACCTGATGCGCTGGGCGCACGGTCGCGACATGGACCTGACATTGATCGAAACCATGCCGATGGGCGAGATCGAGGAAGATCGCACCGATCACTACATGCCGCTGTCGGAAATGCGCCGGCAGCTTGAGCAGCAGTTCACGCTGTCCGACATCGCCTACAAGACCGGCGGACCGGCCCGTTATGTCGAGGTCGCCGAAACCGGCGGCCGGCTCGGCCTCATCACGCCGATGACCCATAATTTCTGCGAAAGCTGCAATCGCGTCCGGCTGACCTGCACCGGCACGCTTTACATGTGCCTCGGCCAGAATGACGCCGCCGACCTGCGCACAGCACTGCGGGCCTCGGACGACGACGTGTATCTCGGCCAGGTGATCGACGAGGCAATCGGCCGCAAGCCGAAGGGCCACGACTTCATCATCGATCGTGAGCACAACCGCCCGGCCGTTGCCCGCCACATGAGCGTCACCGGCGGCTGATCCGCCCTCTTCTCCCCGCCAGCGGGGAGAAGAGCACGCGTGGCAGCGCTCTCGCCTCCCTTGAGCCTTGAGCCTGCGCGGCGGGCCGGACAAAGGTCAACCGCTACGAAGTGAGTCGGGCAAGGATGCGCGATCGACATGTTGGGAATGGCGCCGTAAACGAGCCGAAGCAGTCGAAAACCTGTCGCGTGGCACGTGCCCTCTCCCCGTCTGCGGGGAGAGGATTAGGGTGAGGGGCAGCCGGCAGATGCCGCCCGCCGGCTCGCTCAAGCCGCGTAGTTCGATCCATAGCCACGGCCATAGGCCTGGCTCGCGACCGTCGAGGTACCGGTCTTGAAACGCTCGATCTTTTCGTTGAGCGCCTCGACCTGCCGGCGCAGGCCGTGGATCTCGGCGGTGTTTTCCTCCACCATGGCCGCATTCTGCTGGGTGAGCAGCTCGACCTCGTGCACCGCCGAGTTGACCTCGTTGAGCCCCGTATATTGGTCGGCGGCGGCGGCCTCGATGTTGCTGACGAGCTGATGGATGGTGCCGATGTGGTCGTTGATCACTGCAAGCGCGTCGCCGGTTTCCTTCACCAGCGCCACGCCGCTTCTGACCTGCGCCGAACTGTCGGAAATCAACCCCTTAATCTCACGCGCAGCACCAGCACAACGCTGGGCGAGCTCCCGTACCTCCTGCGCGACCACGGCAAAGCCGCGACCCGCCTCGCCCGCCCGCGCCGCCTCGACGCCGGCATTGAGCGCCAGAAGGTTGGTCTGGAAGGCGATCTCGTCGATGACGCTGATGATCGTGCTGATCTTCTCGGACGAGCGGTTGATCTCCGCCATGGCGTCGATCGCCTTGGCGACGACCTGGCCAGAATGCTTGGCGTAGGAATTGGTCTCGTCGACCGAGACAGTGGTCTTGCGGGCGCTTTCGGCCGTCGAGCGAACGATCTCTGTCAGCTGGCGCAAGGCGCGCGAGCTTTCCTCGAGCGCGGCCGCCTGCTGCTCCGTCCGCCGCGCCAGATCGTCGGCCGAGGCCGAGAGATTGCTGGTGCCGCCGGTGATCTCGCCGGTCACCATACGCACATCGCTGAGCGTGGCGCGCAGTGCCTCGACAGCGTTGTTGTAGGTGCGCGCCATGATCACGTAGTCGGCCGGCAGGTCTTCCGCCATGCCTTCTTCGAGATTGCCGGCGGCAAGCTCCGCCAGCACGTCAGAAAGCGCGTTAAGCGCCTGCATCTGTTCGGCCTCGATCCTGGCACGCTCTTCGGCGCGGCGGGCTTCGTCTTCCGCCGATAACGTACGGGCGGCCTCCGCCTCGCGTCCCAACCGGACGTTTTCGACCGCGTTGTCGCGGAACACCGCTACAGAACGCACCATGTCGCCGATCTCGTCGCCGCGGTTGCGGCCTTCGATCGCCACGTCGAGATCGCCGTTGGCAAGCCGGGTCATCGTCTCGGTCACGCGCTTCAACGGGCCGCGCAGGGTCTCGACCAGCATCAGGCCGCCGACGATTGCAAGCAGCGTTCCGGCCACCATCGCCACGATCGACATGTCAGCCGAACGCTGGCTGTCGACCTTGCCGGCTTCCTGGGCGCTGCTGACGAAGCTTTCCAGCGTCGCACTCGCACCGGCAACCAGTGTCGAGGCCGCGGTCTTGGCTTCCTGCCAGCGCCCGCCGACGTCGATCAGCGCGGCCGTGCCCTTGTCGATGTTGTCGAGCGACGGCTTGAGCTTGGCCGGCAGGTCACGCAGCGCGGCATTCTTGCCACCAAGCTCCGACAGTTTCGCCGCGCTGTCACGAACGGCCTGAATATCGGCCAGCACCAGATCGCGGCCTTCCGCGTCGAGCTTGCGGTGTAGCTCGCTGATATGCAGCCGCGTGCTGTCTAGCCCCTTGAAGGTATCGCCCATCAGCGCGATCAGCGTCTTCAACTGCGAGATCTCGCTGTCCATGCCGACGAAACGCTTGGCGGCTGTGTCGGAGTTCTTGGCCGCTTCCTTGGCGAAGTCGGCCTCGTATTTCGAGAACTTGCTGAGGATCGGCACCAACGCGTTCTTCTTGGTCTCGCTGTCTTCAGCGCCGGCAAGGATCGCCTGGACCTTCAGCGCCAAATCCTTCAGCTCGGCAATCGGCTTTTGAACCTTTTCGGAAGCGATCGTCTCGGCGTCCTCGATCTGCTTGATGAGGTGCGGCAGCAACTTGCCCGCCTGATCGATCTTGGCGTCGGCGTTCGCCGCCATCGTCACCGGTAGGCGGAATTTCTTGATCCGCTCGGCGATCCCCTGATAGGCGGCGGCATCGAACAGCAGCGCCTTGGCAAACGCTTCCTTCTCACCCGATTCCTTGCGGATGATGTCGATCTGTTTGTAGGCGCTGTTGCCCTGCGTCGTCATGTCTGTCAGCGCCGCCTCGAGCGAAGCCGTCACCTGATCCTGTTCGACCTTGATCGACCAGAGCTTTTCGGTCTGGGCGCGCATGGCTTCACCGAGCGACAGCACGGAGGCGATCTCTGACTTGTCAGCCTCGCGCGTCAGTAAGCCGTCAAGCGAACGGACGCCGCTTTCCTGTTCGTCGATCTGGGCGCTGAGCGCCCCTCGCGTTTCTTCGCTCGGCGCATCGGCAAAACTCTGGAGCGCGCTGCGCAGCGCCTGGAAATCCGAGAGATTGTTGATGGTTTCGCGCGTCACGGTCATGTGGCCGTTCAGCGTTCGCGCCGTGAAGAAGCCGATGAGGCCGATACCCGCGATCAGAGCCACCAGAGGAACCACGAAGAGCAGAACCTTCGTGACGATTCGCAGTCGCTGTAATAGACGATCGATGAAAGACATTGCGGACCCCAGATTATTCTTATGTGAGACATGTCCGCGCGGTGGCTTCTTCTTGCTGGAAGCACGGGTGAAATATCGGCGGAAGCACCTCCCAGGCCCCGACCGACATCTCTGGAATGACGCGCCGCCAAGGTTCCGGCGCACGCCATCCACCGATCGCGTCATGCGATTGGAAGCGGAATCATCGATGACGATAGGCAGTGAAACTTAAGATTCCGCGAATAGAAACCGGTTCGGGAGAACGCATTTTCTGCACGGCGGACAGTCTTCGTCCGGGTTGATCTCGCCATTGCCCGAAAATTCTACTTGCGCTGGAAGAAAAATCCGCCGTCGGCGGGTTGGTGTTTGCACAAAATGGCGGCCGATGCTTAAACGGTATGCGAGATCCGGCAACGGATTCGCCTTCCCATCCGCCGTCAGGTTTCCGCCCGATCCGGCGCCGCAGGACAGCCCGCATGCAATCCTCCAGCAATTTCCGCGGCATCGTCTTCATGTGCCTGGCGATGGTCGCCTTCTCCTGCAACGACGCCTTGGTGAAATCGGTGACCGGGGCGATGAATGTCGGCCAAATCCTGTTCGTGCGCGGGCTGCTGACCACCTTGATGGTGATCGTCATCGCCCGGCATTTCCGGGCATTTCGTCCGCTTCGCACCATGATGAAGCCGGTCATCATCCTGCGCATCATCATGGAGGCGCTGGCGTCCATCACCTACATCTCGGCGCTCGGACAGATTCCGCTCGCCAATGCATCCGCGATCATGCAGGCGCTGCCGCTGGCCGTGACGCTCGGCGCCGCCGTATTCCTCGGCGAGCCGGTCGGCTGGCGGCGCTGGACCGCCATCTTCGTCGGCTTCATCGGCGTGCTGATCGTCCTTCGCCCGGGGCCGGAAGGTTTTACACCGGCCGCACTCACGGTCGTTGCCTGTGTCTTCTGCACAGCCACGCGCGATCTTTGCACCCGCCGCATCGACCACGACATCCCCTCGCTCTACATCACGGTGACGACGGCGCTCGTGACGACCCTGGTCGGTGCCGCAATGATCGTACCGCTTGGCGGATGGCAGTCGATGTCCTCGACCACGCTGACCCACATCGCTGCCGCAAGCCTGCTTCTGATGGTCGGATACCAGACGATCGTGCTTGCCATGCGCGGTGGCGATATCTCCGTTATCGCGCCCTTTCGCTACACCAGCCTGCTGTTTGCGATCACGATCGGCATTTTCTTCTTCTCGGAGAAGCCGGATGCATGGATGCTGCTTGGTGTTGCCGTGATCATCGGTTCCGGCCTCTACACCTTCTATCGCGAGAGCCGGCGCGGCAAGAAGCCGATAGCCCAAAGCTCGCTGACCGGACCGCTCGAATAGGAACAACGAAAGCCCGATGCCAACAGTCAAGACACCAGATGCGAGACACCCACCGTGGCCGGCCGTGATCCTTGCCGGCGGGCTTTCACGCCGGATGGGTCATCCGAAGTCCGGATTGAGCCTCGGCGGAAAGACGATGCTATCGCGGATTATCGACAGGCTCCGGCCACAGGTCGCAAGCATCGCCATCAACCTCAACGGCGCAGCCGAGCAGAAGACGATCGTGGGGCATCCTGTCATCGCCGATACCGTGCCCGGCTTTCTTGGCCCACTCGCCGGTGTATTGACCGCCATGCGCCACACGGCCGCCATCACGCCGGCAGCAACGCATGTCCTCGTCGTGCCCACCGATACGCCCTTCTTCCCGCACGACCTCGCCCAACGCCTGACCGATGCGATGACGCAGCGCGAGCAGATTGCCGTTGCGTTATCCGATGACGCCCTGCATCCGCTTTTTGCCCTATGGCCGGTCGCGCTCGCCGATGACCTAGAACACTGGATCACAACCGACCCAAAACGCCGCGTGCGCGCCTTCATCGAGCGCCATCCATCGGTCACGGTCGATTTTCCGATGACCACCACAGCCAGTGGATTGTTCGACCCCTTCTTCAACGTCAACACACCAGACGATCTGCTGCGGGCAGAGGAATGGCTTCGCATTCTCGGGGAGAACAGCGCATGACTGCGACGAAAATCTTCGGCATCGCCGGCTGGAAGAATTCCGGCAAGACCGGGCTTATGGTCCGGCTTGTCAGCGAACTGACACGGCGCGGCTTCGTCGTCTCGACCGTCAAGCACGCTCATCATGACTTCGACATCGACAAGGTGGGCGCCGACAGCTACCGCCACCGGGAGGCAGGCGCCCACGAAGTCACGATCGTGTCAGGCACGCGCTTCGCGATCATGCATGAACTGCGCGGCGGGCCGGAACCGAGTTTCGAGGAAATCATCGCCCGGCTCGCCCCGTGCGATCTGGTTCTGGTCGAAGGCTACAAGCGCGAGCCGATCCCGAAGATCGAGTCCCGTCGGCTGGAATCGGCCAACCGCGAACCTCTGGCTCCGACCGATCCGCATATCTGCGCCATTGCCGCCGATCACCCGGTTACGGACACGGATCTGCCCGTGTTCGATCTCGACGACACGAATACGATTGCCGATTTTGTCGAGCGCGTGACCGGCTTGCAAAGCAACAGCGGCGCTCGTTAACGCCGTCATGTCATTGCTGAGCAAGCGAAACGCAGGGCTTACCCGCGCGAAGTCACGACACGCGGTCGAACAGAGTCAGTTGGTGGCGCCGACTGTCATTTCATCGGGAATATCGTTGAGGCGGACGAAGCTGTAGCCCTTTGCCTTTAAGTCGAGAATACCGCGAGCGACGCCGGCGCCGGCGGCGTGCGTCGGCTGGTTGATATGGGCGATGATGACGTCGCCGTCCCGGGCGGTGCGGATGCGCTTCTCTGCCATGGCCGCCCCGAGCAGCGACCCGCCGTCGCCATTTACGGAATAGCCGGCGATGCGGTAGCCCATTTCGCGGATCTGGCTCATCGAGGTGTGGGTGTATTTCGCCGTCGCGCCGCGGAACCAGCGTGGTGCGGCAAGGCCATGCGCCTTGATTGCGGCCGCGCCACCGTCGACCTCGGCCGCAACGGCAGCGCTCGAGCCTGCCGCAGCCAACCCATAGACAGAGACCTTGATGTCGATCGGCGGCACATGCATGGCGCCATGATCCTCGATCTCGAACAGGTCCGGGTGCGCCTTCATCATCTCGACCACCAGCCCGTTGCGCTTCAACCAGCGCGCCGTCACAAAGATCGTCGCCGGAATGCGGTTCTCGATCAGGGTTCCGAGGATGCGCATGTCGGTTGCGCCGCTGCAGGCGTCAAGCGTCAACGCCACGCGCGGAGGTTGGTCCCTGCCCAAAGGATTGCTCGGAAGCCGCAGGTCCGGTTCGACGAGTGCCGGCGCCGCAGTGGCGGACTGGGCAAACAGGGCAAGGGAGGCAATGAGAAGAGCAGCGGTTTTCATGGCAATCCGGAATGAAGAAGAAGAATGGAAACGGCAGAAACCCGCCCTGTGACGGGCGGGTTTCCGAAGATTTGCGCGGGCGACTGTGCCCGCGCTTTGATCAGCGCTGGGCGACCGGGCGAACCAGCGGCGTCACGCGGCGAATGGTAACGCGGCGGTTCTGCTGCTCGGCGACCTCGGTGCGAACCTTGAGGAAGCGCTCGCCATAGCCCTGCGTCACCAGGTTTTCGGCAGGAATGCCGTAGACCTCGGTCAGAAGCGAGGCGACCGATTCGGCGCGCTGGTCGGAAAGCACCAGGTTCGAGCGGTCGGAGCCGACAGCGTCGGTATGACCTTCGATGAAGAAGGTTTCACCCGGATCCTTGGCCAGCACCTTCTCCATGGCGGCGGCAACGCTGCGCATGGTCTTTGCCTGCGACATCGACACTTCGGCACTGCCCGTCGGGAAGGTGATGGTGTCGAGGTCGATGCGGCGAACCTTGTCGCGCAGACGCGCGGAGTGCCGCACTTCGTCGATCGTATAGACGCGCTCTACGCGCTCCACCGGCGGTTCGGCCAGGAAGTCGTAGTAGTCACGGTCCGGATCTTCGGAAACATCGGCGATGTATTCGCGAACCGGGATGCGCAGGCGCATCGGCGGCAGCTCGTAGCCGACGTCGATGATCGCCGGACGCGGACCTTCGTCGCGCTCAGGCGCGTAGATCATCAGGTACTCGTTGCCATCACGGTCGACACGCGAGCGCTGCAGGATGTCGCCATAGCGGTTGTAGACCGTGACGATCCGGTAGCCGCCGGGACGAACGATGGTTTCGCGGGTGCGGCCACGCGGCAGCTCGTCGTAGAAGGTCTCTTCCGCATCGCGGCGAAGGCGTGGACGATCGTCGCCGCGAACGAAGATCTGGTCGCCAACGCCGAGGATGACGCGGTTGTCAATCTCCTGCACCACCTCCACATTGGTGACGTTGTTCGTCACGTTGTTGACGGTCGTGTTGTTGTTGATCACCGTGTTGTTGACAATGGTGTTGTTGACGATGTTGGTCGTCTCGGGAACGGCGAATACCGGCACTTCCTCGACGCGCGTGCCCTTCTCGTTCAGGTTCGCTTCGATCTTCTGAGGCAAGTCAGCCTGAATCTCTGCCGGTATCTGCGCCTGCGAAGAGGCGTCATCGGTCGGCGCCGGAGCGGCTTCTTCCTGCGCACGCAGTTCTTCGCGCTGCTTCTGTCGGTCTTCGCGCGACTTGTTGCCGCCGGCATTGTCGGCGTCCTTGTCGCTGTCGAGAACGGCAGCGCCGTTTTCAACCGGCAGAACGACAGTTTCGTCTGACGCCGCGGGATCTTCGGCGATCTTCTGCTTTTCTTCCTCGGTGCGGGTGTCGACCACCTCCGGTACTGGCTGGACCTGAGGCTGCTGCTCAGCCGTCGCCGGCTGCTCGGTGCCCGGAGCCGGCTGTCCCTCGCCTGTCTGCGGCTCGGTTTGAGGCTCGACGGCGGGTGCTACGGCTTCGCCGGCATTCTGCCCGTCGGTTGCAGGCGGCTGTTCACCGGCGTTCTGGCCTTCGGTCGCCGGCGGCTGACCGGTCGTCGCTTCGCCACCAGCCGGCGGGCAAGCGGTGGATGCATCCTGGCCTTCCGGCACGACGCACTCGCCCTGCTGGGCCTTCTTGGCTTCATCGGCCTGGCGCTTGGCTTCTTCCTCGGCGGCCTTCTGCTGCTCGGCCGCCTGGCGGGCGGCTTCGTCCGCAGCCTTCTGCTCGTCCGCGGCCTTCTGCTGGGCTTCGCCTTCGGCAGCCTTCTGCTCGTCGGCGGCCTTCTGGGCTTCGGCGGCCTTTTCCTGTTCGGCAGCCTGGCGCGCAGCTTCGTCTTCGGCCGCCTTCTGCTGTTCGGCGGCCTTCTGTTGTTCTGCCGCCTGACGGGCCGCCTCCTCTTCGGCAGCCTTCTGGGCTTCGGCAGCCTTTTCCTGCTCGGCGGCCTGGCGTGCGGCTTCTTCTTCAGCCGCCTTCTGCTGCTCAGCCGCTTGCTGTTCCTGCTGTTTCCGCGCGGCTTCCTCTTCCGCAGCTCGCTGCGCTTCGGCAGCCTTCTCCTGCTCGGCGGCCTGGCGTGCGGCCTCTTCCTCGGCAGCGCGCTGCTGCTCGGCCGCCTGGCGGGCAGCCTCCTCTTCGGCGGCCTTCTGCTGTTCGGCGGCCTGCTGTTCCTGTTGCTGGCGCTGCGCTTCGGCTTCCGCCGCACGCTGCTGCTCCTCAGCGGCCCGCTGTTGTTCTTCCGCTGCGCGCTGCTGCTCTTCCGCCTGGCGCTGCTGCAGCAGAAGCTCTTCTTCCGATGGCTGCCCGCTTCCTTCCTGCGCCACTTCGAACGGCTTCATCAGGCTGTCGGCAAGGGCTGGTTGCACCGCAAGCGACACCGAGAGCACCGGTAGCGCCACGGTTGCGAATAGTCTGGATCGAATCGACATAGTCTTCCTTCCTCGTCCTGGGAGGTCCCTTACCTGCCACTGTTACCCACCGGACAGCCAGTTCGGCAACAGGGGGTAGGCGTGAATTCTCAAGGGCCTTGATCCAAGCTTCCGGCTTTTTTGTGTTGCCGGCCAAACGAGCCGCCAACCCAACGCCCGCACCTCAGATCGGTTCCCGTAATAGGGCTAACCAAAGCAAGATTAACCGCCCCTGAACGCACCGTTCATGTTCGCTTGGATCATGGCCAGTGCAATCTCCGGTCGAAATTCTTTTCCCGGCGAGCGTTGTCGCTTTCCAGTTGATTTTTGCGGGAAAACAGTACGAATATCGCCTCAACCGGTGGCAAGCGCCCCGGTCAAGATAGGCATCCGTGAAGAACAAGAAACCGGATGTCGGCCAACAGAGAGGACTATCATGCGTATTTCCAGACGGCTGGCAGCCGCCGCATCGGCTGCCGTTTTCGTGCTCATGGCTGGCTCTGCCATGGCAGATGGCGAAAAGGTCGTTATCGGCACGGAAGGCGCCTACCCGCCCTTCAACAATCTCGAATCAGACGGCACGCTGACCGGCTTCGACGTCGACATCGCCAAGGCCCTCTGCGTCGAGATGAAGGTCGAATGCACGTTCGTGACGCAGGACTGGGACGGCATCATTCCGGCACTAATCGCCAAGAAGTTCGATGCAATCATCGCCTCCATGTCGATCACTGCCGAGCGCAAGGAAAAGGTCGACTTCACCAACAAGTACTACAACACGCCGCCGGCGATCGTGGTGCCGAAGGATTCGCCGATCACCGAAGCAACCGAGGCAGCACTTGCCGGCAAGTCGCTTGGTGCTCAGGGCTCGACCACCCACTCCAACTATGCCGAAGCGCATATGAAGGAAGCGGACATCAAGCTCTATCCGACCGCTGAAGAGTACAAGCTCGACATCGTCAACGGCCGCATCGACGCGGTGATCGACGACGTCGTCGTTCTTTCCGAGTGGCTGAAGTCGGCTGACGGCGCATGCTGCAAGCTGCTCGGCACGCTGCCGGTTGATCCTGTCATCAACGGCGAAGGCGCCGGCATCGCGGTGCGCAAGGGCGATGACGCGCTGCGCGAGAAGTTCAACAAGGCGATCGAAGCCATCCGCGCCAACGGCAAGTACAAGGAAATCAACGAAAAGTACTTCCCGTTCGACGTTTATGGCAGCTGATCGACGGCTTCCGGCCTGTTTTCCTAGTGAATCATGCCGGAAAAACGTTGGTTGATGAAAAAAATGCAACGGCGGATGGCTTGCCCTTCCGCCGTTTTTGTTTGACAAGAAACTAAAACATAAGCGCGATCCATATCCATAAGAACAGCGCAAAGGGGAATTCTCTGACATGAGCGGGTTGTTTACCGGCTTCTACTCGATCCTAGCCTGGATCGGCTCCATCGTGGATCCATTGTGCGGCCCTGTCGGCGTCTTTCGCTGGCTGGCACCCGGTACGCTCCTTGCCTGCGGCGACGCCGGCTGGGGCGACGAGATCGCCTACGGCTTCGTTGTCACCGCAAGCCTTGCCATCGCGACCTTGCCGGTCGGCCTTCTGATCGGCTTCTTCGTTGCACTCGGCAAACAGTCAGAAGAGCGCACGGTCCGCCTGGCATCGAACATCTACACCACCATCTTCCGCGGTCTGCCGGAACTGTTGACGCTGTTCATCGTCTACTACGGCCTGCAGATTCTGGTGCAGCAGCTTCTGGCATCGTTCGGCTACGAAGGGCCGGTCGAGATCAACGCCTTCTTTGCCGGCATGATCGCGCTTGGCGTGGTCTTCTCGGCCTATTGCTCCGAGGTTCTGCTGTCGGCCTTCAAGGCGATCCCGCATGGCCAGTACGAGGCGGGTGCGGCACTCGGGCTCCATCGCGGCCGCACCATGCGGCTGATCATCCTGCCGCAGCTCGTGCGCATCGCCTTGCCGGGCCTCGGCAATCTCTGGATGGCGCTGCTCAAGGATACGGCTCTGGTCTCGGTCGTCGGTCTGCCCGACATCCTGCGCCAGACCGGCATTGCCGCCCGCGTCACCAAGCAGGCCTTCGAGTTCTTCGGCATGGCCTGCATTCTCTTCTTGGTGCTGGCCATGGTTTCGTCGATCATATTCTCGAACCTTGAACGCTGGACCAAACGCGCGGAGATGGGTCGATGAGCTTCGTCGAAACGATGATCCCGCCGCAAGCGCCGCCACCGGCGCCGCCCAAGCCTTACACCCTGGCGCGCTTCGTCGGCAGCGTAACGCTCGGCATCTGGCTCGCCCTCGGCGTCGGCGTCTTCCTGACTGTCGTCAACGGCTGGGATCCGGCGAAATTCGCCAAATACGGTCCGAGCTTCCTGTCGGGTCTTGGCGTCACCTTGATGCTGGTCGCCTGCTCGGTGGTGCTCGGCGCCCTCCTGTCGCTGCCGGTCGCGCTCGGCCGCATGTCGAAGAACAAGATCTGGTCTTGGCTTGCCTATGGCTACGTCTACTTCTTCCGCGGCACGCCGCTGATCGCCCAGCTCTTCCTGATCTACTACGGCCTCGGCAGTTTCCGCCCGCAGCTCGAATCCGTCGGCCTCTGGTGGTTCTTCCGCGAGGCCTGGAACTGCGCCCTCTTTACCTTCACGCTGAACACCGCCGCCTACCAGGCGGAAATCCTGCGCGGCTCGATCGAGAGCGTGCCGCGCGGTCAGCGCGAAGGTGCAGCCGCCCTCGGGCTGCCGGAGCGCATCGCTTTCTACAAGATCATCCTGCCGCAGGCGATGATCGTGGCGCTGCGCCCCTACGGCAACGAGATCATCCTGATGATCAAGGGTTCGGCCATCGTCGCGATCGTCACCGTGTTCGACCTGATGGGTGAAACGCGCCGCGCCTTTTCGCGCACCTTCGACTACCAGATGTATGTCTGGGCGGCGATCCTCTATCTCCTGATGGTGGAAGTGCTGCGCAATATCTGGGCCTGGCTCGAAAACCGCCTGACCCGGCATCTGAAGCGCTAAAGCGTTATCTCGCCAAGACCGAGTTGAAATGAAATAGCGTGGCAGCACTCTGCATGGAGTGCTGCCAAGCTATTGTTATTACGCCTAAAATTTCATATTGAAGCAAATATTAGAACTTGATTAATAAATCAAGCGTTTCATCATAAAGACCAACCTTTGCGAGAAGTGAGGTTCATATGACGAACGAAATGGAACTGCAGCTGAAGGGCTACGGCGTGACCACGGCCCAGATCCTCTACCGCATGCCGGATCATCCGACATTCCTGCAGACCTACATCTGGCAGCACTACGACATCGCCCCGGATTTCCCGGAGATGCGCAGCTTCCTGAAGTTCTGGCAGGAAAAGCTGGATGGCCCGTTGCATTCGGTACGCTACGTCCACCGCAAGCTGATCTCGGCCACCGAATGGCGGGCACTCAACGGCGAGTTCAACCTGCACTGAACCCGCCCTCCGCTGCATCAGGTTTCTATTGAGCGCAAAATCATGCAGCCAGGTTGCTGCGCGCCCGGCCCGTCACACTTGACGCGCGGTGCTGTAGAGAACGACGCACCGCCGTCGGCCACAAATGCAACAATCCTTGGCGCCTATGCCGCGTCAGACATGGACCTCGCCATGGGCAAGCTCGCCCTCGCCCGGTTCCTTGTGCAGCGAGCCGTAAAGCACCACTGCGTAGAACAGCACCACCACCATGATGACGGGCCAGCCGGGCAAAGGGCCTAGCGCTGCATTCTCCGTGACATCGATCCAGGAGCGCACGTGCCCGAAGGGCTCGCCATTGGTCGACAGTTTCGGCGACGAGATCTTGAGGGCCCAGGCGAGCAGCAGGATCAGGTACATCCAGCAGTAGTTGCGCTGCAGCCGGCGGCACAACGCCTCGCGGTAGCTCATCAGGAACGCCGGTTTGCGCAGGCTCTTGGCAATCGACGCGGCCCAGTTAAGGTTGGCAGTGCCGTCCGGCGCCAGGATCTGCGCGAAATACCCGCGCTCGAGCTGGCGCACGCGGGCGCGGTAGACGTCGAAGAAGCGATAGCGGCGAGCCTCGATCAGAAGCAGTAACGTGATCAGCAGCATCGCGAACAGCAGCACGCCGTGATGGGAGTTGGGCGTCGACAACGATACCGACAGCAGGGCGGCGACCACGGTAATCGCCCAGTTGGACGTGCGGTCGATGCGATCCCGCCAGCCGGCCATCCGCCCCAATTCGCCGCGATAATAATGCACGACGGCATTGATCTGCTCCTGCGAGGTCTGGGGCAGTGGCGGGCCCTTCGGCTCCTTGATTTCCGTGCCCACAAGCAGCGGACTGAGTTCGGCAGCCATCGGCATTTCCTCCGTCTTTTCTTGTTGTTGCGATCATGAACCCTTTCCCCCTCCGGATAAATCCCGTGCTCGCCGCCGGCCGTCGTTTTTTGCATTTTCGGCGCCCCGGAGACCCAAGGATCTCGGCGGGCTGCATCTTGCGGCGCATTGCCAAAAGCGGCCTTCGGACGTAAGAAGCGCGCATGACCCAGAACACCACGAAAATCGACGAGGAAGCGCTGGCGGAAGCCTACAACCGCGCCCTCACCCTGGAAAAATCCGGCAACTTCGATGCCGCCGCCGATGCCTATGCCGAAGTGCTGGCGCTCGATCCCGAGGATCACGGCGGCGCATCCGTGCGGCTCGCCTCGATGGGGCGCGGCGAAACACCGGTGAAGGCGCCGGACGCCTATGTCGCGACGCTCTTCGATCAGCATGCCGACGTGTTCGACAACGTGCTTGTCGAGCAGCTTGGCTACTGCGTGCCGCTGCTCGTGCGCCAGCGCCTGCAGGCGCTCGAACTCGGTCCTTTCAACCGCGTGCTCGACCTTGGCTGTGGCACGGGCCTGACCGGCGGCGCCCTGCGCGACATGGCCGAAGACATCACCGGCATCGACCTCTCCGAAAACATGGTTGAGATCGCCCACGAGAAGGAGCTCTACGACACCCTCTACGTCGCCGAAGCGGTGGACTTTCTCGACGACAACGACGACGAACCCTTCGACCTGATCGTCGCAACCGACGTTCTGCCCTATATGGGCGCGCTCGAGGCATTGTTCTTCGGCGCCGTCGACAATCTCGTACCCGGCGGCCTGTTCATCTTTTCGAGCGAAACGTTGCCGGCCGAGATCTTCGCCGGTCGCCCCTTCATGGTCGGCGCGCACCAGCGCTTTGCCCATGCCGAGACCTATCTGCGCGAACGCCTGACGGCGACCGGTTTCGAAGTGATCGAAGTCGGCGACATCACCGTACGCATGGAAGAAGGCGAGCCGATCGCCGGCCACCTCGTGATCGCCCGCTTCAAACCTTAAGCAGAAAACAAAAGCTTGCGAGGGAACAGGCGTCCGCCTGTTCCCTCGCCCCTTTCGCGCACCCGCGCCATCGGCTAAACCTCACCCAGAGCAATCGGGAGTGTTTTGGAAATGGCAAAGGTCGCATTCATCGGTCTCGGCGTGATGGGTTACCCCATGGCCGGCCACCTTAGGGTACGTGGCGGACACGAACTGACGGTCTATAACCGCACCTTCGCCAAGGCCGAGAAGTGGGCCGCCGAGTTCGGCGGACGTGCAGTCAAGACGCCGGCGGAAGCGGCCGATGGCGCCGATTTCGTCTTCGCCTGCGTCGGCAACGACGACGACCTGCGCTCGGTCACCACAGGCAAGGACGGCGCCTTCGAAACGCTGGCGGCTGACGCCATCTTCATTGATAACACCACGGCCTCGGCCGAAGTCGCCCGTGAACTTTACGAGGCGGCCCAGGCCCGTGGCGCCCATTTCGTCGATGCGCCCGTGTCCGGCGGTCAGGCCGGCGCCGAGAACGGCGCGCTGACGGTGATGTGCGGCGGTGACGAGCCTGCCTTCGAGCGCGCCAAGCCGGTGATCGACGCCTTTGCCCGCATGGTCGGCTTGATGGGACCGGCCGGCGCCGGCCAGATCACCAAGATGATCAACCAGATCTGCATTGCCGGTCTCGTCCAGGGCCTCGCCGAAGGCATTCACTTCGGCAAGAAGGCCGGTCTCGACATCGAGAAAGTCATCGACGTCATCTCCAAGGGCGCTGCAGGCTCCTGGCAGATGGAAAACCGCCACAAGACGATGAATGCCGGCAAATATGATTTCGGCTTTGCCGTCGACTGGATGCGCAAGGATCTCGACATCGTGCTGACGGAAGCGCGCCGCAACGGCGCCAAGCTGCCGGTGACCGCCCTCGTCGACCAGTTTTATGGCGACGTGCAGGCCATGGGCGGAAACCGCTGGGATACGTCTTCGCTGCTCGCTCGGCTGGAAAAATGAGCCTTTCGCCGACCTCGGGCGCCGGCGACATCATCGAGCACTTGCGGACGCTGCGTTCGCAGGAGAACCTCGCCGGCATGGCACGGTTCGGCATCGTCACCGAGACGGCGCTTGGGCTCTCGAATGTCGAGCTCCACCGGATCACGCGGCTGGTGAAGGTCAACCATGCCCGCGCGCTCGAACTATGGCAGTCCGGCATCCGCGAGGCACGTATTCTCGCCGCCTTCACCGCCGACCCGAAGACGTTGACGCTCGATGATGCAAGGCTCTGGGCCGATGATTGCAATTCCTGGGAGGTCGTCGACACCATCGCCGACGTCTTCGTGGCTGCGCGCTTCGAACAGGTCCTGATCCCGGAGTTCGCGGCGGACACCCGAGAATTCGTTCGCCGCATCGCATTCGCGATGATCGCGACCGCCGCGGTGCATCTGAAGAAGGAGCCGGATGCAAGCCTTCTTGCCTGGCTGCCGCTGATCGAGCGCCACGCCAAAGATGAACGCAACTTCGTCAAGAAGGCGGTCAACTGGGCGCTGCGCCAGATCGGCAAGCGCAACGCCGCCTGTCATAGTCCTGCACTGGCACTTGCCCAAAAACTCGCAGGCAGCACCGATCGCACAGCAAGGTGGATCGGCAAGGACGCCCTGCGTGAACTGAGCAGCGACAAGGTATTGGCGAGGCTCGGTGTCGTCGGCGCCAGCACGGATCGCGCTCAATCCTAGATCGGATCGCCCAACACAAGACGGCTGCTTTGTCGGGCGCAAACCGAACGATCCGGGTCTTCTCAAGAGCTTGACGAATCAAAACGGCAACGCCATCCTTCCCTTGGCGTGACCTTCGCCTAACCTCCCAAGGCCTTCCTCAGCATGGTCTTAAACGGAGGCAAAGGGACTTCTGTCTCGGGCTATTGTCTTGGTCCGATCGTTTCGGACGTGGTTGCTGGGGAACTGACGTCCGCGACGTGAAAGGCCCGACAATGACAAAAAATGGAAATCTCAAGCGCCGCGTCCGTGCTCGCGCAGCCAAAACGGGCGAGTCCTATACATCAGCTCTCAGACACGTTCGGCAAACATCCCCTGATCATCCCGGCGCCAAATCGGTGCGTTTGGCTGTCGCGCAAACGTCGCTCTTCGACGACCCCCACGACATTTCAGGCCTTCGTGCCAGCGGAATGGAAATGCGACGCCTCATGCGGGAAGCACGCGAGACCGGCGCGCGCCTAATACATTTCCCCGAGGGAGCAACGTGCGCGCCCAACAAGCGCATCATGTCTGAAACCGGTCCCAGAGAGATCGGCCCATCCGATTGGAGCAGGTTCGAATGGACGGTTTTGCGTGAGGAGCTAAGCGTAACCAGCCAGCTAGCGAGAGAACTCAAGCTGTGGACGGTATTTGGCTCGGTCCATCAACTCACGCCACCACATTGCCCGCATAACAGCCTTTATGTCGTTTCCGATCACGGAGAACTGGTGACGCGCTACGACGAGCGCATGCTGTCGAACACGAAGATCTCGTTCATGTACGCGCCAGGGAAAATCCCGGTGACATTTGAGGTTGATGGCGTCCGCTTCGGATGCGCACTGGGTATGGAAACGCATTATCCCGAAATCTTCCGAGAATATGAAGGGCTGGACGTCGATTGCGTCCTCTTCTCAACGACAGGCGAAGTCCCTTCCGCTGCGCCGGCTTTCGCGGCTGAGGTGCTGGGCCATGCCGCGAGCAACGCATTTTGGGTCAGCTATTCCGCCCATGCGCGCCAAAGTGTAGTCGTTCCCTCGGGAATAGCCGCGCCCGACGCTCAATGGGCCGCGCAATCTTCGTCAGACGGCACCCCCGCAATCGCTATCGCGGATATCAATCCCAATCCGGAGCATCCTGCACGGCTATGGAGACGAACGGCCGGGCCGATCTTTACATGCCGCATCAGATCCACAGTGATCCAAGGAGCGACGGCCGCAACACATTCTAAGCGGCGTTCTCCGCCGCCCGTTTACCAAGCCTCAATCCTCGCTGGATTTCGCCTGATCGATCATCATGTAGTCGAGCGGAAGCTCGGTCGTGTACTTGATCTGCTCCATCGCGAAAGCTGAGGAGACGTCACGGATCTCGATCTTGGCGATCAGCCGCTTGTAGAAGGCGTCATAGGCGGCGATATCGGGAACGACAACCCGCAGCAGGTAGTCGACGTCGCCGCTCATGCGGTAGAACTCGACGACTTCGGGGAATTCGCCGACCACTTCCGAGAAGCGCCGGAGCCATTCGATCGAATGCGTGTTGGTGCGGATCGACACGAACACCGTAACCTTGGTGTTGATCTTCACCGGATCGAGCAGCGCCACACGGCGGCGGATGACGCCGTCCTCTTCCATCTTCTGGATGCGCCGCCAGCAAGGTGTGGTCGACAGGCCCACCTTCTTGGCGAGGTCAGCAACAGCCAGCGTGGAATCCTCCTGCAACAGGCGCAGGATTTTGCGGTCTAGACGATCCATGATGTCCCTCTCGAATTATTTTTCTTTCTATAGCGTGAAATCGACAAAGATAAAGAATATTTTTTCAGACAATCAACAGACCGACGCGCTCGCGCAGGAACGGCAAAACCTCCGCTTCGAACCACGGATTGCGCTTCAGCCAGCCGGTATTGCGCCAGCTCGGATGCGGCAATGGCAGGATCGCAGGCATGGCGTTGCGCATGGCGTAACGACGCCAGCCGACGACGGTCGCGGTCATTGATTTCGGACAGTCCGGCCCGATATGCCAGCGCTGCGCATAGTGACCGATGGCCAGCACCAGCTCCACCTGCGGCATCGCCGCCATCACGCTCGTGCGCCAATAAGGCGCGCATTCCCGCCGCGGCGGCAGATCGCTGCCATGGGCATCGTAGCCGGGGAAACAGAACCCCATAGGCACGATCGCCAGCTTGTCCCTGTCGTAAAACGTCTCGCGATCGACAGCGAGCCATTGCCGCAGCCGGTCGCCGGAGGCGTCGTTGAAGGGCAATCCGCTTTCATGCACCCGCAGGCCCGGTGCTTGACCCGCGATCAGCACCCGCGCGGAGCTGGAAATGACCGCAACCGGTCGCGGCTCGTGCGGCAGCCGGTCTTCCGCCCCGCGCGCCGGCTGGTCGCGACAGATACGGCAGGCGGCGATAGCGGCGCGAAGTGCTGCGAGATCATCCCGTTCCTCACCCATCGCCGATCCTCGCAAACAGCGCCGATAGGTGGTCGAACAGCCAAAGCCGGATCGCCTCAAGCCAACCGTCAACCACATGCGGCGCCTCTTCCGCATGGCGGTTGCTGCGGCGCCAGGCCTGCGGCCGGGTGAACTCGCCGGCCCAAAGCCCGACCCTCTGCCTTTCGGCCGTTGCCTCCTCCTTCTGATAGCGGCCGTAGCTCACGGCATAGCCGGTCGCCACCATCTGGCGCCCGACGTCTCGCCCATTGGTCTCGCAGGTGCCGAGATCGCGGCCATATTTGTCGCGTCCATGCAGGCGACACAGCGTCGTGCCGCCCGAGACCATTGCCTTCAACCGCTTGCGGGCATCCGCCCCACAGTCCCACTCCGCTCCATCGCGTCTGCAGGTCTGGCCGATCTCGGGCGCATCGATGCCTTCTAGGCGTATGCGCCGGCCGTCAAGGCGCAGGCTGTCGCCATCGCTCGCGGTCGCAAACCCCGAGAGTTCTCCTGTCACGGTCCGCTCTGGCGGCGGCAGTTGCGAGGCGACATAGGCGCCGGCGCAGAGCAGCAGGAAAATGACCCAACCGCCGATGGTCCCGATGTGCCCGGCAGGCGCGCCCTTTCCGCCTCCGCCCGTGAACCGATATCTCGATCTGCCCGATCTCAACTTGTCCGCATCCCCTTGTTTTTCGGTGTCTCAAGGCGATCGCCAAACACGATCGCGCCACAATGGTTGTCGAATCCTTCACCTGAGGCAGCAACTTCTTAAGGATTGCTGTCTAGACTGCAACCAGCTGTAACCTTTGCATATATGAGCATGAGTATCGCCGTCAGCACCTCGACAGATAAGATCATCGTCGACAAGTCGCGAAGCCATCGAAACAAGGCTGTTTCGAAGACGGTACGCGCGACGCGCGAACGGCTGCAAACCGGTTCGTCCGCCCCTTCCGGCTTTGAACGCGAAATGCTCAATCTCTATATCGGGTCCGCCTTGCATGGCGCCATTGCCGTGCCGTTGCTGGTTGCGCTCATCACTGCGGTCGGCATCTACCTTTCTGGCAATCTGAGCATCGTCGTCTGGGCCGTGATGACGCTTTCGACTCACGCCGTCACCGTCTTCCTGGCGCGAAAGGCGCGCAAGGAGGACATCGCCGCCGATAAGGTGCCGGTGTGGCGCCGCCGCTTCCTGATCGGCCAGCTGCTGATGGGCCTTTGCTGGGCGACGTTCGTCACGCAGGACTGCGCAACCTGCGGCGATATCCGCTATGGCCTGTTCGAAGGCGCCGGCCTGTTGATCGCGCTTGCTGCCACCGCGATGGGCACCTTCCTGCTGCGCAATGCCCTGCTCTACACGTTCGTACCTGTCGTCGCCGCTCTCGCCTTTTCCTCGCTGACCACGGCCGATCCGGTTCACGTCGGTCTCACCGGCGTGATCTCGCTGTCTCTGCTGTTCCTCGTCTTCATGACCGACCGCATGAACCGCGCCAATGTGCACATTCTGTCGATGCAATCGGAGAAGGACGACCTGATTGCCGAGCTCGAAGTGGCAAAATCGATGTCGGACGAAGCCCGTCGGCGCGCCGAGGAAGCGAACCTTGCCAAGTCGCGGTTCCTCGCCTCGATGTCGCACGAGCTGCGCACGCCGCTCAACGCCATTCTCGGCTTCTCCGAGGTCATGTCGACCGAAGTTCTCGGGCCGCTCAACAACCCGACCTACAAGGAATATACCAGCGACATCCACCGCTCGGGCGAACATCTCCTGAACCTGATCAACGAGATCCTCGATCTGTCGCGTATCGAGGCCGGCCGCTACGACCTCAACGAAGAGGCCGTCAGCCTGGTCGATATCGCCGACGATTGCATCGGCATGGTCCAGCTTCGCGCCCGCGCCAAGACGATTGCCATCCACGCGCAGTTCGAGCAGGGCATGCCTGCCGTCTGGGTCGACGAAAAGGCCATGCGCCAGGTGATCCTCAACCTGCTGTCGAATGCGGTGAAGTTCACCAGTTCCGGCGGGGAAGTCACCGTCAAGGTCGGCTGGACGGCCGGCGGCGGTCAATATCTCTCGATCAAGGACAATGGCCCGGGCATTCCCGATGAGGAGATCCCGATCGTGCTTTCGGCCTTCGGTCAGGGTTCCATCGCCATCAAGAGCGCCGAACAGGGCACTGGCCTCGGCCTGCCGATCGTGCAGGCGATCCTAGCCAAGCACAATGGCGAGTTCATCCTGCGCTCCAAGCTGCGCGAAGGCACCGAAGCCATCGCCATCCTGCCGGCCCGCCGCGTGCTCGAAAGCCTGCCCGCGGTCGAGGATGTGCCCGCCCCTGCCCGCCGCCGCAAAAGCTTCGCTTGATCCATGCAGATTGAGACACAACGCCTGCGGCTCCGGCCCTGGCAGGAGCGCGACGTCTCGCCTTTTGCGGTCATCAATGCCGATCCTGAAGTCCGGCGCTACTACTATCCCGCCATCCTGACACCTGAAGAAACCGCGGGCGTCATCGCAGAGTGTGATGCCCACTTGCGCCAACACGGCTTTGCCTTCATCGCACTGGAGCGCAACACGGATGCGGCCCTCATCGGCGGGCTCGGCCTTTCCATTGCCGGTAACGAAATTCCTGATGGTCCGCATGTCGAGATCGGCTGGATCCTCGGAAGGCCCTACTGGGGCAACGGCTATGCGCTGGAGGCGGCCTGCGCTTGCATGCAATATGCCTGGACGACGCTCGGACTTGCCGAAGTCATCGGCTACACCTCGCAGATCAACCATCCCTCACGGGCATTGATGGAAAAGCTGGGAATGCGGACCGATCCGGCTGAGGATTTCGACGACGTCACGGTGCCCGAAGGCAATCCGCTGCGGCCGCACGTGCTTTATCGGATCAGTCCGGCTGACCGATGAGCATTCCTTGGAAAAATGCGACGCGTTTTCCGCAATGAAATGTTGAAAAAGGAGATCGAGCGTTTCTACGAGTCCGTGGAAACCGGAAACGCTCTCGTGCTCAGCTCATGAAGCCGACGAAGATCACCACGTAGCCGGCATAGACGGCGTTGGCGACGATGAGGCAGAGGCAGGCGAAGGAGCCGAGGTCCTTGGCATTCTTGCCCATCTCCGAGATTTCCGGCGAGACGCGATCGACGATCTCTTCGATCGCCGTGTTGATCGCCTCGAACGCCATCATCAGCAGGAACAGGATCGCCATGGCGACATACTGGAAGAAGGTGGCGCCGGCGATGGCGAACGCGACCATCGCCACCGCGAAGGCGATCAGCTCGTGCCGGAACGCCGCCTCGCCGATCAGCCGTTTGGCGCCGCCCAGCGAATAGCTGGCGGCAGCGAACAGATGGCGGATCCCGGTCTGCTTTTCGACGGGGCCGGTCTGGCCGCGGCGGGGCGTGGTGTTGTTGGCGTCCATTTCATCTCGACTGGCTATAAACTGCGCTGCTTCGACATCGTCATTGAGGCGAATGCAAGGCGGTCTCGGTTGCAGAGACGCCGGCAGGTGGCTGCGGCGTGCATCTGCGCCTCTGGATAGGCGAGAAGAATGCGGCCAGCAAGGCCCGACACGCGTAGCGAAGCAGCGACGACAGCCAATCGACAGCAAACGGCGGGCCTTTGCTCAAAGGCCCGCCGTTTCTTCGTCAGTTCTTGTTGCTGACGCCGGCCTGCGCAAACGTCGCCATGCCGCCGTGGCAGGCGGCAGCCGCCTTGACGATGCCGGCGGCAAGGGCTGCACCCGTGCCCTCGCCAAGCCGCATGCCGAGCGCCAGCAGCGGCGTCTTGCCGAGCTTCTCGATCGCCCGCATATGCCCGGGCTCGCCGGAGACGTGGCCGATCAGGCAATGGTCGAGCGCCGAAGGATTGGCAGCCTTGAGGATGGCGCCAGCGGCCGTCGCGACGTAACCGTCGATGATGACAGGCACCTGCTGCATGCGGGCTGCCAGGATGGCGCCGGCCATGGCCGCGATCTCACGGCCGCCGAGGCGGCGCATCAACTCGAGCGGGTCGGACAGATGGTTGCGGTGCAGCGCGACTGCCTTTTCGACGGCGGCGATCTTGCGCTTCAGCACCTCTCCTTCCGAACCGGTGCCCGGACCGACCCAGTCTTCGGCAGAACCGCCGTAAAGGCCGAGATTGATCGCCGCGGCGATGGTCGTGTTGCCGATGCCCATCTCGCCGATGCACAAGAGGTCGGTACCGCCGGCGACAGCCTCCATGCCGAAGGCCATCGTTGCCGCGCAGTCGCGCTCGGAAAGTGCTGCCTCCTCGGTGATATCACCGGTCGGATAGTCGAGCGCCAGATCGAAGACCTTCAGGCCGAGATCGTGGCTGACGCAGATCTGATTGATCGCGGCACCGCCTGCGGCAAAGTTCTCGACCATCTGTGCCGTCACCGACGAGGGAAATGGCGTCACGCCCTGGCGGGTGACGCCGTGGTTGCCGGCGAAGATCGCGACGAGCGGCCGGTTGACCGCCGGCGGCTTGCCCGTCCAGGCGGCGAGCCAGAAGGCGATCTCCTCGAGCCGCCCGAGCGCGCCCGGCGGCTTCGTCAGTTGCGCATCGCGATCGCGCGCGGCAACCAGCGCGGCCGAATTCGGGCCTGGCAGGTTGCGCAACAATTCGCGGAAATCATCAAACGGCAGGCCGCTGGCGCTCATGGAGAAGAATCCTTGCATTTCGTGAAGTTCAATCCACGCTCCTCATAGAGGGCGAGGAAATTTCGGGCAACGACATTTGCGCCAATCCGCGTCGCCGGAGCATGATCCGCCGAACGCGCGGCGATTCGGCGCACCGGAATTTGGAGGGGCCATGACCTATCTTCGCGACTTTTGTGACGATGTGGCGCGCTCGGTCGCCTTCCTCAGCCGCATCCACATGCCGCAACGCCATTTCGTTGACTATGACGGCCGGCTCAATCGCGCCGTTCGCGCCTTTCCGCTGGCGGGCATGCTGATCGCCCTGCCCGCAGCCGCGGTCGCCTCCTTGCTGATTGCGCTTCAGGTCAGCTCCCTCTTCACCGCTTTCGTGGTCGTCGCGGTGCAGGCGCTCATCACCGGCTGCCTGCACGAGGACGGGCTCGGCGACACCGCCGATGGTTTCGGCGGCGGGCGAGACCGGGAGGCGGCGCTGGTGATCATGAAGGACAGCCGCATCGGCTCCTATGGCGCCGTGGCGCTGATCCTTTCCTTCGGCCTTCGCGTGTCGGCGCTTGCATCCTTCCTGCCGCTGTTCACGCCGACTGGCGCAGGCCTCATGATCCTCGGTGCCGCCGCCCTCAGCCGTGCGGCCATGGTCTGGCACTGGTCACGGCTGCCGCCGGCACGCCGCGACGGGGTTGCCGCCTCGGCCGGCGAACCGGACCCGGCAGCGACATCCTTCGCGCTTACCTCGGGCGTGCTCGCCGCCATGCTGCTCTTCTATTTCGCCAAGGCCCCGGCCCTTGCCCTCATCCTCTCGCTCGTCGCTTTCATCGCAACCGTTGCCGCCTTCGGCCGTCTGGCCACCCGCAAGATCGGCGGCCACACCGGCGACACCATCGGCGCTACCCAGCAACTGACGGAGATCGCTGTTCTCAGCGCCCTTGCGCTGACAGTTTGAAACGCCGATATAATCATTCGAAACAACGCTACAGTGCCGCACGTCTTGTCAGACGTGCAAAGGTCGCTGTAGCACTTTGAAATGCTGCATGTTTCCCCAAACCGGATGGGATTTGAGGAACATGCAGTCCCATTCGCCGCAACCCGGGACCGTCAGTTCAGGACCATGGAATCTCCCTGCATTCTCGTCTGTTCTATCGATGAAAAGACCGGCTACTGTTTCGGCTGCGGTCGCACACGAAACGAGATCGGCGCCTGGACGCTCTACACCGATGCCGACAGACACGCGATCATGCTGGCGCTCCCGGCAAGGCTTGAAACAATGGTGCGAAAGCCCCGGCGCGAAACGCGCCGCGCGCGCATGGCCAGGGAACGCGGCGACGCATGACACGTCTTTTGATCCTGCTCTCGATCCTTGCGATCGGCCTCCTGCTGCTGATCGTCAATCACGACGTCGGCCGCACCTTCGGACTGGCAAATGACGATTTCGGCCAGCTCGTTTCACTCGGCGCAATTGCCACGCTCTTGAGTGCCGGCATCTGGCAAAGCCGCCGCCGCTTTGGCGAAGGCGCCCGACAGGCTGCGATCTGGCTGCTCATCGTGCTGGCGCTCGTCTCGGCCTATGTCTACCGCTTCGAGTTTCAGGGCTTCGGCAACCGGGTGCTCTCCGGTCTGATGCCGGGCCGCGCGACTGTGATCACCGACAGCGAGGGTCGTCAGGAAGTGGTGCTGCAGAAGATGATCAACGGTCATTTCGAGACCAATGCCGCGGTCAACGGCAAGGAAATCAACATGCTGGTCGATACCGGCGCCAGCAGCATTGCGCTGACCTATGAAGATGCTGAGCGTATCGGTCTCGATCCGGCGAATCTGAGCTACACGATGACGGTCATGACCGCCAATGGGCAGGCGATGGCCGCACCCGTATTGCTTTCCGAGGTCGCGATCGGCCCGATCGTGCGCAACGACATCCGTGCGACGGTCGCCGCTGAAGGCAAGCTCGACCAGAGCCTGCTCGGCATGACCTTCCTCTCGACGCTCGACTTCCTGCAGATGCGCACCGACGAGCTTCGACTGCGCGATTGATCGGGCATTTGCGGCGAACGCGTCTTCGTGCATGTTGGCGAGATCCGGCCTGCGCCTATCGCCATCGCAAAACCGCCGATTATTTTTGCACGACAGACGTCAAGGAGAAGCGCCTCATGGATTTCATGCGATTGCTGAAGTCGATCGAAGAGCTTCTCTATGAACTCGTGTCATGGCTGCTGTTCTATCCGCTGACGATGTGGCGCACACTGCGGCAACCGCAGGCGATGATGCGCTATGCTGATGTGGAGCTGACGGACGATGTGTCCGAGCAATATACCGAGACGCTGAGCCCGCCACTCTTTCTGCTGATCACGCTGCTGCTCGCCCACGGCGTCGAACTCGGGCTTGTCAACCAGACGACGCCTTGGGCACCGCCGCCGCTGCTTGCAAGCCATTCCAATCTGTTGATGTTTCGCGCCGTCGCCTTCAGCATTCTGCCGCTGCTGATGGCAGTCAAGTTGCTGCACCGCAAGGGCGTGCGGCTGACCAGACACACGCTGAGGGCGCCCTTCTACAGCCAATGTTACATCACGGCGCCGTTCGCGCTTGCACTCAGCATCGGTACGCTGCTCTCCCGAGCGGAAAACCAGAAGGCGCTTGCCGCAGGCCTCGCCTTCATCCTTGTCGCGTTCGTCTGGTACGTGATCGTCGAAACGCGCTGGTTCAAGTCCGACCTCGGTCTGTCGACATCACAGGCGGCCCTGCGCGTCGTGTGGACTTTGTTTCAAGCGCTGATCGCTATTTTCCTGGTTGGCGCCGCTATCGTCTTCGGCACAGGCGCAACGCCCGCCTGATATCGGCTGGCGCCCGCAGGTTTTGGCTCTCCGCCGTCAGTTCCGCAGCCGGTAGCCGGTGCGGAAGATCCAAGCGAGAACCGACAGGCAGATCGTCAGGAACACCAGGATGATCGCGGCGCTGAAGACTGGGTTGACGTCGGACACTTCAAAGAAGCTCCAACGGAAACCGCTGATGAGATAGAGCACCGGGTTGAAGTGGCTGACCGCCTGCCAGAACGGCGGCAGCATGTCGATCGAGTAGAAGCTGCCGCCCAGGAACACCAGCGGCGGAATGACCAGCATCGGGATCAGGTTCAACTGCTCGAAGTCCTTGGCCCAGATACCGATGATGAAGCCGAACAGGCTGAACGACACGGCTGTCAGCACGAAGAAGAACACCATCGCGATGGGATGGGCGATCGAAAGATCGACGAACAGCGAAGCCGTCAACAGGATGATCGTGCCGATCATCAACCCCTTGGTCGCCGCCGCGCCGACATAGCCGAGCACGATCTCGATCATCGAGACCGGCGAGGACAGCACCTCGTAGATCGTGCCGGTGAACTTCGGAAAATAGATGCCGAACGAGCCGTTGCCGATGCACTGCGTCAGAAGCGTCAGCATGATCAGGCCCGGCGTGATGAAGGCGCCATAGGAGACGCCGTTGATCTCCTGGATGCGCGCGCCGATCGCCGCGCCGAAGACGATGAAGTAGAGCGAGGTGGAAATGACCGGCGACACCACGCTCTGCAACAGGGTGCGCCGCGTGCGCGCCATCTCGAAGAAATAGATCGACTTGATCGCTTCGATGTTCATCGTCCTGCTCCCACGATCTCGACGAAAATATCCTCCAGCGAGCTCTGCCGCGTGGAAATATCCTTGAGGCGCACGCCGGCCTCGGCAAGAGCCGCCAGCAGCGAGGTTATGCCGGTGCGGTCGGCGCTGGTGTCATAATCGTAGATCAGACAATGACCATCACCCTCAAGCATCAGGTTGTAGCCCGAGAGCGTTTCGGGCACGGCTTCCAGCGGATGCGACAGGTCGACCCGCAACTGCTTGCGCCCAAGCTTCGACATCAGCGCCGTCTTGTCCTCGACCAGCAGAATCTCGCCGCCGTTGATCACCCCGATGCGGTCGGCGATCTCTTCTGCCTCTTCGATGTAGTGCGTCGTCAGGATGATCGTCACGCCCGAGGCGCGCAGCCGCTCGACGACTTCCCACATGCTCTTGCGCAGGCTGACGTCGACGCCGGCCGTCGGCTCGTCGAGGAAGAGCACGCGCGGTTCATGCGACAGCGCCTTGGCGATCAGCACACGACGCTTCATGCCGCCGGAAAGCTCGCGCAGCATGTTGTCCTTCTTGTCCCACAGCGACAGATCCTTCAGCACCTTTTCGATATGGGCCGGGTTCGGCTTCTTGCCGTGCAGGCCGCGCGAAAAGGTGACGGTGTTCCAGACGGTCTCGAAGGCGTCCGTCGTCAGTTCCTGCGGCACCAGACCGATCATCGACCGCGTCTCGCGAAAATCGCGCACGACGTCATGGCCGTTGACCGTCACGGTACCACCACTCGGGTTGACGATGCCGCAGATGATCGAGATCAGCGTGGTCTTGCCCGCCCCGTTCGGACCAAGCAGGGCCAGAATCTCGCCCTGCTCGATATCGAGGCTAACGCCTTTCAGCGCCTTGAAGCCCGAGGCATAGGTCTTCGAAAGATTGGAAACGGAAACGATTGGTGCCATGAAGCTGATCCGGAATGCGGGGGGCGAAGTCGGCAGGTCACGCCTATATGGGCCGTTTCATCACGATTTGCAGCCCGCGCCCCGCAAAAAACAAGGTGACAGAGCGTCAACATCAGGACAATCGGCCGCTTTCCATTCCGATCGGACCTCGGCCCTCACCTTGCTGACGCGATCCCACCCGCGGCAACCGGTCGTGCAGCACCATGCCGGCAAGCATGGCGACCACGAAGAGTGCCGTCGCCGGCAACCCGAGCGACAGCGATGCCAGCGCGGGGCCAGGACATAGGCCGACAAGGCCCCAGCCGACACCGAAGATCGCCGAGCCTATGATCAAGCGACGGTCGATCACGCGGTTCGAAGGCAGATGAAAGGCATCGTCGAGCAGCGGGCGCCGCATGCGCCGGGTCAAGAGAACGCCAAGCGCCGAGACGGCGACAGCGCCTCCGAGCACGAAGGCAAGGCTCGGGTTCCAGTCGCGCGTGACGTCGAGAAAGCCGCGAACGCGGGCCGGATCCAACATGCCGGAGAGCGACAGGCCGATACCGAAGATCACGCCGGAGGCAAGCGTTGCCAACAGGCGCGGGAAGGCGCTGCCGTTCATTGGACGAAACCTTGGAGATAGACGGTGACGACGGCAGCGATCATGAAGGTCGCAACCGCTGCAATCGACCGGCGGGAAAGCCGGGCGAGACCGACGACACCATGTCCGCTGGTGCAGCCTGAACCCATGCGCGAGCCAAAGCCGACAAGCAACCCGCCGACCACCAGCAACGGCCAGGAGGAGGTGACGGTGACGGTTGGCCAGATGCCGGAGAAAAGACGGTAGATCACCGGGCCAGCCAGCAGGCCAAGAACGAAGACGATGCCGGTCGAGGCCTGCACACCCTGCAGCAGCCTGCCGGCAATTCCGCTGACACCGGCCACACGTCCGTTTGCCACCATCAGTATTGCCGCCGAAAGCCCGATCAGCAGGCCTCCGGCAAGCGCATTCCAGTACTCATTCATTTTTTCGCGCCTTCGCGACAGAAGATTTGACAAAGCGTGCCCACGAGCCGGGCGACCTTATCATGGCTCAGGCGATAGAAAACCTGCTTGGCCTGCCGCCGCGTCGAAACGACGCCGGCTTCCCGCAGCACAGTCAGTTGCTGTGAGAGCGTCGGCTGTCGGATTCCGAGCAATTCCTCAAGTGCCGCCACCGAATGCTCCCCTTCGAGAAGCGTCGTCACGATCAGCAGTCTGTTGCGATTGGCAAGCGTGCGCAGGATCTTCGAAACTTCTGTGGCATGCGCGGTCATGTCGGCGCGCACGCCGGGAAATCGCATCACAGTTCCCATGCCGTCCTCCCGTCGTATCAAGGAGTGAGTAGAACCCTAAAACAATGCGTCCGGGACAAGCCCGGATTCTATCCATGATTGTTATATGAAGTAATATAATATCATATTACTTATACGCAAGCCAGACGACACACAAACGCGTTACCGACCCACTTCGGCCCGCACCGATCCTCACAGAGAAAATAATACCGCAAATTCAGCTTGTTACAATTGCGCACCACGGGAGAACGACGCGCCAAAGTTGGGTCGATTCCTGAAATCAACCATGAGGAAGCGCTAAAACCTACGGTATAAAAACGGCTTAACCGTACAGGCTGTAGAAAAAACGGGCTGCAATCAGAATCATGAAAATGCCGAATCCGACCTCGAGCTGCCGGCGGTTCATGGCGTGAGCGGCGCGCACGCCGAGTGGCGCAACCAGCAGGGTGATCGGTATGATCAGGCCAACGGCGATCCAGTTGATGAAGCCGGTCGAAAACGGCGGCAGGCCCGGCATGCCCCACCCGGCCCAGACGTAGCCGAACAGACCAGGGATAGAGATCAACACACCGACGCCCGCAGACGTCGCGACCGCCTGGTGAATCGGGCGGTTATAGAGCGTCATGAAGGTGTTGTTGAGAACGCCGCCACCGATGCCCATCAGCCCCGAGAGGATGCCGATCGCCACGCCGACCAGCCATTTCACCGGATTGGCCGGCAGGTCGGATCCAAGCCGCCAGCTCGCGCGGTTGAGCAGCATGCGAAAGGCGACGGCAAGCGCGATCACCGCAAAGATCAGCCGAAGCGTTCCGCTGCTGATAGAAGCCGCGATGACCGACGCAAGGATCGCGCCAAGCGGCACGGCAATGGTCCAGTTTCGCAACAGCGCCATGTCGACGACGCCGCGTTTGTAGTGCGACAGGAAGGACCGCACCGAGGTCGGCACGATGATGGCAAGCGACGTCCCGACCGAAAGATGCATGCGAACCGCATCGTCGATGCCGAGCAGCCCAAAGACCTGGTAAAAGACGGGAACGAGGATCGCTCCGCCGCCAATGCCAAAGAGACCGGCAAGCAGCCCTGCGACCACGCCGGCGGCGGCCAGCGCCAGGGCAAACATCATCAGTTCCGAAACCGGCGGCACGGCGTGCTCCATCGTAATAGTGGGAATCCGGCGAACGAACGCAACATTGCCGCCGACGCGGCAGTTCTGTCACAAAACGGTGATGCTTTTCAATCAGTTTGGCGTGGCACGCGGCACGCCCGCCACGTGATTTGCACGCATCACTTGATCTCCGGAGCCTCCCCCTTTCTCCGGATACAGGCCGGCACCACCTCCGCCGGCCTCTTTTTTTGCCGGCTCACGATAGGCGCGATGCTGACGGATGCTCAATCACAGTGACGATAACCGGTCTTGCGCGTCCGCAGGTCGAAGTGGAAATGATCCTTGTGAAAGGGATCGCTGCCGGGGCCGAGAACCGTATTGAAGTATTTGCAGCTGTCGGTGCGAACGGCCTTCAAAAGCCCCTTCTCGCGAAAGGCGAAGAAGCCCTTCTTGCGCACGTCGATTTCCTTGCCGTTCTTCAGCACGAACTTGCCGACATCGATGGCGTTGCCATGCGCATGCTCGGACATCGGGTTGCCCCGGCGCGAGTTCATGGTGCGGCAGGAGTAGCCGCCGAGCGGCTTGATCGTCTTGACGCCGGACCAGTAGCGATAGCGCGACGATGGCGCCAGCTCGTATTTCACCCACTTCGCGAAGGCTTCGGTCACTTCGCAGTTGAGCTTGACGGCGGGCTTGACGTCGATGCCGCCCGACAGACCGCCGAGTTCGATCGGATAGTCGATGCCGCAGGAAGGGCCGTTGCTGATGCGCGGGATATCGCGGAACTCGACGCCGAGCTTGCGCAGCCGCTGGCGGCAGGCGACTTCAGAGCGAGGCATCTGGCCGGTATATTGTGATTCCGGCTCCGCCATCGGATTGCGGGTGCGCGGCAGCATCGCCACCTGCTGCGGCTCCTGAGCGCGCTGCATCGCCTTTTGCCGCTCGAAGGCACGGATACGCTCAGCCTCTTCGGCTGCAATCTGTTCTTCCGTCAGCGGTGGCAGATCCGGGTCGCCGCCAAGGCTCGCCTGCGCCTCGTTCAAGGTCTGCGGCGGACTGCCAAGTTGGCGGACATTGTCCTCGCCGATACCACCGACGACAGGCTGGCTGGCATTGCCCTCGGCGATCTCGTTGCTCTGCTCCTCCGCCAGCCCGACCACCGGCTCCACGCCAAGCATCTGATCCATGTTGACGCCTTCGGACGGAATGGCGGTCGAACCAGTGTTGACCTGCTGGGCGCCCGAACGCGCCGCCTCCTCGCTGTCGATCATCGGCAAGGCGCGGCGTTTCTGCTGATGCGTCGAGGCAGGCATTGTTGTGCCGCCGCTGTTGCTGAAAGTCGAAACCGGCTCTCCGGAAGGATAGGCGGCTACCTCCTGCTCGGGCACGGCATCGACAGGAACGGGCCTGATCGCACCGACGCGTTCGCCGCCGTCGATACGGGCCGAGGGCGTCAATACATCGGTCGTGCAGGCGACAAGAGAGAGCGACAGCGCGAGCGCCGCCAACGGACGATGGAGTGAGGAAACATACGCCATACCGATTTGCCGCCTTCATCCAGCGTATGCGCCCGAAAATCGGCATCGATTTTCGAAGAAGCCCATACGTGCGCACCCACCCGAAATCAAAACGGTGCAGGCCGCCTGTGTCGCAAACCGGGCACGCCGCCGAAAAAGCCCGATTTGGAACCTATTTTATGCAAACACGGTAAATGAAGCCTTGCGAGGCACACCCAACATCAAGCAGGTCGGCAGTCGAAATCGTGTCGGGCTTACAGCGCCGCGCTGACGCGCAAAGGACGCTGTAACGCATGAAACCTGCGGCATGATTTTCTCCGCGGCGACGCCGGCATCAGCGATACCGATGGCATGCCGACGCAAAAAGGCCCGCGCAGATTGCTCGACGCGGGCCTTTGTTCTTACAGCTTACAGCGCCGCGCGTCTTATTAGACGCGCAAAGGTCGCTGTAGCACTTTGAATTGCTGCATGTTTTTATCCTTAAATCGAATACGATTTGAGGAAACATGCAGTAGGCGTGCTTAGCGGCACTCACCGGGGTGTACGACCCGGAAGCCGGCGCCGCCCGCTTCGCAGGAATTCGGGAAGGTCTGAACTCTGCTGCCGCGTTGACCGCAGACCGGTGCGTATTCGCGGGTGCAGAACTGGCCCTGCGGCGGACGGTCGTCGTCGCGGCGGCATTCGCCTGGCGAAACCACCCGGAAGCCATCGGCCCGCGCCATGCAGGCATTCGAGAACGTCTGCTGCTGGCGACCGCGCTGGCCGCACACCGGAGCATATTCACGCGTGCAGGCCTGCGGCTGCGGCTCCGGCGGACGGTAATCCGGGCGGCACTCGCCGCGGTGGATTACGTTGAAGCCGTCGGCCCGCGCCTGGCACGAATTCGAGAAGGTACGCGTGCGGTTGCCCCGCGCCCCGCAGACCGGCGCATATTCCATCGTGCACATCGGCGGACGGATCGGCCCCGGACCGGGCCTCGGCTCGTCAACCACGACGGTACACGCGGACAGAAATCCGAATGCCAACAGAATTGCCGCCCCCGGCCGCGTAAAAAGAAGTCTGAGAAGCGCCATCAATATCCCTCTAACACCGGCAGACAGGCGACCCGGCGCCATGCCGCGTCATTCCACCTCCCGTTCAGCCGTATCTATCTCCGCACACGGATTGGTCAAGCCCGCTCCCGCTTCGACAAACCAATGGTTGAACTGCTCGGTCGTCAACGAACGGGAGCAAGCCGAACCCGCCTCACACCGCACTCAAATTTCAGCTTGATCGGCGCGTGCCGCATACAGTCCGAAATGCAGAAAGGCCCGCGTGCTGCCGCACACAGGCCCTTCATTGATCACGCTGGCGTCGTGCTCAGGCAGCGCGACCGTAAGCGGTCTGCCTTGCTGTTTCCCGCAACCGGAACTTGGTCAGCAGCATCTTCAGTTCGCGGCTCTCGGCTGCGAGCGTCTGGCTTGCTGCCGTCGTCTCCTCCACCATGGCGGCGTTCTGCTGGGTCATCTGGTCCATGCTGTTGACGGCGGTATTGACCTCCGCCAGGCCGGTCGCCTGTTCGCGGGCTGCCGTTGCAATCAAGGCGACCTGTTCGTTGACGCGGTTGACCAGCGCTTCGATCTCCGTCAGCGCATCGCCGGTCGAGCGCACGAGCTCGACGCCGGCGCCAACTTCGCGCACCGATGTTCCGATCAGTGCCTTGATCTCCTTGGCGGCACCGGCAGAACGTTGCGCCAGTTCGCGCACTTCCTGCGCAACCACGGCAAAGCCACGGCCGGCTTCGCCTGCCCGCGCCGCTTCGACGCCGGCGTTCAGCGCCAGAAGGTTGGTCTGGAAGGCGATCTCGTCGATCACGCCGATGATCTGGCTGATCCGGCTCGATGAGGTCTCGATCCGCCCCATGGCGTCGATGGCATTGCGCACGATGCCGCCGGATTTCGCAGCACTCGCCCTGGTCTCATCGACCATGTTGCGCGCTTCGTTGGCCCGGTCGGAGGAATGACGCACCGTCGACGTAATCTCGTCGAGGGCAGCTGCCGTCTCTTCCAGTGCCGCCGCCTGCTGTTCGGTACGGCGCGACAGGTTGTTGGCCGCCTCCGAAATGTCTCCAGCGCTGGCGGTGACGATCTCGGTCGAATGCGAGATTGAACCGATGACATCGCGCAGAGCAGCAACGGCCGTGTTGAAGTCCTGCCTCAGCTTGCCGTACTCAGGGGCGATATCGCCAATTTCAGCCGTCAGGTCACCGCTTGCCAGCAGTTCGAGGGCGGCACCGACTGTCTCCATCGCATCGGCCTGTGCGTCGGCCGTTGCCCGCTGGCGCTGCTCATTGCCGCGCCGCTCGGACGCCAGCCTGTCCTGTTGCTCGGCCTCGCGGAAGCGCAGCTCCAGTCGCTCGCGCACCGAGTCGCGCAGCACGACGAGAACCTTGGCCATCTGGCCGATCTCGTCTCCGCGGTCGGTTTCCGGCACTTCGGATGACAGGTCCTCATCGGCAATCGACCGCATCGAGGCCTTCAGCTTTTCGACCGGCTTGACGACGCTGCGCACGATCGCCAGCGCCGCCATCACGATCGCCAGCGCCGCGGCGAGAAGAATGCCGGCCACCTGCCACGCGCGTTCACGGAACATGGCGGTGAGGTCGTCGGAATAGACGCCGGTGCCGACCACCCAGCCCCAGGGCCTGAAGCCGGCGAGGTGCGAATACTTCAGCACAGGCTCGTCGGCGCCCGGCTTCGGCCAGTAGTAGTCGACGAAGCCCTGCCCGCTCTTTTCCACCGTCTTCACAAATTCGACAAAGAGGTGCTTGCCATTGGGATCCTTGTTGGCGGAAAGATCCCTGCCATCCAGTTCCGGCTTGATCGGATGCATGATCATCGTCGGATGCATGTCGTTGATCCAGAAGTAACCGCTGCCCTGGTAGCGCATCGCCTTGATCGCTTCGAGGGCGCGCTTCTGCGCGTCTTCGCGCGACAGCGTGCCGGCCACTTCCTGTTTGTGGTAGGCGTCGAACACCGCAATGGCGTTCTCGTTCATTGCCGACAGCATCGCCTTGCGTTCGCCCACGAGCTTGTCCTGCGCCTGAAGCAGACCGAAGGTCAGCGCCGCCGCCATGGTCAAAAGTGCGAACGCGACGAGCGCGTAGAGCCGCACCGAAATCCTGAATCGTTTCATCCCCAGTCCCCTGCCTCCAGTAGAAGCGTGCAGGATAGGGACCGCGCTTTGCAAAGCCCCTAACAAACGATCCCTAATTTTTACAATTCTGAATTATCACCTTCGAAAGGAATGGCGTTCGCCATCATGGACTAACGCGATTTGTCGCCCGCCGCTCTTCCCTGACGAAGCAACCATGCGCTACATCTTTCCCGACACAGGGAGACAGGCCGCATGACCGCAGACAACAAACCGACCGGCGAACTGACCTTGCGCACGCTCGCAATGCCTGCCGACGCCAATGCCGCCGGCGATATTTTCGGCGGCTGGGTCATGGCGCAGATGGACCTTTCCTGCGGCATTCGCGCCGCCGAGCGGGCCCGTGGCCGCGTGGTGACGGCAGCGGTGAAGGAAATGGCCTTCGCGCTACCGATCAAGATCGGCGATACGCTCTGCATCTACACCGATGTCGTCAAGGTCGGACGCACATCGATGACGCTCAAGGTCGAGGCCTGGGCGCAGCGCTATCTCTCGCATCTGATGGAAAAGGTGACCGACGCGATCTTCGTCATGGTCGCGCTCGACGAAAATGGCAAGCCGAAGGCGGTACCGGAGGAATAGGAGGAGCGTTCATGGATCCGACCCTACCTGATCCGGCGATTTTCTCGCATATCCGCGTCGTCATGGGCATGGTCGTCAGTCTCAGCCTTGCGAGACTGCTGAGCGGGCTTGCCCTCTTCGTGCAGCATCCGGGAAAGACCGGGGTCTACTGGATCCACCTCGGCTGGGTCCTGTTCATGTTCGTCTTTCTCGTGCACTTCTGGTGGTGGGAATTCCACCTCCATGCCCTGCCTGTGCTTGACGTCACCGTCTATCTCTTTCTCATCCTCTATTGCTGCGTCTTCTTCTTTCTTTGCGTGCTCTTGTTTCCGACGACACTGGAGGATTACAGCGACTACGAGCATTACTTCATGTCGCGGCGAAGCTGGTTCTTTGCGTTTCTGGCACTCGCCTTTGCCGTCGACCTCGTCGACACCGCGCTCAAGGGCAAGGCCTATTTCACGTCCTACGGACTGGAATACCCGATCCGCAACGTGACCTACATTGTGCTCTGCCTGATCGCCGCCTGGACGCCGAACCGGCGTTTCCATGCCGCGTTCCTCATCGGCGCCGTCACCTATCAGCTTGTCTGGATGTACCGCGCCTTCGACCTCTTGGATTGAACACCGCCAAGGCTGTTCTTGACCACCACAATGACGTTATTCCCGAGCTGCCTCTCCTGCCGCAAAAGCGTTCCGCAAAATGCGCCGACAACAAAACAAACAAACTCCATAAATTTTATATTCTTCTCTTACACTGATCCCAGTTCACCGGACGGCGCCCTAGGCCCGCCAGCAAACAGGAGCGGGACAGATGTTCAAACTGACCAGACGGCTTTTCGGCACCGGCCTCTTCACCGCCGCAGTACTGGCCTCCTTCGGCGTCATGGCCGAAGAGCTGAAGGAATTCCGCATCGGCTTCCAAAAGACCGGCCTGCCTGTTGTCGCCCAGCAGCAGAAGGTTATCGAGAAAGCGCTGGAGCCGAAAGGCATCGCCGTTTCCTGGGTGGAGTTCACCGCCGGGCCACCGCTGGTCGAAGCGTTGAACGTCGGTTCCATCGATGTCGGCTGGACCGGCGACGCACCGCCGATCTTCGGCCAGGCCGCCGGCTCGGCGATCGTCTATGCCGCTGCACTTCCGTCGAACGGCAAGGGCGAAGCGATCTTCGTCAAGCCGGGCTCGCCGATCCAGACGCTCGCGGATCTCAAGGGCAAGAAGATCGGTGTCGGCAAGGGCACCAGCGCCCACAATCTGGTGGTCGCTGCTCTGGAGAAGGCAGGCATCGGCTTCGGCGACGTTACCCCTGTTTATCTGAGCCCCGCCGATGCGGCGGCCGCCTTCGCCAGCGACAAGATCGATGCCTGGGCTGTCTGGGATCCATTCTTCGCCATCGCCGAAACGCGCTACAAGCCACGCATTCTGACGACGTCGGCCGAGACCTTGAA
Source organism: Ensifer sp. NM-2 (assembly GCF_003024455.1). NCBI lineage: Bacteria > Pseudomonadati > Pseudomonadota > Alphaproteobacteria > Hyphomicrobiales > Rhizobiaceae > Ensifer > Ensifer sp. NM-2. The sequence continues at coordinate 129,779 of NZ_PVZR01000009.1, forward strand.
GGTCAACACCTATTTCCTCGCCAACCGCGACTTCGCTGCCAACCATGCAGACGCCGTCACCACCACGATTGCAGCGCTGAAGGAGGCCTCCGTCTGGGCCGACGCCAACCGCGACAAGGTGGCGGCCGCCTTGCATGAGGTGACCGGCGTGCCGCTTGAGGCACAGACGATCGCGGCGAACCGCAGCGTCTTTTCGATCGGGCCGATCACCGACGATATCGTCGCCGGCCAGCAGCAGACCGCCGATCGCTTCTTCAAGCTCGGGCTCATCCCCAAGCAGATCACCATTTCCGATGCTGTCTGGACGGCGCCGGGCAACTGATCCCTCTCCCTCCCAAGGCGAGAACCGGCCGGCGTCGAGACGGAAGTTTCGGCGCCGGCGCCGCGAAGACAGAAGGCCCCGAACAGACGAGGACCTAAGCCATGGTGAGAACCGCACCGAACACCGTCGCGCGCAACCTTGCGGGCTGGCTGCTGCCCGCCGCCCTGATCCTTGCCTGGGAAGCGGCTTCCCGCGCGGGCCTGATTTCCGAGAGCGTGATGGCGCCGCCCTCGGCCGTGCTTGCCGCCTTCGTCCGTCTCCTCGCCTCGGGAGAGCTTGTCGAAAACATCGGCATCAGCACGCTGCGGGCACTTTCGGGTTTTGTCATCGGCGGTTCGATCGGTTTTGCGTTCGGACTTGCCAACGGCCTGTCACGCTTGAGCCGGGATCTGACCGACACGACGCTGCAGATGGTGCGCAACATTCCGCATCTGGCACTGATCCCGCTGGTCATCCTGTGGTTCGGCATCGACGAAGAGGCCAAGCTGTTCCTCGTCGCGCTCGGCGTCTTCTTCCCGATCTACGTCAACACGCTGCTCGGCATCCAGGGAGTCGACCCGCAGCTCGTGGAGATGGGCCGGATCTACGGCATGTCGAGGCGCGAACTCTTCTTCCGCGTCATCCTGCCAGGCGCCCTGCCGGCAATCTTCGTCGGCCTGCGCTATGCGCTCGGCATCATGTGGCTGACGCTGATTGTGGCCGAGACGATCGCGGCCTCCTCAGGCCTCGGCTACATGGCGATGCAGGCACGGGAGTTCCTGCTGATCGATGTCGTCATCCTGTCGATCCTGATCTACGCGCTGCTCGGCAAACTCGCAGATAGCTTCGCACGGTTGCTCGAGCGACTGACGCTGCAATGGCACCCGGCCTTCCAGCCGGCCTGATTGCCGTTGAACTGGACGAGCCCGATCCCGAGGAAAAATGGAGCAATCCCGATGTCCGTCATCGCCCTACATCCAAAACAGAAACAGGAAGCGAGCGACACCCCCGCGACCAGCCTGGCTCCCACCTCGCCGTCACCAGTTTCGACAAACGCTCCGCTCGCCTTCTCGCTCCGCGGCATCACCAAACGCTTCGGTGACAAGACCGTTCTCGACGGCATCGATCTCGATGTACCGCAGGGGCAGTTCGTCGCCGTTATCGGCAAGAGCGGCTGCGGCAAGAGCACCTTGCTGCGCATCCTCGCCGGGCTGGATAGCCCAACGAGTGGCACCCTGACCGTTGCCGGCGGCAGGGCGTCGGAGCGGCGCAGCCGCATCATGTTTCAGGAGCCGCGGCTTTTGCCCTGGGCGAGGATCGGCCGCAATGTCGAAATCGGCCTCACCGGCATCGCCAAGGGCGAAGTCGCCCGCGACCTCTCGCTCCAGATCCTTAAAGACGTCGGTCTTGTCGACCGCGCTGAGGAATGGCCGTCGGTGCTGTCGGGTGGGCAGAAGCAGCGCGTGGCGCTGGCCCGGGCGCTGGTCGCTCACCCCTTCATCCTGGCGCTTGACGAGCCGCTTGGCGCACTCGACGCCCTGACGCGCATCGAGATGCAGCAGCTCCTGGAGCGCATCTGGCAACAACAGAACTTTACCGCCGTACTTGTCACCCACGATGTGGCCGAGGCCGTGGCGCTTGCCGACCGCGTCGTCGTCATCGATGAAGGCCGCATTGCGCTCGACCTGTCGATCCCGCTCGCCCGCCCGCGCCGACATGGCAGCCCCGAAACCGCCCGGCTCGAAGGGCAAATCCTGGATCGATTGTTCGGCCGGGGATAAGGTGCCGCTTTCGATCGCTGTTTGGGACGATGCCCATTGACGAACACAACCCTCCGTGGAAGCAATGCAATCATTGCCCGCATAGTAGGTTGGAACATGAACTCAGCGACCGCCGATACCGTTCCTCCGCGTTTCTTCTGGCGCCGCTTCGCAGCCTTTGTGATTGACACTCTGCTCTTTTACGTCGTCGCAATCGTTATTGCGGTCACCCTTGCGTTCGTTCTTCCCTGAGCGCCACGCTTCTTCGTTTCCGCGACAACCCAATGCGAACCTGCCGGGCAGAGCGCGCTTGCAGATAGAATCGACCGCGAATGGCCGCTCGCCACAGGACAGACGCGTGAGAACCAGATCTGCATGACGTCCATATGGGGAGTGCCCGAAGGCAGGGCGTTCGTTTCAACATTGATCGATGTTGATGACAAACCGGCACAACGCTCGATCAGTCTTGCGATCGACGAGACCGGCAAGCCGATTGAATTTGAATCCATGCAGGTCGGACGCGGCGTTCTGGACCAACTCGCGCCGCTGGTTTTCTTCTGCTTGTGCAGTGCCGGCTTCATAGCACGCTTCGGCACCACGCCCGGCAAACGGCTGCTCGCCTTGCGCGTGGTTCAGGGCAACGGCGAACCGCTGCCGTTTGCCTCGGCCGCCAAGCGAGAGACGTTACGGATGCTGCCGTCAATACTGCTCACTGTATTCGGTGCGCCGATGATGCTCCTGTCGGCGTTAGCGATCTTTGGCACCGGCGACATTCTGATGGATGCAGTCGAAACCGTGACTGTTTTCGGCGCTCCCGCCCAGGTCATCCTGTTGGCCAGCTTTCTGGTCTTCACGCTTTTCGCTCTGATCTGGTGGGTTTTTCCCTTCATGCGCTGGCGCGGCCAGACAATCTACGATCGTCTGACTGGCTCCCATGTCGCGTCAGGCGAACCGTTCAGCGAACGGCGGGTTCACCTGCAGCGACAGCGTCCTGACGGACAGATGACGCCATTACAGCGCCGCGCGTCAAACAGGACGCGCCAAGAACGCTGTAACGCTTTGAACTAGCTGCATAATTTTACCGCTAAAGCAGATTCGATTTAAGGAATTATGCAGTAGGCTGACCCGCTCACCCCTTGAAGATGAACGAGGCACCGATGGCGATCAGGGAGAAGCCGACGAGATGGTTCCAGCCGATCGATTCCTTCAGCCAGAAGACCGAGAACGCCGCGAACACCAAGAGCGTGATTACCTCCTGCATCGTCTTCAACTGTGCCGCGGAGTAGACCTCGTGGCCGATACGATTTGCCGGCACGGCCAGACAATATTCGAAGAAGGCAATGCCCCAACTGGCGACGATCGCCATGTACAGCGGCGACGACGTGTATTTCAGGTGCCCATACCAGGCGAATGTCATGAAGACGTTGGAGATCAGGAGCAGCAGGATCGGCCAGAGATAGGCCGGATTGATGGAGAACGACATGAGGATCCTCGAAGGCGCGAATCGTTCCGGCAGGATGATCTTGCCGCTCGCGCTATGACAAGCGCAAACATCATCTGAGACGCGCGATCGGCAGCGCACGAGACCTGAATTTGTCGTTGACAAAATCCCGGTAAACTGCTGTAAAGACGTTAATTTGCGCCGGTCGGCGCAGCTATGCCGCTGATCGTCGTCGCATGGAGTTATGCGTTCGAGGAACAGCGACGCGCCGGCATCCATCAACTTCTGCCGCCCGACCTCCGGCGCCTTGGTGCGCGGTCGCCCGACCTTTGCGGCCGCCCGCGTCGATTCCTGTTCCTTTCCATGGCTTTGCCCGTTCTGCCGCATTCGGCTACAATTGACATTGCTGCCTTAATTAGGGCCCGAAGATGCGATCAATGGATCGCGGTGCCTGCGCCAGGGGCCAGGCAGAACACAAAAATAACGCACCAAACCCAGAAAACACGGCGATATCTAACCCAAATGGATTAGATTGCGCACGAATATTCGTATTTTTTGCCCTTTGCCACAATTTTGCACCAGACGGTGAGCAAAGTCCGCGCACCGTCCGACGGGACAGGCAGGGGAATACCACACTCCGACGGCAATCGCCGTGAAGTTGGCACCGCGTTTCATCGCGGTTCGCCGACGCGCTGATGCTGCGTTCAAGGTGCAACGCACGAGGCGCGAACCGCCGATATCCCCGAAAACAGTGATCGATGCAGATGAAAACCGGGGGCAGTGTTCGGCGATCGCCAGGCACATCCGGGATGCACGCACCAAACAACTTGGCAAGGAGACCTGACCATGAAGGTCCTGGCGTTTCTCGCGGCTGCCTATGTCGCGCTTTTGACACCGGATGTGGCCACGGCGGGCATGTTGGCCCAGGCCCAGCAATATAACGGCCTGCACGAGGTCAAGAACAACAAGCGGCTCCGGACCGCGCTCGGCATCAATCCGGCCCGCACCCCCTGGTGCGGCCACTTCATGGGCTTGATAGCCCGTAAGGCTGGCCGAACACCGCCACAAAGCTTCGGCATCGCCCGCTCCTGGCTGCGTTTCGGCGCGCCGGTCAAGCTGTCCTATGCCCGTCCCGGCGACATCATCGTTGTGCGCACCGGCCGCAGCTATCACGTCGGCATCATCTCCGCCCTGTCCAAATCGACGGCGAAGGTGATTGGCGGCAACCAATCGGGTCGCGTCACGGTTTCGCAGTTCACCCGCGGTCAGGTGGTCGCAGTTAGACGTTAGCCGACGACGGAAAGATCTGCGGTCAACGAACGAGGCTATCGTCGCGCATGTCCGGCTGCGCACCGTCGAGCGACAGGCGCATCGCGCAGCGCCGCTCGGCCGGTAGGCCGTTTGTCGCCTCCTTCGCCAGGATCTGGGCCAGCCGCGAGCCGAGCTCTTCTTCGCCGAGCGTCAGGAAGCCGAGCTTGCGATAGAAGCGCTCGTTCCAGACGAGTTCGCGGAACGTGGTCAGCGTCACCTCGCCAAGCGAGCGGTCGCGCGCATGCGCGATAGCGGCTGCGAACAAGGCGCGCCCAAGTCCAAGGCCTTGCCGCTCGTGCAGCACCGCGAGCTGCCAGATGTGCAGAGCACCATCGCTGATCTCGGCGCAAAGAAATCCAAGCGGGCGGTCGCGATCGTCGACCGCAACCCAGGAAAGACCGGAGCGAACGAATTCCAGATGCGATGCGACCGACTGGACGTCGTCGTCAGCAATCCAGGCAAGCTCGGGCACGGTGCGAAATGCCTCACCCGACGATCTCTCGATATCGGGCAGCGCTGGCGCATCGTCTTCACGGGTCAGTCGTATCAGGGCGTTCATGGCGGCATCCTATCGACGGAATTTGGTCCGTCGAAACAGTCTTTCGATAGAACGCCCAAGTAAGCGATAACGACGATACGTTTCTAGAGTTTTCTCCATGAAGACAAACGCTTATCCCCATATCTTCGCCAACCACACGCGATCCGCCCCCGGCGGAACCGTCAGGCGCATAACGCACAAGCCCGCCGGCAGCATCGAAACCGCCAATGACCGTGGCGATGGTCAGCCGGTTGACGAACCAGTCGAGCGGCTGCTTCGCCTCATCTTCAAAGGCGGCGCCGAACGCCTCTGGATGGCGCGAATGACCATCGAGGCATAGCGCCCGATGGAGGTCGACGTCTGGGGCAATCAAGCCGGCGGGGTTGAAAGGAAGACAGCACGGTTCCAAAATTGGCTGCTGGGCGAAAGATCCTCTCCGCATAGACCCGCCGCGTCACGGCAATCCGTGACGCCGGCAACCGGATTCCGAATTTTAAATCTTCGCCCTAAACACCTGAATCAACAATCAAACACTCTACTCATCGCGCAACCCGCGAGGCCATCTGCGCGATCTGTTCCAACGCGGCGCTCAGCCCCGCAGACGGGCTCGTCAAGGGGCGCGTTCCTCGACGCACAAGCTCGGCCGCCCCGGCCATGGAGGCTTGAGCGAGAGCGACAATCGCCGCGCCATCGTTATAGGCGGCGTCGGCTGCATCGGCGATTGCGGCGAGATAGCCATCGCGGTCACCGGCCTTGAACAGACCCCATGCGCCTGCGACGAGACGCACCTCGAGCGCCACACCCTTTCGCTTCGTGGCCTCGGCAAAAAGCGCAGTGGTCGGCGCCACGGTCGTTTCGACGGCGCAGAGCGCCACCACCTTTTCTCCGATCGACGCTGCCTTTTCGGCAAGCGCGGCATCAGTCCGCAACACCGGCACCGGCGCTTCACGCACGATCGCGGTACTCGGCCCGAGCGTCGAACAGGTGAGGAGCACGGCGTCGGCGCCGCCTGCAAGCGCCGTCAGCGCTGCAGCCGTCTCCTCGGCTATATCGTCGGTGAGCCCGCCTGCCCGTTCCGCAGCCTCGAGCAGGTCCGGCCGCACCGCATGGCGAAGCACGCCCGCGGCAAGGCCGAGTTCGCGCGCGGCGGCTTCGAAGACGGCGACGTTGCTGTCGGCGGTATGCAGGCACGCGATGATCAAGATGCTTTCCCTCACGCTGGATTCGCGCTTTGCGGTCGCCGTCGGCCACTCGCTGCCGGTAAACTTCGCACGTTACGTCGCCGGCTGGAAATAGGGATTGAGGCCCCCAACACAACGCAGGTCCTTCCATCGCTTCAAACGTGCAATCCACGGGCGAAAGCGCCTTCGGCCCGCAAATGGCCCCAAAATCGGCGCAGCAATCGATGCCGACACACGATCGCCGCGCTTTTCGCGCTTCTAGATATTGCTAAATTACGTTACCCTTAATTTCCTCTAGCTGTACGCCGCGGGAGGGGCTTGCCCCTTTGGAACGGAAGCTCGCAGTCATCCTCGCTGCCGATGTCGCTGGCTATAGTCGCCTCGTCGCGACCGACGAGGAAGGTACGCTTGCGACGCTGGGCACCTATTGCGCCACGATCGGCGACCTCGTCGCCGAGCATGGCGGTCGCATTTTCAGCACTGCCGGTGACAGCGTCGTCGCCGAGTTCCACAGCGCCGTCCAGGGGGTCCGCGCCGCCGTTGCTATCCAGCGCGCCCTGCAACGCCGCAATGCCGATCTGGCGCCGGAGAAACGCATGGAGTTCCGCATCGGCATCAATCTCGGCGACGTCGTGGTCGAAGGCACAAACCTGTTGGGCGACGGCGTCAACGTCGCAGCGCGGCTGCAGCAGGTGGCGCGACCGGCCGGCGTCTGCATCTCGGGAACGCTGCACGACCAGATCGAGGGCAAGCTCGACTTCCCCATGGTCAAGCTCGGCGAGCAGACGCTCAAGAACATGCCGCGGCCGGTGCTGGTGCACAGCGTCGACTGGCGCGAAGACCCGACGGTGCCCGACCTGCCCGGCATGCCGCTCCGCCTGCCGAACAAGCCGTCGATCGCCGTGCTCCCCTTCCTCAACATGTCGGACGATCCCGGCCAGGACTACTTCGCCGACGGGTTGACCGAGGACATCATCACCGGGCTCTCGCTCTGTCGCTGGTTCTTCGTCATCGCGCGGAACTCCTCCTTCGCCTACAAGGGGCACGCAGCGGACGCGAAGCAGATCGGCCGCGATCTCGGCGTGCGCTACATCGTCGAGGGCAGCGTGCGCCGATCAGGAAGCCGCGTGCGTGTCACCGGGCAATTGATCGAGGCCGAGACCGGCGTGCATCTCTGGGCGCAGCGCTTCGATCGCGAAGTGGCGGACATCTTCGCCATCCAGGACGAACTCACCCAGCACGTCGTCGCCGCCATCGAGCCGGAAATTCTGATCGGCGAAAATCGGCGAGCGCTGTTGCGCGGCACCGAGAACCTCGACGCCTACGAATGCCATATGCGCGGCACGCTGCTGCACAACGCCCAGGACACGGCCGCGCATTTCTCCGAGGCGATCGACTGGCATCGTCGTGCCATCGCGCTCGATCCGGATTTCGGCCGCGCCCATATGATGCTGGCGCGTTCGCTCTACGCCAGATGTTTCTTCGGCTTCAGCGACGATATCGACCGCGACAGGACTGAACTGCTCGCCGCAGCCGAGCGCGCCATCGCGCTCGAAGATCGGGATCCCTATTCGCACTACGTCATGTGCCTTGCCAATTTCGCAGCCCATCGTCCGCATGCGGCCGTTGCCGAAGCGCAGCAGGCGATCGATCTCAACCCCAATCTCGCATTGGCCTATATGGCACTCGGCTGGGCCCGCATTTTCATCGGCCGCTTCGCCGAAGCGCTCGATCCACTGCACAAGGCCTTGCGTCTGAGCCCGCACGATCCGCTGACCTATCTCTTCCTTAACCGGCTCGCGCTTGCCCACTATCATCTCGGCAATTACGAGGAGGCGCAGCACCATGCCGAGCGCGGACTGCTGTTGCGGCGCACCTATTTCAATCTGGTCGTTGTGCTCGCCTGCCTCGGCCAGCTCGGGCGCACGGAGGATACCTGCAAGCTTATCGACGAGGCGATCGCCAACGCCCCCTCTGATCTCAAGCGCTACTGGCAGATCCTCACCGCCTATGTCGATCCCGCCGACTACGCGCATTTCACCGACGGGCTGCGCAAGGCGGGCCTGCCCGCTATACCGTGAGGCGCCATGACACGTGCGCAACAGCTCGGCGTCGTGATCGGTCTGGCCGTCGTGGTAGTCCTGACATTGCTGCGCGCCAGCGATCCGCAGCTTCTGAAACAGGCGCGCGACGTCACCTTCGACGAATATCAGCGGCTGTCCCCGCGCGCCTACGAGCCGATGCCGGTCAAGGTCGTCGATATCGACGAAGCCTCGCTGCGCGCCTTCGGGCAATGGCCCTGGCCGCGAGACCGGCTGGCGAAGCTGACGGACAGGCTGGCGGAGATGGGGGCGTCGGCGATCGCCTTCGACATCCTGTTTGCCGAGCCGGATCGGCTGTCGCCACGCAACGTATTGCGCGACGTGCCGGAGATCGATCCCACGCTGCTTGAGCGCCTGCCCGACAATGACGAGGTCTTTGCACAGTCGATCGCGGAAAAGCCCGTCGTCCTCGGCTTCGGGTTGACCAACGAAGGAAGCTACCTGCCGCCGGTCAAGGCGGGCTTCGCCTTCACCGGCGAAAGTCCGATCGGCGCACCGCCGCGCATTCTGTCGGCCACGCCGCTGCGACCGCAACTGGAGAGCAATGCCGCCGGTCTTGGCCATATCAGCCTCAACCCCAGCGACTCCTCGGCCGTCGTGCGAGCGGTGCCCCTGTTCCTGAGCGACGGCCAGCAACTCTACCCTAGTCTCGCAATGGAGGCGCTGCGTGTGGCGCAAGGCGCATCGACCTATGTCATCGCCGGCGCGCCCGACCTGCCCGATACGATGACGGCTGCCAAGATCGGCGATTTCGTCGTGCCCTTGACCGCCGCCGGCGAACTCTGGCTCTACGTCAGTCCCGATACAACCGAGCGCTATGTCTCCGCACGGCGCATTCTCGAGGATGGAGACATGTCTCCCGACGTCAGCGCGGCAATCGAAGGCAGCATCGTGTTCATCGGCACCTCCGCCGCCGGCCTGCAGGACGTTCGCACGACGGCGCTCGGCCAGAACGTTCCCGGCGTCTCGCTGCATGCCCAGATCGTCGAGCAGATCCTCTCCGGCCACTATCTCTCTCGCCCGGACTGGGCCAATGGCCTGGAAATCCTGGCGATTGCGATTGCCGGCTGCCTGCTCGTGCTGTTGACGACTTTCGTCAGTCCCGTCATGGCGCTTGCCTGCGGCATGGCGATCACGGCGCTGGCGCTCGTCGCCTCATGGGTCGCGTTCGCCTATGCCGGCCTGCTCTTCGATCCGCTGGCGCCGATCCTTGCGGCGTCCATCACCCATTTTTCGGCCACGGCGTTCCGCTTCCTCGTCACCGACCGCGAGCGCCGCGAGGTTCGCCAGGCCTTCGGCCGCTATCTCTCACCGTCGTTGCTCTATCGGATCGAACACAATCGCAACGCCCTTCGGCTCGGCGGCGACGATCGAGAACTGACGGTCATGTTCGTCGACGTGCGCAGCTTCACCGAGATCAGCGAGCGCATGGCGCCGACCGATGTCGTTACCTTTCTCAACACCCTGCTCGATGCGCTGAGCCGGCACGTCATTGCCAATGAGGGCACGCTCGACAAGTTCATCGGCGATTCGATCATGGCCTTCTGGAACGCACCGGTCGATGTCGCCAACCATCCGCGAAAGGCGCTGCGGGCAGCGCTCGGCATGCGTGAGACCTTGGCGCGGCTCAATGCCGACGACGCCTTCGGTTTCGGCGCGACGCAGGCGGTCGGTATCGGCATCGGTATCCATACGGGGATCGCCTGTGTCGGCAACATGGGCGCCGAGACGCGCTTCAACTATTCGGCTGTTGGCGACACGGTCAACATCGCCGCCCGCATCGAGGCGGCGTGCAAGGAGGTGAGCTTCGACATTCTCGTATCGGAAGCGACGGCGCAGGCGCTGCCCGGTTGCGCGCTGCTGGAAGCAGGCGCCCTGGGGCTGAAGGGAAAGACGACGCGAACCCGGCTCTTTGCCGTCGCCGGCGACGAAGGCGTCGCCTCTTCGCTCGACTTCGGTGAGTTGCACAGACTACATTCGAGGCTGATCGAAAACCTGCGTGCACGCGCCTCGACCAGCCGCAGCCTGGCCAATGCCGCCAAGCTCAAGGCGGCGGCGATCACGCCGGGTCTGGTGACCTTCTACGGCAGGATCACTCGCCGGGCGGAGCATTTCATCGATGTTCCCGCCGAGCAGGAAAGCCGAATCGCCGAGTAGCGATCAATCGTCATTGTCACCATCAAGGACGCGTTTGGCAGCCCGGTGGGGCACCTATTGCGCGGTCTCCTGCTACTCACCGGTGTTGCGACCACGGTCGCCACCGCCGCGTTTGCCGCCATCCTGGCTGTTGCCGCCACTCTGGGCGCCGACGTTCTGGCCGGCGCTGCTCTGAGTGCCGTTGGTCTGATTGCCGCTGCTCTGTTCCGTGCTGCCAGGTCCGGTGTCGTTGTTGTCGCCGCCCTGATCCTGATTGTCGCCGCCTTGATCCTGCTTGTCGCGGCCCTGGTCGTGCTTCTCGCCACCGCGATCATGCTTCTCACCTCGATCGTGCTTCACACCTCGATCATGCTTGTCATGGCCCTGTTCGCGAAGCTGCTTTTGTGGTCGCGGCGTTTCCGGCTTAGGCTCTTCGCGGACGACCGGATCCGGTTGCTGCGCCGGAGAACTCTCGCGCTGGATTGCAGCCCGTAGCCCGCAGCCGCCTCCGGCCCAACCCATGGCGCCGGAAAGCCGCTGGCCGCCAGACAAGAACGGCAAGGCCTGGGCGTTGCCGAGTGCTTGCAGCGTACGGCGGTTGACACGGCTGGCCTGGCTGACGGCGCCGCCGGGCTTTGCCACCACACAGTCGCAGCGCTGCGTCAGCTGGCGACATCCGCCGGCGCCGCAGAAGCTCGCCGCGCCGCTGAGCAGCACCATCGCGGTCGTTCCATCGCTGCCGACATAAAAATCGAACGCCGTGCCGCGCACGCCGATGGTGCCGGCCGGCGTGACGATTTCGTAAGCCGAATGTTTGGATTTGCCGCTGACCCAGCGAAAGGTTCCCTTGGCGGCCATGATCGTCAGTTTCTTCACCGACTTGCTGCCGTCATAGACGAACTGATCGATGACCACGGATGATCCCCAGCCGACAGCCAGCTTGGTCCCGTCCTGAAAGACGAATTGTCCAAGGCCGGACTTTGACGTCCGGATCCGTTCATCCCGGTAGACCGGGTCCCTGACCGCCAACGGACCACTCTTGCCGGAGACTTCCGTCCTGATCGAGACTGCCTGGCCAATGGGCTCGGCAGTAAAGCTCGGCACTGGACAAAAAAGCGTGGCACTAACAGCGATGAGTGCGGCACTGCGCAAACGCGACATGAGCCCCTCCAAACCACTCTTTTTACCACGCGGCATGGCCGGATGTCTGCTCGCCCATTCGAGGTAACCGGCGGCAACCAGAACTAGCAAAAGCTAACCCCTCCCCGTTGCCGGCGCGAAAACAATACGTCCAAAACGCCAGATGCGCCGGGCATGTTGCCTCACGAACGGCAGGCGCAAATACAACGCCAGATAGACAACTCAATGCACCGACACACCGGAAGTCACCCGTCGAAAGCTGCCGTGAGCCGACAGGAAGACGAGGAAACGGTGGGCATTGCCTGGCCAAGGCGAACGGGCTGGTAGTCTGCTTCCGCCGGGCCATAGGGAAGCCAAGATGCACACGATGCAAGCGTCGCGCTTTCAGCTGCGACTGGCGTCATTGCCGGCTGTTTTCTTGAGCCGGAACCGATGACGGCAAGATGCAGCAGTTGGAACGACTGCAAGCTCCAGTTGATCTTGCTAGATCGGGGGTCGCACATGCGCCCGCAGACTACCTCTCCCCGTTGGCGGGCAAGCTCGGCCACCGACATGGGCAAACCGTCGCCCCAGGACCGGTAAACACCCGGAAGAATCCATGCATTTCGTTTCCCTTTTGTACTCATTCCCCCTTTATTTTCGTTATGACTCTGTCCATATTCCCGCCATGGCCCAGGATCCGAAGACGTCTGCAAAAAATCCCCCCAGGAAAACCACAGTGCCCGGCGGCTTCGAGGAAGCCCCGCAGGCGCCGCTGTCGGGAACGCCGCTATCCGGCAACGTCTCCGATTGGGTGAAACAGCTCGAGGCCGATGCCGAGGCTTCCGCCTTCGAGAGCCAGCGCGAGGTCGCCTCCAAGGCCGGCAAGCACCGCAAGAAGGTGGAGATCGCCGCGAAATCGGCCGCAGGCCGCAAGCCCGAAGGGGCGTCCGAGCCAATGCGAGGCCCACGCGGAGCGAAGGCGCAAGGCGCCGACAGCGTGAGCGGAAGGACGTCCCGCGGGACGTCCATGGGCGGCACGACCGACCCGAAGACGCGCGCCGCGGCGGGCCTCAATCCGGTCGCCGGCCTCGACGTGTCGCTTGAGGATGCCGACAAGCTGTCCACTTCCGGCGTCACCGCCACCGTGGAGGCGCTGTCGGCGCTGATCGAGAGCGGCAATCCGCTGTTCAAGGACGGCAAGCTCTGGACGCCGCACCGCCCTGCCCGGCCGCCGAAATCCGAAGGCGGCATCGAGATCCGCATGGTCTCCGACTACGAGCCCGCCGGCGATCAGCCGACGGCGATCGCCGATCTCGTCGAGGGCCTTGCCTCCGGCGAGCGCAGCCAGGTGCTGCTCGGCGTCACCGGCTCGGGCAAGACCTTCACCATGGCCAAGGTGATCGAGGCGACCCAGCGCCCCGCCGTCATCCTCGCGCCCAACAAGACCTTGGCCGCCCAGCTCTATTCCGAGTTCAAGAACTTCTTCCCCGACAACGCGGTCGAGTACTTCGTCTCCTATTACGACTACTACCAGCCGGAAGCCTACGTGCCGCGCTCGGACACCTTCATCGAGAAGGAATCCTCGATCAACGAGCAGATCGACCGCATGCGCCACTCGGCCACCCGCTCGCTGCTGGAGCGCGACGACTGCATCATCGTCGCCTCGGTCTCGTGCATCTACGGTATCGGCTCGGTCGAGACCTATACCGCCATGACCTTCCAGATGAGCGTCGGTGACACGCTCGACCAGCGGCAGCTGCTGGCCGACCTGGTGGCGCAGCAATACAAGCGCCGCGACATGGATTTCCAGCGCGGCTCGTTTCGCGTGCGCGGTGATACCATCGAAATCTTTCCGGCCCACTTGGAAGATGCCGCCTGGCGCATCTCCATGTTCGGCGACGAGATCGACGCCATCACCGAGTTCGATCCGCTGACCGGCCAGAAGACCGGCGACCTGAAATCGGTAAAAATCTACGCCAACTCGCACTACGTCACCCCGCGCCCGACGCTGAACGGCGCCATCAAGGCGATCAAGGAAGAGCTGAAGCACCGGCTGGCCGAGTTGGAAAAGGGCGGCCGCCTCCTCGAAGCCCAGCGGCTGGAGCAGCGCACCCGCTACGACATCGAAATGCTGGAGGCCACCGGCTCCTGCGCCGGCATCGAGAACTATTCGCGATACCTCACCGGCCGCAATCCCGGCGAGCCGCCGCCGACGCTGTTCGAATACATCCCCGACAACGCGCTGCTGTTCATCGACGAGAGCCACGTCTCCGTCAGCCAGATCGGTGGCATGTATCGCGGCGACTTCCGCCGAAAGGCGACGCTGGCCGAATACGGCTTCCGCCTGCCCTCGTGCATGGACAACCGTCCGCTGCGCTTCGAGGAATGGGACGCCATGCGCCCCGACACCGTCGCGGTTTCGGCCACGCCCGGCAGCTGGGAAATGGAGCAGTCCGGCGGTGTCTTTGCCGAACAGGTCATCCGCCCGACCGGCCTGATCGATCCGCCGGTGGAAGTGCGCTCGGCGAAAACCCAGGTCGACGACGTGCTGGGCGAAATCCGCGAGACGGCCGCTGCCGGCTACCGCACGCTGGTGACGGTGCTGACCAAGCGCATGGCCGAGGACCTGACCGAATACCTGCACGAACAGGGCATTCGCGTCCGCTACATGCACTCCGACATCGACACGCTGGAGCGCATCGAGATCATCCGCGATCTTCGTTTGGGTGCTTTCGACGTGCTCGTCGGCATCAACCTCCTGCGCGAAGGCCTCGACATTCCCGAATGCGGCTTCGTCGCCATCCTCGACGCCGACAAGGAAGGCTTTTTGCGCTCGGAGACGTCGCTGGTGCAGACCATCGGCCGTGCCGCGCGTAACGTCGACGGCAAGGTCATCCTCTATGCCGACCAGATCACCGGGTCGATGCAGCGCGCCATGGACGAAACCAGCCGCCGCCGCGAAAAGCAGATGGCCTTTAACGAGGCCAACGGCATCACGCCGGAATCAGTAAAGGCAAAGATCTCCGACATCCTCGACTCGGTCTACGAGAAGGACCACGTGCGCGCCGACATCTCCGGCGTCGCCGGCAAGGGCTTTGCCGATGGCGGCCACCTCGTCGGCAACAACCTCCAGGCGCACCTCAACGCGCTGGAAAAGCAGATGCGCGACGCCGCCGCCGACCTCGACTTCGAAAAGGCCGCCCGCCTGCGCGACGAGATCAAGCGCCTCAAAGCCGCCGAACTCGCCGCCATGGACGACCCGATGGCACGGGAAGAAGCCAAGGCGATCGAAGGTGGAACGGGGCGGAAAAAGGCAACGGCACCAAATAGCGGTAAGGCCTCCCCCTCGCCGTCATCCTCAGCCTTGAGCCGAGGACCCACCACCATCGCGGACGACAATTCCCTGTTCCAGAAACCGTCGCTCGACGACATGGGTCCGGGCACCGACACCGAACGCCCGCTGTTTCGCAAGCCCGAACTCGACGAAATGGGCCGCGACGTGGCAACGCCGGCCGGCCGCAAGGATGCCGAGAGCCAATCGCTCTTCCGCAAGAACAGCCTCGACGAAATGACTGTCGGCCGCACCGAAAAACCCGTCATCGGCAAGGTGCCGGACAAGCCGCTCATCCGCGCCAAACCGGGCGTCGGTTCCTATGAAGACCCCGTCGACGAAAAGCGTCAGAAGGGGCGGACGAAGGGCAAGACGGGGCGGCCGGGGAAGTAGCGTCGGCAACGGCGAACAAGTTTGCGTTATCCCGGCGCAGCTCTCATCACACCACGCCCAGTATGCGCGAACCAGACGCGCCAAGGATAGGACCTTTCTCAAGGCGCAGCGCCATTCAATGTGAGGGCGGCGCGGGTTGCAAAGCCTATCGCTGGCGTCAAGCTTGGGATCCACTTCTATGAGTATCTTGTCGACGTAACCTGACCAGACGAGATGACCGCGCGGCGAGGATGATATGCAGAAAGTTAAATTGGCACTCCAGAAACTGAGAGGTTCCGGTCGAATCAAACCCGTAAATGAGAACGCATCTGCGTTTAACTTCCGCTACATCAAAGCATAGTTCTTTTTGGGAGAGCAGCCGCAGAGTCGTCAATCATTCGGCAGAACTGAACTCATCCAGTTCCGTCGCCTCAGGCGGCCTGGCCAAACAGGACTGCCTTATGCGGCCACGTGGGCTTCCTCTGCTTTAGCTTTCCATAAGACCGCGCTCCGGCCCGATGGCTTGAGTACCCCCGCACGTCTTAATCGAATGATGGGCTGGCTAATTCAACTCCACCCCCCCTGTGCCTATCAAGCTCCTGCATCATCAGGCCCTTGAGGTCGCGCGGCTCGGCGAGTTGCGGATCGTAGCCGGTGTCGGCATGGATCTTCCGGCGCACCAGATCCTTCAGGAGAACGCAGGCCGCCTGCAGCCGGGCAAATTGCCCGGAATCGCGCAAAGCTTTGCGGACGGCAGCGGCTAGCCCAGCATGCATCACCGCTCCGCGCTACAGCTTCATCTCCGCCAGCGCCCTATGCAGGGGCGCATCTGAAATCAGGATCGCGCCGGTGAACGGAATGTCCATGTCGAGCACGACATAGACAGAGGCGGCGATGAACATCGCCGAAACCACGAACATGGCGACGACCACGACGTTTTGCGGCGCGCGATAGCCGAAGCTGGCGAAGATCAGCGTCATCCACGCCATCAGCATGCCGATGACGGGCATCGGTATTGCGCCTTCCGATTGCTCGACGATCGTCCAGCGCTGTTCGACGATGCGGTTATATTGCTGGCGGGCACTCACCAGCATGGATTCATGCAGGCTGTCGGCGGGCTGAATGGCCGCGAGGCTGTTACCGACCGTATCCAGCCGCTGTTGCGTGGAATTGGGTCCCTGGTGCTGCACATTGTCGACCCTTTCGGGATCGGCAATCACCCCCTCTACATAGGCGATCAGATATTGCCGCGCATCGTTGCCGGCGAGGCCATAGGTCCTGAGCGTCCGGTCGAGAAGGATCAGATTGATGGCGAAGGAATGCACATTGTCGTCGATCCCCTCGAACGTATTCTTGGCCGAATTGATCATCAGGCCGAAGACCAACGACGCCATGACCACGAAGATATTGGCAACGAGCCGCACGACGGTATTGGTGTCATCATCGCGATGACGCGCCGGCAGCTTCGGATAGAGGTGCATCATGCCAAGCGCCGCCACACTCAGGCAAAGGAACGCGGCAACGGCAATCAAGATCGCACTCATTCCGGCCCCGTTCCCGTTATTCCACTGCCCTCTGTCCGTCTGGCGCGTCCCATGGGCGGCTACTGCATGTTTCCTTAAATCCTATTCGCTTTAAAGAAACATGCAGCAGTTCAAAGTGCTACAGCGACCTTTGCCCATCTAGTCAGATGCGCGGCGCTGTAGGATAGGAACTTTATCAAAGTCCGCAACGGCTGAGGTGTTGGCCGACGGTCTCGAATCCGCGGCAGCCCGGTCGTCAGTTCACGACATCGCCGAGCTTGAGCCATCGTCTTGCGGGCCACGCTTTAGCCGCCAGTGCCAGCCGTCACCTGCCCCAGCACTCCAACCAGCGCCTTGCCATCGGTAAAATAGGGATCGCCACCGCCGTTGCGGCCGGTCGTGGTGGCGCCTATGCCGGGGATGTCGTAGGTCGAGGAAACCTGTCCGGCCTTTTGCAAATCGCCGATGACCAAGTCTCGCTCTGCGTCCAGGTTCGGGCCGATATGGTGGGTGATCTGGCCGGTGTCGTGGCTGAAGCCGACACCGCGGTCGAAGCTGGCCGAGCCGAGCCAAAGCGGCTTGCCATCCGAGCCGGTATGTTTGGTCTGCCAGAAGCGCACGTGGTTTCGCTCGTCGGCGCTGTTACCGACGGGCTTTTCAAACGCCAGATCCTGTTTCCGGCCCTCGAAGAACAAAGGGCTGACCGGTGCATCGAGGTCCGGCCGATCGAGCACCACGCTCAATCCGATGTCGACGGAGGATCGCAGGGTTATCTTGTCGGCCGGATCCCAGCCGGCCGCGGCGAAGGCGCGGATCACCTGTTCCTTGGAGCCAACGAGGCCGACGTTGATAGGGTCGCCGGGAATATCCTGCTCGGTGGTGGTGACCATGGCGCTAAAATCGTCAACCCGGCTCCTGTCGTGAAAGATCCAGAGCTCCGGCAGCAGGAAATAGCTGACCAGCAGATAGGCGACCAGCACAACCGCCAGGACGCTCAGAGATGCATGAAGTTTCCTGCGACGGGTCATCTGCGTTCACCCTAGTCCCGGTGCGGTGATATCAGCTAAAGGCGATATCAGCTAAACCTGAAACAGCCAGGAAAGCAACGTGTGGTTATGGTCATGCCGATCCTGCACCAGCCCGTCTCCGTTCCGCCACCACCGCCGCAAACTCATTCCCTGCGCTCTGAACCGACGCGACCGCCTTGCGTGTCCCAAAAACGACCGTCGAGTATGGTGCAGACGGCTGCAGCTGCACGCCGTTGACGAGTATTCCTGCATCTCGCAAAGCCCATAGCAAAACAGGCGGCCATTCAAAGTGCTGCAGCGACTTTGCGCGTCTGATTAAGACGCGCGGCGCTGTACGCGAACCGGATCGCCGCGTTTTCAAGCGCAGTGACGGCCAGTTGGAGGCAGAACGTCCGCAGGCTGCCGGCGTCGGGCCGCGAGTGGCGAGCGGCACGGCTCCCTTGCCTTCTGCGGCAAGATGCGAGCAGCGCTACTCCGCGGCGTGCGCCTTTACCTCCAGCGCCTCCAGCTCGTAGGAATAGCCTTCCAACATTTCATAGGCCTGCTCGATCGTCTTGATCTGCTCTTCGGTGGTCTTGATCGCCTCGGCGATCGAGCGTGAGCGGGCGCGCAGCATCGAGCCGAGGACGTCGGTTTCCGGCCGGCGGCCGAGGCGGTCGAGGTGTTTTCGCACGCGGGCGCGGTGGCGCTCCAGCTCGAGGATGTGGAAGCGGCTCTTGACGATATCGTCGGAAAGCTTGCGGCGCATGGCGGCGACGGGGTCGAAGCTGCCGGGCTCGCGCTCGTCGAGAATGAAGTCGTTGACCAGGGTCTCCAGCATCATCAGGCCCTTGAGGTCGCGCGGCTCGGCGAGCTGCGGGTCGTAGCCGGTGTCGTCAAAGACCTTGCGGCGCACCGGATCCTTCAGGAGATCATAGACCGCCTGCAGCCGGGCGAATTGCTCGGCATCGCCGCCCGAGTCGGGATGGGCCGCCTTGGCCGCCTTGCGATAGGCCGTGCGGATGGCCTGGTCGTTCGCGTCGCGGTCCACGCCAAGCATCTCGTAGGGATCGATCACGCTGCCCCCTGTTCGTCTCGCATTCCGATTTCTCCGCCTGACCTAACGCACGCAACCGAAGACCGGAACCAATCACCGGTAAAGCCTGCGCGTTATCCCAAACTTGTTCAAGTGCTGATGCGGCGTGATGGGATCATCACCGCATCCGGGCGCCGCGTTCATCAAGTCGAGGCGCGCCGAAGCACTCGCCCTTCCGACGCGGCGGCGCGCACGTTCGTCCGTGGTCGGGACGAAATTGTGGTCGGAAACGGGCCGTCCCCGATTTTTCCATGCAGGACCAATGGTTACGGCGCAAACCGACCACGTGACCTGCGTCGCCCGCAACAGGAGCGATGGCCGGAAGGCGGTCCATCGAAGGGCGACGCACCTTGGCGCACGCGGAAACCGATGCGCGTTCGGCCCGCTTGTTCGGCTGCTTATCGGCCCGCGCGTGGCCGCGACAATCAACGGACGTCGCCATCAACGGCCCTCACACGCACTCCGCCCGCCGCGGGTGACCTTCGCTCTTTTCTGCGGCACGCGCCTGCCCCAAAACCTTGGTCGCCTCTTCCACTTTTGCCGATAGCGGCGATGGTTGCCCGCTGAGGAATGACACCAAGATCGCGATCATCCAGCGGCCGGAACGCGGCAGTCTGCAACATGCTCGCCGATAGCCCGCCCGGCTCTGCGTCCCCTCGCCGTTCGTCTGCACCAAGCGGCAGCCGCTACAGCGCCGCGCGTCTAATCAGACGCGCCAAGGTCGCTGTGGCGCTTTGAATTGCAGAAGCCCAAAACCCCTGAGAATGCTGTGGTTGGCGGCACATTTTCCCGAAATAAGCCGCGCGAATGGCTCTTGCGTTTTTTTGCAAATACTGTCACTGCTGCTACCGTTCGGGCGTTTTCAATCCCGGAGACTGGACTTTCTCTTTTGTGCCCGGCTTGCCGGGCCGGCCGGAAGCGGCAAATGGACGTTCTTTCCCCGTTATCGTGACTACTCGACGCCTATCCGCTTGTATGCGGAAGACGACACACCCACATCCTCACGGGGGCGCGGGTATAGCTTTAAGACTGAAGGAAAAGGACTTCTTCCATGGCCACTAAGGGCACCGTAAAATTCTTCAACCAGGACAAGGGTTTTGGTTTCATCACGCCGGACGGCGGCGCTAAGGACGTATTCGTCCACATCTCCGCTGTACAGGCCGCTGGCCTTGCTACGCTGAAGGACGGCCAGGTTGTCACGTTCGACACCGAAGCTGACCGCATGGGCAAGGGCCCGAAGGCCGTCAACATCCAGGCTTCGTAAGCCGGATCGTCCGACTGGACTTTTTGGAAGCGGCGCTCCCCAGGGGGCGCCGTTTTCGCTTGGGCTGTTGGTTTGTGTCGGGGCGGGTGCCGACGCATTGGCCGGAAGCCGCCTTCGCTTCGACCGAGGAGACCTCGGCATCCGCATCCGCAAGTATTCGCGGGGCGGCCAGGGGGATCATCGGCTCAAGGCCGAGGATGACAGCGGTTCAAGGCTGAGTATGGCGCCGGCTCAAATGAGAGACTCGCGTCGGTGTGAGGACGACGGCCGATGTTGGCGGGTCCGCCAGCTCTTTTCATTTGGCCTCAGGCGTTCTCGATCACCGTGAGGATCGACAACACACCATGTGGCCAGCAAGCGGGGCCACCGCTCTGCCTCGAACAAGTCGCCCCTCATTTCTGTGCTCGTCACAGAAATCCAGCAGCGCCGCGTCCGCGGCGCAAGGTTGCAGCTGTAGGCGCAGTCCCTAGTCGCCATGTGAGACATTCCGGCCGTGCCGACGCTGGCCCTCTGCGACATGCAGAGGATGACGTTCCGCGACGTCTCCGGACCTACTCGGCCGCCTGCTTTGCGGCTGCCGCCTCGAACACGGCATCGAAGGCGGCGTGGATGACCTCCGGCCCAGCCCCTTGGCGGGTGGCGTCAGACGACAGGATCTGGCGGTAGCGCCGTGCACCCGGCCAGCCCTGGAACAGCCCGACCATATGCCGCGTGACATGGGCGAGCCGGCCGCCATTGGCGATGTGGCCGGCCGCATAATCGGCCATCGCTTCGCGCAATTCCGCCCAGAAGGACAGGTCCAGCCGGTGGCCGCGCTCTGAGAAGTCGGCAGCGTCGTGAATGAGCGTCGGCGCGCCGGTCAGCGGATGCGGGAAAAAGCCATCGACCGACGAAAGCATGGCGCTGTCGTGATAGGCGGCCCGACCGAGCATCACGCCATCGAGATGCTTGAGCTCGTCAAGCGACTGATTCAAAGTCTGAAGTCCGCCGTTGAGGCCGATGAAAAGATTAGGGTTTTCAGCCTTCAGCCGGTGCACGAGAGCGTAGTCGAGCGGCGGGATGTCGCGGTTTTCCTTGGGCGAGAGCCCCTGCAGCCAGGCTTTGCGGGCATGGACCCAGACCGCGTCCGTACCGGCGTCGACGACGCGCGACACCAGATCGCGCAACGCCACTTCCGGATCCTGCTCGTCGACGCCGATGCGGCATTTCACCGTCACCGGGATCGTGACCGTGGCCTTCATCGCCGCCACGCATTCCGCCACCACGCCAGGCTCCTGCATCAGGCAGGCGCCAAAAGTGCCGGATTGCACCCGGTCGGACGGGCAGCCGACATTCATGTTGATTTCGTCATAGCCGAACGCTTCGGCAATGCGGGCCGCCTCCGCCATCTTGCGCGGATCGCTGCCGCCCAGCTGCAGCGCCACCGGATGCTCCGACGCATCAAAACCGAGCAGCTTCACCCGATCGCCCCTGAGGATCGCGTCGGCGACGATCATCTCGGTATAGAGCAGCGCATGCCGCGAAAGCCGGCGCGCAAAAAACCGGTAGTGCCGATCGGTCCAGTCGATCATCGGCGCCACGGCGAAGATCGGAGCCTTGAAATACGCTCTTCCGGCCGCAGATTTTGCTGCGTTCTCAGTCATTTCTTCTGTCTCTTGTTCGCTCGCGGCGGCAAAGGGCAGCGCGATGGCCACGCGCCCGCCGACGGCCAGCGTCTTGTACCGTTGCCGGCTTATATAATGGCGCAGGCAAGAAAGCGAGCCTTTGACGGGCAGCAAGGCTCCTGGCTGCGGATCGCCGTCATCGGGCGTGGCTGCTCACGCGAACGGCACGGCGGGACGCTTCGGATCAGAAATGCCGGCAACGCCACGGGCTGTTGCGACAGACGCTTCATTTCGCGCCAGAGTTTCTGGCAGACTTTGATGGCTTGCGCCCTGCCGCCTGCAAGACTTGCGTCGCGACATCCGAAGCCTTCGTCGGGCGGAGGCAGTTCGGCGGGGCCGGAAAGCCGGGCGCAAAAACGCACCAAAAATGGCTCACGCTCGAGCCGTCATCCTTGATAAAAAATCACAGGCGACTCGATCGGGGACCATTCATGCAAAATGTCATATTTGCTTTTGTGCTGGGGCTTGCGACGGCGGTTGCAACAGGCGCCTGGGCTC
The DNA here is from genome assembly GCF_003024455.1 of Ensifer sp. NM-2. NCBI lineage: Bacteria > Pseudomonadati > Pseudomonadota > Alphaproteobacteria > Hyphomicrobiales > Rhizobiaceae > Ensifer > Ensifer sp. NM-2. The sequence continues at coordinate 152,426 of NZ_PVZR01000009.1, forward strand.
AGCCATTCAGGTCCCCGACCGCGCTCATCGAGGCGCTCTATGCGCCATATCTTGGCGACGGCGACACCTCGGAGCGCGACGCGTTTTTCTCCAACGATCTCACCAAGCTTTACGAGACCGACGCGGAGAAGAGCCAGGGTGAGGTCGGCGCCATCGGCTTCGACCCCGTCATCAACGGGCAGGATTGGGACATCGCCAACCTGCGCATCGGCAAGGCCGAAATCACCGGCCCATCCGCTGTCGTCACCGTGCGCTTCGAGAATTTTTCGGCGCCCGTCACCCTGCGCTACAGTCTGATGAACGAAGCCGGAAACTGGCAGGTCGACGACATCGAAAGCACCGAGGGCGATACCCGGTGGACGTTGAGCGAGATCTTCGCCAACGCGCAATATTGAAGCGGTAGATATGGCTCGAACCGCAGCACGGAAACGAATTCGCAGGTGGCCGGGCCGCGCAAACAACCAGACGCAAGCATCTTCGGCTTGACAGGCGGTATCACAGGCGATTAGGGCAGCGTCCCTGTATCGATACAGAAGGCAGGAACAAGGGAAGACGGCATGAAACGTGCGATCGTGGCACTCCTCACCCTCCAGCTCGCGGGTTGCCAGTCAGTGGCGCTCGAGGATCAGGAGATCGCGAAGCCGAAACCGCCTTCCGTGCCGACGCTCTCCGGCACCGATCTTCAGGCCCTTATCGTCGGCAAGTCGCTGCGCTACACCATTAACGGCGTCGTCTCCTCCTATTTTGCCGACGGCCGATATGGCTACCGCGATTACGAAGTGCGCGACGGCGGAACCTACACGATTGCGGGCGACGAAGTCTGCATCACCTTCGAGGATGGTGGCAGGCGCTGCGACCAATTCGCCCGGATCGGACCCGACTATGTCAGGATCGAGGAAGGCGGCCGCCAGACCAAGGTGGCAGGCGTCGGACCGGCCTGAACCGGCGACAGCGCTGCGGGCACCAGCGTCGCGGCAATGCTTCAGAAAGGCGGAGATGCCCGCGCTCGAAATTCGCCCTGCCCGTCCAGACGAGCGCCTGGCGCTGATCGAGCTTTCTCTCCAATCCGCTTCGCGAACCCCTTATTCCCAAGGGGTTCTATTATGGGGGGTTATGGCATAGTTCGCCGGGCACCGGGGCTTGGGTGCCGGGGGAGAAAGACGTGAACCCTTTGCGCTCGACACAATGTATCGCGCTGTCGCAGCCTGATATCGACACGCTGCAGCGCGTCTTCGACAACATCTGCGCCGAGCAACACTGGCCGCGCGACAGCGCCCGTGCCCGCCGCCATGCACGCATGCTGATCGACGAATATCTGGCCGGCACGACCAATGAGCAATTGCTGCTTGTCGTCGGCCGCTTGTTCGCCTCACGCTTGGCGGAGACATCGACCTCGGCCTAGGGGCGAAGTCCAGCGGTTGTGCTTCGGCAAGACGCACCCGGAAAAGCTGCTTACAAAAGCGTTATCCTGCGCTACATTAGCACAGTTGACCCTTGCCGCGTGGGAGGAGCCCTGTCGCAAGCAGTCGCGATGCCGACATTCATTGAGATGATCTCGAGGAGGAGACGCATGCATCAAATCATCTGGAACCAGCCGATCGAACTCGACTTCGTGACGGGCGATGTCCGCACCGTCAAGGGCCCGTCAGACGCGCTTGCCTGCCTTGCCGACCATTGGCCGCGGCGCGGACCGAGTTACGTCGCCGCCCGCAGCGCCTGCCGCGCCGCCATCGACGGCCGTCGCACGGTGGAAGAAGCGCGATCGCTGTTCATCTCGGCTGCAAATGAAGCCGAATTGAAAGCGCATTAAGAGGCATTTGCCACCCGCATTGAGTGCCCTGCACTCGCCCCTTGCCGTTGGCATGCGAAGAGCACGCCGGAGGGCCTGTTGATTGGCATCTGCGCCCTCTTGGAAGAAATGACTTGCGGCGGCGCGATCGCGCCCCAGACAGTGCCTGAGCATGGCATCCGGTGGTGGAGTTACCGTGCCGATTCGGCGCAGCATCTTCAAATAGCACGCAAATTTCCCGGAAATGGCCCGATTTCTGTCGTGAAGCCTTCATTTCTCTGCGCTATATCATGAGGTGCCTCACAAAAACCAATTTCGAAGCGTCTGAGTCCCATCAAGGGAAAAAGCATAATGTCCCAGAAAAAAGGGACAACGAAAACGGGAGAGATATCATGAGCGAGCAGAATCTCTATCGCATCGTTGAAGTCAGTGTGAAGCGCGACGGCGATCGTCGCGATGTCGGCATCATGACCGTGCGCCAAGCCCTGGAACTTCAAGTACCGAGCCTCGAATACAGCCATCCGGAACTGAACTCTCGGTCGGATGGACGGTTTCTCACGCGCGCCCAGTTGCAAGCCTACGCCTGCTGCGCCTGAGATAAACCCTTGCAGCACCCGAACAGGGTGTTAACGTCCGGCTGGGATTCGAAACAGCCGGACAATCATGCAAACAGTCATTCCACCTTCACCACCCGTCCTGTTGCCGATCGCCGGTAGCCTCGTGGGTTTTCCGGTGCGCCGGGTCTATTGCGTGGGCCGCAACTATGCGGCCCACGCCATCGAGATGGGTCACGACCCGGATCGCGAACCGCCGTTCTTCTTCCAGAAGAACCCGGACAACCTGCTGGTGGCCGATAAGACCTTCCCCTATCCGCCGCGCACGGCCGATGTGCACCATGAGGTCGAGCTGGTTGTCGCCTTGAAAAGCGGCGGCGCCGACATCCCTGTCGAACAGGCGCTCGACTGCGTCTACGGCTATGCTGTTGGCATCGACTTCACCCGCCGCGACCTGCAGGCCGAGGCCAAGAAGGCGGGCAAGCCCTGGGCAGCGGCCAAGGCCTTCGAACATTCGGCGCCTGTTTCCGAGATCGTGCCGGTCGAGGCGATCGGTCATCCCGTCAACGGCAATATCTGGCTGAAGGTCAATGGCGAGCTACGCCAGCAGGGCGATCTCGAGCAGATGATCTGGAAGATACCCGAAGTCATCTCGGAGCTTTCACGGCTGTTCACGCTCGCCCCCGGCGACATCATCATGACCGGGACCCCTTCGGGTGTCGGTCCGGTGGTGCGCGGCGACGCGGTGACCTGCGGCGTCGATGGCGTCGCGGCGCTTGCCGTTACCGTTCTCTAAGATCGGAGCGCTTCCGCTTTCGTTTCGGAACGCATCGCGGAAGCGCCCCATCGCATTGTCTTGACGCATCTCCCGATAAAGGAAGCGCTGCACGCGGTTTCAGGGAATGCTCCAACAACAAGGATTGCCCGATGCCGCTCTATGCCCTTGGACCGCTGCGTCCGCAAACGCCTACTGAGGGCAGCTACTGGGTGGCGCCTGATGCCAACATCATCGGCCAGGTGGAAATCGGCGAGGATGTCGGCATCTGGTTCGGCGCCACGCTGCGCGGCGACAACGAGCTGATCCGGCTTGGCGCCCGCACCAATATCCAGGAAAACACCGTCATTCACGTCGACCCCGGCTTTCCCGTGACCATCGGCGAAGGCTGCACCATCGGTCATGGCGCCATCATCCACGGCTGCACCATCGGCGACAACTCGCTGATCGGCATGGGCGCAACGGTGCTGAACGGTGCGAAGATCGGCCGCAACTGCCTGGTCGGCGCAAATGCGCTGGTGACCGAGGGCAAGGAGTTCCCCGACAATTCGCTGATCGTCGGCGCGCCCGCCAAGGCCATCCGCACGCTTGACGATGCCGCCGTCGAAGGGCTGAAGCGCTCGGCCAGCCACTACGTCAAGAACTGGCAGCGCTATGCGATGCAGCTGACGAAGCTCGACTAGAGCGTTTCCGGTTTAAACGGAGTCACAAAACGCTGACGGAAAACCGCTTCGCACTTTTCCTGGAATTGCTCTAAGCGCGACGAGCCCGCCGCGCTCAGTCAGGCGCAGCTCTGGCAGTGACCACGGATCTCGATGGTGGTCTTTTCCGTCTTGAAGTTCTGTGCACGCGTCAGCGCCGACAACCGCTGCTCGATCGCGGTGTCGTGGAACTCGGTTACCTGCCCACACCCCTCGCAGATCGTAAACGCCGTGACCCCGTGATCATGCTCGTGCTCGTGCGGGCATGTGCAGGCAACGAAGGCGTTGAGGCTTTCGAGCCGGTGCACGAGGCCATACTCGAGCAGCTTGTCGAGCGCGCGATAGACCTGCAGTGGCGCGCGAAACCCCTGGTCGCGCAGCTTGTCGAGGATTGTGTAGGCGCTCAAGGGGCCTTCGGAATGGCTGAGCGCATTCATCACCATCGTCTGGTTCTTGGTCAGTTGCGGGGTCGTCATCAATGATGCCCTCCAGGCGTGGAATGAGACGCTGTCTCCAACCGACGCCGCCCGATCGGCAGCAGACTCAGTACGAAAAGCGCAAGTGCAGCAACGACGATAGACGGTCCCGACGGCGTGTCCCAGTGCAGCGAACCGAAAAGCCCACCGGTAACGGCAAGCGCACCGATCACCGAGGCAAGAACCGCCATTATTTCCGGCGACGTCGCAAAGCGGCGGGCTGTGGCCGCCGGGATGATCAGCAGCGAGGTGATCAAGAGGATGCCGACGATCTTCATGGCGATGGCGATCACCAGCGCCATCAACAGCATGAAGAACAACCGCGCCCGCTCCGGCTTCATGCCCTCGGCCTCGGCGAGTTCAGGATTGACCGTGGAGGCCAGCAGCGGCCGCCAGAGATAGACGATCGCGAAGATCACCAGGATGCCGCCGCCCCAGATGATGTAGATGTCGGATTCCGACACAGCGAGAATGTCGCCGAAGAGAAAGCCGACGAGATCGATGCGCACCCAGGTCATGAAGGCGACGATGACGAGGCCGATCGACAGCGCCGAATGCGACAGGATGCCGAGCAGCGCATCGGTCGACAGCGCCCCGCGCCGCTGCAGGAACAGCAGTAATATCGACACGGCAGCCGCAACGATGAACACCGCCACCATCAGGTTGAGATCGAGAAGCAGCGACAGCGCCACACCCAGCAGCGCCGAATGCGCCATGGTATCGCCGAAATAGGCCATGCGCCGCCAGATGACGAAGCAGCCGAGCGGCCCCGCCATCACGGCGATACCGATGCCGGCGATCAGCGCCCGGACGAAGAAATCGTCAAGCATCGCGCTTCTCCTTCACCTCGAAGCCATGCAGGCGGGTGTGGTGGCCGCAGCCGCAATCCTCGCCATGGTCATGCACGTTGTCGTCCTCGTCGTGGTGATGGCCGTCGCCCGGGTAACAGTGCTCGGTGATCGAACCATCAGCATGCAGCACGCGCCCGTCAGGCAGAAGCGTGTGGTCGTGATTGTGGCTGTAGACCGCAAGCGTGCTGGCAGCGCGCCTGCCGAACAGCTTCTGGTACTCCGGGCTCTGGCTGACGGCCTGCGGCGTGCCGCGGCAGCAGACATGGCCATTGAGGCAGACGACCGTGTCGGTTTCGGCCATGACGATATGCAGATCGTGCGAGATCAGCAGGATGCCGCAGCCGGTGCGGTTGCGGATCTGCTTGATCAGTTCGTAGAGCGCGATCTCACCGCTGAAGTCGACGCCCTGCACCGGTTCGTCGAGCACCAGCAGGTCCGGCTTGCGGGCGATCGCCCGCGCGAGCAACGCCCGCTGGAATTCACCGCCCGACAGATGCTGCACCTCGGCTTTCGCCAGATGCAGAACGCCGGTCGCCGACAGCGCCTCCTCGATCTCCCTGCCCTTCAGCGGGCCGGTCAGCGTCATCAGCCGTTCGACTGTCAAGGGCAGCGTCCAGTCGACTGCAAGCTTCTGCGGGACATAGCCGACCTTCAGGCCCGGCTTGCGCTCGACAAAACCTTCGTCGGCCTTCAGCACGCCGATCGCCGTCTTCGCGGTCGTTGACTTGCCAGAGCCATTGGGGCCGATCAGCGTGACGATCTCGCCCGGGCTGATGGAAAACTCCACGCCACGCACCAGCCAGCGGCCGTTGCGGCTGACGCCGGCATTGTTCAACCGCACCAGCGGTGTCGTTTCTGGGGATCGGAAATTCAGCATCAAAAAATTCCGGATTGGCGGTTGCCACTGGCTATCGCACACGTTATAGCATAACGCAATTGATGTAATAACATTACATTGAAACATCGACACGTTCAACCGGACGTATGCTCGGTGTTTCAAGTGTCCGAACTGCGCCTGTCCCTGGCCGAAAACGATAGTCGGTTCAGGGCCTTGCGTGACATTCAAGCCCGGAGAAACCGATGAAATCGTCTTCCGCCCTGCTCTTTGCCTCCACAATCCTGCTGTCTTCGCCCGTTGCAGCGGCCGGCCCCAATGTGGTGGCTTCGATCAAGCCTGTCCACTCGCTCGTCGCTTCGATCATGCAGGGCGTCGGCGAACCGTCGCTGATCGTCGAGGGTGCTGCTTCGCCCCATACCTACAACATGAAACCGTCGAACGCCGCGGCGCTGCAGGCGGCCAAGGTGGTCTTCTGGGTCGGCCCGGGGCTCGAAGCCTTCCTCGACAAGCCGCTCGATGCGCTGAGCGGCGGCGCCAAGGTGGTGGAGCTCAGCGAAGCGCCGGGTCTTGAGAAGCTGAAGTTCCGCGAAGGCGGCGCCTTCGAGGCGCATGATCACGACGACGAGGGCCATGGTGAGGAGGGCCACAAGCACGCCGAGGGCGAAGCGGAACACGACGATGCCGCAGCTCCCGAGGCTGCTGCCGCAGATGACCACGATCATGCGCATGAGGGCCATGATCACGAAGGCTTCGACATGCACCTGTGGCTCGACCCGCAAAATGCTAGGGCGATGGCAGCCGAGATCGAAAAGACGCTCACAGAGGCCGACCCGGACAATGCCGGCGCCTACAAGGCCAATCTCGAGAAACTCAACCAGCGCCTCGACGCGCTGGACAAGAGCCTGGTCGCAACCGTCGCGCCGGTGAAGGACAAGCCCTTCGTCGTCTTCCACGATGCCTATCAGTATTTCGAGCATCGCTACCAGGTGCGGGTGGCGGGCTCGATCACGGTCAGCCCGGAGGTTCTGCCCGGCGCCGATCGGCTGTCGCAGATCCACGCCAAGATCAAGGAACTGGGTGCGACCTGCGTCTTTGCCGAACCGCAGTTCGAACCGAAACTGATCAATGTGGTGATCGAAGGCACGCCGGCGAAATCCGGGACGCTCGATCCAGAGGCGGCCACGCTCGATGCCGGGCCGGACCTCTACTTCCAGCTGATGGAAGGTATCGGCACGTCGCTCAAGACCTGCCTCGCCTCGGCAAGCTGATCCGTGCTCCCAAGGCGGCATAGCCGTCCTCCCAAGGCGGCAAAGGCGCGCCACGCGCCGCCCCTCTCCGTCATGCTCGGGCTTGACCCGAGCATCCAGCGTGCCTCCCTGTGGGGCTTTCAGCCGCTGGATCCTCGGGTCAAGCCCGAGGATGACGAAAGGACAGATCAAGCCCCGGAAGTGACCGGCGGACAGGTCTAACCGATGACTGAGACCGGTCGAGGCAGGACCGGCGCACAAGGCCGAAGCCTCGCGGCCGATGGCAAAGCCAGTCCACGAGCGACCGGATTGTTCAGGCGGGCGTAAGCGTCCGCCTTTTATAGGCGCGTCAAGCGTAATGGTATAACATACAGGAAACAACGATGGAAAGACTTCCCGTAACCGTGCTGTCCGGCTTCCTTGGCGCCGGCAAGACGACGCTGCTCAACCATGTGCTGTCCAACCGCGACGGCTTGCGTGTAGCCGTCATCGTCAACGATATGAGCGAGATCAATATCGACGCCGCGTTGATCCGCGACGGCGGCGCCAACCTGTCGCGCACCGAAGAGCAGCTCGTTGAAATGACCAATGGCTGCATCTGTTGCACGCTGCGCGACGATCTGCTGCGCGAAGTCCGCGATCTCGCCGAACAGAACCGCTTCGACTACCTGCTGATCGAATCGAGCGGCATTTCCGAACCCCTGCCCGTCGCAACCACCTTCGATTTTCGCGACGAGGATGGCGAAAGCCTTACCGACGTCGCCCGCCTCGACACCATGGTCACCGTGGTCGATGCCGCCAATCTGCTTGCTGACTACTCCTCGCTCGATTTCCTTGCCGATCGCGGCGAGACGGCAGGCGAAGGCGATACCCGCACATTGGTCGACTTGCTTGTCGAGCAGATCGAGTTCGCCGATGTCGTCGTGCTCAACAAGATCGGCACGGCTACATCAGAGCAGCGCGATGCCGCACGCAAGATCATCGTCGGGCTGAACCCGGATGCGCAGCTGGTGGAAGTGGATTTCGGCCAGGTGGAACTGCGCGACGTGCTCGGCACCGGCCGCTTCGACCTTGCCAAGGCCGAACAGCACCCGCTCTGGTACAAGGAGCTGCATGGTTTCAAGAATCATATTCCGGAAACCGAGGAATACGGCATCCGCTCCTTCGTCTACAAGGCCCGCCGCCCGTTCGATCCCACCCGGTTCCAGGCGTTTCTCAATCGCTCCTGGCAGGGCGTGGTGCGGGCCAAGGGTTTCTTCTGGCTGGCGACGCGACCCTATCATGTCGGCGAACTGAGCCAGGCCGGGCCGCTGGTCAGAACATCAAAGATGGGCCTGTGGTGGGCGGCAGTGCCTAGGGAGCAATGGCCGCGCGACCCGGGCTTCCTGAAGGCTGTCGGTCCCTACATCGATCCCGTCTGGGGCGATCGCCGCCAGGAGATCGTCTTCATCGGCGCCGACCCCATGGATCAGGCGATGCTGACGGCCGAACTCGACGCCTGCCTGGTCAATGACACCAGCTTCCAGCCGGACCGTTGGCGGGATCTGCCCGATCCCTTCGCGAACTGGTCGCAGCGGGCGGCCTGATGCAGGCGGCCGGTCCAAGACCACGTCGACCGCGCTTCACCTGCATGGGCCTCAATGCCGCCGGCAGGCCCGTGCCGATGTTCGATCCGTTCTTTGATGGACAGGATAATGGGGAGGAGGCACTCGCCCCGCCCGGCCCGCTGGAGCGACTGCTTTTCGGAGAGCGGGGTCGGACTGAAGCCGCGGACATTCCGTCGCTGCGTCGAACGACGGTGTAGGGAAAATCGAAGGGGTAGCCATAAAGCGCCCCCGGACTGCTGACAAAGTTGCCGCTGGTTATCTGCCGACCATTGGCAAGCTCAAGGCGATCGGAAACTTCCTTCATTCCTGTGCCTGTCACAGGAATCCAGTCAGCCCAAGTCCTTGGGCTAAAGGGTCTTTTGGCCCGACAGACGTCGGGCCACTGGATCCCCGCCACAAGGGCGAGGATGAGGAGAGGGGGTTTCGCCCTTCGTCAATAGATTCTTTCAGAGGCTGTAATAAGTTTGAAGGGGCAGCCCGAAAGGCTGCCCTCGATCAAATCGTTCAACGCGCAGACGTCAGGCCGACGATGACGCCGGTCGCAAGGCTGATCAGCAGGAAGTCGTTGTCGACACGCACCCACTGCTGGCCGCGCGGCGGCTGGCGCAGCTTGTAGCGGCGATAATCGCGCACCTGCGCCATGTGGCGGCGCTCGGCGGGGCTCAACCGATGGCCGCGCGACCAGCGTTCCTTCTTCTTGACGATGACACGCTTTTCGATTGTCACGTGCTTGTCGACATGCCGGTCCACGTGGCGGTCGACAGGTCGACGCTGATAGCGGTCGTAGTTCTGTGCGACCTCGAAGGAACCTGCCGGCTGGGCAAAGGCTGCTACCGGTGTGATCAGGAAGGAGCTGGCGACCAGAGCGGTCAGGAGACGTTTCATCGGGGTATCCTTTCGTTATTTGCACCCCGAAAATAGGTCCGGCTTCCTGAACCGAATATGAAACGCTACATTACAAATACGTAATGATATCGAGTACTTATAAGCGTTACCTTACAGACTGATATTCTCACTCTGAGAGGCTGACGTAACGGAACAGATCGAAATCCGCCGCCAGTCCCGCACCCGACGTGTCGAAGGCGAACATGCCGGCGAAAGCGCCGGTAAACGATCCATGTTCGCCGCGGCCGCCCTCGTCCGACACCACGCCAGCGTCGAGCACCGGGCCGAGGGCCTGCCAATCGACCGCCCCGTCTGCGCGCCAGAAGAACTGCAGGTCATTGTCGCGGATCTCCATGGCAAGCCCGATCGGCCCTCCGGGCACGGCGATGCCGCTTCCGACAGGAAACTGCAGCCGGCCAAGCGGGAAGTCGCCCGGGCAGGACAGGATCGTCAGCGTCCGCCCAAGAGTCTCGTGCCAGGTGAGGCCGAGCGCATGAAACTTGTGGCGGTTGTAGTAGTGCGTCAGCCCGGCGACCTGCTGATAGGTCTCCGGCGCGAAGTCGACCAAGGTTTCAGCGCGGAAAGAATGATGCTCCTGCCGGCGGGCGACCAAAGCCTGCTCGAACCAGCTGCCGATGCTTTCGCGGGCAAAGAGCCTCAAGTGCCCTGCCCGCCTTTCCAGCGAAAAGATCCGCTCCGGCAGCGGCGTGCGCAGCCACTGGAACTCGGCCGGAAGCGCGGCCCCATCGAAATCGGTTTCGACCACGCGCGGCTCCACCAAGGCCCCGACCGGGCCTGGAGCTGCGACCAGGACTTCGGGAACCGGCCCGCCGTTTTCGAGATAGAGCCAGCCGTCATCGCGCCAGACGCATTTCTGCAGTGCCGTCTCGCGGCCAAGCGTGCAGCGACGCTCCGGCGGCAGCGGCCGGCCGCAGAGATGGGTGTGATAGGCTTGCCCGTCCGGCGTCTCGACATATTGCCCGTGCCCTGCGCGCTGCAGTGGCGCATCAGGGTGATCCTTTGACGTGATTAGGTAGGTATCGGGATGGATTTCGTAGGGACCGTCGATCGTGCGCGACCGCGCCATGGTCACGGCATGGTCGTATCCCGTGCCGCCTTCCGCCGTCGTCAGATAGTACCAGCCATTGCGCTTGAAGAGATGCGGCCCTTCGACCAGACCGAGCGGCGAGCCGGCAAAGATGTTCTTCACCGGCCCGGCCAGCCTGCGCGCGCGCTCGTCCCATTCCTGCAAGAGGATACCGTCGAAGGCCGGATGTTTCGGCGAGCCGCCTCTGCGATGGTTCCACTGCATGTTGAGGAACCATTTTCGCCCATCGTCGTCATGGAACAGCGACGGGTCGAAGCCGGAGGAATTGACGTAGACAGGATCGGACCAGACGGCTTCGATCGCCTCTGCCGTGACGATGTAGTTGTGTGCGTCCTTGAAGTTGCCGTCGAAGCGCTTGACGTCGGTATAAACAAGGAAGAACAGGCCGTCGTTATAGGAAAGGCACGGCGCCCAGACGCCGCAGCTATCCGGGTTGCCACGCATGTCCAGCTGGCTTGCCCGCTCCAGCGGCCGGCGCACCAGACGCCAGTTCACCAGATCGCGCGAATGGTGGATCTGCACGCCCGGATACCACTCGAAGGTGGACGTGGCGATGTAATAGTCATCGCCCACCCGGCAGATGGACGGGTCCGGGTTGAAGCCGGGCAGGATCGGATTGCGAATCAGGGCAGTCATTCCTCGGGCATCCTCCAATTGTCGGCCGCATCCAGCCCCAAACCGCCGTGATTTTCAAGACTGCAACGTTACAGTTGGTGACGTAGCCCACGACGCGGCACGAGTGGTTCACGCAGTATTGCCATTTGCGCCCTTCACGTCTGCAGTGAAACCCACTGGCGATACTGGTTGGCACCCTGTTGTGCACAATGATTGGGCAATCGCCTGACAGCTCCATTCGACTTTAGTCTGGGGTGGCGGAACTAACCGGGAAAATCGAGCCTCGGACTTGAACGCTGGCTTGAAATCGGCACTCTGGTTGTGCTTGGCACAAAAACCAAAACAGCCACTGCGGGGAGGAAATCGATGAAAGCGTTACTCGGCTTCAGCCGACTCATAGACACGACGACCGAGTTCATCGGCAAATCGGTGTCCTGGCTCATTCTGGTCGCTGTGCTCGTCAGCGCCGGCAATGCCATCATCCGGAAAATGTTCAACATGTCGTCGAACGCCTGGCTCGAGGCGCAGTGGTATCTCTTCGGGGCGGCCTTCATGTTCGCCGCCGCCTATACACTGAGCCAGAACGAACACATCCGCATCGACGTCGTCTACGGCCAGTTCTCGCGCCGCGTGCAGCACTGGATCGACCTGTTCGGTCACGTCTTCTTCCTGATGCCGTTCGTGCTGCTGATGCTCTATTACTTCGTGCCCTACGTGAAGATGTCCTACATCTCGGGCGAGGGCTCCTCCAGCGCCGGTGGCCTGATCATCTGGCCGGCCAAGGCCATCCTGCTCTTCGGCTTCCTGCTGCTCGCCTTCCAGGGCGTATCCGAAATCATCAAGAAGGTCGCGATCATGACCGGCAACATGGACGACCCGACACCCTATGTGCCGACCCATGCACCGCTTGACGACGTCGTCGCTCCGGAGGCCCGTCCATGATCGAATTCATTGCTGAAAACCTGGCACCGATCATGTTCGTCTCGCTGATCGTGTTCCTGCTGCTGGGCTATCCCGTCGCCTTCTCGCTCGCCGCCAACGGCCTCCTGTTCTTCATCATCGGCGTGGAGCTCGCTCCGCTGTCGGATTCGATCAACCTGTCCTGGCCATTGCTCAACGCGCTTCCCGACCGGTTCTGGGGGGTGATGTCGAACGACACATTGCTTGCCATCCCCTTCTTCACCTTCATGGGGATCGTGCTCGAGAAATCGGGCATGGCGGAAGACCTGCTCGACACAATCGGCCAGCTCTTCGGCCCGATCCGCGGTGGTCTCGCCTATGCGGTCATCTTCGTCGGCGCGCTGCTTGCAGCCACCACCGGCGTGGTTGCAGCCTCGGTCATCGCCATGGGCCTGATCTCGCTGCCGATCATGCTGCGCTACGGCTACGACCGCAGGGTCGCATCGGGCGTCATCGCTGCCTCCGGCACGCTCGCCCAGATCATCCCGCCATCGCTCGTTCTGATCGTTCTCGCCGACCAGCTCGGCCGCTCAGTCGGCGACATGTATGCCGGCGCGCTTATCCCGGGCCTGGTCCTGACCGGCCTCTACATGATCTATATCCTGATCATGACCTTCGTCCGGCGTGACTCGATGCCGGCCCTGCCGCTGGCCGCCCGCACACTCGGCTCCGGCGTCACCTCACTGATCGTCGCGCTCATCGTCGCCGGCGCCTTTGCCTACGCGGCGCATATCTATCTCTATCCGACCCATGGCGAGAACGCCGACATCCTCGGCGCCACCGTTGGCGTCGGCTTCATCTACGTCGTCGCTCTTCTGGATCGCGGCTTGAAGATCAATGCGATGTCGCGGCTTGCCCAGCAGGTCATCATCGTGCTGATCCCACCGCTGGCGCTGATCTTCCTCGTGCTCGGCACCATCTTCCTCGGTATCGCCACGCCGACAGAAGGCGGCGCCATGGGTGCGGTCGGTGCACTGATCATGGCGGCGGCCAAGGGCCGCCTGAGCATGGACGTCGTTCGCTCGGCCCTGGCGGCAACCACCCGGCTTTCCGCTTTCGTGCTGTTCATCCTCATCGGCGCCCGCGTGTTTTCGCTGACCTTCTACGGCGTCAACGGCCACATCTGGGTCGAACACCTGCTGACGGCGATGCCGGGCGGCGAGACCGGCTTCCTGATCACGGTCAACCTGCTCGTCTTCTTCCTGGCGTTCTTCCTCGACTTCTTCGAGCTTGCCTTCATCATCGTGCCGCTCTTGGCTCCGGCCGCCGACAAGCTCGGCATCGACCTGATCTGGTTCGGCGTGCTGCTCGGCATCAACATGCAGACCAGCTTCATGCATCCGCCGTTCGGCTTCGCGCTCTTCTATCTGCGCTCGGTCGCGGCCAAGGTGCCCTATCTCGACAGGGTCACCGGAAAGATGACACAACCGGTGACGACAGGGCAGATTTACTGGGGGGCTGTGCCCTTCGTCGGCATCCAGATCATCATGGTGGCGCTGACGATCATGTTCCCGCAGATGGTCATGCACTACAAGGGAAGCGGCGAAGTCATCGATCCGAACACCATCAAGATCGAGGTGCCCGGATTCGGGACCGGTGGCGGCGGGCTTACGCTCCCCGACAACGGCGGCGGCCTCGGCCTTCCCGGCGGTCTCCAGCTTCCGGGCGGCAGCCCGCTCGACCAGAAGCCGGCGGACCAGAACGGCGGGGCTGGCGCACAACCGCAGACGGCGCCGTCAAACGACCTGAGCCAGCCGCCTTCGTTCAAGTAACGTTCGGCTTATGCAGACAGAGGGCGGCCCCGTAAAGGGCCGCCCTCTCAGCTTGCTGCCCCCCGAAGATCGCTTTCTGGCAAACGGGCATCCCATTTTCCCTCATCCTCGCCGTTGTGGCGGGGATCCAGCGACCTGACGTCCGTCGGGCCAAAAGACTCTTTTCAGCCCAAGGACGTGGGCTGACTGGATTCCTGTGACAAGCACAGGAATGATGGAGGTTTTGGATGGCGTTCGGGCTTTCCCCCGCAAACTTGCGATGATCGAACATGCCCTTGTCGGCAGTCAGGGCTGGCCCCACAAGGGCCGCCCTCTTCATGTGGCAACAAGCCTGCTCCAGCCACCGATGTCCGCTCAATCCAGCCGCTTGGCCGGATTGTCGCGATACCAGTCGACGATCATCGGCATCATCTCCTCGAACGGGCCGCCGACGAAAACATTGAGCAGGCCCATGCGCGACGTGCTCTCGTTGCGGAAGTCGTGCATCGTTCCGCGCGGGATGACACAGATCGATCCCTTCTCCATTTGGTGCCAGGTGTCGCCGACCAGGATGCTGGCGGTCCCCTCGATCACGTAGAAGATTTCGTCATTGTCGTCGTGCTTATGCGCCCCCGGCCCTTCGTGCCGCGCCTCCACCCACCATTCGGAAATCGAGAACCGACCTTGGGTCTCCGGGCCGTCGGCTTTGAACACGGCCTGTATCGCGCCCATGTCGTAGCGCCGGCCGCCGTCCGGCCCGTGCACGATCGATTGGCTTTCGCTCGGCATGGCATCCTCCTCATCGAGCGTTAAGACAGCAACCTTACCACGAAATCTGGAGACCGCGTCCACCCGCAAGCCGGAACGAAAAAGCCGCCCGCAACCGAAGTTGCAAGCGGCTTTCATTCCGGTTCGATGCCGCTTCCCATCAGCGATGGAAAGCGCTGTAGCCAGTCGCAGGCTTAGAGCTTGCCGCCCCGCTGCAGGATCATCATGAAGGTGTCGTAGTTGTATTCGGCGATCTGGGCGTTGAGGTAGTACTCGCCGCGGAATGCCTTGATCGAGTCCCAGATCTTCTTGAAGGTCGGGTTCGAAGCTTCCATTTCGGCATAGACTTCGTTCGCCTTTTCGAAGCACGCCGACAGGATTTCCGGGCTGAACGGGCTGAGCTTGGCGCCCGAAGCCACCAGGCGCTTGATCGCCGACGGGTTCAGGTAGTCGTACTTCTGCAGCATGTTTGCGTCGGTTGCGTGGCAGGCGGTGCGCAGCAGCGACTGGTAGTTCTTCGGCAGGCCGTCGAACGCCGCTTTGTTGAACATGGCGTGGACCGTCGGGCCACCTTCCCACCAGCCGGGATAGTAGTAGTAGGGCGCGACCTTGTAGAAGCCGAGTTTCTCGTCGTCATAGGGGCCGACCCATTCGGCAGCGTCGATGGTGCCCTTTTCGAGCGCCGGGTAGATGTCGCCGCCGGCGATCTGCTGCGGCACGACGCCGAGCTTTTCGACCACCTTGCCGGCGAAGCCGCCGATGCGCATCTTCAGGCCCTGCATGTCGGCAACGGTCTTGATTTCCTTGCGGAACCAGCCGCCCATCTGCACGCCGGTGTTGCCGCCGGGGTAGCCGACGAGACCCTGGGTCGCCAGGAACTCGTTGAATAGTTCGATGCCGCCGCCATGGTAGTGCCAGGCGTTCATGCCGCGCGCGTTGAGCGCGAAAGGAACGGCAGCGCCAAGCGCCCAGGTCGGGTCCTTGCCCCAGTAATAGTAGGCGACCGTGTGGCAGGCCTCGACCGTACCGGCAGCGGCAGCATCCGCAGCCTGCAGGCCGGGCACGATTTCACCGGCTGCAAAGACCTGGATCTGGAAATTGCCGTCGGTTGCTTCAGAGACATATTTCGAAAGGACTTCGCCGCCGCCATAGATCGTGTCCAGCGACTTGGGGAACGACGAGGCAAGGCGCCAGTTGATCTTGGGATTTGCCTGCGCGATCGCAGGCGATGCGAGCGCCGATGCGCCAGCCGCAGCCAGGCCACCGAGGCTTGCGTTTTTAATGAATGAACGGCGATCCATGGTTCCTCCCTATTTCCGCCGAGGCAGAATCCGGCGCAACCGTGGTCGCGCCTCCGCCCAATGGAACCTCACCGCCTTTGCGGCACGTGCGAGGCCCCGCTCCTCCTCCCAAAGCGTCGCGATCTCCAGGATTCGCTCGCTGCGCTTTAAGCTCTACTGCAGTTTCCTTAAATCCTATTCGATTTAAGAATAAAAACATGCAGCAATTCAAAGTGCTACAGCGACCTTTGCGTGTCTCATAAGACGCGCGGCGCTGTAGTTTCTGCAAAGCCGCTGCGCACGGCATGCTTTGGAGCCATCCGTGTCGCAGCGCGAACCGGTGGCATCGACGCACCTTACACGCTCACTTATGCATGTCCAGCGGACGCTTTCCGGCGCATATTCGACTTTTGTCTAATGCGCCGGAAAGTAATCGGAATTGCTCAAAATCGAGGCAAATCAATGTATTCGCAGGATCAGAGCTCGGCCGAAGAGGCCCAGAGATTGACGTCGGCTTCGCGCGCGTAAAGGTCGATCTCGGCCAGCTCTTCCGCCGTGAACGTGTCGTTTTCAAGCGCCTTGACGCAATCGACGATCTGCTCGGAACGGCTGGCACCGATCAGCGCCGAGGTGATGCGCCCGCCGCGCAGCACCCAGGCGAGCGCCATCTGCGCCAACGTCTGGCCGCGCTTTTCGGCAATGCCGTTGAGCTTGCGGATGTTGTCGATGATCGCCGGACGGATGAAGTCCTTCTTGAGGAAGTGGTTCTGTGCGGCGCGGCTGTCCTGCGGAATGCCGCCGAGATACTTCGTCGTCAGCATGCCCTGGGCGAGCGGCGAGAAGACGATCGAGCCGATGCCGAGATCTTCGAGCGTGTGCACGAGGCCGTCGTCCTCGATCCAGCGGTTGAGCATGGAATAGCTCGGCTGATGGATCACGCAGGGTGTGCCGAGTTCCTTCAGGATCGCGGCCGCCTCGCGGGTGCGCTGCGAGTTGTAGGAGGAAATCCCGACATAAAGCGCCCGGCCCGACCGCACGATATGGTCGAGGGCGCCGCAGGTCTCTTCCAGCGGCGTGTCCGGATCGAAGCGGTGCGAATAGAAGATATCGACATAGTCGAGCCCCATGCGCTTCAGGCTCTGGTCGCAGGACGCGATCAGATACTTGCGGCTGCCCCACTCGCCATAGGGACCCGGCCACATGTCGTAGCCGGCCTTGGATGAGATGATCAACTCGTCGCGCAGATGCGCGAAGTCCGTGCGCATGATCTCGCCAAAAGCGGTTTCGGCCGATCCCGGAGGCGGACCGTAATTGTTGGCGAGATCGAAATGGGTGATGCCCAGATCGAAGGCAGTACGGCACATGTCGACCTTGCGGTCGTGCGGGGTGTCGCCGCCGAAATTGTGCCAAAGCCCCAGCGAGATCGCCGGCAGCTTCAGGCCGGACCGTCCGACGCGGTTGTACTTCATGGTGTCGTAGCGGTTTTCCGCCGGTAGCCAGGTCATCGCAATTCCTCCGCGATCGGGTTTTGATGGCGAATAAGAGACCGCCATCCTGCAAATGAGAAAGGTTTCCGCGGCTGCGGAAACCTCTGTTCAGAAACGTCTAAACTGGTCCGATGCAGCTATGAAGCGGCAGCGGCACGATTTCCCGATATTTCTTCTTGAGGTTCGATGAGCAGCGCCCGCGCCTCCTCGATCCCGAGGGCTGCCGGCTGGGTGCAGGTGGTACTGAGTTCGATGAACCGCCCTTCCTCGCCCGACTTCAGGATCGATACCATCACGTCGACGCCGTGCAGCGCGCGGTCAAGCGAGCAGCGGGCATCGCGACCCTCGAGAATGGCGATCGCCATGTCGGCAAGGCCAGCCGTGCGGTAGTTCGCCATCGGGCCCTGCGGGTGCTCCTGGTTTTCGACGGCAAAGGGATGATCCCACATTTCCAGCGGCTGGATGTTCTTGTCCCTGCCGCTCGCTTCGACCTTGCCGCCGAAGAAGTTGGGATCAGGGACGAAAATCGAGCCCTCCGTGCCGTAGAGCTCCATATTGGCGTGGCGATGCGACCAGACATCCCAGCTCGCCGACAGGGTGATCGTTGCGCCGTTTGCGAACTCCAGCAGCGCATGGATGTTGGTCGGCGTCTTCACCGGGATGACCTCGCCGTTGCGCGGCTCGCTGGTAATGGTGCGTGTCGGATTGGCCATCGAAGACAGCGCTGCCACGCGCTTCACCGGACCGATGAGGTTGATCAGGTTGGCGATGTAGTAGGGCCCGAGATCGAGGATCGGACCGCCGCCGGGAAGAAAGAAGAAGTCCGGGTTCGGATGCCACATCTCCATGCCGGGGCTGAGCACGTGGCAGGTGCCCGACGTCACGCGGCCGATCTTGCCGGCGTCGATATAGCTGCGGGCAAGCTGGTGGGCGCCACCGAGGAAGGTGTCGGGGGCGCAACCGACCGTCAGGCCCTTGGCCTTGGCAAGGGCGCGGAGTTCCTCACCCTGCTCCAGCGAGAGCACCAGCGGCTTTTCCGAGTAGACGTGTTTTCCCGCTTCGAGAATACTCTTGGATACCGGGAAATGCGCATCAGGGATCGTCAGGTTGACGACGATATCGACATCCGGGTTGGCGAGAAGCGCTTCGATGCTCTGCGCTTTGACGCCATACTCAGTCGCCCGTGCTTCGGCTGCCGCCGGATTGATATCCGCGCAGGCGACGACTTTGATGCCCCTGAAAAGCGGGGCAAGCTTGAAATAGGTGGTGGAGATGTTGCCGCATCCGATGATGCCGACGCCAAGTTCCTTGGTCATGGATCTACCTGTTTTTCAGTAGGATTGGATGGAGGCGAGCGAGCGCTTGGCGAAGCGCTGGAAGTCACTCGGATTGTCGTGCTCGGCAATGAAATAGCGCGCCTTGGTGCCGGAGAGCGCCTGGAACAGGCCCTTCCAGTCGACCGTACCCTCGCCGACATCGGCCCAGCCGTCTTCGTCCTTTTTCTCGCCCGTCGGCGCGATGTCCTTCACATGCACGGCAGTGATCCGGTTGGCATATTTCTTGATCCAGG
Source organism: Ensifer sp. NM-2 (assembly GCF_003024455.1). Classification (NCBI taxonomy): domain Bacteria; kingdom Pseudomonadati; phylum Pseudomonadota; class Alphaproteobacteria; order Hyphomicrobiales; family Rhizobiaceae; genus Ensifer; species Ensifer sp. NM-2. The sequence continues at coordinate 171,688 of NZ_PVZR01000009.1, forward strand.
CGATCGGGTCGGCGCCGCCGCGGATGATCCAGGCGATGTCGGCCTCCCAGGAAAGATCCGGCCCACCCTCGAAGATCAGGTCCTGCGGAATGCTGCCATCCGGCAGGGCGAAGAATTCGAAGTCGTGGTTGTGCCAGCCGAAGATGAGGCCGGCATCGCGGTAGGGCTTGCCCGCCGCCTGCAGGCGCTCGCCGAAGGCGCGCCAGCCGGCCGCGTTCGTCGGGCGATGCTCGGGCAGGAGATAAGGGCAATAGATCGCCCGGATGCCGAGCGCCTTGGCGATTTCAAGCACCCGTGCCGGATCGCTTTCGAGCATATCCAGGCCGAAATGCGCCGTCGGCATGGCGAGGCCGTTCTCGTCGAGACCGTGCTTGAAGCTTGCGATCTCCGCATCGCTGAGCGCCGCATAGAGCGCGCCGTAACCTTCGACCTGGCTATATCCTGCCTCGCCGATCGCCTTCAGCACATCGGCGAAGGGCGGGAAGTTGCGGGCGCTATAGAGCTGAAAACTGACGTCTTTCATCGAAAATCCTCCTCGGGAAATCATCGTGATCGGTCTGATCGGCCAGGGGCGGGACGAGACCCGGCCGGGTTTTTCGTCATCCGGCCCTGAGCCAGGCGTCGTAATCCGACACCAGCAGATGGACGGGGGCTGTGTCCTCCTCGATCGCCGAGAAGCGACCAACGGGTTCGCGGAAGTAATTGTCGGTAAGGTCGTCGTTGACGGTCGAAACCTCGCCCATCAACACGTCTCCGTCTTCCGCCCAGAAGGCGTGCCAGTTGCCGGGCAAAAGCGTCACGCTTTCGCCGGGCATGAGTTTCAGGAGGTCGCCGGCCTTCAGCCGACGCAGGCGCGCATCGGTCGCTACCTCGACGTCGCTTTCGTCGTCGACAGAGCCGTCGGAGTGCGAATTGTACATCTGCAGCACCAGCGTGCCACCGCCACGGTTGATGATGTCCTCGGTCTTGGCGGCGTGGCGATGCAGCGGGTTGACCTGACCGTTGCGGGTGATCATCAGTTTCTCGGCATAGACCATGCCCTGCCCCGTCGTCAGGTTCGAGGCATCGCCATTGCGCAGCGTGAAGAGCACGAGACCGACCTCATCGAAGCGGCCCTTGCCGTAATCGGTGATGTCCCATCCGAGCCGGGCATCGAAGATCGTCGGGCAATCCGAAGCGACGCGCGACTTCATTTCTTCCGGCGACCAATAGGCAAAGGGCGGAAGCACGAAGCCGAAGCTGCGCATGAAGGCATCGCTGCTGGCGATGATGTCATTGACGTGGCTGCGTTTCACGGTGGGTCACCCCTTTCCCTGGCAGGATTCAAGATCGAAGGCGGCAAAGCGCGGCACCGTGCCTTCGGCAAGTGATGTCTTCGGCGTGAAGCGGATGACCTTCGTTTCACCTGATGTGAGATCGAAGGCATTGTCGGCGTAGCGCCCGGCGACGTCGGCCTCGATCATCACATGCAGCGCCAGGCCACTCGCCTTGATCGAGACGTCGTAGGCGCCGTCGCCGATTGGCAAGACCTCAAGCGACAGCTTGGAGGGCTGAAGATCGAGAGCCTTATAGGTGCCCGGCACGTGATGGCCTTCGCCACGCATGCCGTTCGACGCCTCGAACGACCAGAACAACAGTGCGTTTTCGGGAATGTCGCGCGCCGCGATGCTCACCAAGGTCGCCGCGCGGTCCGGCGAGCAGGTGCCTGCTGCCGCCATCAGCGGCGTGCGCGCACCGTCAAGCGTAACGACGAAGGCCTGCAGTTCCACAGTCACCGGCGCGGCGGTGTCGTTGACCATCGAAAAGGTGATTTCCTTGCCGTCGGCGGACGGAATGGCGGCAACGGCCACCGGCTGGAAGAAGCGGCGCACCATGTAATGCATGGCCTTCCAGCTGCCGCCGTAGTCGAGGCTCGACCAGGAAGCGACCGGCCAGGTGTCGTTGAGCTGCCAGTAGAGCGTGCCCATGCAATGGGGCTTGAGCGAGCGCCAGTAATCGACGGCCGTGCGGATCGCCAGGCCCTGCTGGATCTGGCTGAGATAGACGAAGCTTGGGAAGTCCTTGGGGAAGCGGAAATAGCGGAACATCGTGCCGGCAATGCGCTCGTTGCCGCCGACGTTCTTCTGGTGGCTCTCGATCACCGGCGACGCGATGTTGAGGTCCTTCTCGGCAGCAAACTGCCGGATGACGGGCATGGAGGTATAGGACTGGAAACCGAACTCCGAGCAGAAGCGCGGGCGCACGGACCGGTAATTGTCGAAGGATTTGTTCTCGTGCCAGACCGACCAATAGTGCATGTCGCCGGAACCGTCGGAATGCCAGGCGTCGCCGAAATCGAGATAGCCGGAGGCCGGGCTTGAGGGCCACCACAGTGCGTCCGGCAGCGCCGCCTTCAGCGCAACTTCGACCGTACGGTTCAGGCGGTCATAGGAGACGAGATAACGGTCGCGATCCTTGCGCGGCTCGTCGAACCAGGTGAGCGCCCCCACCAGCTCGTTGTCGCCGCACCAGAGCGCGATCGACGGATGGGACGACAGGCGCTTGACCTGGTAGTCGACCTCGGCCGCGACGTTGTCGAGGAAATCGGGCGTCGAGGGATAGAGGTTGCAGGCGAACATGAAGTCCTGCCAGACCATCAGGCCCAGCCGGTCGCAGAGATCGTAGAACCAGTCCGGCTCGTAGAAGCCGCCGCCCCAGACGCGGATCATGTTCATGTTGGCGTCAAACGCTGAGCGCAGCAGGTCCTCGACACCATCAGGCGTCACCCGTGACATCAGCGCGTCGGCCGGGATCCAGTTGGCGCCCCGACAGAAGATCTCGCGGCCATTGACGCGAAAGGCAAAGCGGCTTCCCGCCTCGTCCTTGTCGGTCAGAAGCTCGATCGTGCGAAAGCCGATCTGACGCGTCACCTGCTCCTGTGGCACTTCCACGGTCAGCATCGAAAGGTTCTGCTCGCCGCTGCCGGCCGGCCACCAGCGTTTCGGCTCACTGACGGTAAAGACGTGGGTGATGCGGGTCTCGCCGGTGCCGACGGCGCAATCGAGCCGCTCCCTTTGGCCGTCGAGAGAGAAATGAACCGGGACGATGCCCGGACCATCGGCAAAGAGCGTGACCGTTACCTGCAGATCGACCGAGCCGTCGCCGAGCCAGATCTGCTTTGTCGTCACATGCTCGATGCGGGCGATCTCCAGCCGGCGCAGCGCCAGCGTACCGTAGACACCGAGCGGCGCAATCGCGATGTTCCAGTCCCAGCCGAAATGGCACTGGGGCTTCCTCAGCATGTTGCCGTTGGCGATCGGCGAATTTCCGGGGTGGTAGGGCACGTAGAAGGGCTGCGCCCTCTGCCGGCGTGCACCCTCTGATATCGAGGACGGCAGCACGATGCGGATACGGTTTTCACCGGCGACCAGCGTACGGGAGACATCGGGCCGATGACGGCGGAAGCAATTGTCGGCCTCGAGCACGAGCCGGTCGTTGACGAAGACCGAGGCGACCGTGTCGATGCATTCGAGGTCGAGATACCAGTAGCCGCCGAGATCATCCGCATCGATCGACACTGTGCGCTCGATCACCCAATCCTCGTGCGCCACCCATTGCACGTCATCCTCGTTGCGACCCACATAAGGGTCGTCGATGATGCCGGCCCTTTGCAAAGCCGTGTGCACGTCGCCCGGCAGCGCCATGGTCGTCGCGTGGCTTTTATCGCTGGAAGCGAGCTGCCATTCTCCCGCGAGGTCGAGATAGCAAGCGGTTCGATTCGGGTCCTGGGAGAGCATTTCCATATTCCGTTGATTGCCGGCGAAACTGCCGGCATGCCAGTGTGTCGAAACGCGCCGGATGATGAAAGCCGGCGCGTTTCCCCGTTGTTCAGAGACGATTTTCGCTGACCGCGTCGAAGATCGAGGCGACCGCCATGTCGAAGGAAAGCGTCACCGCCGTTCCCGGCTTGTAGCGGCGCTGGCCGCCGATGCGCACCGACATCGACTGGCCGGCAAGTTTCAGCCAGAGCAGGTTGTCGGCGCCCATCGGCTCCTCGATATCGACGACCGCCTGGTGCGACGGCTGGCCGTTCGGTGCCTCGTCGACACGCACATGCTCCGGCCTCAGGCCAAGGACGACCTTTTGGCCAGATTTGAACGGCCCGCGCGACGGATAGGCCGACACGTCGAAATCGACGCCATTGGCGCGCACGAAGGCCCGCCCATCCTTCAATTGCAGCTCGCCGCGGAAGAAGTTCATCGACGGCGAGCCGATGAAGCCGGCGACGAACAGGTTTTCCGGCGCGTTGTAGATCGTCATCGGATCGGCAAGCTGCTGGATGACACCGCTCTTCATCACCGCGATGCGGTCGGCTAGCGTCAGCGCCTCGATCTGGTCGTGGGTGACGTAGATCATCGTGTTCTTCAGGGACTGATGCAGCCGCTTGATCTCGACGCGCAGTTCCGAACGCAGCTTGGCGTCGAGGTTCGACAGTGGCTCGTCGAACAGGAACACGTCGACATCGCGCACCAGTGCCCGGCCGATCGCCACGCGCTGGCGCTGGCCGCCGGAAAGCTCGGCGGGCTTGCGCTTCAACAGCGGCTGGATCTGCAGGATCTCGGCGGCGCGGCTGACGCGCTTGTCGATCTCGGCCTTTTCGACCTTGGCCACCTTGAGCCCGAAGGAGAGGTTCTTCTCCACCGACATCTGCGGATAGAGCGCGTAGGACTGGAACACCATGCCGATACCACGGTCCTTCGGCTCCTCCCAGGTGACGTTCTTGTTCTTGATGAAGATCTGGCCGTCGCTGACGTCCAGGAGCCCGGCGATGCAGTTGAGCAAGGTCGACTTGCCGCAGCCGGATGAGCCGAGCAGCACCAGGAATTCGCCATCCTTGATGTCGAGGTTGAGCGTGTCGAGCACAGTGACGGCACCGAAGCTCAACGACAGATCCTTGACCGATACGCTGACGTTTTCCATGCCCTTACCCTTTCACTGCGCCGGCGGCGATGCCGCGGACAAAAAGCCGCCCGGAGACGAAGTAGACGAAAAGCGGCACGGCACCGGTGAGGATGGTTGCCGCCATGTTGACGTTGTATTCCTTCACGCCCTGTACCGAATTGACGATGTTGTTGAGCTGGACGGTCATCGGGTAATATTCCGGCCGGGTGAACACCACGCCGAACAGGAAGTCGTTCCAGATGCCGGTCACCTGCAGGATCATCGCCACCACGAAGATCGGCATCGACATCGGCAGCATGATGCGGAAATAGATGGTCCAGAACCCAGCGCCGTCGACGCGCGCCGCCTTGAACAATTCTTCCGGCAGCCCGGCGAAATAGTTGCGGAACAGAAGCGTCAGGATCGGCATGCCGAAGATGGTGTGAACGATGATCAGGCCGGTCAGCGAGCCATAGACGCCGAGCTCGCGCAGCACGATGACGATCGGATAGATCATCACCTGATAGGGGATGAAGGCGCCGACGATCAGGATAGTGAAGAACAGGTCGGCGCCCTTGAAGCGCCAGTTGGCCAGCGCATAGCCGTTGATCGAGGCAATCGCGATCGAGACGATGGTCGAGGGAACGGTGATGCGCACCGAGTTCCAGAAGCCGCGCGAAAGGCCATCGCAGTTGAGGCCGGTGCAGGCGCTCGACCAGGCCTTCACCCAGGGCTCGAAGGTGATTTCGAGCGGCGGCGCGAAGATGTTGCCGAGTCGGATTTCCGGCATGCCCTTCAGCGAGGTCATGACCATGACGTAGAGTGGCAGCAGGTAGTAGAGTGCCACGACAATCAGGGTGCCGTAGACCATGATGTTGCGGCCCGAAAGCGCCCGGCGCGGCTTGCGGCCCCGCGGGCCTGAAAGGGCAACGGAGGTCTTTTCCGCCTCGGGGTCGATACCGGCGGCGATGGCGTTGAAAGCGACGATCTCAGGCACGCTTGCGCCCTCCCCCAAATTCGAGATAGGCCCAGGGCACGATGATGATGGCGACGGTGATGAGCATCATGGTCGAGGCGGCAAATCCCTGGCCGAGATTCTGCGCCTGGAACATGTAGTCGTAGACGTATTTGGCCGGCACTTCCGAGGCGATGCCCGGGCCGCCGCTCGTCTGCGCCACCACGAGATCGTAAACCTTGACGATGCCGCTTGCGATGATGACCAGCGTGGTGATGAAGACGCCGCGCATCATCGGGATGATGACGAAGACATAGGTCTTCCACATCGGAATGCCGTCAACGCGCGACGCCTTCCAGATATCCTCGTCGATCCCACGCAAGCCGGCGAGCATCAGGCACATGACGAGCCCGGTCCCTTGCCACAGCGCCGCGATCAGGATGCCGTAAATGACGATATTGGAATTGTAGAGCGGGTCGAAGGCAAAACTCGTCCAGCCGAGAGAGCGCACCACCGACTGGATGCCGTATTCCGGGTTGAGCAGCCATTGCCACACGAGGCCCGTCACGATGAAGGACAGGGCGAAGGGATAGAGCATGATCGTGCGGAACGTGTTCTCGAAGCGGATCTTCTGGTCCATCAGCGCCGCCAGCAGGAAGCCGATGACCAGGCTGAAAATCAGCGAAAACAAGCCGTAGATCGCCAGGTTCTGCACCGACATCAGCCAGCGCGGCGCGGCCCACAGCCGCTCATACTGGTCGAGGCCAACGAAGGAAAGCCGCGGCAAGAGCTTGGAATTGGTGAAGGAATAGACCACGGTCCAGACCGTGCCGCCGAGGAAAATGACCACGGCCGTCAGGATCATCGGGATCGAGGCCAGCTTCGCATTCAGATTCCGCAGCCACTGGTTCGGCCGACCCGAACCGCGTGTGTGACCCATGTTTCGTTCCTCCGGAACTGCATTGGATTGCCGATGGCAGGCGGCGTCGATGACGAACGGATGTGCCGTCGCTCGAAAACCGCCTCGCCACGTTGAAGCCGTTCTCCCAATACGCCTGCCAGGCAAAGGCACGCTGGTCCGCCTGAACGTGTCGTGCCGAATGGGAGCCTTGGCCGACCCCGCCGAGGGCGGGGCCGACGGATCAAGGAAGCTCCATCAGTCCGCCGAAGCGATGATGTCGGCAAAGCGCTTCTGCGCTTCCTCCGGCGTCATGGAGGGGTTGGCGAAGAACTCGGAGAAGAGATCTTCCTTCTGTTTCTGGCTGTCAGCCGACAGAAGCTGGTCGGTCCACTGGATGACGTTGCCCTTGGCGAGGATGTCCAGGCCCTTCTTCATGCAGTCGTTGGCGGCAGCCAGATCGACATCGCCGCGCACCGGCAGCGAACCCTTCTTCAGGTTGAACGCCACCTGCGTCGCCGGGTTCAGGAGCGTCGATGCCAGCACTTCCTGGGCCTTGGATATCTCCTCATCCTTCAGCACCGGGAAATAGAAAGCGTCGCCGCCCGTCGCGATGACTTCGTTGACGCCGAGGCCCGGCAGGCAGGTGTAATCGGTTCCGGCCTTCTGGCCGGCGAGCTGGAATTCGCCTTGCGCCCAGTCGCCCATGATCTGGCCGCCGGCCTTGCCGGTGATGACCATGTTGGTCGCCTGGTTCCAGTCCTGGACATTGGTGCCCTTGGACATGCGACGCGCGTCATCCGCAGCCTTGAACACCTTGGCAATTTCAGGACCGGCGGCCACTTCCTCGTCCTTGTCGCCAAAGACCTTGAGGAACGTGTCCTTGCCGGCAAGAGCGACGATGAGAACGTCGAAGGCACCGGCCGACTGCCACGGCTGTCCGCCGACGGCGAGCGGCACGATGCCGGCTTTTTCAAGTGCCGGTGCCGCTGCGACAAACTCGTCCCAGTTCTTCGGCACATCGACGCCGGCCTTCTTGAAGGCAGCGTTCGACAGCCAGAGCCACTGCCAGGAATGAATGTTGACCGGCGCGCAATAGACCTTGCCGTCGATGGTGCAGGAATCGAGCAGGCTCGCCGGCCTGATGATCTCTTTCCAGTTCTCCTTGGAGGCGACATCGGTCAGGTCGCGCATCAGCCCAGCCTCGACCAGTTCCTCTGCCTGGCGTCCATGGTTGAATTGCGTGGCACCCATCGGATCGCCACCGGTCAGGCGGCTGACCATGATCGGCCGCGCCGTGCTGCCGGCGCCGGCAATGGCACCGTCAACCCAGTGATTTCCGGTGGCATCGAACGCTTTTGCAAGCTCGGCGACCGCAGCAGCCTCCCCGCCCGACGTCCACCAATGCGTCACCTCGAGATCGGTTGCGTTTGCTGCACCAAATGGCAGCGCCACCGTCACCGCCAAAGCGGCCGCGAAAGAACGTAAATTCATGAGTCTCCTCCCTCACTGTAACGTTACCGTAAAAAACTTAGAGGAAACGATCCCGGTCCGCAACTCCCACCCCAATGAATTTAAACAGAAACATTTTCTGCAATCTACAGGCGTACTTTCGGACATCAAAGAGACGTGAACTGATCACGGGCAAGACCATGAAGATCCGGCATAGCGGGTTGATAACGCGCTGATTTTGATATTTTTTGTGCAGAAATGCTGGTATTTTGCTGCATATGCTCTCTCGCAGACGCAAAAAGCCCGCTGCAACACAGCACACTCAACCAGAGTGTTTCATTCACCGCAGCGCAGCAACGAAAATGCTCGACAGCGCTACTGTATCGTTACAGATTTGCCTCGGTGCCGTACGCCCATAGCAGGATAGCTCCCCGTCACATTTCGTATATAAGGCGGGAAGTGACGCTAAATGGGGCGGCGGGCGGCAACGGCAAGGGCGAGCGGGTGACAGCGATGGACAGCAAGACGAAAAACAGACCGCTGACGCCGCCGCCGGATGGCGGCAGGCCCACGCTGAAGACGATCGCCTTCATGACCGGGCTCGGCATCACCACCGTCTCGCGCGCCTTGAAGGATGCGCCCGATATCGGCGCCGAAACCAAGGAGCGCGTGCGCCTCGTCGCCAAGCAGATCGGCTACCAGCCGAACCGCGCCGGGGTGCGCCTGAGAACCGGCAAGACCAATGTCATCAGCCTGGTACTGACATTGGAAGAAGAAATCATGGGCATCACCAGCCCCATGGTCGTCGGCATCACCGAGGTTCTCGCCGGCACCCCCTATCATCTGGTGGTCACGCCCTATAGCGCTACCAAGGATGCGCTGGCGCCGATCCGCTATATCCTCGACACCGGCGCGGCCGACGGCGTGATCATTTCGCGCACCGAGCCGCACGACCCGCGCGTGGCGCTTCTGACGGAGCGCGGCCTGCCCTTCGTCACCCACGGCCGCACCGAGATGGGCGTCGTCCACCCCTATCACGACTTCGACAACGAGCGTTTTGCCTATGAGGCCGTGCGCGAGCTGGTGGAGCGCGGCCGCAAGCGCCTGGTGCTGCTGGAGCCGCCGCCGCACCTGACCTTCTATTCGCACATGCGCGCCGGCTTCGAGCGCGGCCTTCGCGATTTCCAGGCGGATGCGGTCAGCTTCCACCACATCAATATCGATCACACGCTGGTCGAGATCCGCGACGCCTTCGAGACGCTGATGCGCTCGGACAATCCGCCTGACGGCATCGTGTCGGGCAGCGGCTCCGGCGCGATCGCACTGATCGCCGGCCTTGAGGCCGCCAACAGGACACTCGGCAAGGATGCCGACATGGTGTCCAAGGTGCCGAGCGATTTCCTGCGCTGGCTTCGCCCCGAAGTGGTGACCATGTACGAGGACATCCGGGTTGCCGGGCGCGAACTCGCCAAGGCGGTGATCGGCCATATCGACGGCCAGCCGTCCGAAACGCTGCAGAGCCTCAGTCAGCCGGAGCTTCAGTCCGCCGTGCCGGTATCGATCAAACGGTAGGAACAGGGCAGTCCAGGTCACCGTCGGTGCATTTCAGGTAAACCTTGAGGTTTTCGATACGGACTTTGGTCATGCCATCACGGCACGAGTTGAAAATGAACGAATACAAGCTGCCCGTGACCACGGAACTCGAAAAGTTGCACTCGGCATCGCGGAACGCCACCCACGCCCTCTGCGCTGTTAGCAGCAGCCTTGTGGTGTCTGCGTCGTCCTTTAGTCGTGCCTCGATCTGCTTGTAGAGAGTGTTCAGTTCGGTGTCGGATTTGTCATAGGCCTTCCCGGCGCATATGTTCATGTCCGCTTGGTTCGTCAGGTCGCCGCAGCTTTGCTCCGCATATGCCGACGTGGACGTTGCCAAGACCAGGGCGGCAGTCAACAATGAAGCCTTCATGGAACTCAGTCTCCGTTTTTGAAACGACTCTGTTTCGCGCTTGGAACGAATAAATCCCTTACTGCAATTGGCCGTCTTATCAGCAACGGCGCACCGGGCGCGCTGCCGCCGCCGTTATCCGCAGCTCTCATGACAGTCTGATCATGGGCGCTCTCTTCGGTTTCATCGGCGATTCAATCACCGGTCGCACCAAGGACGGCCGTCTACTGCATACTGGTCTTCCTGCTCGATACAACCGTGTGAATAGATGGGGATCGATGACCAAACGAAACGGGGCGACCTACCGCATGTTGCCTTAAATCGCATTCGATTTAAGGATAAAAACATGCAGCAATTCAAAGTGCTACAGCGCCGCGCGTCTAATAAGACGCGCGGCGCTGTAGGCCGCCCCGTTCGAAATTCCGATTTTGCCCGCTCAGGCGTTGAGGCCGCTGCCCCACGGGCCGTGGTGGGCATCGGCGCCATCGACGCGGTCGAAGCCGTGGGCGCCGAAGAAGTCGCGCTGGGCCTGGATCACGTTGGCAGTGCCGCGGCCGCGGCGGTAGCTGTCGAAGTAGCCGAGTGCCGAGGCCAGCGCCGGCGCCGGCAGGCCACCGAGCATGGCCGCCGAAACGACACGGCGCAGTGCCCCGTCGGTTTCCTTGACCATGGCGGCAAAGGCCGGGGTGACGATCAGGTTGGCGGCATCGGGCGCCTTGGTGAAGGCGGTGGTGATTTCATCCAGGAACTGCGAGCGGATGATGCAGCCGGCGCGCCAGATCTTGGCAATCGTTGGCATCGGCAGCGACCAGTTGAATTCCTTCGAGGCGGCGGACATGACGGCAAAGCCTTGAGCATAGGCGCCGATCTTGGCGGCCAGCAGCGCGTTTTCCAGGTCCTTGATGAAGGCAGCCTTATCAGTGACCTTTAACTCGCCGACATCAGGCAGGCCGAGGATCTTCTCGGCGGCTTCGCGCTCATCCTTGGCGGACGAGATGCTGCGCGCGGCAACGGCCGCTTCGATCGCGGTTGCCGGAACGCCCATGTTCTGCGCTTCGATCACCGACCACTTGCCGGTGCCCTTCTGGCCGGCCTTGTCGAGGATCAGGTCGACGATCGGCTTGCCGGTCAGCGGATCCGCTGCCTTCAAGACCTTTTCGGTGATCTCGATCAGGTAGGAATTCAGGCGACCCTTGTTCCAGGCGCCAAAGACTTCGCCGATTTCGCCGGCCGTCATCTTCAAGCCGTCGCGCAGGATACCGTAGATTTCGGCGATCATCTGCATATCGGCATATTCGATGCCGTTGTGGATGGTCTTGACGAAGTGGCCGGCGCCGTTTTCGCCGAGCCAGGCAACGCACGGATCATTGTCGTATTTCGCGGCGATCGAGGTCAGCACCGTCTCGACGCGCTTGTAGGAATCTTCCGTGCCGCCGACCATGATCGACGGGCCATGGCGCGCGCCCTCTTCACCGCCGGAAACACCCATGCCGATGAAGGTCAGACCTGAGTCCTTCAGCGCATCGAAGCGGCGCATCGTGTCGCGGAAGTTGGCGTTGCCGGCATCGATCATGATGTCGCCCTTGGCGAGGTACGGCTTGAGGATTTCCATCTGCTGATCGACCGGCTCGCCGGCCTTGATCATGATGATGATCGGACGTGGCGGGCGGATGGCGGCGACGAACTCTTCGATGGTGTCGCAGGGCACGATCTGGCCCTGGAGTTCGCCGGCTTCCGCGTAGAATTTGTGCGTCGCTTCGACGGTGCGGTTGAAGACCGCTATCTTGTTGCCTTTTTCAGCGATGTTGAGCGCCAGGTTCGAGCCCATGACGCCGAGACCGATAAGGCCGATTTCCGCCTGTGACACGTGATTGCCTCCATTGGACAGGAGAGCCGGACGCGATCAGGATAAACGCGTGGGAGCCGGCCCCTCGAATTAAACTTCGCGCGCTCGCATTGCCCCTCGGGAAAGGGGCGGACGCGAGATGCGACGGCGGAGGCTGTTTTGGCATTCAAATCGATTAACGACAAGCGATTCTTGAGAAAATCACTCCTTTTCGGGCTTGCCGTCGCCATCGTCGAGCACGCGCCAGGAGGCGCCGTCGAGGTCTTCGTACTGGCCGCTCTTCAGCGCCCAGAGGAAGGCGACGAGACCGAGTCCCCCTAAGAACAATGCGATCGGAATGAGATAGATCAGCGTGTTCATGAGGCGCTTCCGATCGCGCCCAGCGTCGTCGGCGCCTGTCGCTCGATCGCTGCGGCAGACTTCGCCACCTTCGCGCGCAGCCGCAAAGCGTTGGCAACGACGATGATCGACGATGTCGACATGGCGATGGCTGCAATCAACGGCGTCGCGTAGCCCATGATGGCGATCGGGACGGCGATGACGTTGTAGCCGATCGCCAGCGCGAAGTTCTGGCGGATCAGCCGGCCTGCCCGGCGCGAGGTGTCGATCGCCATCGGCACGGCGTCGAGGCCCTGGTGCAGGAAGACGAAATCGGCAGCCTGCCGGCCGACGTCGGCAGCCGTTGCCGGCGCCATCGAGACGTGGGCTGCACGCAGCGCCGGCGCATCATTGATACCGTCGCCGACCATCAGCACGCGATGACCGCCTTCGGCCGCAGCCGCGCATTCGTCGACCTTGCCGCGCGGCGACAGTTCGGAACGCCAGCGGATGATGCCGAGCCTGCGGGCAAGCGCTGCCACGACCGGCTCGCGGTCGCCCGAGAGAATGCCGGTTGCAAAGCCCATGCGTGTCAGCTTGTCGACGCTTTCGCGCGCCTGTGGCCGCAGCCGGTCTTCAAAGCGGAAGCAGGCAAGCTCGCGTCCGTCGAGCGAGAGGATGACCTCCGACTGGCCGCTCGCCTCACCGGCGTCGCCACAGGCAAAGGCGCGGCTGCCGAGACGATAGATGCCGTCGGTCGTCTGTGCCTCGATGCCCGCGCCCGGGATTTCACGGATATCGCCGGAGAGAACCGGCGCGATCGCAGCCGCATCGTGGATGGCCATGGCCAGCGGGTGGCGCGAATGCACGGCAAGGCCGGCAGCGGTCGCCAGCACCGCCGGCTTGATCTCGGCCCCGTTGGTCAGGCGCGGTTCCCCGGCGGTCAGCGTGCCGGTCTTGTCGAACAGCACCGTGTCGATCTCGGCCAGCCGCTCCATGGCCGATCCGTCCTTTACCATGACGCCGTTCTGGAAGAGCCGGCCTGCGGCAATGACCTGCACCACCGGCACCGCCAGGCCAAGGGCGCATGGGCAGGTGATGATCAGCACAGCAACGGCCACCAGCATGGCGTGATGGAAATCGCCGTCGACGAACATCCAGCCGATAAAGCTCAGGAAGGCCAACAGGTGAACCGCTGGCGAATAATATTGCGCTGCCCGATCGGCGATGCGGCGATAACGCGCCCTGCCCCCTTCGGCCGCCTCCATCAGGCCCATGATTTCCGCGAGCAGCGAGTCGCGGGCAGCAGCCGTCGCCTCGATCGTCAGCGGTCCCGTCAGGTTGAGCGTGCCGGCCTCGACCGTGTCGCCAATATGCACCGGCGCGGGTGCGCTTTCGCCGTTGACGATCGAGCGGTCCAGGTCGCTCGAGCCGACGAGAATCCGGCCATCGACAGGAATACGCTCGCCGGCCGCAATCGCCAGCCGTTCGCCCGGCTTGATCTCGTCCACCGGACGGTATTCGCGGCTGCCGTCGGCATCGATGACCATCGCCCCGCGCGGCGACAGGCGCGCCAGGCTGCTGATCGCCGAGCGGGCGCGGCCGCGCATCATGTGGTCGAGCGTGCGGCCGATAAGCAGGAAGAACAGAAGCATCACCGTGCCGTCGAACCAGGCATGGGTGCCGTGAGTGATCGTCTCATAAAGCGAGATGCCGTAGGAGAGCGTGATCGCCAGGGCGATCGGCACGTCCATGTTCGTGCGGCCGTGCTTCAGCGCATTCCAGGCGGAGGCATAGAAGAACCGGCCGGCATAGATCAGCGTCGGCGCGGCGATCAGCGCCGAAATCCAATGGAAGAGATCGCGCGTTGCCGCCTCGGCGCCCGACCAGACCGAGACCGAGAGCAGCATGATGTTGGTCGAGGCAAAGCCGGCGACGGCAACGGCGCGGACCAGCTGCTTCAACAGCGTGTCGCCCTCTTCCTCGCCGGGTGCAAACAGATGCGTTTCGTAGCCGCGCTCGCGGATCGCGCGCGCCAGTTCGCGCGGATCGCTGCGCTGCCCCGCGACCTCTTCCTTCCAGACGACTGAGACCCGGCGCGAGGACAGGTTGACGCGGGCGCGCTCCACCTCCGGCCGGCTCTTCAGGGCAGCCTCGATCGTCGTGATGCAGGCGCCGCAGTGGATGCCGGGCACGCTGAGGTCGGTCTGGCGAAGGCCACTGCCGAGCGTGCGGCTGGTCAGCCACAGCTCTTCCGAACTCGGCAGGCCTTGCGCACTCCTGTCGATCTCCAGCGCGGTTTCGGCGCCGGCAGCGCAGCAACTCATGGACGCTCTCCCGGCGCGATGAAGCGAATGGCCTGGCGATAGACGACCTTGTCGCCCGACGTCGCGGTGATATCGGCAATCCATTGTCCGCGCTTAAGGTCGGTTGCGGCAACGAAGACGCCGTTGCCCTGATGCGCCATCTCGATCTGCACGTCCTCATGCTCCTCGACCGGACGCTTGAACACGGCAACGACCTTGTCGGCCGACGTTTCAGCCTTGCCTTGTCGCGTCAGCGTGTAGCGCACCGCGCCCGGCTCCAGGCTGAGCTTGCCGTCGAGGCCGCTCGCTGCAAAGGCGCGCGCCTCCTTCACCTTGCCGTTGAACTGCTGGCTGGCGACATAGGTGTTCTGGACGACGAGCCCGCTCCAGCTGTGGCTGGCGTTCCAGGCCATGATCAGGTTGACGGTGATGATGGTGCCGAAGAACAGCACCATCACGCCGAGCATGTGCCATCCGGTGAAGACACGGGGTTGCCTGCCTTGGTCAGCGGTCATTTCGCGGCTCCCGGTTGGTTGAAGTTGGCCTGGTATTCGTCGCGCTCATGGCTCGACGGGTCTTCTGCAATCAGGCTGAAGCCGTCTTCCGCTTCGCCGAGTTTATCCTTCGGCAGCGTCACGAACACTTTCAGCGCCGTCACCTTGTCCGGATCGACGCCGACGGCAAAGCTGCGGCCGTCGCCCGGTGCCTGGCCGGCAATGCGCATCATCGCCGACGGCATGCCGTCGATGGTGAGTGTGATCGTGCGCTGTTCGGGGATCATGTTCAAGAGCTTGACCATGTAGCCGTTGCGCACCGATCCATCCGATTCGAGCACGAATTGCGGGTTGCGATCGTGCAGCACGTTGAGCTCCAGCCGATCGCGCGCCAGGAGCGCATAGAGCAGGCCGATACCAACCAGCGTCCAGACGCCGAGATACACAAGCACGCGCGGCCGGAAGACGATCTTCCAGTTGAAATGCCTGACCTTGTCGACGAAGGTGCCGTCGGCGTCACGCACCCGGCCCGGGTCGATCGCCGTCGTGCCGCCGTCGGTGGCAAGCGCCATGTTGGAGGCATAATCGCTCAGCGTCGCATAGGCGATCAGCCCGCGCTCGCGCCCAAGCTTGTCCATGACGTTATCGCAGGCGTCGATGCAGAGCGCGCAGGTGATGCATTCGAGCTGCTGGCCGTCGCGGATGTCGATGCCCATCGGACAGACGACGACGCAGGCATTGCAATCGACGCAGTCGCCGACGCTCTCGCCCGCGGCTGCCGCCTTCTTCTGGTGGCGCGAGCGCGGTTCGCCACGCCAGTCGTTATAGGTGACGACCAGCGAGTTTTCGTCGAGCATCGCCGCCTGGATGCGCGGCCACGGGCACATATAGGTGCAGACCTGCTCCCGCATCAGCCCGCCGAACACATAGGTCGTGGCGGTGAGAATCGCGACGGTCATATAGGCGATCGTCGGCGCCTCGAGCGAGACGAAGCTCTTCAGCAAGGCCGGCGCGTCGGCAAAATAGAAGATCCAGGCGCCGCCGGTGGCAATGCCGATCAGAATCCAGATCGAATGTTTCGTCACCCGCTTGACGATCTTGGCCGCTGTCCATGGTCCGGCATCGAGCTTCATGCGCGCGTTGCGGTCGCCTTCAATGTAGCGCTCGACGACAAGGAACAGGTCGACCCAGACGGTCTGAGGACAGGTGTAGCCGCACCAGGCGCGCCCGACGGCTGACGTGACCAGGAAGAGGCCGAAACCCGCCATCACGAGAAGCCCGGCCACGAAGAAGAATTCCTGCGGCCAGATCTCGATGAAGAAGAAATAGAAGCGACGGGCGGCGATATCGACAAGCACCGCCTGGTCGGGCGCATGCTCGCCGCGGTCCCAGCGGATCCACGGCGTCAGATAGTAGATGCCGAGCGTGACCAGCATCACCAGCCACTTGAACTGGCGGAATCGTCCCTCGGCGCGCTTCGGGAAGATCTTCTTGCGCTTTTCGTAAAGCGGCTTGCGCACATGCGCCGCGTTGACCGCCTCGGCCTCGTGGCGTTCGACGATGGGGGCGTTTGTGGCGGATTGAGGCTGCATCTGTGGGATATCCCCGAATATATCGCGTATTGAACGCTGTTTTGCCCGATCTGGCGGCCGGAAACGTTGATCTGTGTCAAGTTTGCGGGCTAAAGCGGCCGCATGCGTCGAAACGTCCGGGCTTCATGCCGCGCGACTTGATGGCAATTGCCACACCACGACATCCCGCCAAACCTACGAGGACCGCATGGACACGATCATCGGCTTTTTGAACACGATCTTCTGGGGCTATGTGCTCATTTATGGCCTGCTCGCCGTCGGCATCTTCTTCACCATCCGGCTTGGCTTTCCTCAGATCGTGCATTTCGGCGAGATGTTTCGTGTGTTGAGCAGCGGCGGGTCGAAGGATGCGGCGGGCATCAGTCCGTTCCAGGCGCTGACCGTGAGCCTTGCCTCGCGCGTCGGCACCGGCAATCTCGCCGGCGTTGCCGTTGCGCTCTATCTCGGCGGACCGGGCGCCACCTTCTGGATGTGGATGGTCGCGCTCGTCGGCATGGCGACGGCCTATGCGGAAAGCGCGCTGGCCCAGCTCTACAAGGTCAAGAACGAAAACGGCCAGTATCGCGGCGGTCCGGCCTTCTACATCGCCCGTGGCCTCAATGCGCCGTGGGCGGCAACGATCTTCTCCGTCTGCCTCATCCTTTCCTTCGGTCTCGTCTTCAATGCGGTTCAGGCCAATTCGATCGCCGATGCCGTACAGGGCGCCTTCGGCATTCCGAAGATCGTGGTCGGCATCGCCGTTGCAGCGCTCTCGGGCATCGTCATCTTCGGCGGTATCCGCCAGATTGCGCGCGTTGCCGAAATCGTCGTGCCGTTCATGGCCGTCGCCTATCTGCTGATGGCGATCTATGTGCTGATCGCCAACGCCTCGCTGGTGCCAACGGTGCTCTGGACCATCATTTCCAGCGCCTTCGGCCTGCAGGAAGCGGCAGGCGGCATCACCGGCGGGGTCGCTGCCGCCATGCTCAACGGCGTCAAGCGCGGCCTGTTCTCCAACGAAGCCGGCATGGGCTCCGCCCCGAATATCGCAGCCGTCGCCACCCCGGTTCCGCATCACCCGGCCTCGCAAGGGTTCGTACAATCGCTCGGCGTCTTCATCGACACGATCCTGATCTGCACCGCGACATCGGTGATGATCCTCTTGTCCGGCACGCTGGAGCCCGGCTCCGGCATCACCGGCACGCAACTGACCCAGGCCGCCATGAACGTCCATATCGGCTGGGCGGGCAGCTATTTCATCGCCATTGCGATCTTCTTCTTCGCCTTCACCTCGATCATCGGCAACTATTCCTACGCGGAGAACGCGCTGACCTATCTCGGCGGCGCCAACCGTCTCGGCATCACCCTCATGCGATGCGCCGTTCTCGCCATGGTCGTCTGGGGCGCCTATGAGAGCATCGCCACCGTGTTCGACGCCGCCGACGCCTCGATGGGCCTGATGGCGACGATCAACCTGATTGCCATCCTGCTCCTGTCGGGTACCATTGCCAAGCTGACGAAGGACTATTTCGCCCAGCGCAAGCAGGGTGTCGAGCCGGTCTTCCACGCCGCCGACTACCCGGAACTGCAAGGGCAGATCGACGGCAAGATCTGGTCGCGCGATTAGGGCGGCAAGAGACAGGTAACCGGAAGCGGGAGACCTCGGAGGGCAAGGCATGCATGGTACCTTGCGGCCACTGACGCTTGCCAAGCGCTGCGGCATCTACCGCGAGCGCTCGGCGCCTGCCTCGCTTGCGGGCCATGTGGAGTGCCTTTGGAGCCATACCATGCCCGAGGGCCCGCCCTCGCCCATGGCTGTCGTTCCCGATGGCTGCGTCGATATCATCTGGTCGAGCCGGGGTCTGGCTGTTGCCGGCCCAGACAGGGTCGCAGCCTTTCCGGTCATCGGCCCCCGCGAGACCGTGGTCGGCCTGCGCTTTCGGGCCGGTATTGCCGCCTCCTGGCTGCGCACGCCGCTTTGCGAGCTGACCGGTACGGTCGTGCCGCTCGATGCCTTCTGGGGTGCCGCCGCCGATGAACTCCATGCGCGGATGACTGAGGCCGGTAGCGCAGCAGCGCGTGCCGCGATGCTTGCTCACGCGGTTGAGAAAAGGCTGGCGGCGGTCGCAGCCCCGCCTGCCGACATCGCCGCTTGCCTGGCTGAGTTGCGCCAGAGGCAACCGATGTCTGACAACCCGATCCGGCTGCTGGCGCAGACGACAGGAACCAGCGAGCGCACGCTGCGCCGCCGCTGCCACGAACATTTCGGCTATGGCGCCAAGACGCTCGACCGCATCCTCCGCCTGCAGCGTTTTCTCGCCACCTGCCGAAGCGACGTTGAGGCGAGCCTGAGCGCGCTTGCGCTTGATACCGGCTACGCCGACCAAGCCCACCTGACGCGCGAGACCAGGGAGCTGACCTCGCTCTCGCCGCGCGAAATCCGGCGCCAGCTCGCGAACTGACTGGCCGTTTCATTCAAGACGGCGACGCCCTGTGGTGCTACCCCTTGATTGCAACGGCAATGGCAAGGCGACGAAACGCATGACGACACTGGCAGCGAAAATCATCCACATCTCGATCGAGCGCGACTGGCACGAGGTCTATGTTTTCATGGCCAAGCCTGAAAACATGCCGCTCTGGGCATCGGGCCTTTCGTCCGGCCTGACGCGCGACGGGGAAGAATGGGTCGCTCCGGGACCGCTCGGCAACGCGCGCGTGCGTTTTGCCCCCGACAATGCCTTCGGCGTCGTCGATCATCTGGTGACGCTGGAAAACGGCGTGAAGGTGCACAACGCCCTGCGCGTCGTGTCGAACGACGATGGCGCCGAGGTGATGTTCACGCTGCTGCGGCAGGCCGACATGAGCGACGAGCAATTCGCCGGCGATGCCGAATGGGTGGCGAAGGATCTCGCCGCCCTTAAGTCAATCTTGGAATCAGAAAGCGACAGGACACATCATGGGTAACAAGGGCAACGATCGCCGCATCGACTATGTCGAGTTCAACGTCTCCGACATCGCCGCCAGTAAGGCGTTCTATGGCGGCGCCTTCGGCTGGACCTTCACGGATTACGGCCCCGAATATTGCGAGTTCCAGGACGGAAGATTGACCGGCGGCTTCACCACGACAGGGCCAGTCCGGGCCGGAGGGCCGCTGATCATCATCTATGCCGACAATCTGGAAGAGAGCTTGACGAAGGTCGAGGCGGCCGGCGGAAAAATCCTGCAACCGATCTTCCCCTTCCCCGGCGGCCGGCGCTTCCACTTCGCCGATCCTGACGGCTACGAGCTGGCGGTTTGGTCGGCGCAATAACCATCCCTCGCGCCGGTTTCCGCCACCTGTGGACAACCGGCGTCTGCGCCTGCAGATTTTACCCAGACTTAATCTTTGCATCCCAAGATTGCGCGCGAAAACAAGAAGCGGCAAAGGGCGCTGGGCAATGTCAGACGATCACGAGTTTCTGCGGAATTCCGTCATCATCGGCGCCCACCCCGACGACGAACTGCTGTGGTTCACCTCGATCCTGAAAAAGGTCGACGAGGTCATCATCCTTTATCGCGATATCTGGTCGGAGCCGCAGATGGGCGACGCCCGCGTTGCCGCCATCAAGGCCTATCCCCGCGGCAACGTCCGGTTCCTCGAGATGGAGGAGACCGGCTCCTTCGACTGCGCCGATTGGACGAGCCCGAAGCCTGGCCCCTACGGCATGGAGTTCGGAACCGAAGGCACGCGTCGCGAGGCCAAGCGCGTGGTGAAGAAATCGCTGTCGCAACTGATGCCCGGCAGCTTCCGCCACTCGACGCGGCCGATCGCCCAGGCCTACCGTGAAAACTACGAAACGCTCTATCGCACGCTGCAGCCGCGGTTGAAGCCCGACATGAACGTCTTCACCCACAATCCCTGGGGCGAGTACGGTCACGAGGATCATGTGCAGGTGTTTCGCGTGCTCGACCGGCTTCGCGACGAAATCGGCTTCAAGCTCTGGATGTCGAACTATTGCACCGAACGCTCGATGCCGCTGGCGATGCAGTATTTTAGCCGCAAGCCGGTCAACTACATCAGGCTGCCGGCCGATAAGGCCTTCGCCGAGGAGGTTGCCGCCGTCTATCGCGACAAGGGCTGCTGGACCTGGCGCAATGACTGGATCTGGTTCGACGACGAATGTTTCATGGAAGCCCCACGCAGCAAACCCGAGGGCGGCGGCTTTCACCTGTTGCCGATGAACCTGTTCAATTTCGGCACCGTCGTGCGCCGACCGGTCAACGCGCCGCTGCTTTTGGGCGCCGCCCTTTCAAGCGTCATGGTCGGCGCCACCATCGCCGCTGCGCTGGAATGAAGATAGGCCGCGTCTTTCGACGCGGCCATTTTCTTAACTTGACGATTGGTACCGCCCCTCATCCGCCTGCCAGCACCTTCTCCCCGCCAGCGGGGCGAAGGTAGCAAGCCGGGCCGGCACCGCACCCATCAACGCCGATGTTCGGCGAAAGCGTCGCTCCCAACGGCTCTCTCCCCGCTGGCGGGGAGAGATGTCCGGCAGGACAGTGAGGGGCAAACCTTAGCTCGGGGCGCGAGCGTTCCCCTACTCGCCGCCGCCGAGCGAATGCACGAACACGGCAAGCTGCTTGACTGTGGTGTCGCCGAGGCGTGGCAGCCAGGCCGGCATGACGCCGTGCTTGGGCGCCTTCATCTGCGCGACGATTGCCTGCTCGCTTGAGCCATTGAGCCAGAGCGCATCGGCAAGATCCGGCGCGCCGAACTCGCGATTGCCCTTGGCGTCGGCGCCGTGGCACGAGGCGCAATTGGCCTCGAACAGCGCCTTGCCCGGTTCGACCAGCGCCGCATCCGAAGGCGTGCCGGTGAGGCTGACGACATAGGCGGCGGTCTGCTTGATCTCTTCCGGCTTGAGGATCTCGGCAAAGGACGGCATTTCGGAGACGCGCGTCTCGTCGTCGCCGGTATAGCGGATGCCGTGCGCCACCGTCTGGTAGATCTCCTCAGGTTTGCCGCCCCACAGCCAGTCGTCGTCGTTGAGGTTGGGGAAGCCGGCCGAACCGGCGGCACCCGAACCGTGGCACTGGGCGCAGTTGACCTTGAAGGCCGAGGCGCCGGCCGCAACTGCGAACTGGTGAAGCTGCGGATCGGCGATGATCTGGTCGAGTGAGCTCGCGGCGATCTTTTCCAGATTGCCGGCCTGCGCCGCCTTGGCATCGGCAAGCTCGACGCTGAGTTCCGCACGGCTGGAGTAGCCGAGCACGCCCTTGGTCGCATCGGTTAGCAGCGGCACGGCCGGATAGACGATCATGTAACCGATCGCCCAGACGATGGTGGCGTAGAAGGTATAGACCCACCAGCGCGGCATCGGGTTGTTGAGCTCGCGGATCCCGTCCCATTCGTGGCCGGTTGTCTCGACGCCGCTGATCTCGTCGACATGTTTGTCCGACATGGATCAATCCTCCTTACGAGCGGAATGAGGAAAAGTGTTTTGCGGTTTTCCGCCCGCATTCCGCTCTGATTTCTGAGTCTCGATCACATCGTGATCGAAGGGGATGGCTGCGGCCCGATCGGCGGCCTTCTTGGCGCCGGGCCTAAAGATGAAGGCGACGACGCCGAGGAAGAAGAGCGTCATGGCAAGCAGCGCCCAGCTGTCGGCGAACTGGCGCATGGCCGTGTAGGTTTCCATGTCCGTGCCCTCCCTTAGCGATAGCCCGTGGTGTCGTCGTAGGTGGAGAAGTCGACCAGCGTGCCGAGCATCTGGAGATAGGCGACGAGCGCGTCCATCTCCGTCAGCTTCTGCGGATCGCCGTCGAAATCGCCGAGCTTGGCCTTGGGATAGCGCGCCTCGACACCCGACGTGTCCGCATTCGGGTCGGCCTGCGCCTTGATGTCGGCGGCGGCGTTCTCGATCATCTCGTCCGAATAGGGCACGCCGACGGCCCTGTTGGCCTTCAGCTGTCCGGCGACGTTCCTCACGTCGAGCGGCGTCGACTTCAGGAACGCATAGCTCGGCATCACCGATTCCGGCACCACCGAGCGCGGCTCGGTCATATGCTGCACGTGCCACTCGTTCGAATAGCGGTCGCCGACGCGGGCGAGATCCGGCCCGGTGCGCTTCGATCCCCACTGGAACGGATGGTCGTACATGGATTCTGCCGCCAGCGAGTAGTGCCCGTAGCGCTCCACCTCGTCGCGGAACGGCCGGATCATCTGGCTGTGACAGACGTAGCAGCCTTCGCGAACGTAGATGTCGCGGCCCGCGAGTTCCAGCGGCGAATAGGGCCGCATGCCTTCGACCTTCTCGATGGTGTTTTCGAGATAGAACAGCGGCGCGATTTCAACGATGCCGCCGATCGAGACGACGAGAAGCGAGCCGACGAGCAGCAGCGTTGCGTTGCGTTCCAGGGTGGCGTGTTTGTCGAGAATGGACATGGGTACTGCCCTCCTATTCCGCAGCCTTGAGCACGGGCGTCGAACCGAAGATCGGGGCTTCGTCACGCACGCGGCCGAGGATGGTCATTGTTACGTTGAAGGCCATGAGCAGAGCGCCGGCGAGGAACAGGGCACCGCCCAGCGCACGCAGCACGTAGTAGGGCAGCATGGCCGCGACCGATTCCGCGAAGGAATAGACGAGGAAACCCTGGTCGTCGTATTCGCGCCACATCAGGCCCTGCTGGATACCGGCAACCCACATGACAGCGGCGTAGACGACGATGCCGAGCGTGGCGAGCCAGAAGTGCCAGTTGACCATGCGCACGCTATAGAGCCGCTCGCGGTTCCACAGCTTCGGCGTGAGGTAGTAGATGGCGCCGAAGGTGATCAGTCCGTTCCAGCCGAGCGCACCCGAATGCACGTGGCCGATCGTCCAGTCGGTATAGTGACTGAGCGAGTTGACCGTCTTGATCGACATCATCGGACCCTCGAAGGTCGCCATGCCGTAGAAGGCGACGGCCATGACCATCATGCGGATGATCGGGTCGGTGCGGATCTTGTCCCAGGCGCCCGAGAGCGTCATCAGGCCGTTGATCATGCCGCCCCAGGACGGCATCCACAGCATGATGGAGAAGACCATGCCGAGCGTCTGCGCCCAGTCCGGCAGAGCCGTATAGTGCAGGTGGTGCGGACCGGCCCAGATGTACATGAAGATCAGCGACCAGAAGTGAATGATCGACAGGCGGTAGGAATAGACGGGGCGGTTGGCCTGTTTCGGAATGAAGTAATACATCATGCCGAGGAAGCCGGCCGTCAGGAAGAAGCCGACGGCGTTGTGGCCGTACCACCATTGCGTCAGCGCGTCCTGCACGCCGGCAAAGGCCGAATAGCTCTTGGAGCCCAGGAACGACACCGGAACCGCCAGGTTGTTGACGATGTGCAGCATCGCGATGGTGACGATGAAGGCGAGATAGAACCAGTTCGCCACATAGATATGCGGCTCCTTGCGCACCAGCAGCGTGCCGAGGAACACGGCGAGATAGGCGACCCAGACGATCGTCAGCCACAGGTCGACATACCATTCCGGCTCCGCATATTCCTTCGACTGGGTGATCCCCAGCAGATAGCCGGTGGCGGCCAGGACGATGAAGAGCTGGTAGCCCCAGAACACGAACCAGGCGAGATTGCCGCCGAACAGGCGCGCACGGCTGGTGCGCTGGACGATGTAGAACGAGGTCGCGATCAGCGCGTTGCCGCCGAAGGCGAAGATCACCGCCGAGGTGTGCAGCGGCCGCATGCGACCGAAGTTGAACCACGGCTCGATGTTGAGATCCGGAAAGCCCAGTTGGAGCGCAACCACGACGCCCACGAGGAAGCCGACGACACCCCAGAAGACGGTGGCGATGACGCCATACTTCACGACTTCGTCGAAATATTCCGACTGCGGTGCGGCCGCCTTGCCTGCTGACGCCGTGCTGAAGTCGAGGCGCCGCATCATAACGATCGTGCCGCCGAGCAGCACGAAGAACAGCACCCACATATGGGCTTCGAACTGCCGGTCCTGTGCGAATCCGGCGCCTAGAAGCGCCAGGAAAGCACCGACCCCGAGCAGGATCGTCTCGAAAGTGTATTTCATGGTTGGGTCCCCAACTTTATCCAGATGCAGACGCGTGCACACGCCTAAAGGCGGCATGCCCAGCGCAGCTTGCCGGAAAGTGTCAGAATCGGGGCACCCTCACCTTGATTCAGATCAAGGCCGGGGGCCTCCACTTGCTTCACCCTCAGGAAACAATGAGGGAGCGCCATAGGAGCTGGCGTCAGAACAGCATGAAGAGAACGAATGATAGTGGAATGATCCGGGTGTGGACGGGTTTGCGAGCGCGCCCTGCCCCGATGGGCGAACCGCGGGCCTGGCTGGCACGTGCGCATCAGGAACAGCTTGCGCTCTGCAACAGCCTGGAGGAAATCGCCGACAGCCTGCCGGCTGAAATCGACCGGCAGAAATGCGCCTATGCCGCCAAGATGCTGGAGCCGCTCATACGCGAACTGCATTCGGGCGAAGAGAGCGCGGTGTTTCGCTGGGTCGAGCAGAATTTCGGCGACGACCCGTCGATCGCGGCAACGCTCGCGCGGCTCAAATACGAACATTGCGAAGATGAGTGCTTTGCCGAAGAGCTCACGGAGATGCTGGTGAAGCTCGGCGCTGCCGACGAGAGCGTCAATGCGGAGACAGCCGGCTACATGCTGCGCGGCTTCTTCACCAATCTGCGAAGGCACATCGGCTTCGAGCAGGAATGTCTTCGCACGCTGCTTCCAGTCGACCCGGACATCAATTGAACGAACGGCGGCTCGAAAGGGCCGCCGTTTCTGTATCCGGCTCAACTGCATGTTTTCTTAAATCCTATTCGATTTAAGGAAACATGCAGCAATTCAAAGTGCTACAGCGACCTTTGTGCGTCCAATAAGACGCGCGGCGCTCTAGGCGACAGGG
This sequence comes from Ensifer sp. NM-2, assembly GCF_003024455.1. Classification (NCBI taxonomy): domain Bacteria; kingdom Pseudomonadati; phylum Pseudomonadota; class Alphaproteobacteria; order Hyphomicrobiales; family Rhizobiaceae; genus Ensifer; species Ensifer sp. NM-2. The sequence continues at coordinate 197,305 of NZ_PVZR01000009.1, forward strand.
ATCAGGCGGCGATGGCGCGGCGTCGGTCCGCATGCTCCTGGATCACCAGGATCGCACCGATGAGCTTGCCGTTGCTCGACATGCACGGCGTCAGCCGGCAGCGCACCACGACGGTTCGCGCGTCGACGGTCTTGGCGAAGGTATAGTCGACCACCTCGCCCGCAAAACAGCGATCGAGATAGCTCTTCACGCGCAGCTCGAAGCGCTGGATGCCAATGAATTCGACGATATGCCGACCGATGAGATCCATCGGGCGGCTTTCGAGATGGTTCGCGTTGAGCGGATTGGTATAGAGATACCGATAATCCGGCGTGATCACGGCGATGCGGTCAGGGAAGCTGTCGAGAATCGCCTCGTTGAGAAGCCCCTCGTCCGCCCGCCCCTTGTGTGGTGCAGCCGGCGTGCGCTCCAGTCGCAAGTCGGCAGCGTTGACCGCGCCCGTGGCTGCGAAATAGCGATTGATCAGCGACTGCAAAAGCTGCGAATGGCGCAGCACGCAGGAAATATCGTCGGCCTCGACGCGCAGAATATCGATCAGAAACTGGAACTGAAGGCGGGCATCTTCGACGCTCACGGCCTTCTCATCATAGACCGACTTCAAGATGGGATCGAGCTCGCGATCCAGAAGTCCGATCAGATGTTCGTCTGCTGTACGTACTGCATACTGCAGTTGTGAATACTTGAACCAGAACAGCTCAATCAGTGCGTTCAATTCGAAACCCCAATCCCCCACGGCCGAGGCCGCGCCGATGCACTTATATGACAGGCTTTGATGATGTAGATGCTGATCTACAGCGCCGCGCGTCTTATTAGACGCGCAAAGGTCGCTGTAGCACTTCGAATTACTGCATGTTTTTATTCCTAAATCGAATAGGATTTAAGGAAACATGCAGGCGTTGACGTTTCCCCCACATCCTCAGCGAAAACCACAAAGACTTGGCCACCCAAAGCGCTTGCAGTCTGCCCCTCGCAATACAACGGTGAGTTTACACTCATTACCGCCCCGTTCAACATCAGAAAGGGAAGCTTGCGGTTTCGAAACGACTTCAACGGCGCAAAGACGGCGATTTTCTCCAGCAAATGCCTTAGGCATAGACAAAAAGGGCGTTAATGCCTGCGGCGGCAACGCCTTTTGCGGTTCGAAGAGAATCAGTCTTACAGGTAGCGCTTGATGTGCCAGCGGTCGTGGTACCACAACCATTGCCCGGGATACTCCCTCACCCAGCTCTCCACCTTGTCGTTGAGAACCTGTGCCGTGGCGTTGACGTCGACAGCGCCATCGGGCTTGCGCGGAATGTCGATCGCCGGCTCCAGCTCCAGCCGAAAACGGTTGCCGGGCAGCCGGATGCAGCGGGCGGGATAGACCTCGCAATTGAACTGCCGCACGAGCTTGGCGAGCAGCGGGTTGGTCTGCACGTCCTGGCCGAAGAATTTGGTCTTCAGGCCCTTGCGGAATTTCTGGTCGACCAGAACGCCGACGCCGTTGCCGCGCTCTAGCTGGCGGGCGAGTGCGAAGGACGAACCCGCATGCGACGGCACGAGATTGCCCATGCGCTCCTTGCGGAACTCGAAGACCTTCTCGGCGACGTAAGGGTTGTTCGGCGGACGGAAGAGCACCGTCACCTCCAGCCCGAAGGCGGAGCCAGCGACCGGCAGCATCTCGAAATTGCCGCTGTGGGCGGTAAAGACGATAAAGGGTCGCGGGTTGTCGCGCAGCTCGAGAAAGAGCGGAACGCCGGAGACTTCGACGCGGCCGGGCTTGGTCGCCTCGGGATCGAAATCGAACAGCCGGTCGAGGAAGACATATTCCGCCGCCATGCGGCCCATATTGCCCCAGCTCTCCATGGCGATCGCTTCGATCTCGGCCTCCCGCTTCTCGGGAAAGGCGTTGCGCAGATTGGTCAGCGTCAGCTTGTGCCGGCTGGTCTTCGGGCCGATGAAGCGTGCGGCGCGATCCATGAAGCGGATCGCGCCGTCAGCCGGAAACAGCTTCAGGATCGTCAGAAGCAGAAAGACGAGTTGCGCAATCAGCCACTGCCGGAAATGATCCGCCGTCAGAACCAGCCGTGTGATCAGCATGCGCACGTGGATCAATCCATCTTCAGGATGATCTTGCCGAAGATCTGGCGCGATTCCATCCGCTCCAGTGCCCGGTCGATCTCGTCGAAACCGACCTGCGTATCGATGACCGGATGCACCAGGCCGCGCGCCATCTTCTGCATGGCGTTGGCCATGTTTTCCATGCGGCAGCCGAAGGAGCCGAGCAGCTTCAGCTGCTGCTGGAACAGCATCATCAGGTTCATGTCGGTCGACACACCGGAGGTCGAGCCGCAGGTGACCAGGCGGCCTCCCCGCTTCATGCAGAGCATTGAGCCGGCCCAGGTGTCCTTGCCGACGTGTTCGAACACGACGTCGACGCCCTTCTTCTTGGTGAGCTTGCGCACGACACCTTCGAAGCGGTCGGTGCGGTAGTTGATGACGTGATCGGCGCCGAGCGCCTTGGCCTTCTCGATCTTGTCGTCGGATCCGACGGTAGTGATAACCGTGCAGCCGATCTTCTTGGCAAGCTGGATTGCCGCCGAGCCGATGCCGGAGCCGCCGGCATGGACGAGAATGGTTTCGCCTGGCTCAAGCTTGGCGTTGTCGAACAGCATGTGCTCGACCGTGCCGAAGGTGACCGGTGCAAGCGCTGCGGCCACGGCATCGATGCCCGGAGGTGCCGGCACCAGCAGGCGTGCGGGAAGATTGATCTTCTCCTGCGCGAAGCCGTCGAGGTGGAAGCCATGCACGCCGCCCACATGTTCGCAGAGATTGTCGCGACCTTCGCGGCACGGGCGGCAGAGGCCGCAGGTGCGCGCGCCATAGATCGAAACGAGCTGCCCCGGAAGCACGCTTGAAACGCCCGGGCCGATGCTTTCGACCACACCGGCCGCCTCGGCGCCGATGACGAGCGGCATCTTGCGCTTGGCAAAGGCCATGCCGCGCCAGCCCCACACGTCGATGTGGTTGAGTGCGACGGCCTTGACCCGGAGCGTCACTTCGCCCGGGCCTGGCGCTTCCGGCTCGGGAACGTCGGTGATTTCGAGCTTGCGGTCATCGAGCAGTTGCAGGGCGCGCATGATCTTTCCTCTGCCTTGAGCGGCATCATTTCGTCTGAAGTTTCTGCGGCGTGCTTCCTTAGATCGGATCCGGTTCAAGGAAGCGTGCAGCAGGCTTAAAGCGTTACAGCGTCGCTTGCGCGTCATGTTCGACGCGCGGCGCTGTGACCGCCGACTTAGGCCGGCTCGGCGGTCATGACAAGGCTGGCGTTCTGTCCGCCGAAGCCGAAGGAGTTCGACAGCACGGCAGAGACCTGCTGGCTGCGCTTCACGTTCGGCACGACGTCGAGCACGATGGCCGGGTCGGGATTCTGGTAGTTGATCGTCGGCGGCAAGGTGCCGGTCAGCATCGTCTGGATCGAGAACACTGCCTCGACTGCGCCTGCAGCCGTCAGCGTGTGGCCGATCATCGACTTGTTCGACGAAACCGGGATCGACGGCAGATGTTCGCCGAAGACGGCCGACATCGACAGATATTCCATCTTGTCGTTTTCCGGCGTCGAAGTGCCATGGGCGTTGATGTAGCCGATGCCACCTTCGTCGATGCCGGCGTCGGCAAGGGCCGCGCGGATCGTCGCGATCGCCGGGCCGCCATCGGGCGACGAGCGCGTGCGGTGGAAGAGATCGGCCTTCTCGCCGCACCCCTTCAGGATGCCGTAGACACGGGCGCCACGAGCGACCGCTGCTTCCAGCGATTCCAGCACCAGGGTTGCCGCGCCTTCGGCGATGACGAAGCCGTCACGGTCCTTGGTGAAGGGCTTGGAGGCCTTTTCCGGCGGGTCGTTCTGGGTCGACAGCGCCGAGAGCAGCGCAAAGCGGATCAGCGCCTCGGCACTGACCGAACCGTCGGTCGCGACTGTCAGCGCGCGATCGGTGCGGCCCTGGCGAATGGCCTCGACGCCGAGCTGGATTGCAGTTGCGCCCGAGGCGCAGGCCGTCGACAGCGTCACCGGCAGGCCGCGGGTGCCGAAGCGATCGGCCAGGCGTTCGGAGATCGCGCCGAAAAGCACGGCCTCGTGAAACACCGGATCGGCCTTCTCGCGCATCGCGGCAAGGAAGCGATTGTAGGCGTCGCCCGGCTGGGTCGACGGTGGCGAGCGGTCGGCCAGTTCAAAGCGCGCGCTCCATTCCGGCTCGATCGGCGGAGCGGCGAGAAACAGCGGGCCGTTGAAATCGCCGGAAAGACCGGCCTGCGCCAACGCCTCAAGCGTCGTTTCGCGCGCCATGGCGTAGGAGCGCTCGACCGAATTGGCCGCCGGGACCTCGATGAAATCGACCATGCCCGAAATGCGCGTGTTCAGGCCTTCCGTCGGGAAACGGGTGATCTTGCGGATGCCGGAGACGCCGCCGGTCAGCGCCGCCCAGTTGTCTTCGAGACCCTGGCCGAGCGAGGTGATGACGCCCATGCCGGTGACGGCGACGATCGGACGACCGAGATGATCCTTGTAAGCGTTGCTCATCAATCGTTCCTCTTATTCGGCCGAAAGGACCGCGACGCCTTCGCCGCGTGAATGACCAATGGTCGTCACGACCGCCGTTCTGGCGCCCGCCGTCATCGGTTTTTCGAAGCTTGCGTCGAAAGCCGGAACCTTGGCGCCGTGGCCGAGCGCCAGTGCGGCAAGCGCGAGGCCCGCCGGAAACTGCGCTTCGATGCTGTGGCCGACAAGCCCGCCATAGGCGCGCACCGGCGCGCCGGCGAGCTTTGCTTCCAGAAAGGTCTTTTCGTGGGCAACGAGATCATGCAGGCCCGAGGTGCCGGAGAAGACCACTGTCTGCGCCGGATCGAGCGTTTCGGCCGGTTTTGCCAGATCGGCAAGGCGCGCCTCCAGCTTGCCGTCGCTGCGGCTGCCACGGTCGCTGCCGATCGCGTCGATCGTGGCATAGATGCGGGCGCCTCGGGCTTCGGCATATTCGCGCGATTCCAGCATCAGGAAGGCGCCGACGGAACCGAGGATCATTCCGCCGCCATCCTGGCGCTTGCGCGACCAGATCGGCTGCCAGTCGCCGACCGTCTGCGCCTGGATGGCCTCCGTCATCAGCATGATGTCGAGACGTTCGGCCGAAAATGCGCCGCCCGCCAGCGTATGTGTCGACTGTCCCGCCTTGATGCGGAAGAACGCCGTTTCGATCGCCGAAATGCCGGCCGCCTCTTCGCCCATGAAGGTGCGCGACGATCCCGTCACCTTGTGCACGATCGAGATGTTACCGGCGAGAAGGTTGGAGAGCTGGGCGAGGAACAGCGTCGGGCGCAGTTCGGTCGTCAGCTTCTCGTTCAGCAGCTGCTCGCGGTCGTTGCGCTTCAGCGCCTCGCCGACGATCAGCGAATCGACATTGATGTCGCGCTCGCCGCCGCCGGCGGCCACGATCATGTCCATGCTGCCGCAGGCGTCGAGATTGTCCTTGAGGCCGGCGTCGTCGAGCGCCAGGCCTGCTGCAAACACGCCGAGGCGCTGCCAGTTTTCCATCTGGCGCTGGTCGCCACGCTTGGCGATCTGCTGCGACCAGTCGATCTGCGGCAGCGGATGCACCGGATAGGGCTTGAACTTTTCGGCCTCGACGCGTGGCTCCGGCGCCTCGGCCGCGTTCAGAAACGCCACATGCGGCTCGACGCCGACACCCTGGCTTGTGACGATACCGACGCCGGTGATCACCACGTCGTTTGCGGATTTGCTCATCTTCACTTCTCCGAAGCGGCATCCGCCGCAAGTGCCGTCATCAGGCCCACCTCGTCGGCGCGCCTGCGCACGATATCGCCGAGCGGCACCTGATCGAACGGCATCGTTCTGAGTTTCAATTGTGCGTCACAGACCTTCTTGCCCGCAGACGTGATCTTCGCCTTGGTGACGGCGAAACCGGAGCCATCGTGCTCGAGGAAGGCTTCGATATCGAGTTCTGCCGACGGCTCGACGAAGGCCCGCATCTTGGCGCCATCGACCGACATCAGAAACGGCATTGCCGCGAAATTGGTCGCGGCCAGCACCAGAAATCCCGAAGCCTGCGCCATCGTCTCGATCAGAAGCACACCCGGCACCAGCGGATAGCCTGGAAAGTGGCCCTCGAATACCGGGCTCTTTTCGGGAACGACGGATCGCGCCGTCAGCCGGCCAGCCGACAGATCGACCGTTTCGACACGATCGATCATCTGGAAGTATTCAAGGAGCATGGAGGCTCACCCCGTTTGGTTTCGGGCTCAAGTAAAAACGCCAATGCCGCCTGTCAAGCGCGAGGCGCGACCGGCGGCATTGGAAATCGAGTGGAAAGGCTTGAACCTTGGCCCGATCAGGCCTTGGCAGCCCGCAGCTCGTCGATCTTGGCGCAGAGGTTCTTGAGCACGAAGTATTCTTCGGTCGAAACCTTGCCTTCGTTGACTTCCTGCGTCCACTGTTCCAGCGGAATCTTGATACCGAAATCCTTGTCGATCGCAAAGACGATGTCCAGGAAGTCCAGGCTGTCGATGCCGAGATCGTCGATCGTGTGGCTTTCCGGCGTAATCGTCTCGCGATCGATCTCGCTCGTTTCAGCGATGATGTCGGCAACCTTGTCGAATGTAGCAGTCACGCGCATACCTCTTTATTATTTTATTCCGAGTCTCGGCGATCCTATAGGTAAATGCGCCGCAAAAGCCAATGGCCTTGATGGCAACCTCTGCGATTTGAAATGCGGTGTTGCTAAACGGCGACCGAATGGCGCCCCCGTCCTGACTGAAGATGAGTGTCGAAAATGGCCGCCACCGACCGGGCAAACGGCCGGCCGCGTTCGGTAAGGCTGAAGACGCCGTCCTCGATCGTCGTCAGCCCGTCCACATCCCTTGCGCGCCAGAGCTTTGCCTCCTCGACGACCGCTCCGGCGAGTTCAGGAAACTCCGCCTTGATTCGCGAGAACGAGAAGGCGAAATCGCACATGATGGATGCGATCACCCGCGCCCGCAGGCGATCATCAGGCGTCAGCATGTAGCCGCGCACCGCGGCCAGGCCTGCGTTCTCCACCTGGCGCAGATATTCGCCGGTTGCCGGCATATTCTGCACATAACCTTGACGGAACTGGCCGATCGCCGAGGCGCCAAGACCGATCAGGGTTTCGGCGCTGTCACATGTATAGCCCTGGAAATTCCGGCGCAGGCGCCCTTCCCGGTTGGCAACGGCCAGACTGTCGCCGGGCCTGGCGAAATGGTCGATGCCGATCGCCTCGTAGCCGGCGGCAACAAGCATGTCGGCCGCCCGGCTCATCTGGGCAAAACGTTCGACGATACCTGGCAGGCTCTCGTCTGATATCATCGACTGGTGCTTCTTCATCCACGGCACATGGGCATAGCCGAAGAGCGCGACGCGATCCGGCGCCAGCGACACGACGGCGTCGATCGTTGCCTCCAGCGACGACAGGCTCTGGTAGGGCAAGCCGTAAAGCACGTCGCAATTGACCGAACCCACGCCGCGGGCTCGCGAAGCCTCGATCGCATCACGCGTCTGCTCATAGGTCTGGATGCGGTTGATCGCCTTCTGTACCACGGGGTCGAAATCCTGGACGCCGAAGCTCGCCCGCGTCATGCCGATCGCTGCCAGCGCGTCGTGGCGCGCCGCGTCGAGGTCGTTCGGGTCCATCTCGATGCTGATTTCGCAATCGCTGGAAAATTCGAAGTGACTGCTGAAGGCGCGCTTGAGCGCGATCAGATCGTCCGGCCTGACCAGTGTCGGCGATCCGCCGCCCAGATGCAGCGCCGTGACCTTCGCTTGGCGGTTCACCCGCCCGCCGATCGTGGCGATTTCGCGGTGCAGTCCGTTCAGGTAGCTCGCCACCGGCTCGTAGCGTAACGTCTGCTTGGTGTGACAGGCACAGAACCAGCACAGCCGGTCGCAATAGGGCACATGGGCGTAAAGCGACAGCGCCTCACCCGGCCCGATGGCCTCTAGCCAGGACTGGTACTCAGCCTGACCGACCGCCTCCGAAAAATGCGGCGCGGTGGGGTAACTGGTATAGCGCGGCACGGGGCTCGCATATTTCAGGATCAGAGCGTCGTCCATCGGTCTCTCCGTCAAGATGGCAAACGCATAGGACGGATGGGAAAGCACGCCGTTGATTTTGATCAAGCCGTCGAATTAACACGTTAAAATTGACAATGCTCAATTCAACATGAGACATTGTTTCGCGCTTCCGGAATTAGCACCTGTCAACTCTTGATTTAACCGCCCGCATCCTCTTTGGTCCCTCGAACAAACCCGATGCAGGGAAGAAAGATTTGCAGATCGTGACCGAACATCGCCGCAAGGATATCCACAATTCGGACATTCCAGCCGTCTGTGCTGCCTGCGAGGCGCGCCACGGCGGCGTCTGCGGCACGCTGACTGCTGACCAGCTTCTCGACCTCAGCCGGCATTCGACCCGCAGGCGTGTCGAACCCGGTCGCGAGGTCGTCGGCCAGGGCGAAATGACTGACAGCTACGCCAACATCATCAGCGGCGTCGTCAAGCTGAGCAAGGTTCTCTCCGACGGACGCCAGCAGATCGTCGGCCTGCAGTTCGCTCCCGATTTCATGGGCCGGCCGTTCACGCGTGAAAGCGCGCTGACCGCCGAAGCGGCGATCGACACCGACATCTGTTCGTTCCCGCGCAATGTCATCGAGCGGCTCGTTGCCGATGCGCCGGGCCTTGAACACCGCCTGCACGAACAGGCGCTGAAGGAACTGGACGAAGCGCGCGACTGGATGCTGACGCTCGGCCGCAAGACCGCGCAGGAAAAGGTGGCGAGCTTTCTCTATATCATCGCCACTCACATCGATCCGGAAAACGGCACGGCAACAGCATTCGATCTGCCACTGTCGCGCGCCGATATCGCCGACTATCTCGGCCTGACGATCGAGACCGTCAGCCGGCAGGTGACCAAGCTGCGCAAGGACAATGTCATCCACATCGAAAACAGCCGTCACGTCACCGTGCCAAGCATGGACCGGTTGATGCAGGTGGCCGGCATCGACTGAGTCCGCCGTCCAAGGTTCAGCGCGTTTCCGCTTTAAAGAAGTCGCGGAAAACCGCTGCGCACTTCTCCGGGAAATGCTCTATCTCTTTGTTTTATGCATTCTCCGACGGAAAACCGCTCCGCACTTTTCCTGGAAATGCTTTTAACGCGTGATGACGATGCGCGTGTTTTTCAGCCCGTGTTCACGGGCAAGCGCGAAGAACTCCGCGGCATTGTTGGGATGCAACCGCACGCATCCGTGTGAGGCAGGGCGGCCCAGGCGCTTGACATCATAGGTCGCGTGAACAGCATAGCCACCGTTGAAGAACACGGCGTAAGGCATTGGCGCATCATCATATTTTTTCGAGCGATGATTGCGCGAAAGCCACTTGGCCTTCCAGCTCCCCTTCGGCGTGACATAGCCCTTGCGCGCGGTGGAAACCTTCCAGCGATACATCACGACGCCGTTCTGCTTTACCACCATCGTCTGGGAGGAGAGGCTGATCTTGGCAACGAGATTGGCGGCGTTCAGCGGCTGAACGGAAAACTGCATCAGAACGGCAATCACCACAATCAGGGATGTGTGTCGCATGCTTCACTCCCCGCGTGTGAAACCTCGACTGCATGCCTCCGATCAGCGGAGAAAATCCCGCAGCAGGCTTCAGGCGCGTTGCAGCATCCTTTGCGCGTCATATTTGACCCGCAAGGCCGCAATCAGTGGAACCAAACGTCCGCAGAGAATAACCGGCCCGTAATGTTGCAAGTTTAATACATATGGAAAGAAAAGTCTTAATGCCAAGATCAACTTGCCGTGGATACGCGGTAGAAACCGATCAAATCATGGCGATCAGAAGAACAGCCAAGGTCATTGCCGAACAAGCACCATAGAATACAGCGATACCGGCGTCGATGTCTTCGCTTTCGGCAACGGCGCGGCCAGGCCCATTGATCATCGGTTCGCTGACCATGACCCCGCCATAGACGCGCGGACCCGCTAGCTGCAGGTCCAGCGCGCCGGCCATCGCCGCTTCCGGCCAACCTGAGTTGGGGGAGCGGTGCAGGCCGTGATCGCGAAACGCCACTCCGATCGCATCGGCCGCCGCGGGGCGCCCACGATGCAGCCAGGCGCCGGCAGCGATCAACAGGACGGATAGTCTCGCTGCCGGCAGGTTGGCGACATCGTCGAGCCGGGCGGAGGCCCAGCCGAAATTGAGGTATTTCGGCGATTTGTGGCCGATCATCGAATCGGCGGTGTTCAGCATCTTGTAGGCGAGCAGCCCGGGAAGACCGGCAACCGCATACCAGAAGGCAGGCGCCACCACCCCATCGGAAAAGTTCTCGGCAAGGCTTTCGATCGCGGCGCGGCAGACGGCGGGCGCATCGAGCGTCTTCGGGTCGCGCCCGACGATCATCGACACGGCGTTTCGGCCGCCTTCCAGCCCCCCCAACCGCAAGCCTTCGGCAACGCGCCGGACATGATCGCCAAGGCTCTTCTGCGCCAGGAACACCGCAACGACGACAGCCTCGAGCAGGTAGCCGATGGGGGCCATCACCGAGAACAAGCGGTGCAGGATGCTGCCGGCAAGCACGCTGGCAAGCAGCAGCACGCCGATCGTCAGGATACCGCGTATTTTCAGGGCGCCGGCACCGAGGCTCTCATGCCTGTTCAGCGCCCCATCAAAAACCGCGATCGCCTTGCCGAAAAACACCACGGGATGCGGCAGGCGTGACCAGAGCCAGTCCGGATCACCGACGACACGATCAAGCAGCAGGGCAGCCACAAGGATGAGAAGAATCTCGCTCGACACTCAGCACTCCCCTGGGCGCAACGCGTCCCCAGGGCGCAACGCGTCCCCAGGGCGCAACGCGTCCCCAGGGCGCAACGCGTCCCCACGGCGCAGGGCGTCCGCCAGTCGCCGGTCACCTTCCGCATCGGGCGCAAGCCCGATCCTGAGCCAGCGAGAATCGTAGTCGAATTTGCGCGTCAGGATCTGCGCCTCGCAGAGATGACGGTGCAAGGCATGGGCATCGGCATGTTCCACCAGCACGAACAGCCCGGTTCCACCGATGCGCTTGAGACCGGCCTCATCAAGAACCGCATCGAGCCCAGCGCGACGCTCAAGAATGCCCGCGGCGATCGCTTGCGTATCGCCGGACATCAATGCCTTGGAGATAACCAGCGCCGGCCCGGACACTGCCCAGGGGCCGAGCCACTCACGAAATGCATCGAGCACGGTATCGGCTGCCACGACGAAGCCCAGGCGCAGGCCAGCCAGACCGAAGAATTTCCCGAAGGAGCGGAAGACGATGAGATTGTCGTGGGCGCCGACTTGGCCGGCGACACTGAAGTCCGGCTCCAGATCGCCGAAGGCCTCGTCGACGACCAGCACGCCGCCATTCGCCGCCATCGTCGCCGCCATCGCCAGGATTCCTGCCGGCTGGAAGGCGCGGCCGGTCGGGTTGTTGGGGTTGACCACAACTGCAAGGCCGTGGTCGACGCCAAGATCCTCGGCACGCTCCACCCGATCGACGGCAAAGCCTGCCGCGGCCAGCACGCGTGCGTATTCGCCATAGGTCGGGCCGAAGACCGCGACGCGGCGACCGGTAGGAACCAGCCGCGGCAACAGCTGGATCACCGACTGGGTGCCGGGAACCGGCAAGGGCTGGATACCATCGGTTCGGTAGTAGCTGGCGGCGGCAGCGCGCGCGCCATCGATCGTCAGTTTGTCGGGCAGCCGGTGCCAGGCCTGCTGCGGCACCGGCGGCAATTCGACCGGGCGCGGATTGATGCCGGTCGACAGGTCAAGCCAGTCCTCGAAGCGGCCGCCGAAACGGGCAGCGGCTTCGGTGACGCCGCCGCCATGCACGATCGGCGCGCTCATGGCCTGCCCGCAATATCGATGAGATGCATGAACGAGCCGGCGACATTATCGCGCTTCAAACCCGCCTGCCCCAGATCTACGCTGGCGGCATCGCTGACGGAAAACAGCCGATCGGCTGCCCCTTCCGAGACGATGGTCGCATAGTGGAATTCGTGCGCCGTCATGGGTCCATCGAAGAATGTGTTGTCGAGGGGCACGACGCGGCGGTAGCCGAGGTGCCGCCTGCGCTCGGCAAAACTTGTGGTGAGCGGCAGCAGGCCGAGCATTTCGTAGCGCGCACCGTCGGCCGCGACAAGCCCCTCGCCCAGCACCATGTAGCCGCCGCACTCGCCGAAGATCCGCGCGCCACGCCTGGCCGCCGTCCCGATACCGGATCGGAAGGCTGCCGCCGCCTGCAGGCGTCCAGCATGAAGCTCGGGATAGCCGCCCGGCAGATAGACCGCATCGGCCGCCACGTCCGGGCCTTCGTCGGCAAGTGGCGAAAAGAAGGAGATTTCCGCCCCGGCGCGGCGCCAGCCGAAGAGCAGGTGTTCGTAGCAGAAGGCGAAGGCCACATCCCGTGCCACGGCGATATGCTGGCCGAGCGGTTTGAACCGGGTGACCTCGGCCATCACCCGCTCTTCCGGTGAAAGTGCTGACGCAGCGCGGATCGCGTCGAGATCGCAGGTCGCCTCGACCCGGTCCGCCGCATAGTCGATGAAAGTTTCAAGCGTGCCGTGTTCTCCTGCCTGCACCAGGCCGAGGTGCCGCTCGGGCAGCTTCAGGGCACCATCCTGCCGCAGCACGCCGAAGACAGGCATGGCCACGCGCGTCAGCGCATCGCGCAGCATCATCTCATGCCGATCGCTGCCGACCTTGTTGAGAATGACGCCGGCAACGCGGATATCTTTGCGGTGATCGGCATAACCGCGCACCAGTGCCGCCACCGAATGCGACATGCGGGCACAATCGACCACCAGGATGACGGCGAGATCGAGTGCCTCGGCAAGATCGGCCGGCGCACCGCTGCCGTCGGCGGCACCGTCATGCAGGCCCATCATCGCCTCGACGACGAGCGTGCGCCCATCGGCGGCGTAGGCCGCATTTGTCGCGAGAAGCGCGGGGCGCATGGCCCAAGGGTCATAGTTGAGGCAGGGCTCGCCGCTCGCCGCGGTATGAAATGCCGGGTCGATATAATCAGGACCTGCCTTTCCCGGCGCGATCGCCATGCCGCGCCGTCGCATGGCGCGCATCAGCCCGAGTGTCACCGTGGTCTTGCCGGAGCCCGAACAGGGCGCGGCGATCAGCAATCCGCTCATGCGGGATCCCTGAGCCCGCGGCTTGCAAGAGGATCGGCCACAAGCTGCCGCCCATCAAGCGCCCCGATCCAGTCGAGCGACGCCCGCAGGCGCACGACCTCGCCGACGACGACGATCGCCGGCGGCTCCAGACCGGAAGCGATAACATCGGCTTCGGCGCGCGCCAGCGTCGTTTCGAGCACCGTCTGCTCCGGCGTTGCCGCATTGCAGACGAAGGCCACCGGCTCTTCCGGCGAGCGCCCGGCACCAATGAGATTGGCGGCGATGGCGCCGATATGTTTCATCGCCATGTACATCACGATCACGGGCGAGCCCGAGGCAATGCCTTGCCAATTGATGCGGTCCGGCACTAGGCCGGAGGAGTCGTGACCGGTCAGGAACGTGACGGCGTGGTTGACCTCGCGGTGGGTGACGGGAATGCCGGCATAGGCAAGCCCACCAATCCCGGCAGTAATGCCCGGCACGATGCGAAACGGGATGCGGTTTTCGACCAGCGTCAGCGCCTCCTCGCCACCCCGCCCGAAGACGAAGGGATCGCCGCCCTTGAGACGCAGGACGCGCTGGCCGGCGCGCGCCAGCTCGACGAGCCGGAGAGAAATATCGCGCTGTTTCGGCGAAGGCTTGCCACCGCGCTTGCCGGCAAACTCCAGCACGGCGCCCGGCCGGGCGAGCTTCAGGCAGTCCTCGTTGACCAGCGCGTCGTGAACGATGACATCCGCCTGCCGCAGCGCATTGGCGGCATGAAGCGTCAGCAGGCCGGGGTCGCCCGGGCCAGCGCCGACGAGCCAGACGGTACCGGGCTCAAGCGCAGGCAGGCCGGAAAAAATCGTGTCGTTCATGCCGTTTCTCCCGCCACGCGCTTAAAGCCTACCGCTGAACTGCCTTGGCACCGAGCGGATTCAGATTCACAGGAATTCCGCATAGTTATTTGAAATATCTTGCATATCTTTACCAAAACGCGATCCGAGAAATAGCTCATGATGCGGCCGCCAGGGTTGCCGGCATGATTGCCAGACGGTGATCGGCAGGCCCGGCAATCGCTGCCGTTGCATGTGAAGACGTGAGCTTGGCAACCAGCAACACGCTTGCCGAGCCGGCGCCGACAAGAGCGGCGCCCTCGGCAACACCGTGGCAGCCGGTATGGGCAAAGACAATCGCCGAGGGATTTTGCAGCCGGGGCGCTTCGGCTTCAAGCGTCGCCGCATCGAAGAAGCGTGCGGCCACGGCAAAGTGCTCGGCGGCAGCGTGGATCGCCGGCTCGCCGCGCCTCGCGTCGAGCGAGGCGACGAAGCCGATATCGGCTTTGTCAGCGCCGGCCTGCGCCAACGCCTTTTCGGCAAGCGCAATCACTTCATCAATCGGCGTGCCGCGCTCGCAGCCAAGACCGAGGACGAGTGGTCCCGGCGGTCGCCGCGCTATGCTGGATGATTTCATGGTCGACCTCGGCCCCCTTCGCGGCAATCCACACGAAGCGCCGCCCGGCTCAAATCCCGGGTCGGTCTGGACAGCACCGATTCCAGCCCCCTGCCTGGGTCGGCCGCATCGGACGCTCTTTCAGTCCGCCAGAAGCGGACGCCGTCGCACATCCGTCATTTTTACCGGAGGCAACCGCACGGGTCAAACCGGATTGCGCCATCGCCATGTCGCGTTTGACGAAACCCACCACTCGCCTTCGGCGCGCGCATACCGCCAGAACCGGCAATCGACGGAAGACAGCAAACGCCCATCCGAGTACCCATAGTCTCAGAATAAGGCACTGATTTCTTGAGAGAATTCTCATCTTGCGACGAGCATCGCAGATGCACCACGACAGAAGGCTTTGCATTTCGCCGCGGCCTCTGACACAAGGCGAGAAAGGCCTGCATACTCCTCCCTCCTCGAGTCTCTCCCGTGCAAGATCTCGCTTTCCACCTGCTCGTGTTCCTGTTCGTTGCCGCCTTCATTGCCGGCTTCATCGATTCGATCGCCGGCGGTGGCGGCATGATTACCATTCCCGCCATGCTGATTGCCGGCATCCCGCCGCTCCAGACGCTGGGCACCAACAAGCTGCAGGGGCTGTTCGGCTCGGGCTCGGCAACCCTTTCCTATGCCCGGCGCGGTCACGTGAACCTGAAAGAGCAATTGCCGATGGCGCTGATGTCGGCGGCGGGCTCCGTGTTGGGCGCGCTGCTCGCGACCGTCGTTCCCGGCGACGTTCTGAAGGCGATCCTACCCTTCCTGCTGATTGCCATCGCGCTCTATTTCGGCCTCAAGCCGAACATGGGCGACGTCGACCAGCACCGCCGCATCACGCCGTTCGTGTTCACGCTGACGCTCGTGCCGCTGATCGGCTTCTACGACGGCGTCTTCGGTCCCGGCACCGGCTCGTTCTTCATGCTCGGCTTCGTCACGCTTGCCGGATTCGGCGTCTTGAAGGCGACGGCACATACGAAATTCCTGAACTTCGGCTCGAATGTCGGCGCCTTCGCCGTCTTCCTGTTCTTCGGCGCCATCCTGTGGAAGATCGGCCTGATGATGGGCGTCGCCCAGTTCCTCGGCGCCCAGGTCGGCTCGCGCTATGCCATGGCCAAAGGCGCCAAGATCATCAAGCCGCTGCTCGTCGTCGTCTCGATCGCGCTGGCCGCCCGGTTGCTGGCCGACCCGACACATCCGCTGCGCATCTGGCTGGGGCTCTGAGGCGGGACCCACCTACGCGCTGTTTGCCTGTGCTGCCGAGCGCAGGCGGCCAACGTCATCCTCACGCGACCGGTCAAAGGCTCGGATCTGAAGAGCTGGGCGTTGGCGGTCGCCTGACGTGCGGGTCCCAGAAAGGCGCGTGTCGCACTGGCCCGCAAGCTGGCGGTGGTGTTGCACCACATGCTCATGGACAGAACCAACTTCATTCCCCACAAGGTGACGCCAGCCATGGCCGCTTGAGCCGGAAGGAGACAACAACACAGGTTTCGGGTGGGCACTGCCATCAGCCCCCCCGAGCGAGGTCCCTTCGCCGGGACGATGGATGGGTTAGGCCGCAGACTTGGGCGCAGCACTCAGGTGACTGCGCGCCCCTAGATTGGCCAGCCGGTCCTCAGCAGACCCCATAGAGCAGCGGCCCAGCGTCGACTGCGAACAGAAGCAAGCACTCGGCGAGGGATTAAGCTCACAAGGGATTGACTCAAGGCCCGTTACAGAAGGCCAAGTCTCCCGCACTCCTTGGCGGGAGGTTCGAACTTAGGAGATTACAATGAAAATTATTATCGCCGCAGTGGCATCACTCGCGTTTGCGACTTCCGCTATTGCTGCTGTGCCGTCGACGCCAACCGAGAAGAAGCCCACTGTCAAAACTGCAGGCCAAGTTGAACTGGCATGGGGCAAAAACCGCTCGGGCCAAACCACGACATCGTCCGACAAGTACTCGAACGGCAG
This sequence comes from Ensifer sp. NM-2, assembly GCF_003024455.1. Taxonomy (NCBI): domain Bacteria; kingdom Pseudomonadati; phylum Pseudomonadota; class Alphaproteobacteria; order Hyphomicrobiales; family Rhizobiaceae; genus Ensifer; species Ensifer sp. NM-2. The sequence goes on from NZ_PVZR01000009.1 coordinate 213,937, forward strand.
GACCTTTCGCTGATCCAGCCTAATGCAAAAAGGGCGGCTGCGGCCGCCCTGAATTTTGGCAATATGCGGCTATGGCGGGAAGCGGTGACGTCCTCCCCAAGGCCCCCGCGGGTGTCACCTCTCACCGTCGGCTCGCCGGTGAAATTCCCGTAACCAAGACGAAAGTCGAGCAAGGCCGCACCTTGAGCCTCTAGTCGCTAGAGATTTCAGAGTGCCACTCATGCTTCGCCAGTCAGGGGCCGCATGGGGCCGCCTGCCCGCGAAGCGTCGTGCTGTCCTTCGCTCGCCTTGAGGTTCCAATGTTTACCACCCTGCCCGCCATCCTGATGCTTGTCGTCGGCCTGTTCACCCTGGCGCTGGCGATCCTGCGCCGCGTGCAGTCTGGCCGCTCGCCCGTTGTGCTGACCTATGGCAACGACGCGGAAGGTTTTGCCGGCAAGCTCTTTCGGATGATCGTGGCGGCGCTGGTGGTTCATCTCCTGGCGATCGCCGCCTTTCCCGATGCGGTCGGCGCCACGCTCGGCCGGATCCCGATGCTCGACAAGCCGCTCCTTCACGCCGTTGGCCTCGTGCTCATGACGCTCGGCGGCGGGTTGACGATGCTGTCGCAATGGGCGATGCGCCACTCGTGGAAGATCGGCATACCGGAGGAGCAGGACGCGCCGCTGGTCACCTCCGGCCTCTACGCGTTTTCCCGCAACCCGATTTATGTCGGCATGGTCACGGCGCTGACCGGCACCGTGCTGGCCGTGCCGAACGTCGCCTCGGTGGCGCTCACTCTCTCAGCCTGGATATCGATCTCCTATCAGATCCGCATGGAGGAAACGTACCTCTCCCGCGCTTTTGGCGAGGCGTATGGCGCCTATTGCAAGCGCGTCCGGCGGTGGATCTGAAATCACGCGGATTGCGCGCCAATGGAACCTGCGGCGGCTGGACCCGCACCCGACCTCAAAACACCGCCAGCAGCAGCGCGCCGGCGGCAATGAAAACGACACCGAGCCAGTTCATCAGGTTGAGCTTTTCGCCGAGGAACAGCACGCCGAAGATGGCGACCATGACGATCGACAGCTTGTCGATCGGCGCCACCCGCGCCGCATCGCCGAGCTTCAGGGCGCGGAAATAGGCAAGCCAGGAGGCGCCGGTGGCAAGGCCGGAAAGTGCCAGAAACAGCCATGTCCGCCCCGGGATTTCCGAAGGCTTCTGCCATTGCCCCGTTGCCGCGACGATGCCGGCCAACACGAGGAGGATGACGACGGTGCGGATCAGCGTGGCGAAGTCGGAGTTGATCTGGGCAACCCCGACCTTGGCAAACACTGCCGTGAGCGCCGCAAAGGCAGCCGAAAGCAGAGCCCAGAACTGCCAGCTCTGGCTCATCAGAACTCGACGCCCTTCTGCGCCTTGATGCCGGAGCGGAACGGATGCTTGATCAATTCCATCTCGGTCACCAGATCGGCGGCTTCGATCAGGTCTTCCTTGGCGTTGCGGCCGGTCAGTACCACATGGGTCATGTGCGGCTTTTCTTCCTTCAGGAAGCGCACGACTTCGGCCACGTCGATATAGTCGTAGCGCAGCGCGATGTTGATTTCGTCGAGCAGCACCATCGAGTTGCGCTCGTCGCGGATCAGTTCCTTGGCCTTCTCCCAGGCCTTTTCCGCCATCGCCACGTCGCGGGCGCGGTCCTGCGTTTCCCAGGTAAAACCCTCGCCGAGCGTATAGAACTGGCAGACATCGCCGAAATGCTTCTCGATCAGGTCGCGCTCTCCGGTTTCCCAGGCGCCCTTGATGAACTGCACGACGGCGCAGGGCATGCCATGGGCGATATGGCGGAAGATCATGCCGAAGCCGGCGGTCGACTTGCCCTTGCCCTTGCCGGTGTTGACAATGATCAGACCCTTCTCGTCGGTCTTCGTCGCCATGATCTTTTCGCGTGCGGTCTTCTTCTTCGCCATCTTCATCGCATGGCGGGCATCGTCCTTTTCGGCGACACCTTCACCCGTGCTCACCACTTCTTCGCTCATGACGTTCTCCTCAATCATATGAATCTATCGTGGGATGCGGACGTAGTACCGCCCGCGATCTCACTCTTTGCAATTGCGCAACTCCGGACGGAAAACCGTTTCAAGCTTTCCCCGGAGCTGCTCTATTCGTTTCCGGCGCGAAGCCGCACCGCAGCCGTTGTGCGGCCGCTCAGTTCAAAGCGTGCCGAGTTGGAGCGCGGGATCCAGAGATTACGGTCGATCGCCTCCAGCAACCGCTCCGAGAGCTCGGCGAGTGCCGCCGGGTTCTTGTCGCGCAGGAAGCCTGACACCCGCTCGTCGACGATGAAAGCCTGGTAGGCAGCCTCGAAATGATGGTCGCGCACGGCACCCGTGGTTGCGGCAAAGGCAAACATGTAGTCGACCGTCGCGGCGATCTCGAAGGCGCCCTTGTAGCCGTGGCGCATGACGCCATCGATCCACTTGGGGTTGACGACGCGCGCGCGCACCACACGGCCGATCTCTTCCTCCAGCGAGCGGATGGCCGGCTTTTCCGGCCGGGAGTGGTCATTGTGGTAAATCGCCGGCCGGGCGCCGCTCAGGTGCTCGGCGGCAAGGCTCATGCCGCCTTCGAACTGGTAGTAGTCGTCGCTGTCGAGCAGGTCGTGTTCGCGGTTGTCCTGGTTCTGGACCACCGCTTCGATCGTGCGCAGCCGCTCCTCGAAGAGCTCCCGTCCCGCCTTGCCCTCCTCGCCGGCGCCATAGGCATAGGCGCCCCAGGTGAGATAGGCATCGGCGAGATCGGCTTTGCTGTCCCAGCCCTTCTCGTCGATCAGCGCCTGCAGGCCGGCGCCGTAGGCTCCGGGCTTGGCACCGAAGACGCGGTAGGAGGCGCGGCGCGCGGCTTCCGCCGGCTCGACGCCCGACGCCTCCAGCCGCTGCGTCTCGGCGCGCATGCGCGCGGCGATCATATTGTCGGCATCGTCTTCCTCAAGCGCCCCGACGGCACGGATCGCCTTGTCGAACAGCGCGATCTGGTCCGGGAAGGCATCGCGGAAGAAGCCTGATATCCGCAGCGTCACGTCGACGCGCGGGCGGCCAAGCATCGCCAGAGGCACGATTTCATAGCCCATCACCCGGCGCGAGACCATGTCCCAGGTGGGCTTGGTGCCGATCAGCGCCAGGGCCTGGGCGATGTCGTCACCGCCGGTGCGCATGTTCGCCGTGCCCCAGGCCGTCAGGCCGAATGAGGACGGCCATTCGCCGTGATCCTGCAGATAGCGGCGGATCAGCAGTTCGGCGGATTTCTTGCCAAGTTCAAAGGCCGCCGGCGTCGGCACCGAGCGGCTGTCGACGGAGTAGAAATTGCGGCCGGTCGGCAGCACGTCGGGACGGCCGCGGGTCGGCGCGCCGGAAGGCCCCGGCGCCACGAAGCGGCCATCAAGGCCGGTGAGAAAGCCGGCCATCTCGGCAGCGCCGGAGTTGATGATCGATGGCTTCAGTCGCGCCTCGATCTCGCCAAGCACGGTGCGGGTGGCAGGCCAGTCCTCGGGCGCGAGCGTCTCGCCAGAAACGAACGCCGCCGCCAGCAGCTCGATGCGCTCGACAGTATCGCCGGCCGTCCGCCACGGTGCATCGGAAATGGAGGAAAGCATGTCCGGCCGTGCGCCTTCCCAGGGATCGGACATCACGCAATCGAGCGGATCGAAGCCGAGCCCGGCATCCGCGGCCATCGCCCGCTGCAGGCTCTGGTCGGCGCCTTCGCCAAGGCTGCGCGGCACCCGCGCCAGCGCCACGGTCAGGTCGGTCAGCAACCGCCCCTCCGGTGCAACGCCAAAAATGTGCAGGCCATCGCGGATCTGCATTTCCTTGAGGTCGCAGAGATAGGCGTCGAGCTTCTCCAGCGCCTTGTCGTCGCTGTCGCCCTTGTCGATACCGGCATCGTGGTCGAGGCCGATGTCACGCACGAGGTCGAGGATCTGCCGGCTGAGCAGCCTGAGCCGGCGCGGATCGCCGCCGGCCGCGTCGTAATATTCGTCGACCAGCGCTTCGAGATCCTTCAGCGGCCCATAGGATTCCGCCCTCGTCAGCGGCGGCGTCAAATGGTCGATGATGACGGCGCTGGTGCGGCGCTTGGCTTGCGTGCCCTCGCCGGGATCGTTGACGATGAAGGGGTAGACATGCGGTAGCGGCCCAAAGATCGCCTCGGGATAACAGGTCTCCGACAGCGCTAAGGCCTTGCCGGGCAGCCATTCCAGATTGCCGTGCTTGCCCATATGCACAATGGCCTGCGCGCCGAACTGGTTGCGCAGGAAAGCGTAGAAGGCGAGATATCCGTGCGGCGGCACCAGATCCGGCGAATGGTAGCTTTCCTTCGGATCGATGTTGTAGCCGCGCGCCGGCTGGATGCCGACGACAATCTCGCCGAAGCGGGCAAGCGGCAGCGCGAAGGCGCCATCGAGGAAGAACGGGTCGGTTTCCGGCGCACCCCAGCGATCGCTGACCTCATCCTGAATCTGTTTCGGAAGCGAATCGAAGAACGTATTGTAATCGCTGAACGAAAGAACTTCGCGGATCTCGCGATCGCGGCTCGCCGCGTTGGTCGGCCCAGCCATCAGGTAGCCGATCAGTGCATCGCCATCCTCAGGCACGCCGGCGACGGGATAACCTTCGCTCGCCATGGCGCGCAGCACTTCAACCGTGCCCGCCGGCGTATCGAGCCCGACGCCATTGCCGAGTCGGCCATCGCGATTGGGGTAATTGGCCATGATGATGGCGATCCGCCGTTCGGCCGGACGGGCGCGGCGCAGTTTTGCCCAATTGACCGCAAGCCTGGCGGCAAAGCGGACCCGGTCGGAAAGCGGTTCGTGCCCGACGATGTTGGCTTCGACCTTGGGATCGTAGATCGAGGCCGCCTTGAAGGAGACGGCGCGCGCCAGAATGCGGCCATCGACCTCCGGCAAGGCAACGTTCATGGCGAGATCGCGCGCCATCAGCCCCTGCGGCGAGGCCTGCCATTGCGCGCGCGACGATCCGGAGAAGATCACCTGCAGCACCGGCGCGCCGGTTGATTCCAACACGGTCGGCTGCCTGTCGGCACCGGGCGAGGAAACGGCAAAGCCGGTGGCGTTCATCACCACGTCGGGTGCCGCCTCGGAAAAAATCGATTGCAGCGTGCCGACCGAAACGGCATCCTTGAGGCTGGAGACAAACAGCGGCAACACGCGCATGCCTTCGGCGGCAAGCGCCTCGATCAGCGCTTCGACCGGCCGGGTCTCGCCGCTCTGGACCAGGGCGCGATAAAAGCAGATCCCGACTGCCGGGGGTTCGAATCCCTCCCCCGCGACCATCCGCTCTTGGACACGTGCCTTCCATTCGCTGACGCCGATGACGCCCGCGCCCGGCCACCAGATGCCGGCCTTGAGCAGCGGTTTTGCCGGCTGCGGCTTTTCCGCGTCTGAGATCAACGCCTCGGCGTAGTCGAGGAACAGGCCGGCATTGTCAGCGCCGCCCTCGGTGAAATAGGCCCAGAGGCGCTGGCGGTCGTCGGCCTCAACGGTCGAAAACGGCTCGAGGCCGGGATCGGGCTTGTCGTCGCCGGGCAGCACCGCGATCTGGAAGCGGTGGGTGACGGCGGCGGCATGCAATGCTTCCAGCACATAACGGAAATAGCTGGCGCCACCGAGCGGCCTGACCACGATGAGTTTTGCATGCCTTGCCGTGCGCTCGACATAGGTGTCGACCGACATCGGGTGCATCAGGTTCATCAGGCTGGCGATGCGCAGGCTCAGCTCCCCGTCGCGCCGGCCATGGGCCGCCGCGATCGACGAAAGCTCGGTGTCGGCGGCCGACAGGAAAAGCACGTCGGCCGGCGTTTGCCCCAGGTCGATCGCCTCGTTGCCGTCGGCGATCGTTCCTTTCTGGGCGAGAAGCAGATGCATGTTTCTGTCCGTTCGAGCAATTCCAGGAAAAGCGTGAAATGGCTTTCCTGGAATTGCGTTGCTTCAAGGAGTTAGGCGAGTGCGGTGATGGCGGCGCGCACCGCAGCTTCGTCCATGTCGTGCAGGCCGATGACGACGAGGCGCGTACCGCGCTTCTCGCCAGCCGCCCAGGCACGGTCGTAATACTGGTCGATGCGGGCGCCAACGGCCTGGATCAGCAGGCGCATCGGCTTGCCGGGCACGTCGGCAAAGCCCTTGAGGCGCAGCACGTCATGCTCTGATATCACGCCCTTGAGGCGATCGATGAAACCTGCCGGATCGGCAATCGCGCCGAGCTCGACGACGAAGCTGTCGAACTCGTCATGAGAGTGCTCCTCGCCGGCCTCATGTTCCATCTCGTGGTGAGACTTGCGGTTGGCGATATCGCTTTCCGTGCCGACGCCGAGGCCGAGCAGGATGGCAGCGGCAACTTCGCCGTTCTTCGCCTCGATCATTGTTGGCTTGCGGTTAGTGCGCGAAGCGACCTCGTCGCGCACGGCCTTGAGGCCGGAGGCGTCGATCAGATCGGTCTTGTTGAGCACGATCAGGTCGGCGGCGGTCAACTGGTCCTCGAACAGTTCCTCGATCGGGCTTTCGTGGTCGAGATTGTCGTCCTCGACACGCAACGCATCGACCTTGTCATGGTCGTCGGCAAAACGGCCGGCGGCAACGGCGGCACTGTCGACCACGGTGACGACGCCATCGACGGTGACTTCGCTGCGGATATCAGGCCAGTTGAAGGCGGCGATCAGCGGCTGCGGCAAAGCGAGGCCCGAGGTTTCAATGATGATATGGTCAGGACGATTTTCGCGCTCGAGCAGCTTGGTCATGGTCGGGATGAAATCATCGGCAACCGTGCAGCAGATGCAGCCATTGGTAAGCTCAATGATATCGTCTTCCGAGCAGGCTTCTGCGCCGCAGCCCTTCAGCACGTCGCCGTCGACGCCGAGATCGCCGAACTCGTTGATGATGAGCGCAATGCGCTTGCCATCGGCGTTCTGCAGCAGATTGCGGATCATCGTCGTCTTGCCGGCACCGAGGAAGCCGGTGATGACGGTCGCCGGGATCTTGCCCTGGTTGGCTCTGGCAGTGGTCATGGATCAACCCTTCATTTTCAGCGGCAATCCGGCCGCGACAAAGTAAACTTCCGCGGATTTCTCCGCAACGATCTGGTGAAGCCGGCCGGCATGGTCGCGGAAATCGCGGACCATGCGGTTCTCGGGCACGATGCCGAGGCCGACTTCGTTGGAAACAAGGATGAGGCGCGCCCGCGCCTCCGGCAGGAAAGCGGCAAGGGCCGCGAACTCTGCCGCCATGTCGCGCCCTTCCATCATCAGGTTGGTGACCCACAGCGTCAGGCAGTCGACGAGCACCACGCGGTTCTCGTCATCGATGCGCGTCAGCAGCGAAACGAGGTCGAGCGGCTCTTCATGCGTCGTCCAGCCTTCGCCGCGCCTTGCCCGGTGATGGTCGATGCGCTCGCGCATCTCGTCGTCCCAGGCACGGCCGGTCGCGACATAGTGCATGCCGAGCCCGGAGGCTTCGACGAGCCTTTCGGAAAAGCTGGATTTGCCGGAACGGGCACCGCCGAGGACCAGAACCGGCCCGGCATGGGAAATGCTCATGTGCGTTGCAGCCTCACGCGCTTGGTCGCGAATTCGAGCGGCAACAGGATTTCACCGCGCCGACGGCGCGTTCGGGAAACGATCGATGAGCCAAGACAACCTCCGTGATGGCGTGGGAAGCGGGCTTCCCTTCGGGCGGAATGCCCCTGTCGGACGGCAGGTCTCCTGGCTCACGGCGTCACGAGCCCACCACATCGCGCCCCGCGTGATCACGCGAAGACCGATGCTTGGGCCCGAACGGCCCGCCTCACCTTCCCGGCGTTTTCTGGTTTCGTGAAAGGCGGACGATTCGTAGAAGAAGAGGCGTCCAACCCGGCTGATCACGAAGCCACGCCAGTGGCTTTTCCGGCTGAATTCCAAACCGCCTTCGATTGCCCCATGCAATCGAAAGGAAGCCGGCTATCAGCCCGATGGCGAACCCTGACCGTTCTACAGTCGCGGGGTCGGCTGCGATAAGGATGCCCGATTTGGGTCCATCCGTCACATTCCCAATTATTCCCCCGCATCGCCACGATCCGGGGAAACCATCCAACGTCAGATGATTAGGAAGCGGGCGCCGCAAAGTCAATCGACGCGTGCGACACGCCACCCGTCGAGATGCGGCGCGCGACAATTTGCCGGCAGCAGGCCGCAAAGGCCACTCCTGCATGTTTTTATCCTTAGATGGTATTCGACCTAAGGATAAAAACATGCAGCAATTCAAAGTGTTACAGCGACCTTTGCGCGTCCAGTAAGACGCGCGGCGCTGTAGTCGACGTCGGAGCGGACGCTCCACGGCAACTGAACTTTATTTTAGCAACGTCAGATATTGCGATAGAGTAGCCGAAAGTCGTTTCGATTATCCGGAAGGCAGATGGAACGCAGGCTCACCGCCGTGATGATTGCCGACGTTTCCGGCTATGGACTGCTCACCCAAGCCGACGAAGAGGGTACGTGTGCCCGCTTTCAGGCCGATCTGCACGGCCTGTTCGAACAAAGGATTGCCGCACATCGCGGGCGGTTGATCAAGACCATGGGCGACGGGTTATTGGTCGAGTTCCAGAGTGTCGTCGAGGCGGTCCGTTGTGCGGTGGAGGTTCAGCGCGCGAAATCCGAAAGCCGCGGCTCCGATCAGGGTCGACTGGAATTCCGCATCGGCATCAATCTTGGCGACGTCATCGTTGAAGGCGACGACATTCACGGCGATGGAGTGATCATTGCCGAGCGCCTGCAGAGCCTCGCCGAACCGGGTGGGATCATCATCTCCGGCACCGCCTACGACCAGGTCGAGAAGCACCTCGATGTCGGCTTCGTCTTTCTCGGCGAACAACGCCTGAAGCATATCGAAAAGCCGGTGCGGACTTACCGGCTGGGGCTGAACGAAGCCCGCCCCGGCAGCGTAAAGGTCGCTGGGCGCCACGCGAAGCGCTGGGCGGCACTCGTTACGTCTGCTGTCGTGCTCGGCGCTGCTGCCGGCGTGGCCTGGTGGCGGCCCTGGGAGTCGCCTGTGGAAACGGTCCAGATACAACCACCGAATCTGACCGCGCCGGACAAGCCGTCGATCGCGGTGCTTCCGTTTGCCAACGTGAGCGACGATCCCAGGCAGGAGTATTTCGCCGATGGCATGACCGATGGCCTTGTCACCGAGCTGGCTCAGGTATCCGGCTTGTTCGTTATCGCGCGTAACTCGACCTTCACCTACAAGGGCAGGGCGGTGACACCCAGGCAGGTGTCCAAGGAACTCGGTGTCCGATACGTCCTCGAAGGCAGTGTGCAGCGTGCCGGAGAACAGCTACGGATCAATGTTCAGCTCATAGATTCTCTCAGCGGCGGCCACGTTTGGGCCGGCAAGTTCGACGGTTCACTTTCCGATGTCTTTGCGCTGCAGGACGAAGTGATGCGCGGCATTGCCGACGCGCTTGCGCTTCGGTTGAATCCTGACGAGCAGATGGCCTTCGGACGCAAGGAAACGACGGTCCCGGCGGCCTTCGATGCGTTCCTGCGCGGCTGGGAGCATCACCGGCGCACGACCCCCGAAGATTTTGCAAAGGCAGTGCCTTTTTTCGAGCAGGCGATTGCGCTCGATCCTGCCTATGGACGAGCCTATGCCGCCGCCGCCATGGTCTACGCGCGCGTCTACCTGTGGCGTTGGCATTATCGGCTTGATATCTCGCGGATCGAAGCTAGAGCCAAGGCGCTACAATTTCTAAGGACCGCGCAGAAACACAAAACAGCGCTCGCCTATCAGGCGGCCGCTCTCCTGTCCGAAGCGGCCTGGCAGCATGCCGATGCGCTCGCCGAACTCAAGGAAGCGATCGCGCTCGAACCCGGCGATTCCTGGAGCTACGCGCTGACGGCCTTCGTGCTGACCTCCGCCGGCCGCCCAGCGGAGGCCCTGCCCTATATCCGTACGGCCATGCGCCTCGATCCGCACTCTCCGTCCTTCTTCATTTACGTTCTTGGACTGACGCAGTTCAGCCTGGAGGATTTCGAGGCGTCGGTGGCTGCGGTGAAGCGCAGCATCGAACTCAATCCTCAGGATGACGGTTCTTTCCTTCTTCTCGCCTCCGCTTACGCGCACCTCGGCCGGAACACGGAAGCGCAGGCAGCGATCACTCGTTTCAACGCGCTTCGCCTCGCACGCGGTGGCACTGCCGCCACCATCTCGACCAGCCCGCCCATGGATCTGGCAAAGCTGGCGGATAGCGAGCTCTTCTACCGGGGACTGCGCCTGGCCGGCGTGCCTGAGACCTTGATGAACGCCGACTTCGTAGGCAGGAACAGACTGGAAGCCGACGAAGCCCGCTCACTATTCCTGGGGCATCGGCTGCATGGACGCATGCTGGACTCGGGCGAGGAACATGAGGCTGTCATTTCAACCGGGGGCGTGGCCACTCTGACAGGAGGCTGGGCTTCCATCGGCGCTGGTCGCATGACCGATGTCGAGGTCAAGTTTGACAGGGACGAGGTTTGCTTCCTGTGGCTCAAGACAACGAACCTCTGCGGAATGGTGCTGCGAAATCCCGGAGGACTTAGCGGCAAGGAAAACGAATTCATATGGTACCACGGCGACAGGGCGTTCACGTTCTCGCAGGTCCGCTAGCCCCTTGCGCTCGCCCATGCTACCGCTACCGTACCCGCTGCAGCGCGCTGAACTGAAAAGCCTGCACTGAATTCCATGGCGTCTTATGCTGGTGCCTGATCGCTTCGACCAGCCGGAAGGACGGCCCGATTACTTCGGCAAGCGCCGCCGGGTCGTAGCGCATCACCGGCAAACCGCTGCAGCGGTTCGGCCCATCCGGCGCAAAGGTGGCGATGATGGCGTGTCCGGAAGGCTTCACGGCAGCACAAAGACGTTCGACATAGGCCGCGCGCTCTGCCGCACCGGTCAGGAAGTGAAACGCGGCGCGGTCGTGCCAGATATCGTATTGCCGCGAAGGCGACCAGTCGGTCACGTCGGCGGCGATCCACTCTACCGCTTCGCCGCGCGCGCCGAGCCGGGCTCGTGCGGCGCCAAGCGCGGTTGGAGACAGGTCAAGCACCGCGACCGACCATCCGCCCTCCTCCAGCAGCCGATCGACCAATCTAGACGCACCGCCGCCGATATCGATCAGCGATGCCGGCAAGCCCCGCCCGTACTCGTGAATGAGCCGCAGCGACACCTCGGGCGTGCCTTCGAACCAGCTGACGCCCGCCTCGTCCTTGGAGGCATAGGCAGCATCCCAATGCGCACGCCGCTCGTCGTCACTCATTGCAAACCGCCTGTTGCGCCGGTCATCCCGTGGTCAGAAGTCTGCATGTGTCGGCGCCTGCGGCACGCAGTCCGCGACGCATCTTAACGCCCCGCGCGCGTGCTGCAAATGCTGCGGGCGGGCCTCAATTGCCGAGCAGTTGATGGAGCCACGTCGGGTCAAGCACCGCCTCGAGCTCCGCGGCGACGTCATCGAGCGCCGCATCGACCGACTGGCGGTAGTTGCCGATGCCGCCTTCGATGCCGAAGCTTTTGAGCAGGGCAGCACGGTAGGCATCGCTGGAAAACAACCCATGCAGGTAGGTTCCCATCACCCGTCCGTCGGCCGAAAGGGCGCCATCGGCGCGATCGTCGATGCGGATCGAAGGGCGGTCGCAGTCAGGACCCGTGGTGCGGCCGAGATGGATTTCATAGCCTTCGAGCGGCACGTCGTGTTCCAGCGACCAGGCACGGCTGTTGCGCAGGGTCTTTTCCGGCGCCATTTCCGTTTCGACGTCGAGCAGCCCAAGTCCCTTGATTTCCCGCTCGTTGCCCTCGATGCCGAGAGGGTCGGTGACGCGCGCGCCCAGCATCTGGTAGCCGCCGCAGATGCCGATCACCCGGCCACCGCGCCGCACATGGCGCTTGAGGTCCTCATCCCAACCCTGCGCCCTGAAATCCTTGAGATCGCCGATGGTCGATTTCGACCCAGGGATGACGACGAGAGCGGCATCGGCGGGGATCGGGCTGCCCGGTTTGACGAAGACGAGATCGACCTCCGGCTCGGCGGCGAGCGGATCGAGGTCGTCGAAATTGGCAATTCTCGACAACACCGGAACGGCAACCTTGAGCGCCCGCCCCTCGCCGCGGGCCAGCTTTTCGAGCACGACCGAATCCTCTGCCGGCAGCCGCCCGGCCGCCTTCAGCCACGGCACTACGCCGAAACAGGGCCAGCCGGTGTAGCGGCCGACCGCGGCGATGCCGTCGTCGAACAGCGTGACGTCCCCACGGAACTTGTTGATCAAATAGCCCGTCACCATGCGCCGGTCCTCGTCGGGCAGGATCGCATGGGTGCCGACCAACGAGGCGATGACGCCGCCGCGATCGATGTCGCCAACGAGCACAACGGGGACATCGGCGCGGGTCGCAAAACCCATATTGGCGATGTCGCCTGCTCTCAAGTTGATTTCGGCAGGTGACCCCGCCCCCTCGACGACCACGAGATCGGCACCGGCCGAAATCTGCTCGAAGCTTTCCATCACCGCCCCGAGCAGCTTCGGCTTCAGTGCCTGATATTCCCGCCCCTTCGCCTGGCCTGCGACCTTGCCCTGCACGACGATCTGGCTGCCGACATCCGACTGCGGCTTCAAGAGCACCGGGTTCATGTGCACCGAAGACGGCACGCGGGCGGCTAGCGCCTGCAGCCATTGCGCCCGGCCGATTTCGCCGCCGTCATGCGACACGGCGGCGTTGTTCGACATGTTCTGCGGCTTGAACGGCCTGACCTTCAACCCGTGATTGGAGGCGAGCCGGCAGAGGCCTGCCACCAATACCGATTTTCCGACATCCGAGCCGGTTCCCTGAAGCATGATCTTGCGTGTCATGCGGCCACCGGTAACACCGAATTGACCGGCCGCAAAGAGCTGTATTGACACGTTTTCGCCGCATTTGCGGCGCGTCGATGACGGACTGTTTCGGCCGCTCATCAAGCTTGTCGAGTTTCCCTCCGAAACTAGCATAAATGCGACATCCCGTGACGAGTTTGGCATTCAATTCCATAAGGCGCGAGCCTATATCAGCGCCATCGAAACACACACCGGACGACAAACGTCCGGCCTCTCAAGGTCCATGCCCATGCTGTACATATTCAGCAAACCAAATTTCGTTCAGATCGCCTGGAATTCCAAGGCACCGGTCAGCCAGTCGCGCGTTCGCAACGTCGTTCTCGACGCTCCCTTCGGCCCGCTCGGCTTCATCCGCACGTCCAACGTCGGCTGACCCATCAGGCCCATAGGATCGGGCCCCTATCGGCCACGGCTTCGCATTCCGGCAGCTGACGCCTTCTCCTCCAGCCGTCTCCCTTCGTGGAGGCGGTTTTTTTTGGCCATACGGCGCATGTGAGGCGCTGGGTTTGCGCATGTCGTCGCCGCAGAACCGCCACGCACTTTTGTGCGACACGCCCTTAAACGCGAAAACCGCATCGACCTCTTATCGAGGGATGCGGCTTCCAAAAAACGCTGGTCACTCCGGAAAAACACACCGGAGGTTCGCTCAAACCCGGGACGCTATACCTTGATCCGGGTCGACGGCCGTTTCCCGCCGCGCAACAACAATTAGCCGGACATCGTTACCGGATGGTTATCGAGGATTTAACGAAAGATGAATCGCGGCATTTTTTGAATTTTTTTCGCGACATTTACAAAATGTGCGCGTGGCGCATTCACGACAGGAAAGGTCCTGATTGCAACAGATCGAAAACAAGCATTGCGGCGACCGCTATATTTTACGGCACTAATTGTCGCGAATGCTTAAATTTGGCCCGATGGAAGCCAAAAAAATCCCCTTCCATCATGTCGCAGACAGACGCTGCCCGCAGCCCGGCGCGGCCGTTTTCCGATTCAAGAGGTTGATTTCCCAACGAGAATACTTAGGCTTGCGGAGCGGTATAGAGGAGATCCGGCCGGCGACAGGGTTCCGCGGCCAGGACCAGATCGAACTCCCACACCGCCGCAGCAGGGGCTACCCTTGGCTTGTCTTTTGCCGAACCCCAGGCTGCTCATTTGGCTCGGGTGACCGGGATGCACGGCGTCCCCACGACGCCCGTTTGATCGTAGGCTGCAGTTAAAGACTGGGAGGTCTTGCAACATGAAGAAACTCCTCGCTTCCACCATTCTCGCCGCGGGTCTGTACGCGCTGGCGGGTTCCGCGCAGGCCGCGGAATGCGGTGAAGTCAGCATTGCCGAGATGAACTGGGCGTCGGCGGGCGTTGCCGCTCACGTGGACAAGTTCATTCTGGAAAACGGTTACGGTTGCACCGTGACGCTGGTCACCGGCGACACCATGCCGACCTTTGCCTCCATGAACGAAAAGGCCCAGCCGGATATGGCGCCGGAACTCTGGGTCAACGCCGTTCGCACGCCGCTCGACGCGGCCATCAAGGAAGGCCGGCTGATCGAAGCCGCCAAGATCCTGAGCGAAGGCGGCGTCGAAGGCTGGTGGATCCCGAAATTCGTCGCCGATGCCAACCCCGATATCAAGACGGTGCAGGATGCGCTGAAACACCCCGATCTCTTCCCGGCACCGGAAGACCCGTCCAAAGCCGCCATTCACAATTGCCCGTCTGGCTGGAACTGCCAGGTTTCGACCGCCAATCTCTACAAGGCGATCGATGCCGAGAAGGCCGGCTTCCAGCTGATCGACACCGGCTCTGCGGCCGGCCTCGACGGCTCGATCGCCAACGCCTTTGCCAAGAAGACCGGCTGGCTCGGCTACTACTGGGCACCGACTGCCATCCTCGGCAAGTACGAAATGACCCGCCTCTCCTTCGGCGTTGATCACGACAAGAAGGAATGGGACGCCTGCTCGGCCGTTCCGGATTGCCCGAGCCCGAAGGTCAACTCCTACCCGGTCTCCGACGTCTTCACTGTCGTGACCAAGTCGTTTGCCGACAAGGCCGGCGTTGCCATGGACTATGTCAAGGCGCGCAAGTGGGACAATGGCACCGTCAACAAGGTCCTTGCCTGGATGGATGAGAACCAGGGCACCAACGAGGATGCAGCAAAGCACTTCCTCGAAGAGTTCCCGGACATGTGGACCACATGGGTAAGCCCTGATGTGGCCGAGAAGGTCAAGGCGGCACTCTGATTTTCGCTGACGATGCAGGCGGCCCGCGTGAAAAGCGGTCGCCTGCATCGGCGTCTTCGCCAGCCGGAAAAAATTGTCGGACATGGCAAGCAATACCGGCGACGACGAACAGGTTCAGTTCGCTTCGCATGTCGCATTCAGTAAAGCGGGCGTCACGTTCCGCTGTCACATTCCTCACGCCGGGACCCGAAGAGGTCACCGCAAAGTCTGCGCAGGGATCGGCAACGACCGGTCTGAAGACGCAGTCGGCGTCATAAGACTTCAGGCCAAGAAGGGGAAAAATATGGCATCCATCTGCAGTGTCTTGCCAGAGTTGCTCTGCAAGTTCCCTGCCATTGACGACGGAACGATCCGCCTGGCTCGCAAGACCATCGACGATGGTTTCAAGGGTTTCGTCCGCACCTATGGCGACGCCATCGACACGGTCGTCCAGCCGCTTCAATGGTTTCTGAACTATCTCGAAAGCCTGTTCGTCAGCTCGCCGTGGATCGTCATCCTCGCGCTCATGGTGGCGATCGTCTATTTCGGCAGCCGCAACATCAACATCACCATCGGCACGGCGCTGTCGATGATCGCCATCGGCCTCGTCGGCCTGTGGAACGACACGATGGTCACGCTCGCAATGGTCACCGTCTGCACGCTGATCTCGATCCTGATCGGCATTCCGATCGGCATTCTGATGGCGCGCTCCGAGCGGGTGCAGTCGGTCGTCAATCCGGCGCTCGACGTGATGCAGACGATGCCGAGCTTCGTCTATCTTATTCCGGTCGTGATGATCTTCGGCATCGGCAAGGTTCCGGGCCTCATCGCCGTCGTCATCTATGCCGTGCCGCCGATGATCCGGCTCACCAATCTCGGCATCCGCCTCGTCGACAAGGAAGTGCTCGAAGCCGCCGACGCCTTCGGGTCGTCGGCCTGGCAGAAGCTCAAGAACGTGCAGATGCCGCTGGCGCTGCCCACCATCATGGCCGGCATCAACCAGACCATCATGATGTCGCTGGCGATGGTCGTCGTCGCATCGATGATCGGCGTGGGCGGCCTCGGCAAGAACGTGCTGCAGGCGATCGCCAACCAGTTCTTCACCGTCGGTTTCCTCAACGGCTTCGCCCTTGTCGGTATCGCCATCATTTTCGACCGTACCAGCCAGGCCTTCGGCAGGCGGCTACAGAAGCATTCGGAGGTTATCCATGGCTAGTCACGCGATCGAGGTGAAGAACCTCTACAAGATCTTCGGCCCCAATGGCGGCAACTATGTCGATGCCGTCAAGCGGGGCCTGGGCAAGGCGGAACTCAACGAAAAGCACGGCCACGTGCTCGGTCTGCAGGACATCAACATCTCGATGCCGGCCGGTGGCGTCATGGTGGTCATGGGGCTTTCGGGCTCGGGCAAGTCGACGCTGATCCGCCACATCAACCGGCTGATCGACCCGACCGCAGGCGAAGTGCTCTATGACGGCGTCGACGTCTGCAAGATGAACGACAACGACCTGCGCGAATTCCGTCGCCACAAGACGGCGATGGTGTTCCAGAAATTCGCGCTGCTGCCGCACCGGACCGTGCTCGACAACACCGTTTACGGCCTGGAGATCCAGGGCGTCGGCAAGGCCGAGAGCGAAAAGCGCGCGCGCGGCTGGATCGACCGGGTCGGTCTCCAGGGCTTTGAGAACCACTACCCCAACCAGCTTTCCGGCGGCATGCAGCAACGCGTCGGCCTCGCCCGGGCGCTCACCAACGATGCCGACATCCTGCTGATGGACGAAGCCTATTCGGCACTCGATCCGCTGATCCGCGTCGATATGCAGAGCGTGCTTCTCGACCTACAGAAAGAGCTGAAGAAGACCGTCGTCTTCATCACCCACGATCTCGACGAGGCGCTCAGGCTCGGCGACAAGATCGCCATCCTGCGGGATGGCCGCGTGGTGCAGCAGGGAACGGGCCAGGAAATCGTGCTGTCGCCCGCCGACGACTACATCAGCGCCTTCGTCAAGGAAGTGAACCGCGGACGCGTCATCAATGTCGAGACGATCATGCGGCCGCTTTCCGGCAACCCGGAAGGCATGCCGCTGACGATGGGCACGGTGCTGGAATCGGCGGCCCGCGCCATGACCGGCGCTCATCTCAACGTGGCCCATGTCGTCGACGAAAACGGCCGCCCGATCGGCGCGCTCGATCTGCCGACGATCATCTCGGCCATGGTGACGCCCACCAGTCACGAGGACAAGAGAGCCGCATAGACAGGCCAATCGGCAGCAAGGGCGCTCGGCACCTCCCATCGCGGGAACAGGCCGCAGCGCCCTTCGCATGTCAGGCGGGTCGTATCGTCTGCGGGGTGCAACTCGGAAGACGCACGCTGTCGGCGCTCATGCAGCAATTCAAAGTGCTACAGCGACCTTTGCGCGTCTAATAAGACGCGCGGCGCTGTAGGCCGATGTCAGCCTCGCATTCGCACCAAGTGCTCTACGGCGCTGTTCAGTTGGTCTTCGTCGTTTCGGCTGCAGCCGGCTCGACGGTGCTTGCGGACGAAAGCGTATCGCTGGTCGCCGGGAAATACTTGTCGAGCAGGCCCATCATCTGGGTGTCGCGCTTTTCGGCGGTCTCGCCGCCCATGACGACGCCGACGAGGCGCTTGCCGTCGCGCGTCGCCGACGTCACCACGTTATAGCCAGACGCCGTGGTGTAGCCGGTCTTGATGCCGTCAGCGCCTGCATAGCGGTTCATCACGCCGTTGTGGCCGCGAAGCTTCATGCCCCTGAATTCGATCTTGCGGTTCGAAAACAGCGCAAACTCTTCTGGGAAATCGCGCATCAGCGCAATGCCGAGCGTCGCCATGTCACGCGCCGTCGTCACCTGCTCCGGATCCGGCAGGCCGTTGGCGTTCTTGAACACGGTGCTGGCCATGCCGAGCTGGTGCGCCTTCTCGGTCATCACCTTGGCAAACCCGGTTTCAGTGCCGGCCAGCTGTTCGCCGATGGCAACGGAAGCATCATTGGCCGACAGCACGATCATGCCCATCACGGCTTCGCGGACGGAGACGGTGCGCCCGACGCCGACGGCCAGCTTGAAGGGCTCCTTGCCATTGGCATTTTCCGACATCGTCAGTCGCTGGTCCCACGTCAGCTTGCCGTCGCGAAGCGCTTCGAACGCAAGATAGATCGTCATCATCTTGGTCAAGGACGCGGGATAGTTCAGCTCGTCGGCATTCTCGGCTTCGAGAACGGTGCCGGTCTGCGCGTCCAGAACCAGATGGGCTTTTCCGGCGAACGCGTAGGACGCACCGCCGAGCAACAGACCGAGTGAAACCGCCGCCGACGCGAGTGTCCGGATAGTGAAATGCATGATGTTCTTCTCGTTTGAGGCTATCGATCAGCGCGCGATACCCGCGGGCAAGCTAGCAACTACATAAGTGCCGCCTTTTACAGCGATCACAAGCGAGCCGCAATCGCCTATCGGCTGCGGCTTTTCGTCGTGAGCAATCGCCCCGCTTCCGCCACAATGGCGTCAACGGACAACCTGGCTTCGGCGCCAGATCGAACCTGCCTAACCCTCACGCGCCGCGACAGCCCTCGCCCCAAAAGGCCAGCCTGACAGAAAGGGTTTTTCGATGAAACGGAAGGTCAGAGTAGAGACAACCAGCACCCCACCTATCGCAGCGAGCGTCACCAGCGTCGCGAAGCCCTGGTCGAGCGTCAGAACCGTGTCCCCATCGGGAGCGACGTGGGTCGGAACCTTCAGGCCGAAGCGCAGAATCTGGGTGACCGCCCAGCCGACAATGGAATGGGTCAGGTAGACGCTGTAGCTGACGGTGCCCAACCAGACGAAGGACGGCCACTCGAGAAAGCGGCGAAGACTCGTGTCCTCCTGCAGGTTCGCCACGGCCACAACCGTGACCGCAAAAAGAGGCGGCAGAAGGATTTCCGCGCGGCCGCCGCCGAGGCCCCAGATTGCCAAAACGACGAGCGTCAGCGCCGCTGCAGCCATCGGCGCCGCCGCCTTTCGGGGCAATCGGACGTGGAGCGAAGCGGCCCACGCCCCCAGGAAAAAAGAGAATACGCAGCGGATGATCGCAAAGATCGGATCGGTTTCGAGCCGTCCGCCCTCCAGAGCGAGCAGGATGATGGCCGCTCCACCCGCCAGAACAAGGCACCAGCGCACCGGTAACCGCAGGAGACCCACCGTCAAAGCGAAGATCAGATAGGTCCAGAACTCGACCGAAATGGACCAGCTCGGAATATTGAACCCGAGTTCGCTCAGAACCACGCCCTGCAGCAGAAAAAGATTGGCAAGGAACGCCTTTGCGTCGGACACCACAAAGGCGGGGTTATTGGAGATGATGCCGGTCTTCTGTTCAAAGATGTATTTGAGACACTCTATGCCGAGGAAGATCAGCAGCGTGAACAGATGAAGCGGATAGAGGCGCCAGAACCGCCGGCGCTGGAAGCTTGCGAGCTCTGCGGGGCTCGACAATCTGTTGGCATAGTTGAGAGCAATCACGAAGCCGCTGAGCACGAAGAAGAAGTCGACCATGAGGTAGCCGTGCCGGATGAAGGCATTCTCACTCAGCAGGCTGCCGTAACGGAAATGGTGCAGGACAACCGCAAGGGCCGCGAAACCCCGCAAGGATTCGAGCGCCAGGAGTTTGGGTTTCTTCACCATTGCGGAGAATGCTCCATCGCTGGCGGCAAGCGCCGCCATTTCGTCACGTTGCGCCCGTCGTTTAGACGGTCTGCTTCGAGAAGACAGGTCCCGCAAGGACGATTGGAAGCTACCTTCGCCCGGGAAGCCTTAAAATCCGGTAATGGGCATTCTGCGTTGAGCCAAAGACATTTGGCTTCTGTTGTCGGGGCAAGGCAAAACTGCCCGCTTTGGCAAAAGATGCCCGATTGAACCGAGCCGCCGTTTCATTCGACCTTAACCCGATTGCGCCATGCTTGATGGCAGGTCCCGGCCCTCTGGGGGCAACTGCAGACGGGAACCGCAAACCCGGAGGTGGCGCCGTGTCGGCGACGCCCCAGCAATCTCGGCGCCCTGATGCAAGTACCCCCCGCCACGGCAGACTTACCCACACGTCGGCATCCAGTGCCGGCGCGGGTAGGCTACGACGTTGGGCTCGCACAGCTGACGCGCCATTTGGCTTCGCTGCTATCCGGCCTCGGGCTCTTCCTCATGGTCTTCACGCTGATGCCCTTTCAGGGCGCCATGGAGACGGACCCGAATGCCGCCAACGATGGCAACATCATCAACCAGGTCGGCTACATCGTGCTTGGTGCGGTCTATCTGTTTGCGATGCTGCTCGTGGTCGACAAGCGGGTGCTGGCGCGGCTGGCCTCGCCGGCCTGGGTGGCGATCTTCGCCATCGCCTACTTCTCCTGCCTGCAGTCCTACGATCCGGCCGCCTCCGCCCGTGGTCTGACGCTCAGCCTTGTGGCGATGATCATGGTGGCCGGCGTGCTGGTGCTGCCGCGCAGCGAGGAGGATTTCGTTCATGCCGGGGCAAATGCCATACTGCTCCTCATCCTGATCGACTATGCCGCGCTCATCGTGGCGCCGGACCTGGCCATTCACTCGGCCGCCGGCGGCGAGCCCTGGCATGCCGGCTTCTGGCGCGGCCATCTCCTACACAAGAACGTCTCGGCGCCGGTGTTTTCGATCCTGTGCATGTTCGGGATCTATTGCCTGCGCTCCGGCGCCACGCTTCGCGGCTGGGCCATCACCCTGCTCTCGGTCAACTTCGTGCTGCACACCGGCTCGAAGACCACCATCGGCTTCCTGCCAATCGCCATAACGCTGGTGCTTGCCGGTCGCGCCGTTCGCAGCCCCGGCCTGATGATCGTCGCGCATCTGGTCATGTCGGTCGTCGTCTTCGGCCTGACGCTCGGCACGATCTATTCAGACACCCTGCTTTCGTTCACCAGGGCGATCATCGACGATGCCACCTTCACCGGACGCGACGACATCTGGAAGTTCGCCAGCGCCAGCATCGCCGAGCACCCATGGCTAGGTCAGGGTTACTCCAGCTTCTGGCTCTCGCCCGTCATCATGGGCCTTGAGGCCAACTTCGAGGCGAACTGGGACGTGCGTGGCATCGTTGCCGGCCACAACAGCTATCTCGACGCGGCGCTGACATTTGGCCTGCCCGGCGGTATCCTCATAAGCCTGCTGCTCTTCGTCAAACCGCTCCTCGACTACATCCGCGCCTCGCGCCGGCCGGAGGGTCGGGCCTTTGCCGACTTCTGCGTCATGGTCGTCATTTTCATGACTTACAACGCCATGCTCGAAAGCTTCTTCCTCAACCGCGCCGACCCGATGTGGCTGCTGACGGCGCTGGCCATCTTCGGGCTCGGCCTTGCCGGGCGCTTGGGCCTGCGCCACCAACAATAGTCCCGGCCACCCACGCCGACGCTTGCAAAGACATAAAGATATCTTTATATCTTATTGCATTCATTCTAGCCGGGAAAAGCCGATGACCGCTGCAGCCAACGTTCTCTCCGACCTTATCGCCGAAAAAGGCGTTCTTCTTGCCGATGGCGCCACCGGAACCTCGCTGTTCGCGATGGGCCTCGAAGCCGGCGAAGCGCCGGAAATCTGGAACGAGACCAGGCCCGAGAACATCGCCAAGCTGCACCAGGACTTCGTCGACGCCGGCGCCGACATCATCCTGACCAACTCCTTCGGCGGCACCCGCCACCGCCTGAAGCTGCACCACGCCCAGGATCGCGTGCACGAACTCAACAGGCGCGCGGCCGAAATCGCCCGCGCCGTCGCCGACCAGGCACCGCGCAAGGTCATCACCGCCGGTTCTGTCGGCCCGACCGGCGAACTGCTGATCCCGCTTGGCGCGCTGTCCTATGAGGACGCGGTCTCGGCCTTCGTCGAACAGATCGAAGGCCTGAAGGCCGGCGGCGCCGAAGTCGCCTGGATCGAGACCATGTCGTCGCCGGACGAGATCCGCGCGGCCGCCGAGGCCGCCGCCAAGGTCGGCATGCCCTATGTCTATACCGGCTCCTTCGACACCGCCGGCAAGACCATGATGGGCCTGCACCCCAAGGATATTCACGATGTCGCCAAGGATCTGGGCAATGGCCCGGTCGCCGTCGGGGCCAATTGCGGCGTCGGCGCGTCCGACATCCTGTCCTCGCTGCTCGACATGACCGCGGCAAAGCCCGAGGCGACCGTGATCGTCAAGGGCAATTGCGGCATTCCGGAATTCCGCGGCTCGGAAATCCATTACTCCGGCACGCCGCCGCTGATGGCGGAATATGCTCGGCTCGCGGCCGACGCCGGCGCCAAGATCATCGGCGGCTGCTGCGGCACCACCTGCGGGCACCTCGCCGCCATGCGCGTGGCCCTCGACGAGCATTCGCCGCGCGAACGCCCGACGCTCGATGTGATCATCGAAAGGATCGGCCCGCTGCGCAACAAGTCGGCCAATGAAGCTCCATCGGCCCCGGCCCGGGAACGGCGCAGCCGCCGCGGCTAAAAGCACTTCCAGGGGAAGTGCGAAAAGCACGCAAGATCGACAAAATAACGAAACGCTCCGGCATCATCTGATCCCGGAGCGTTTTCATTTGTAGCGTTCGCTATGGCTCTCGCAACGAGCGGGAATGCCCCCGAAAATCAGGCGCTGCGCTTGATCGCACTGTCCGCCCGAAGATGCTGCCGCCAGGCCTCAAGCCCGATCTCGATGTTCTTGCGACCGAAGCCGACACGGAAGCGATCCTCAGCGACCGGCAGCAGGTCGGACACGAACAGGCTGGATGGCAGCAGCAGCACGCCCGCCTCTTCCACCAGGCGGCGGCAATGGGTCTCGACCCCATCGGCTCCGAGATAGCGGGCAAAACCGACGCAGCCGCCATCCGGCTCCCGCCATTCATAGAGGGCGGGGAATTCGGCAAAGAAGGCTCCGAGCTTTTCGAGGTTCGAGGCGCAAAGCGCCCGATTGCGTGTCAGCAGTTGCTCGCGCGCCTTGAGTGCGATCGTTGCCAGAACCTCGGACGGACGCGAATTGCAGATCGACAGATAGTGCTTCATCTTCTCCATGCGCTCGATCAGCGCATGATCGCGGCAGGCGATCCAGCCGATGCGCAAGCCCGGCAGGCCATAGGCCTTGGACATGACGTTGAGCGAGATGCCGCGCTCGAACAACTCGGCCGCCTGCGACAGCCTCAGCGCCGGGTCGCGCTCGAGCCCACGATAGACCTCGTCGCTGAAGAGATGGATGCCGCGTTCGGCGCAGAGCTCGGCCAGCGCCTTGAAGGTCTGCTGATCGGCGATCGAGCCGGTAGGGTTGTTGGGGAAGTTGACTGCAATCAGCCTGGTGTTCGGCTTCAGCGCCGCACGCACGTCGGCAATATCGAGGCGCCAGTTGTTTTCCGGGCGCAGCGGCACGCCGGTGACCGAAGCGGCGATCGTGACCGGCAGCGTTTCCATCGACTGATAGTTTGGCACGGTGACGATGGCGTGGTCCTGAGGGCCGAGCAGCGCCAGCATGGCGCAGTAAAGCCCCTCCTCCGCCCCGGCAAAGCAGAGAATGTCTTCAGCCGAGAGCCCCTGATAGGTCGACGCAATGGCCGCGCGCAAGGCCGGTGCGCCATAGGTTTCGGTGTAGCCGAGCGTCAGCTTGTCCCAGGCTTCCCGGTCCGCGTCGTCGGCCAGCGCCAGCAGTTCGCCCATGCCGATGGTTTCGCTGTCGCTGGCGGTCATGTGGTGGCGCGCCTTGAACTCCCAGCGGGAGAAATGCGTTTCGAGGCGGAAGTCTGGCAAGGTGGTCATATCGGGTCCTCCAATCGCTGCGTCCGGCGGACGGGCGAAACCATTGTCTTCGTCGTGATCAGGAAGCGTCGCCGCGGGCGGCAGTGAGATAGTTGTAGATCGAGGCGCGCGAGGTGCCGATCAGGCTGGCAAGATGGTCGACGGCGTTGCGGGTCTTGAACAGGCCGCGCTCCTCCAGCGCCGCCACCAGCGCCACCCGGTCCGCCCGTTTCAGCGCTGAAAGCGCGAGCCCCCGCTCCTTCAGCCAGTCATGCAGCGACGCGTTGATCTCTTCGCGCCAGTCACGCGAAAACAGCACCTGCGGCCGCGGCTGCGCAGCACCGGCAAAGGCGGAAAGCAGCTTCACGGCATTGTCGATCATCGAGACATCGAGATTGATGCAGAGCAGGCCTGCCGCGTCGCCCTTGGCGTCGCGCAACACCGCCGAGATGGACTTGATGCGCCGACCGTCGACTCCAGTCTTCTCGTATGGCCCGAGCACGTTTTCCGCGCCCGAAACCACGCCGAACTCTTCCTCGATCAGCGAATCCTCGCCGACCGCCCGGCCGGAGGAGGCATTCCAGATGGCAACGACGGTGCCGCGCTTAAGGTCATGCAGCACCACCTCCGCATGCGGATAGAGCAAGGCGCTGATGGCCGCAGCCGTTGGCGCGTGCATGGCAATGTCGAAGGCAATGGCGGGCTTTATGTTCATGTCACTGGAATGACCGATTCTGGACTTTTTGTCAATTCTAGACGTTTCGTTTAAGTGCATCATTCACCGATGCTTGCGCGCCCTGCCGGCCTGTCCTATCCCGAAGAAAACGAGATTCGCCTGGAGACACTGACATGAATGCCGGACCCGCTTCCTTCCCCGACAGGGACACCGTTGCCGACAAGCTTTCGGCTTTTGGCGAAGCGGATCAGGCCTTTATCCGCCTGCTGGCGGAAAACCCCGAGCAGGACGAGCAACTGATGGAAGGCCTCCATCGCTGCCTCGACATCGCCTCCGAAGCCCGCTTCCTCAACACGTTGAAGCTCGAAAAGCTTGGCCATTGGCTCGGCAGCGAGGCCCCGGCGCGGCTGCAGATGCGCCTGATGGAAGCCGCCCGCTCCAGCCAGCACCCGGCCTACCAGGCGTTCAGAACGGGTTTGACGAAATCAGGCGGCCTGGAGCGCGCGTTTCCGAAGGGTTGAGGTTAGGCGTTTAAAGAGCGCCATGGGGCTCGGCGCGATCACAATGAATCTTTGACCTAGCTGGTTGGTCCGCTGCACCTTGCTGCCCGAGTGGGATTTCTCGCCCTCATTCCTGTGCTTGTCACAGGAATCCAGCAGCGCCGTGTCTACGGCGCGGAAGAGCTTGAGGAAGAAGGGCCACTGGAAGGATCCTTAACTGCGCAGACGCGCCGTTACTGGATTCCTGTGACAAGCACAGGAATGAGGGAAGTGGTACCGTCCGAGGACAAGGAGACGGCACCTTTAGTCAGGACGATGGTTGCCGGGCATCGGACTATCCCTTTCGGCAACGGGGTCCTTGAACTCCCCGACGCCTACCAAACGGACCACGCGCAGAACAGGTTACGTCAGACGAAGGCAGCGCCGTATATCCCTTCTCCCCGCAAGCGGGGAGAAGGTGGCGGCAGCCGGATGATGGGCCACGCCGCGGTAACGGCGCAGCCTCATCCTCCCGCCCGACCCTCAATTGGCCGAGCCGCCGCCCGAAAGCCCCTTGGCGAGCCGCACCAGATTGACGAATTCGCCGCGATAACCGAACGGGTCCGCCCCCTTGGCCGCTGCCGCCAGATCGACGACGGCATCATAGGAATAGTCCGACAGCGCCGTCACACCCGAAAGCTTCTGCCCGAAGGCGGCCACGGCGACCGAGAAGCGCACGTCATTGGGCGCCTCTGCGAGCGATGGCACGGCGTTCGCCTCGGTAACCGGCGTTGTGATCAGTTCGCTTTGGTCGCCATCCGGTTTCTTGTAGCGGATTTTGAGGAAAGCGAGTTCGCCGGTTTTCGTCGTCGCATCGGCTGCCGGCTTCTCCGCCGCCGCGTAGCGCAGGTCGTCGTTCAGCACCGCCGGACTGCCCTTCGGCGTCACCTCGTAGATCGCCGTGACGCTGTGGCCGGAGCCGATGTCGCCGGCATCGACCTTGTCGTTGTTGAAGTCCTCGCGCTTCAGGGCCCGGGTCTCGTAGCCGATCAGGCGGTATTCGGCGATTGCATCCGGGTTGAATTCCACCTGCAGCTTGACGTCCTTGGCGATCGGGAACAGCGATGAGCCCGCCTCTTCCACCAGCGTCTTCTGCGCCTCGGCCAGCGTATCGATATAGGCGGCCGTACCGTTGCCGTTCTGGGCAATCGTCTGCATCAGCGCATCGTTGTAGTTGCCGCGGCCGAAGCCGAGCACCGACAGGAAGATGCCGCTCCTGCGCTTGGCCTCGATCATCTGCTTGAGCTCGTCGTCGCTGGCGGGACCGACATTGAAGTCACCGTCGGTCGCCAGCATGATGCGGTTGACGCCACCCTTGACGAAGGCCTTCTCCGCCAGCCGGTAGGCAGCGTCGATGCCCTCGGCACCGGCGGTCGAGCCGCCGGGCTGCAACGTGTCGATCGCCGACAGGATCTTCGCCTTGTCCTTGACCGCGGTCGGTTCCAGCACCGTGCCGGCATTGCCGGCATAGGTGACGATCGAAACCGTATCCTCGGGCTTCAGTTTCTCGACCAGCAGCCGGAAGGCGCCTTTCAAGAGCGGCAGCTTGTCCGGCTCGTCCATGGAGCCGGAAACGTCGATCAGGAACACCAGGTTCGCCTTCGGTGCCTGCGCCGGCACGACGTCATAGCCCTTGATCGCCACGTGCATCAGCCGTGTGCCGCCATTCCACGGCGTCGGCGTCACCGTCACCGTCGCCTTGAACGGCTCAGTGGCGCTCGCCGGGCGCGGCCAATCATAAGGAAAATAGTTGACCATCTCCTCGACCCGCACCGCATCGCGCTCCGGCATCTGACCCTCCATTAGCGAGCGGCGCACGAAGGCGTAGGAAGCCGTATCGACATCGACCGAGAAGGTGGAGACCGGGTCGGTGGCGACGCTCTTGACCGGATTGCTGTCGGCCTTGTTGAAGCGCTCGCGGTTTTCCTGAGGAGCCGGAGCCATCTCCTCGGCAACAACGGGCGCCGGCATAAAGGTCATCCGTGTCTCAGCGCCCGGAGCTGCAGAAAGCGGTGCTGCGCTATCGCTCATCATCTGGTTGCCCAAAGCATCCGCCTCGGCCTCGGCAGTGGGCGCCGGGTTCTCGGCTCGCGCCGCAGATTGAACCTCGACGGTCTTCTGTTCGCGGGCGCGGGCAAGCGCCTCGGCGGCTGGCTTATCGGCCGGTGGCCGACCCTCAGCATCAACGGCAACCGACCCGCCGACTGCAAAGCCGGAGGTCTCCTGCCTCTTCGCAGCAGCTAGGTTTTCGTCCACCGCCGACGCAGTCGGAGCTGACTTCGGCCGTGGCGCTGCCTTCTGTTTCGGCTCTCCCTTCACCGCGATCTCTGCCCCGGTGTCGCCGGGCAGCACGGAGTTGCGCGTCAGTTCCAGCGTCAGGAACGTGGCGGCGGGGATGACCAGCAGCGTGGCGAGTGCCGATCCGGCAAGCAGTTTCCTGTTCATGATGGGGCTCCATATCCGGTTGAAGATGGAGCTTTGACGAACCGGCAGCATTGATCCTTGGGTGATGGTCGAATTTTCTTCTGCCATGTCGAAAGCCTGCATGGCGGCCGCGAGCGCACGCGCGCGTGCCTCGTTCGAAGCCTTTGGCGGGTTCAGCCCGGAGAGCTTGTCGAAATCGTCGGTCATGATCACACGGCCTCCTTGCCAAGCAATGTCTTCAGCCGCTTGCGCGCCTCGTGCACGTGCCAGGACACGGTCGCCTCGGAACATCCAAGCACATCGGCGGCCGCGGCATGGCTCATCCCCTCGGCATAGACGAGCAGCACTGCGTCGCATTGTTTTTCCGGCAGCGCCCTGACGGCCGTCCAGAGCGCCTCCTGGCGATCGTCTTCGGCCGTCTCGCCGCCGCCAAGAACGGCCTGCTCGTTGGCATAGGCCTGTATCCTGCTGGTGTCGCGCATCTGTCGGCGCTTGTGGTCGCGCGCCGCGTTGAGCGTTAGGGTGTAGAGCCAGGTGCGAAACCGGCTGGTGCCGCGAAAGCCGCGAACGGCGGTACCCAGCCGTACGCAGACGTCCTGGGCGATGTCTTCCGCATCCGCGGCATTGCCCGACCAGCGCCAGGCGACGGCATGGACAAAATCATAGTGCCGCTCGACCAATTGGCCGAACGCCCGTCTGTCTCCAGACACCGCTTTCTCGACGAGTTCAGCGTCCAATGGCGTGCCCGCTCCTAGCTGTTTTGAACCTTAGACGTTGCACGACGACAATTCCTTGGGGCCGCGACGAAAAAAATCGCATCGGCCCCAAAGAAAAAACTAGCGCGGGAATTTTCCGACGACGGCGATCATCGGCCCCATCGGGAACAGCCGGTCGTGCCGGTTGATATCAGGCGCATAGAGGCTGGAGATCGTGCCGTCGAGGAAAAGCGCGTTGGGGCAATCGAGCTCGTCGCGGAAAAGCGTCGCGAAGTCGTGAAACCGCACCGGCCTTTTCGAGACGACGAACACCACCTCGCCCGCAGCCGTCACGCCGACGCCGTTGCGGGTCTTGAGGCTGGTGCTGTCGGGCAGGAAGCGCGGATGCAGCTCGCCATCGATCACCAGCATCGGGCCGGACTGCGTGGCAAACCGGGGCCGGATATTGGCGGCGCGATAGGCGTCCGCCGACATCACCCCCGCCTTGCCGCCATCGACATAGAAGACGCCGTTAGGAAGAAGGTGGAAATTGCCCCAGCCGGTATTGGTGTTGAGCGGCGCCTGCTCGCGCCCCTCCTCGATATGCAGGCCGACCGGCGACAGGTCGTCGTGATACATGCCGCCGTTCATGGCAAAGAGCATGTATTCGTCGCGATGGCGCAGTTCCAGCGACAGCGCCCGGAACGAGCGGAAGGGAACGCCGGCCTGATCTTTGTTGTAAAGACGGATGTCGTTATCGGCGGGGTCGACGGTGCAGGCGATATAGTCCTGCCCGAGATGGCTGACGTCACGGCAGGCGCCGAGCGCCGGGCCGGCAAGGCCGGCCGAGAGAACGGCACCGACGAGAAATGGTTTTGGAAAAAGCGGCATGAAAAACATCCAATGGAATCAGTCGCCCAGCATCATCGAGATTGCGGCGGTTCTGGCGCAGGAGCGAGGAAAATGCTGATGGCAGGCCCGGCCTCGCCGTAGACGGACAGGCCAACCGTGCTCTCCCCCTCACCCCTGTGCTCGTCACAGGGGTCCAGCCACAGCGCGTCTGCGCCGTGAAGGAACCAAAACCTCGCTGTCTGCTGCATGACGCGGTCTTTGCGCGCCGCCGACGCGGGCGGCTGGATCTCTGTGACAAGCACAGAGATGAGGGAGAGGAGAAATCGGCATCCGTAGCCGCAGCCAAACATGGCATCGTCGCGGTGTAGGTAGGTCGCCGTCGCAATTCTGTGCGCACAGGGATGAGGTAAGGAAAGTACAGGGCCTTACGGCCGCGACAGTTCCGCTCAGCCGCCAGCCATAATCCCGGCAATGCCGGCCAGCACAAAACAGCCGGCCGCCGCCGCAAGGCCGAAGATCGCCGCCAGACAGGCAAGGCCGGCAACGCCGCTGCGCAGGTAAGAGTTGGGATTACCGGTGAGGATCTCGCTCGACAGCCTGGTCAGCAATCGCTTTTCCTGCAGCGTGAAGCGCAGGTTGCTGGCGTGCTGGCGCGCCACCCGCTGCACCTCGCCGTAATTGTTGGCGATGGCAAAGAAAGTGAGCAGCAGGCCAATGCAGCCGACGACCAGGGCGGCCTTGCGTAGAAAATCGATCGCCTCCGGCAGCAAGCTCGCGCCCAATATGGAGCTGTCGAACAGACCGTCGAAGCCGGCGATGCAGGCCGCAACCACCGCGGCATGGGCGGCGGCAATCGCCAGCAGGCGCTTGTACGCCTCGTCGAGAAGCTGCGAATTGGCGGCATGAATACTGTCCAGACGCGATACCTGCGCGTCGACTTCCTCCCGCGACAAGCGCGGGGGAAAGTTGCTCACGGATACCACTGGGCTGCGCGTCATGAGATGGTCTCCAATGCCACACCGTCCAAATCGGTATAAATTCGGAAATTTTACGTTTCCAGAACACCTGCAATTTTAGTCATTTTGGAGATTTACACCATCTTTGCGTGCCGGAGCGGAACAGCGAAACAGGCGCTCGGTTTTCCATGCGCACCCAGCTGCGGGGACAGCACCAGTCAATCAGCGCCGGAAGGTGACGGCGCAGGTCGTGTGGATGCCTGTGCCGGCGGTGCCTTGGGATTGTGCGTTACGCACGTCACTTCCTGCTGTGTATGCGGCTGTGGAAAGTATGCCCGAGCGGCCATCGGTGGATGGGCAGGCTGGACCTTGCCGTGTCATTCACGGCCCCGGCCGACGCTTTACCGTCCTCTATTTCATTGGAGGCTTCGGCGCAGGTGAAAACGCCAGCGTCAGCCACACATTCCAGCCTTCCGGGCGGTTTTTGGCCCCGAACTCGTAGTATCCCTTGAGGTTCACATAGCCCGCCGTTTCATCGCCGGCGTCGAACTTGCAACCGAGCTGGGGACCGACCCCGAACACGCGGGACTTGAAATCACCAAGGGTCGCGCCTTCGCCGCTGTCCCCCGTAAGCTGCTGATAGGCGTATCCAACGACGCCGACATGGACATGCTCGTTCAGGAATTGCGATGCGGCCCAGTCGACGTGCCCATCAATGCCGTTCCGATAGTCCGTATCGGGGTTTTTGAAGTTGTAGGTCAGGCCGCCGACAATCGAAAACTCGCGACCCGTGTCCGGATTGAGATAGGTGTATCCGACCCCGCCATCCATGGCACCGTGGCCGAGCCCCAGGTTCGCCAGGCGATCAGGATCGTAGGAACCAACGGGAATGCCGCCGGTCATATAGACGAGATAGTTGTCGACGTCGTCGTTCCATTTAAGTGCCGCATGGGGAAGGACATCGCCAAACGCGGTTAGAGAATCGCATCTTTCGCCGGAGACCGAACCGCCGAGCGGCCCAGTCAAGGTGGCGTCTACGCAGGCGTGGCTTCGTCCCGCAACGCCCAACAGGCTGAGGGCGAGCTGCCCACCCCATACGGGCTGATCGAAGGTGTAGGTCGGTCCGAAGGCAACCAGGTCGCCGCGCCCGCTCATGCCGACATCGACTTGCCCGGCCCCGCCGCGTGGAAAAGCCTCGCTCGCACCCGCGCTGATGGAGGAGTGGTAGTAGATCGAAGCGAAGGACCAGCCGGGTTTACCCGGCACCGCAGCAAAACTGCCGTATAGGCCAGGCAGCCAGAAACTGACGCCAAATTCATCCGCGCTGGCCTGTGACGCGGCAAACGCAACCACGAACACCAGCGAACCGGCGCACATCTTTCGAATCATGCGACCCCCTGCATTAGCCTACACACACTAGGTTACAATCGGGGCAATTCAACCGCATGTTTCCCGCAACGGCGGCATGTGACGGAGGCTTCAAATGCGCAGGTTCGCCATGGCGATTCTGAGCCTGTTGATCGCGGCGGCCCCGGCCAGCGCCGACGACAAGCTGGTCAAAGACCTTGACGCAAGGACAATCGAGAGCCGAGCGATCGAGGCCGTCAACTGGGGCATGCCTGTCGTCAACTTCGACCTGATGCTGCAGGCGATGATCACGGGCGCCAAAGGCAAGCCCAATCAGAACGTCTACTGGTCTCGCCTGCCGGACTGAAAGAACCAGACACTCACCCCCAATCCGGACGTCATGCATGGCAGTTCCCCCTGGAGGATGTCGGCCCGGCCGGGGTCGACAAGGGCAAGGGCGGAAAATACCTCATCCTGCCACCTGACCACTCCGGCGCGATCCCGGACGGATACATCGTGCTGCCGTCATCGACCTATCAGGGTTACGCCCTGCTGCGCTCCATTCTGAACAGCGGCAGCGAAGCCGACGTTGCCAAGGCGTCGATTACGCCAAACGGATCAGGCTCTATCCATTGTCGCAGGCCGTAAATCCGCCGACGACTTTTGTCGATGCCATCGACGTTGTCTACGATTCGACCATTCCCTACGATCTGCGCTTCTTCCAGTCTTTGAACCGCGTGGTCCAGGCTGAGCCCTGGCTCCGCCCATCAGGCCATAGTTTCGGCAGCGGCGACAGATCAAAGGTCCAGTGCGGACATGTGGAAGCGAAGCTGCGCCGGCGGATAGCGATAGTCCTGCCCGACGGGACAGGCGTCGCGGGCCAGGCATCCGTGCTCGAGACAGCCACTCCTGCCCGCCTCCGTCCTCAGATAGCTGC
The DNA here is from genome assembly GCF_003024455.1 of Ensifer sp. NM-2. NCBI lineage: Bacteria > Pseudomonadati > Pseudomonadota > Alphaproteobacteria > Hyphomicrobiales > Rhizobiaceae > Ensifer > Ensifer sp. NM-2. The sequence continues at coordinate 246,265 of NZ_PVZR01000009.1, forward strand.
GACAACGGCCGACATCGAATTGCAGGCGCTCGAGCGCGCCGGCCGGACAGGCGGAAATGCATGGTTTATCCACGCAAGTGTCGCAGGGATGGCTGGCCAACCGCTCGCTATCGGCAGCCAAGGGTTCGTCGAAGGCGAGCGCGCCACGATAGCCGTGCCAGAGCCCGTAGCGCGGATGAATGAGAATGCCGAGCGGCGAAGTCTTCAGCCCCTCCGCCCGCATCGCCCATTGCTGGAATGGCTGCCAGGGTGGATCCGACGGGAAGTAGGCCGTCGCCCCACTGCCTCGAGCGATTTCCCCAATCACCGACTTCGACCACGTATCGAGCGGATCGTTGCCGCCATGGTCCGGCGCACTTTCGCGCCAGCGCACGAAGGGCTGCCACAGCGAGCCGCCGACATTGCCGATCAGCGCGACGCTTGCAGCCGGCCGACCATCCGAAAGCAACGGCGCGGCATCGCCGGAAGCAAAGTTCAGCGTGCCGCGCAAAAAAAGTCCGTGCGGCTCAAGAGCCGCACGGACGGTTTCAAGTCGAGTTTCCGCAGATGCGGAAGGCGCCGTCATTTCGGTTTCGGCCCCTGTAGATCGTAATGCGGGCGCCAGACTTCCTTCTGGATCATGTCAGCCACCTGCGCCGCGCCGCCTTGCTCCCTGGCTCGCTCGGGACCCTTTCAGGTGAAAGCGTCGGGCATCGAGTCCTTGCGCTCGGCGATAAAGGCCTTGAGCGCCTCGTCAATATCAGGATCGAGGTAAGGCGCCTCGTAGTGCTCCAGCCAGCTGCGGGCCAGCGCATTGGCGCGCTGCTCGATGCGCTTTTCGCCTTCCACTTCCCACTGTTCGTAGGAATTGTTGTCGGCGAGCGGCGAACGGTAGAAGGCGGTCTGGAAATTGGCCTGGGTGTGGGCGCAGCCGAGGTAGTGACTGCCCGGACCGACTTCGCGGATGGCGTCGAGCGCCTGCGCGTCTTCCGAGAGGTCGATGCCTTCGGCCATCTTCTGCATCATGCCGAGCTGGTCCTGGTCGATCATGAACTTCTCGTAGGACGAGACGAGACCCCCCTCGAGCCAGCCGGCCGCATGCAGCACGAAGTTGGTGCCGGCAAGCAGCGTCATGTTCAGCGTATTGGCCGATTCATGCGCGGCTTGAGCGTCCGGAACCTTCGAGCCGCAGAGTGAACCGCCGGTGCGGAACGGCAGCTTCAAGCGGCGGGCAAGCTGTGCCGCGCCATAGGAAACCAGCGACGGCTCCGGCGTGCCGAAGGTCGGCGCGCCCGACTGCATCGAGATCGAGGCGGCAAAGGTGCCGAACAGCACCGGCGCGCCCTTGCGGATCAGCTGGGTGAACGAGGCACCGGCCAGCACTTCGGCGAGAATCTGCGTCAGCGTGCCGGCAACAGTGACCGGGCTCATGGCGCCCGACAGGATGAACGGCGAAAGCACACAGGCCTGGTTGTGGCGGGCATAAACCTTGAGTGCGCCCACCATGGTCTCGTCGAAGACCATCGGCGAGTTGGCGTTGATCAGGTTGAGCGTGACGCAATTGTTCTCGACGAACTCGTCGCCGAAAACGAGTTTCGCCATGGCGATCGTGTCTTCGGCGCGCTCGGGTGCCGTGACCGAGCCCATGAACGGCTTGTCGGAATATTTGATGTGGCTGTAGACCATGTCGAGGTGACGCTTGTTCACCGGAATGTCCACCGGCTCGCAGACCGTGCCGCCGGACGAATGCATCGACGGCGCCATATAGGCGAGCTTCACGAAGTTGCGGAAATCCTCGATGGTCGCGTAACGGCGGTTACCCTCGAGATCGCGCACGAAGGGCGGGCCATAGACCGGTGCGAAGATCGTCGCCTTGCCGCCGACCTGGGCGCTGCGCGCGGGATTGCGGGCGTGCCAGGTAAATTCGGACGGCGCCGTTTTCAGAAGCTCGCGGCAAAGACCCTTGGGAAAGTGAACGCGCTGGCCGCGCACGTCGGCACCAGCCTGTTTCCACAGTTCGAGTGCTTCGGCGTCGTCGCGGAATTCGATGCCGATTTCCTCGAGGATCGTATCGGCATTGCGCTCGATGAGCTCAAGACCCTCCTCGTCGAGAACCTCGTATTCGCGAATCTTGCGCTGGATATAGGGCAGAGACGGCCCCGGGCCGCCGCCGGTGCGCGAGGCACGCCGCGCCGCTGCTCCCCGTCCCTCGCCACGCGAGCGGCGACCGCCACCCTCAACCGCGTCCTGTTCTGTCACGTCGCTCATTTACTCATTCCTCTCCCGCGCATTTCGTGCGCCTTCAAGCACCATTTGGCCCTAATGCTACCAAGCCGCAGGGACTGTACGGGTCTCAATGCGCCAACAAGTGGCGCAACTCGAACACTGCGACCTGCGTCATCGCCGGCCAAAAACCGCATGGCGCGAATATATTGTTTTTGTTAAGAATATACAGGCCTCGAAAGAAGGTGCCCTGCCGTCGCTTTTTGTCATATGCGACGTCGCTTTCGAAAACAGATTTTTACGCGTCGACCGCTATTGATTGTTGAACGTGTCCGGATTTTAGCCCGGCCGTGCCAGGAACCGAGGAACCCTACTATGGCAGACGATGAAATCATTCTCGAGGACCTTTCCGACGAGGAACTTGTGCAGCAGATGCATGACGACCTCTATGACGGCCTCAAGGAGGAGATCGAGGACGGAACCAACATCCTGCTCAAGCGTGGCTGGACGCCCTACGACGTCCTGACCCAGGCACTGGTCGAAGGCATGCGGATCGTCGGCGTCGATTTCCGCGACGGCATCCTGTTCGTGCCGGAAGTTCTGCTGTCGGCCAATGCGATGAAGGCAGGCATGTTCATCCTGCGGCCGCTGCTCGTCGAAACCGGCGCGCCGAAGCTCGGCAAGATGGTGATCGGCACCGTCAAGGGCGACATTCACGACATCGGCAAGAACCTCGTCGGCATGATGATGGAAGGCGCCGGCTTCGATGTCGTCGACCTCGGCATCAACAACCCGGTCGAAAACTACCTGGAAGCGATCGAGCGCGAGCAGCCCGACATCCTCGGCATGTCGGCGCTTTTGACCACCACCATGCCCTACATGAAGGTCGTCATCGACACGCTGAAGGAAAAGGGACTGCGTGACGACTATGTCGTGCTCGTCGGCGGCGCGCCGCTCAACGAGGAATTCGGCAAGGCCGTCGGCGCCGACGCCTATTGCCGCGACGCGGCAGTCGCGGTCGAAACCGCCAAGGACTTCATGAAGCGCAAGCACAACCTGCTCGCTGCCGGCTGAGCCCGCTTCACGAACACGAAAGCCGGCCGCAGCAATGACGCTTGCGGCCGGCTTTTCATTTGCTGGCATGAAAACGGAGGGCTGCGCAACCGCGGCGTCTGCTGATGTTCCACGTCGCGACCGCCGCGGAACACCAGGCTGGACACCAGGGGATCAAAGCGTCTCTGGCACAGCCGAATTCGACGCGCGGCGCTTCAGGTCACGGCTCAGTTGGCGGCGTTGGCCACCTTCTTGCCGGCCGACTGTGTCGCGTTGACGGTGTTTGCGGTATCCTGACCGATGCCGCGGATTGTGTTGCCGCAGGCGCTCAACGTCATAAGCGCGATGAGCACGGCTCCGACGGTCGCAACAGTTTGTGTTTTCATGGCCAGCTTCCTTCACGTTGATCACTGGGTGGAATCGAGATGGAAAACGTATCGCGCACAATAGAACGCGCACAACCGGAAAAAGTTCACGTCATCGGTTGCGGCGCAATCGCGCGCGAAATTCTGGCCATCTGCCAGGCCAACAGGCTCGACCATGTCGACCTCTCCTGTCTGCCCGCCATCTGGCACAACACGCCGGAAAAGATCACGCCGGGGGTCAAGGAGGCGATTGCCAAGGCACGTGCAGCCGGCTTCGAGCGCATCTTCGTCGCCTATGCCGATTGCGGCACCGGGGGCCACCTCGACCGGCTCTGCGAAGAAGAATGCGTCGAGCGCATTCCCGGCCCGCACTGCTATTCCTTCTTCGCCGGCAACGATGCCTTTGCCAGCCGCTGGGACGACGATCTGACCGCCTTTTTCCTCACCGACTTCCTCGCCCGCCAGTTCGAGGCCTTCGTCATCGAGCCGCTCGGCCTCAAGCGCCATCCGGAACTCCGGGATATGTATTTTGGCCATTACCGCAAGCTCGTCTACCTCTCGCAGCAGGAAGACGAAGCGCTGCAGGCAAAGGCCAAAGAAGCCGCCGATTACCTCGGCCTCGAATACGAATACCGCTTCACCGGCTATGGCGACCTGACGAAATCACTGCTGAGCGCCTGATCCCGCAGAAGGTATGTGGCGCCCAGCTCAGGTAGAAAAGACCGAGGGAAAGCTCAGTTCGCCAACAGGATGAGCTCGGATCTGGCAGCATACACAACCCGCCTCAATTGAAACTCAATCGACGCGCTATGCTGTGGCAAGTTGATTTGGCCGATGTGGCTTTCGCGGTATCAGAACTTCGAACCGCCCCAATCCCCTAAATTCTCGACAGACAGGCAGGCTCGGCGTCAGTGCTTGCGGCCAACGCGTCTCGAAACAGATCTCGAGCCGTCTGTCCGGCCCATCGCAACGAGCATTTGATCCGTCTACGCCAGCGCGAAATGCGGAGCGGCTGTTGCAGCCGAATTACTCTTACCAACGCTTGAGGAGGACTGAGACCACTATGAACGCTCTATCTTTCACGAAACGCATCATCCGCGGCCCGCGCGACACGTTACCGATCCACCGCTTCCATGTTGGCCAACTTGTCCGCTCCAAGGGGGCGCTGACGAGAGAGTCAATATCTGGAGAAACGTATCGCATCGTTGCGACGCTGCCGATCCGCGACAATGCGCTCCAGTATCGCATCCGCAGCAGCCGCGAAACCCATGAGCGTGTAACGGATGAAGGCAATCTCGAATTGATTGTCAGTGCCGGCAAGGATGGGATGGCATTGGCCGAGCGAGCCTTCAGAACGGCACATATCCTATAACGACCATGCCAAACCGGCCAAACAGATCAGCCACGGGAGGCGAACATGAAATACCACATACCGGCTCAGATCTATCTCTTCGACTATCGCGGTCTGTTTGCCTGGATTGCTCTTTCGGTCGCGGTCTTTGTGGTCATCACCACGATCCTCTTCGGCCGGATCTTGTGATGGCGCGGCACGGAGCCAAACGCCCATCCTCACTCGTCCGCCCGGCCGACCGCTGGCCGAGCTGGCTTATCGCTAAAAAGGATCACACGATGCCACTAAGCTTCCCCAACCAAAGCCGAAGCTTCGACGATACCAGGAACGCTGTTCGCTTCCTTGGCCACGATGGCATGTTCGAAGTGCCCTTCTATGTCGAGGCGGAGGCGCTCTCGCGTGGCGCGCCGACCCGGACGACAGAAGCGGCCTGCCTTCTGGCATTCGACGCTGCACGCAACAAGATCTACGAAGTCGCAAAGGCAGCATATGCCCACGGTCGCAAGACGATCTATGTCCTGACCGCCGCGGACTTCCGTTAGACCGGACAAGCCGGCGCCTTATCTGCCACCATCGAACGAACACGCTCGTCGCGACGCGCTCGGGGTCCGATGCCCCAGCCTCGGCCAAACCGTCTCCCGATGCCACTTCTGGCATCTGCTTCCCAAATACCCGCCATTAAGTCGCCGGTAACGCGCCAGCCGCCATATCTGTTGCGACCAACGCTTCAGGGGCCGGCATGGCGGACGCAGACAATGAGACCAACACCGCGGCCAGGCAGCCGAGCCGCGTCGTCGTGGTGACGGCGGGCGGAGAAAATCCCTGGATCATGATCAATGCGCTCGCCGCACGCTTTGACGATATCGTCGTTCTCCAGGAGCAGCCGGAATCCAAGAGCCTCTTCCTGCGCCGGCGGGCGCGAAAGCTCGGGTGGCCGACAGCGATCGGGCAATTGGCGACAATGATCGCCTCGCGCTTCGGCAAGCGCTTTACCCGGAAGAGAGCGGAAGGCATCCTTAGGCACTACGGTGTATCGGGCGCGCCGGATCCGAGCGTACCGGTTTGCCAGATCACGTCCGTGAACGACGCTGAGGCTGTGTCGCAGATCCGGCAGCTCGCGCCAAAAGTCGTCTTTCTCATCAGTTGCCGCCTGTTGAAGGCCCATACCCTGGCGCAGATCCCCTGCCCGGTCGTCAACTTCCATGCCGGCATCAATCCGGGCTATCGCGGGCTGATGGGCGGCTACTGGGCGCAGGTCAACGACGATGTCATCAATTTCGGCGCGACCGTGCATCTCGTCGACGAAGGCGTCGATACCGGCGGCATTCTCTACCAGTCGCGCCAGACGCCCGACCGCCGCGATACGATGCATACCTATCCGCTGCTGCAGACGGCGGCCTCCACCGGCATCGCCATTGCCGCCGTCGACGATGCCCTCAAGGGCAAGCTGCAACCGCTCGATGTCGCAGGCCCGTCGCAACAGTGGTACCACCCGCCGATGACATGGCTCTGGAATGGAATTCGGCGCGGCATCTGGTAGGAAAACCGGGCGCAGATTCGCCGATGAGGACACGCCGCCTGTGGCCGTCAGAAGGCCCTAAGGCCCTGAAATTTCTGACACTCCTCAACCGATGGATATCCCGAAGTGTGGACTTGCCCGCATTGCGGCAACGCGTAGAGTGCCGGGGGTCTTCGACGTTCTGCGCCGGCGTCGTTTTTGGACACATCCAACGTCGTGGCGAGGTGAGCCACAGCGCCCGGACATAAGCATTGTCGCAGGAAGAGGAGAACGACACCCGATGGCAGATCGCATAATCGTCTACTGGCGCGACATCCCGGCCCAGGTCATCATCAAGAAGGGCCGCACGACCGCCAAGCGCGAGCTTTCGCTGCGCTTCACCGAGGCGATCGACATGTGCGCCATGCGCACCGGCGCTGCCGAAACCGACGATTATCTCGCCGAATGGCGCAAGGCCGAGCCAGAACCCGTCTCCGACGAACTGGAAGCGGAAGCAGACCGTGCGGCCGCCGAGCTCGAAGCCGCCTATGACCGCGAGCGCCTGGTTGCCCTCGTCAAAGCAGGAGGCCGCGACAATGGCTGAGCCGAAGCTCGCAGGTGCAGCGGAGGCGAAGATCGTCAAGGGCAATGCCGCGCCTGCCGCCAAGGCCGCGACCGGCGCCTATACCCCCGCCGGCGTTTCGCCGAGCCGCCGCTCGCGCCACAAATATACCGTCCGCCTCTGGGCCGTGCGCCATTCGCGCTTCCTCGAATGGTTCTACAACCGCTTTGCCGATCTCTTCCTGCTGTTGCACCCGCTGTGGAACGCAATTGGCTACGGCCGCGTCGAGCGGCCGGTGACCTTCGTCGAACGCCACGTCAAAGGCTTTCTTTTCGACTGTCGCATGTGCGGCCAGTGCGCGCTGTCGTCGACCGGCATGTCCTGCCCGATGAACTGTCCGAAGCAGCTGCGCAACGGCCCCTGCGGCGGCGTCAGGGCCAACGGCAATTGCGAGGTCGAGCCGGATATGCCCTGCGTCTGGGTGCAGGCGTGGAAAGGTTCGCAGAACATGACGAAGGGCGATGCGATCATGAACGTGCAGAAGCCGGTCAACCAGTCGCTGCGCGAGACCTCGTCGTGGCTGCGGGTGACGGCGGAAGCCGCCGCCCGCCGCGAAGCCCAGGCAAAAGAGAACCAGGCATGAGCCCCGATTACAATCCATACGACCCCGGCGCGCCGCTCGATCCTCTGCCCGGCCACTCCTCGCGCGGACGGCTCGAGCGCGTTTTGCGTCGCGGCGAATTTGCCGTCACCGCCGAACTCAACCCGCCCGACAGCGCCAACCCGCAGGACGTCTACGAGCGCGCCGCAATCTTCGATGGCTGGGTCGACGGCATCAATGCGGTCGATGCCTCCGGCGCCAACTGCCACATGTCATCTGTCGGCATCTGCGCACTGCTGACGCGCATGGGCTATGCCCCGATCATGCAGATCGCCTGCCGCGACAAGAACCGCATCGCCATCCAGGGCGACGTGCTCGGCGCGTCCGCCATGGGCGTGCAGAACGTCATGTGCCTGACCGGCGACGGCGTGCAGGCCGGCGACCAGCCGGGCGCCAAGCCGGTGTTCGACCTCGACTGCATGTCGCTGCTCGAGACCGTGCGCATCATGCGCGACAATTCCAAGTTCCTCTCCGGCCGCAAGCTGACGACGCCGCCACAGGTGTTTCTCGGCGCCGCCATCAACCCCTTTGCGCCTCCCTACGACTTCCGCCCCTATCGGCTGGCCAAGAAGATCGAGGCCGGCGCGCAGTTCGTCCAGAGCCAGTACTGCTTCGACGTGCCGATGTTCCGCGAATACATGAAGAAGGTGCGCGATCTCGGCCTGCACGAAAAATGCTTCATCCTCGTCGGCGTCGGACCGATGGCGTCGGCGAAAACCGCCCGCTGGATCCGCTCCAACGTGCCGGGCATCCACATTCCCGACAGCATCATCACGCGGCTGGAAGGTGCGCAGGATCAGAAAAAGGAAGGTAAGCAGCTCTGCATCGACATCATCAACGAGGTCAAGGAGATCGAAGGCGTCTCCGGCGTCCACGTCATGGCCTATCGCCAGGAAGAATATGTCGCAGAGATCGTGCATGAATCGGGCGTGTTGAAGGGTCGCAAGCCCTGGAAACACGAAACGCTGCCGACCGATGCGCTTGTCGCCTCCCGCATGGAGCACATTCGCGAAGGCAAGGAAGAAAACCAGCAGGAGATGGCCGAGGCCGCGGCCCACCATCCCCACTGAGGCAATCGCAGACAAAACCGGCGCCGGCCCGTCCGGCCGCCTCCATCGCTTAACGGGTGAGATAACGAAACCCGACGCCACAGGATCAAAGGATCTTACATGACCCGTACCATCGTCGCTTCCGCCACCCGCGAAATCATCATCGGCTTCGACCAGCCCTTCTGCGTCATCGGCGAGCGCATCAATCCGACCGGCCGCAAGAAGCTGGCCGCGGAAATGATCGAAGGCAATTTCGACACCGTCATCAAGGACGCGCTGGAGCAGGTCGCCGCCGGTGCGACGATGCTCGACGTCAACGCCGGCGTCACCGCCGTCAACCCGAACGAGACCGAACCGCCGTTGCTGGTCAAGACGCTGGAAATCGTCCAGGGCCTTGTCGACGTGCCGCTGTCGATTGACAGCTCCGTGTCGGCGGCAATCGAGGCGGCGTTGAAGGTCGCCAAGGGCCGGCCGCTCGTCAATTCCGTCACCGGCGAAGAGGAAAAGCTGGAAGCGATCCTGCCGCTCTGCAAGAAATACGACGTGCCGGTTGTCGCCATCTCCAACGACGAAACCGGCATTTCGATGGATCCGGACGTGCGCTTCGCCGTTGCCAAGAAGATCGTCGAGCGCGCCATGGATCATGGCATCAAGCCACACGACATCGTCGTCGATCCGCTGGTCATGCCGATCGGCGCCCTGGGCGACGCCGGCCGGCAGGTGTTTGCGCTTCTGCGCCGTCTGCGCGAAGAGCTGAAGGTCAACACCACCTGCGGCCTCTCCAACATCTCCTTCGGCCTGCCGCATCGCCACGGCATCAATGCCGGCTTCATCCCCATGGTCATCGGCGCCGGTATGACGTCCGCGATCATGAACCCCTGCCGTCCGCAGGAGATGGAGGCCGTTCGCGCTGCAAACGTTCTGAACGGCACCGACGCCAACTGCACCAACTGGATCAGGACCTACCGCGACCACAAGCCGGCAGAAGGCGGCCATGCCGTGGCGGCGGCCGCAGCACCGGCAGCCTCCGGCGGTCGTCGCGGCGGGCGCGCCGCGCGCACCGGCGGAGCTGCGGCGAGCGAATAGGCTTTTGCTCGGCGCCGTACTGCACATCGAAAGGACAACCAGGTCATGAGTTGCCCTGGTTGTCCTTTGGCTCTCCTTGTCAGATATGCGCTCTTTGAGGATGCGGGCGAGTTCAAAAGGCTCTACGGTGCGCTCAGGACCTAAGGCATGTCGCGCAAAAGTGCGCAGCGGTTTTGCGATAACGACATGGGCAAAAACAAGAACTTAAAGCGCAGCAAGCGAATCCTGGAGATCGCGACGCGCTTTAAGTCCTGCCGGTCCTGTTCGCAAACCTCGCATTGCTTGCCGTCACTTTCGTTGCGGTTGTCACGAGGAGGATCAACTTTGGTTCCCAGGAACGGGTCATGAACGTCTGTTTCTGGGGTAGCTCGACGACACTGGCGGCGGCGTTTGTCTGGGCAATAGCAGCTGGGAAACTGACCACGGCTCCATAGTCAAGCATCCGACCGTCGCTGTCGCAGCACAAGAGTAGGGATCATCGATGACAACGCGCCGACTTCACCTCGACACTTTCACGCTCTGGTTCGAAGCCCCTTTCGTCATGGCGCTGCGGCTGCACGAAATGCAACTGGCGGCACTGACCGGGAAAACGCAGGATCCGACCGAGCTTAGCCGCATGGTCTCCGAGAAGATCGCGGCCACCGCGGAAAGTGCCATGGCCGTGAACATGGCGCTGTGGCGCACCGGTTTCGATAATGCGGTGCGGCTGATGACCGGCGGCGGCGCATCGCTTGGCCTGGGTGGAACGGCGATCGCTGCCGCCGCCCTTAAACCCTACGGCAAGCGCGTGCGCGTCAATGCCCGGCGCCTGTCGCGCAAGACGTCATGAACGGATACGCCCCGCGAGCGCAACCCTGACGAAATGATGCTCGCAGATCTTTCCATGTCGGGATCTGACAACTATCAGGCAGCATTCCGGTGCAGTCTGAAGACGTTTACCCATGCCTCGGTCCATCGGGCAGAAGCAGGCTTTAGGAAAGACAGAACAGAATGCGCATCGAAGGCACTTCCGAAATCGAGACCAACATGACCGAAGCCGCGCACAAGGATCCCCTCGTTCTGTTCATGCCATCGGGCAAGCGCGGCCGCTTCCCGGTCGGCACGCCGGTTCTCGATGCCGCCCGCTCGCTCGGGGTCTATGTCGAAAGTGTTTGCGGCGGCCGCGCCACCTGCGGGCGCTGTCAGATCGAGGTGCAGGAAGGCAACTTCGCCAAGCACAAGATCGTCTCCTCCAACGACCATATTTCGCCTGTTGGCCCGAAGGAACAGCGCTACGCCTCCGTGCGCGAACTGCCTGACGGTCGCCGGCTTTCCTGTTCCGCCCAGATTCTCGGCGATCTCGTCATCGACGTGCCGCAGGATACCGTCATCAACGCCCAGGTGGTGCGCAAGGCCGCAAGCGACCGGGTGATCGAGCGCAACGCCGCCATCCAGCTTTGCTATGTCGAGGTCGATGAGCCCGACATGCACAAGCCGCTCGGCGATCTCGACCGGCTGAAGGTGATGCTGGAGAAGGACTGGGGCTGGAAGGACCTGCTGATCGCGCCGCACCTGATTCCGCAGGTCCAGGGCATCCTGCGCAAGGGCAATTGGGCCGTGACCGCCGCCATCCACCGCGACATGGACAGTTCACGCCCCTTCATCGTCGGCCTGTGGCCGGGCCTCAAGAACGAGGCCTATGGCGTTGCCTGCGACATCGGCTCGACGACGATCGCCATGCATCTCGTCTCGCTGCTCTCCGGCCGTATCGTCGGCTCCTCGGGCACCTCGAACCCGCAGATCCGCTTCGGCGAGGATCTGATGAGCCGCGTCTCCTATGTGATGATGAATCCCGATGGCCGCGAGGCGATGACCAAGGCGGTGCGCGAGGCGGTCAACGGCCTGATCGGCAAGGTCTGCGCCGAAGGTGAGGTCGACCGCCACGACATCCTCGACATGGTCTTCGTCGGCAACCCGATCATGCACCACCTGTTCCTTGGCATCGACCCGACCGAGCTCGGCCAGGCGCCGTTTGCGCTCGCTGTCTCCGGCGCGCTGCAATATTGGGCGCACGAGATCGACATCGACGTCAACCGCGGCGCCCGGCTCTACATGCTGCCCTGCATCGCCGGCCATGTCGGCGCCGATGCCGCCGGCGCCACGCTGTCGGAAGGCCCTTACCGGCAGGACAAGATGATGCTGCTCGTCGATGTCGGCACCAATGCCGAGATCGTGCTCGGCAACAAGGATCGCGTCGTTGCCGCCTCCTCGCCCACCGGCCCGGCCTTCGAAGGGGCTGAAATCTCCTCCGGCCAGCGTGCCGCACCGGGCGCGATCGAGCGCGTGCGCATTGATCCCGAGACGCTCGAGCCGCGGTTCCGCGTCATCGGCGTCGACAAATGGTCTGATGAGGACGGCTTTGCCGAGGCGGCCGCCGCCGTTGGCGTCACCGGCATCTGCGGCTCGGCGATCATCGAAATCGTCGCGGAGATGTATCTCTCAGGCATCATCTCGCAGGATGGCGTCGTCGATGGCGCGATGGCGGCGAAAAGCCCGCGCATCATCCCGAACGGCCGCACCTTCTCCTACCTGCTGCACGAGGGCCAGCAGCGCATCACCGTGACGCAGAACGATATCCGCGCCATCCAGCTCGCCAAGGCGGCGCTCTATGCCGGCATCAAGCTGCTGATGGAAAAGCTGGATATCGACCATGTCGACACCATCCGCTTTGCCGGGGCCTTCGGTTCCTTCATCGATCCGAAATACGCCATGGTGCTGGGCCTGATCCCGGACTGCGACCTCGACGAGGTGAAGGCCGTCGGCAACGCCGCCGGCACCGGCGCGCTGATGGCGCTCCTGAACCGCGGCCACCGTCGCGAGATCGAGCAAACCGTCAGCAAAATCGAGAAGATAGAGACCGCTCTTGAATCAAAATTTCAGGAGCATTTCATCAACGCGATGGCAATGCCGAACAAGGTCGACGCCTTCCCGAAACTGTCTGCAGTCGTCACCCTGCCGGAGCGCAAGGTGGCGGCAGATGATGGCGAGGGCGGCGGCAGACGGCGGAGGCGTAGCCGGGAGTAGGGCCGAAAAGAAGCAAGCGGACACACTGCGCCCTTTAGAATGGTCTTCAGCGCATCAACGTATGACGTCCATCAGCGTCCTGCGCAGCGGCCCGCCGCGTTCGTCATGAACCACGAGGGAGACCGTCTCGAACAGAACGTCGATCGTGACGTCGTGGAAGGATATGATCCAAAATCGTGGACTGAGGACTTCCCACCGGGCTGTTTCCTCGCCACCAGAGACTTCATTGAACGCCCACGGAAGGACCGGGTATCTGCATCCTGGCAGGCCATCGACATTCATCGGCGTGACTCGGAAATCGATAACGTCACCGAACCTCAGGACCACGTTGCCACCGCCAACCGGGGGCGAGGTCTCGTAGCAAACCAGGGCGTCAATGCCGTCATAGAACACTACGGGGTTTGCGACTGATCCCAATTCGGGAAAAGCCTCCAATGGCGTTGATACCTGCATAATTGATCGCGCGTTGCTTCGGTTGAACGTCATGGCATGCTTGCGTTCAAGTCACTGCATAGTCAAATGTTTTGGCCCAACGGCAAGTGAGGGCGGTGACAGTGCCAAGCATCCCTCCCCCCGCCTGCGGGGGAAGGTGCCGGCAAGCGGATGAGGGCTGCAACAACGCACCAGGGAGCGCGTTCGAGAAAGGCGGTGACGCTTAGAATCTCACGCGGCCCTCGCCGCAAATGCCCCCAGCAGTCCCGTCCATCCATCTTCTGAATCAAGCGCCACGCGGGCTTCATTCGCCTTCGCACCATAATTGGCGAGATCGCGATGTTCGAGCAGTACGGTGGTGCCGCCATCGACTGCGGGCTCGAAGATGACCTCCACCGCGGTCTCAAACTCCGGATCGAACACCCAGTCGGCATTCAGTTGCCATGCAAGGAGGATGCGCCTCGGCCGCTCGCAGGCAAGCACCCGCCCCCATTCCTTCTCCTCGCCGCCATTGCCGATTTCGTACCAGCGGCCGCCCGCAAACGGCTCGACCACGACGGTCCTCTGTCCGCTTGCCGTCAGGCTATGGCTCTTCAGCCACCATTCGCCCATGCCGGCGACGAAGATGTCGAAGGCGCGCTCCGGCGTCGCGCGGACTGTCACGGTTTTGCGCACAGGGGCAGGCTCGATGTGATGCATTTCACAAACTCCCGTTTGCCTCATGGACCGCACCACAAACCATGCCGATATGTCAGATGGCTTCGTCGCGGTCCGCCACTGCCTTGAAGGCGGCGAGTTGATCACCCCAGAAGCGATCGAGCCATTGCCGCAGCGGACCAAGGCCAGCGGGGTCGATCGAATAGATACGGCGCGCGCCTGAAGGCGTGTCGTGAACAAGGCCCGCCTCTTTCAACACTTTCAGGTGCTGCGATATTGCCGGCTGCGACACCGGCAACGACCGTGCGAGATCGGCAACCGAGCAACGACCGGTACCCAGCCTCTCGAAAATCTGGCGCCGCGTCGGGTCTGCCAACGCCGCAAGCACTCTGCCTTCATAAGTCATTACTTATTATAAGCCTACGCTTATGGAAGGGCAAGCACCGCTTGAGCCCGGCGGCAAGACAGCGGGATTGGCACAATGGAACGGCACAAAGTCATGCTGTTTCATGGCGATAAGCTGCGAACGTGATTCAAAATATCAGCAGCGGGTCGGCGCGCTTCACCATCGGACCGAACGTGCTGCGCCCTCTACCCACCAAGCGCGATCGTCACTGCGACAAGTACGGCACCGATCGCTGCCATGGCGAAGGCCATCGGCCAGGGGCTTCGCCCCATATAGCTGCCGAGCCGTGCTCCGACGATAAAAAGCATGATGAGCGCGATGGCGTTCGAAACGCGCATGGCGACGTCGATCTGCTCGATGAACAGGAAGGGAATGCTCGGCGGCAGCGTCGAGATGACGACGAGCGCGAAGATGGCAAGCGCGGCCTTGAGGTCTCCGCCTGTGACCACGGAATGCTGACCGTTGGACGGCAAGGCCCGTACGCGCAGAAGCAGCGCCTCGATTTCGCTTTGCGCTGACACCAACCTGATATCATCAGGGAGGTTGTCGAGAAAGATCTGGCGGGCGCGATCGAGAGGTTCGCGCTGCAGAGCGTCGACCAGGCCGCGACGTCGCACCCGCTCGACCGCGGTCGTTACCACATGCATGACGCCATCGACGATGCCCCAGGCCAGATTGCAGCCGAAAGCGGCGACAAGCACCGCATTCACTTTCTCGCCGCCACCGACGGCCGCACTCATCGTACCGGTGAAGGACAGCGCCATCAGCAGCCCGAAAATGATCTCCGAGAGGCGATCGATCGGATCCAAAATGCGTCGCGACTGGTCATCTCGCGCCATGGCACGCCTTCCCCTTGCGCCGAGATCAACGCATGACGATCGGGTCGCTTTCGGCCGGTTTGTCAGGCAACCGCTGTTGCAAGCCGCGCCTCTCCCGACTGGATCCTCAGTTCCGCGAATGCGTCGCGAACATGATCTGCGACAGCCAGCACCGGCGCCGGCGCATCGTCGATCACCTGCAAGCCGATGTCGTAATGGCCGAGATCCGGTAGGCCGTCACGCTCGCCGAGCTGCACCATCTCACCCTGGACGAGGTAGCGCGGCAGCGGGGCAATCGCGAGGCCCGCGAGCACGGCGGCACGCTGGCCCGTGGTATAGGCGCTGAGAAAGGCAATGCGGAACCGGCGGCCGGCGCGCGACAGCTTTTCCACCGCATCGGCCCGCCAGACGCAACCGTCCTCCCACATCGACACCGGCAGCGGATCCTTAAGATGCGCATTGCCGCATTTGACGCCGGCCCAGACCAGCTTCTCCTGCATCAGGATCTCGCCGTTCTTCGGCGCGACGTCGGTCAGGCTGTTGAAGATCGCGATGTCGAGACGGTGCTCGTCGACGCGCTTGCGCATGGCGCCGCTCATGCCGATCGAGACGTCGACCGTGACGTTCGGATAGGATTCGGCAAAGCGCTTCAACACTTCCGGCAGAATGCGCTCGCCGACATCCTCGGGCGCGCCGACACGCACGACGCCGTTCATGTCGGGCAGCAGGAAGCGAGACACCGTCTCGTTGTTGAGCGCCAGCAGGCGGCGGGCAAAGCCCAAGAGCATCTCGCCCTTGGGCGTCAGCGACACCGAACGCGCATCGCGCAGGAACAGCGTGCAGCCGAGCTGCTCTTCCAGCTTCTTGATCTGCATCGAGACCGCCGACGGCGTGCGATAGACCGTTTCGGCCGCGGTGGTGAAGTTGCCCGTTTCGGCGATGGCGACGAAGGTTTTCAACACATCCATTTCCAGGAGCGGAAGCGCATGGCGCAGCATCATGTTCATGGCGGCATCCTTGTTCAATAAAACTGACAGAATGGTTCACTTCATTTCGTTTGATTGAACATCAGCAAAGACCGATAGTCAAGTTGCAAGGACGCCAAAGGAAGGAAACCAGTCATGTCCGCGACAACAATGGCCTTCTCTGCCCCGCAGGACATCCGGCACGTGAGCAAGGTGAAGCCCAAGATGAACCGCACTCCGGATCATGCCGTGCAAATGGCAAAGGCCCTGCCTGTGAGACAGGTCAATGCCGACGGCGATCTCGTCCTGTCGTTCCTCTCCCGCGTGCAAACGCTGATCGACGGCATTGCACGAAAACGACAGGCAAAACGCATCGCCCGGAATCGGGTGGAAGCCCACCGCGAATTGGCGAAACTACCCAAGCGGGTCCGCAACGACCTCATCTTCGCCGAGACGCTGATTGATCACCATGTTTGATGGAAAACATCAAACATATTCGTTTGAATGATGATTAGGGTTGCGACATATATAGATCGTGGTCGCGACCTCTGAGGCACTCAGAAGGAGCCATGAAATGTCTACTATCCATCTATCACAGACCTCGGAGCGGGCACCCTCCCTCTCGTCCATCCCGGGTCTCTTCAATCTGCGTGCACGCGCCTGGGCTGCCTGGAAGCGCTATGCCAACGAGCGCGCACTTGAAAACCTGTCCTACGACACGATGAAGGACATCGGCTTCCCATCCGTCGACGACGCGGTGCACAAGACCGAACAATGAATGACCGCCTGACCTGTTCTCGGGGACCCAAGACCCCGAGCGCGAACCGCTGAAGGGCATCGTCGAGAAGGCGATGCCCTTCTTCTTTTGTGGTTTCGCCAGATGCCGTCGGGCGTCGAAACGCCCCAAACCGGCCCTTGCGCGAACTTGTCCGATACCGACACCTGGCCCTTTCACCGCCGGCGCGTCGCAATCGGCAAACACAACCCAAAGGCGTTCTTTCTGAAAATTGCGCATCTCTGGCGTTTCTTGTCAGATTACGTCAACGACGCCGGTAAATCTGTCGCATTCCTTACAAAAGCCGCAAAGCCGGCTCGACAGCGGCTTTCCCGCCCCATGTCGCAATGCGAAATGTCTTTGCGGTCGCTGCTTTCCATGTCAATGTCGCAAACAGACAAGCCGGATGGTATCTTCCAAGCGACGAATATACGGCATCGCCAAGCACGGGAAGCCTCATGAACAAGCCCTTGACCAAAAAGCGTTCTCTCGTCTTCTTCCTGGTACCGAACTTTTCCATGCTGCCGTTTTCGGCCGCCATCGAAACGCTCCGCATCGCCAACCGCATGCTCGGCTACGAGGCCTATACATGGCGCCTCACATCGACCGACGGCGAAAAGGTTCTCTCCTCAAGCGGCATCGCGCTTGAGGTCAACTCGTCTCTCGCCGACGAACGCAAGTTCCTGGGCGGGGAAAACCGTCCGTCGATGGTGCTGGTCTGTTCCGGCATCTATGTCGAGGATTTCAACAACAAGTCGGTCAATGCCTGGCTGCGCGAAGTCTACAACCGCGGCGTCGCCGTCGGCAGCCTCTGTACGGGCGCCCATGTGCTGGCCTCGGCCGGCCTGTTGACGGGCAAGCGCTGCGCCATCCACTGGGAAAACCTGCCCGGCTTCTCCGAGAACTTCCCGCAGGTCGACGTCTATGCCGACCTCTATGAGATCGACAGCAACATCTACACCTGCGCCGGCGGCACCGCCTCGCTCGACATGATGCTGAACCTGATCGACCAGGATTTTGGCGAGAACCTCGTCAACCGCGTCTGCGAACAGGCGCTGACCGACCGCGTGCGCGGCCCTCACGACCGCCAGCGGCTGCCGCTGCGCGCCCGTCTCGGCGTCCAGAACGCCAAGGTGCTGTCGATCATCGAGCTGATGGAAGGCAATCTTGCCGAACCGCTGTCGCTCCTGGAGATCGCCGAGGGCGCCGACCTGTCGCGCCGGCAGATCGAGCGACTATTCCGCCAGGAGATGGGGCGGTCCCCTGCCCGCTACTATCTGGAGATCCGGCTCGACCGCGCTCGACACCTCCTCATCCAGTCGTCGATGCCGGTCGTCGAAGTCGCCGTCGCCTGCGGCTTCGTCTCGGCGTCGCACTTCTCCAAGTGTTATCGCGAACTCTACAACCGCTCGCCGCAGCAGGAGCGCGCCGACCGCAAGCTGACGCTGCAGATGGCGCGATAGGAACTGGTGCGAACACACAAAAAGTGCGGGTCATCCGCCCTTTTTGTTGGCAACAGGCCGTCCCTTCTTAACCTATCCGGCGATGTGAGCCCGCCAGCCGCCAAAACTTCCCTCATTCCTGTGCCTGTCACAGGAATCCAGCCAGCCCAAGTCCTTGGGCTGAAATGCCCCCTAACCCGACAGACGTCGGGTCGCTGGATCCCTGCCACAGGGGCGAGGATGAGGAGAACGGGGTGCAAACCTCGTTGAAGACGGTATCGGTCCGAATTTCAGATGGAACCGTCCGCCCAATTTGCGGTTGCGCTTGCCGCCGCAGCGATACCACAGACCACCTGGCCCGCTTTGTCGCCCCTCATTTCCCGCCATTCTGGAACCCGCTCCACCCACGTTCGCGCTTGCGTCGATCCGCATTTTTCGCTTGAACGGAAAAGGAGAACGCGTGGCCGCGCCGCAGCCGGAACGTGCTGGCACGCCTCCGCCGCTTGAACATCAGGAGCATTTCACCCCATGGCACCCGTGATCATCGATCCGAGCAAGGTCCACGAGTTCGAAGACAAAGAGCGTTTCTATGTCTGGCTCGGCGCCAACCATGCCGGCGAAACCGAGGTCTGGATCAAGATCCACAAGGTAAGCTCCGGCCTCAAATCGATCACGCCGAAGGAGGCGATCGACGTGATCCTGTGCTGGGGCTGGATCGATGGCGTGCGCAAGAGCCACGACGACCAGAGTTACATGCAGCGCTACACCCCGCGCGGCAAGAAAAGCATCTGGAGCCAGATCAACGTCGACAATGTGGCCCGGCTGATCGCCGAAGGCCGGATGACCCCGTATGGGCTGAAAGAGGTCGACAAGGCCAAGGCCGACGGCCGCTGGGATCGCGCCTATGGCAGCGGCAAGGAAATGAAGATCCCCGACGACCTGCAGGCAGCGATCGACGCCGAGCCGCAGGCGCGAGAAATGCTGGCAAAACTCAGCGCGCAGAACCGCTTCGCGCTTGCCTTCCGCACGCACAATATGAAGACCGAGGCCGGCCGCCGGAAAAAGATCGAGACCTTCGTCGAGATGCTGAAGCGCGGCGAGACGATCTACCCGCAGGCGCGGAAATAGCGCAGGCCACACCGTCAACCCTTGTCCATGAGCGCACCTGTTCAGCCGGATCTGGCTCAGGTCCGGGCGTGGAAGGCGCGCTCCAGTTCGGCGATATCGAGCTTGATCATGCCCAGCATGGCCTCGGTCACACGCCGGGCGCGCTCGCGGTCGGTATGGGCAACCATGTCGCCGAGCGCTCTCGGCACGATCTGCCAGCAAAGACCCCAGCGGTCCCGCAGCCAACCGCATTGCTCGGCCTGCCCGCCGTTTTCAAGCAGCGCATTCCACAGGCGATCGATCTCCTCCTGACTGTCGCATTGGATCATGATCGAGAAGGAATGGTTGAACGGGTCCAGCGGTCCGGCTTCGAGCGCGGTGAAGTTCTGGTTTCCCAGGGTGAACTCGATCACCTTGACGCTGCCCGCCGGCCCGCTCGGCGAATCCGCCGGCATCACCGTCGTGCGGACGATCGCCGAATTGGGCACGAGCGAGACGTAGAGTTCGACGGCCCTGAGGGCGTCCTTTTCGAACCAGAGATTTGAGACAACTTTGGTCATATGCGGCTCCTCTTCGCAGGCCCGGATCATGTCCGGCTGCTTGGAAGACGTTTCGCCGATGCCGAAACCGACAATGCTTCGCGATTCATTGCAATCATCGCGGCTAGCGGCACTAGCTCGCCACCATGCAGGAACAGGTCCTTGGCCGGACAGCGTCGCGGATTGCGGCTCGCTACGACGCCAGTGCGTCGAGCAGTGCGAGCTCCGAAATCACCCGGTTTCGCCCGGCGTGCTTGGCCATGTAGAGAAACTGGTCGGCCGCATGCAGGTAGTTCTCGAAGGACTCCGGCGCCTCGATGGTCGCAAGACCGATCGACACTGTAATCGACAGTTCCTCGTCATCCGCAACGATGCGCGATCTCGCAAGCTCGATGCGCAGCTTCTCGCAGAACGTGAAGGCGCGCTGGACGTCGAAGCCGTTGAACAGGATGCCGAACTCCTCGCCGCCGAGGCGGGCAAGCAGGTGTTCGTCGCCGACCAGCGTCGTCAACCGCTTGGCCACATGCTTCAACACGACGTCGCCGATCTCGTGGCCATAGGTGTCGTTGAGGCGTTTGAAGTGGTCGATGTCGAGAATGGCGATGGCCGTGGTCTCGCCGCGGCGCAGGCACTGCTCGACGAGGCGCGGGCCGGTCAGGAAGAAATGGCGGCGATTGTAGATATCGGTGAGATAGTCGCTCGCTGCCTGTCGCTGCAGCGTCTGCAACCGTTTCTGGATGCCGGCGGCATAGGCGATGCGACCGTTGAACTCTGCCTCAAGGAATGGCTTCTGGATGAAGTCCGTCCCGCCGGCCTCAAGGAACCGCGCTCCGATCCGGCGGTCGCCGCTGTCGGAAAGCGCGATCACCGGCAGCGCCTCATCGCCCTGGCGCCGGCGCACCTCGGCAAGCAGCGCTGCCCCAGTCATGTCGGACAAATCAAGATCGGTGACGACGATATCGATCGCCTCGCCGGAATCGAGCACCAGCAGCGCATCGGCGGCGCAAGCGACCTCGCACACCGAAATCCGCTGCCGGCGCAGGATGCCCGCAAGCTCGACCCGCGACGGCGTGTCGGAATCGGCAAGCAGCACCGTCGTCTTGCCATTGGTCAAGGCCCGGTCCACGGCGCCGATCAGGAGATTGATCGATTCCGGCTGGTTCTTGATGACACAATCGAGCGCGCCGCGACCGAGGATCTGGTCGCGCGTGTTGTCGTTGAAGGCCGCGGTGAAGACGACGGCCGGAACGTTGTTGGCGAGGATGAAGTCGAGCGCCTCACAATTGGGCGCGTCGGGAAGATTGAGGTCGAGCACGGCGAGCGAGAAGCTATCCGGCGCTGCGGTCATTTCCTGGCGCAGCGCCTCCAGCGAGGCGCAATGGGTGACACGAATACCATGCACCGTTTCCAGGCCGTATTTCAGCGCGGTGGCAAACATGCGGGAATCTTCGATCAGCAACATGCGCTTGTCGCTGTGCTTCTGCACAGAATTGATCCGACCTGGCGTGCGGCGCAATCTCACGTCCCTGCAAATCCCGATTTCGAGCCGCAGGCGTGCTGTCCCAAAAAGGGCGACGCTGGCTCCCAATATACAATTATACCCGGCACGGATCGCGCCAGACATTTTGTCTTGGCATGACCAGGCGTTACCGGGCTCCCCACTTTTGTTGCGGCCGATTGAAGACGGTCCGGATTGCAATTTCGTTAATGCGGCAACCGTAAGAGGGCTTTTCTCGCGACCCCGGCAATTTTAGGGGTCGCAAGCGCAGGAAAGCGGCAGATGCGCCGGCGTGTGTAGCCGACGGATGAGCGCCACCGCCTCGAAACGGAGGTGGCGGGCGGGATCAAGGCGCCGACAAACGGCGCATCCGGCAGCCAGGTTCGCGGAGTTCGCAGGCGCGTTAAAGCGCGTCGCGATCTTTCAGATTCGCTTGCCGCGCTTCAAGTTCTTGTTTTTACGCATGTCGTTATCGCAAAACCGCAGCACACTTTTGCGCGACATGCTTTAGGCCGGAACTTTCACCTTTTCGCTCAAGGTCTTGATCTTGATCAGCGTGTCGAGGTTCTGGTTGACGCGGCAATAGAACTCTTCGTTGACGAAGGGGCGCACGACGAAATCGTTGCCGCCGGCCTTGAGGAAGCGTGCCGACAAGAGCCGGTTGGTCGAGGACGAGACGCCGATGATGCGCAACTGGTGCGGCCCATAGGTGCCGCGAATGCGCCGCGTCAGCTCGAAGCCGTCGATGTCGGGCATGTTGTAGTCGGTGATGACGAGGCCGATATCCGGATGGTTCTTGAGGATTTCGAGCGCCGTCGCACCGTTTTCTGCCGTGCTGGTGCGGAAATTGTAGCGTTTCAGCTGCGTCGTCAGCAGCGCGCGCGCCGTCGGGCTGTCGTCGACGATGAGCACATGGTGCTTGTGGTTGGTGAGAAACCGGCAAACCGATTCCGCCAGCATGTCGACGGCAAAGACGCTGTCCTTGATGACATAGTCGACGATCTCCTTGGCCAGGATCTTCTCGCGCGTACTTTCCTGGAAGGAGCCGGTGAAGACCACGGTCGGCACGCTCATCTCGATGAGATAATTCAGCGCCTCGCCATTCTCGGCACCGGGCAGGTTGATGTTGGAAATGGCCAGCGACGCCGGGAATGTCGCATTTTCGACGGCAAACTGCAGATCGTCATAATCGCGGCAGACGATGACGTCGATGTCGAACAGCTCTTTCAGCCGCTTCGAGACCATCGACGAAAACAGATTGGAGTCCTCGGCAAGCACGATGCGGTGCTCAGCAAGAGATTCACCGGAATAGTACATTCCGGAAACGCCGAAAAATGACATTGATCGCCTATAAGAAAGAGTGTCCCCGAAGCCATGCTAGAGGAGAAAGACTTTCCCGGCTGTTAATGAGGTAGCCGTGAAATGCTGCTTGGCGCGCTTGCATTCAGGTCTGCGCATACGACCCAATAGCCCTGCGGGGCCGTCAAGCCTTCGGCGTCGCTCCGCGCCGCTCGAGCGCAGTCTTGCGGATGATGTCCGCGATCTCCGGGTTGCTGCTGGACAGCATCTGGAAATCCTCCGAATACAGCGACAACAGCGAGACCTCGGTCGCCGCGCTGACGGTCGCCGAGCGGGGCTCGCCCGTAATCAGCGCCATCTCGCCGAAGAAGCTGCCAGCGTCTAGCTCCACCGGGTTCGGTGTCGCGATACTGACGCGTCCCTCGACGATGAAGAACATCTGGTCGCCGGCCTCGCCCTTGCGGCATATGACAGCGCCCGCCGGCACGACGCGAGGCCTCAGCGCCCGCACGATCTCGACGAGCGCCGACGAGCCAAGCCTCTGAAACAGTGGCACGGTCGCCACCAACTGCCAATTGCGCACGAAGTCCCGGCGACGGACCTCTTCGTAGAAGCCGGTGGCGAGGATGCCGGCCCAGAGCGCAAAGATGCCGATGCCGCACATCATGACCAGCCCGGCAAGGACGCGGCCGGCGAAGCTTTGCGGAATCTCGTCTCCATAGCCGGTGGTCGACAGCGTCACCACCGCCCACCACATCGCCTGGGGGATGCTGCCGAACGTGTTAGGCTGGACGTCGCGCTCGATGAGATAGGCCGTGAGCGCCGCACCAAAAAGAACGATGCCGAAGATCGAGGTGATGCCGATCAGGTTACGTGCCTGTTTGCTCAGGACGCTGCCCATAAGCCGGAAGAAGGGCGATCCGCGCAGAGGCTTCAGCAGCCAGATGGCACAGTAGAGGGTCTGATCGCGCGTGCCGACAAACAGCACCGCGGCGAAAGGAACCAAGACAGCAAGCACATCGATAGCAATCGCCGGCAGCCTGTCCCAAAAGTCTCTCTCGCGCGCGGCGATCAGCGTCACGATCAGTTGCAGGACATAGATGGCCCAGATGAGAGCAAGCAGGACCTCCAAATTGAGCCTGGTTCGTCCGGTCATGTCCGGCGTCGTGAGTGCAGCGACCGCCACGAGCCCAACCACGGCGAGCAGCCCGCCGAGCGGCGCAGAAATCTTCGAGAACGGCCGTGCCGACATTCAACGCTCCCGCGGCCTACCACCCTCTTAGCATAAGATGCTTCAGGCCAAGCGCAATGGGGCCAACGAGACGACCCTGGAGCAGAGTTGACCTTGGCAAAAGCGTCGACGCGGCGCCGGCTCCCATCGGCTGGTCGAAGAGCCGGCTCAGTTTCTCAGCCCGCCAAGACAAGGCGCTGACCGCGCGCCCATTTCAGTATAAGATACCACCATGAGCGAAACCCAGGCCCTCTTCGACGTCCTGCGCCAGTCGGCGGCACCCGCCTTCGCCGATGCCATCGAGCGGCACGTGCGCGACGCGCCGGACCGCAAGCTCGGCCGCATCAATGCGCTCGCCTTTGCCGCCGAGCACGGGCTGGACGAAGAAAAGACGATCGCCGGTTTCCTGCACGCCTCGCGGCTTGGTCTGTTCGAACTGTCCTGGAATGTGCTCTGCCCCGGCTGCGGCGGGGTGCTCGACGCCAACACCTCGCTGAAAACCGTGCAGAGCGAGGCCTATACCTGCGCGCTTTGCGCAGCCGGCTACGAGCCGACGCTGGACGAGATGATCGAGGTGACGTTTACCGTCAGCCCGCGCGTCCGCCATATCGAGGCCCACAATCCGCACGAGCTTCCAGCCGCCGAATATTTCCGCCAGGTCTACTGGGGCTCCGGTGTCGACCTGCCTGAAGACGATTACGAGGCGAAGGCCGAGGAGTTCATTCTCGAGACTCTCGAACTGCCGCCCGGCGAAAAGGCCGTCATCGCGCTGCAGCTTCCGGCCGAGTTCATCATCATCTTCGAGCCGGTGACACACGCAGCGCAGTTCATCGACGTGTCGGGAGAACCGACGAAGGAAAGGCGCAACCTATCCCTGGTGTTCGATCGCACCCATCGGCATAACGAGACCATCAGCATGCAGCCGGGTCCGCTGCGGATCCAGGTGGAGAACCATGCGGAGGTGCGCACGCTGCCCACGGTCTGCGTCGCCGGCGAAGCGCTGCATGCGCTGCTCGGGCGCCGTCGTCCTTTCCTGACGGCCAAGCGGCTGCTGTCCAACCAGACATTCCGCGACATCTACCGCACCGATACGATCGACGTAGACCAGCGCCTGAAGATCACCAGCATGACATTCCTGTTCACGGACCTTCGCGGCTCGACCGAGCTTTACGAGCGTGTCGGTGATCTCGCCGCCTTCGATCTGGTCAAGACCCATTTCACCGTGCTCAACGAGATCGTTGCCGCCGAAGCCGGCGCCGTGGTCAAGACGATCGGCGACGCCGTCATGGCAACCTTCCCGACGCCCGATCGGGCGATCGCCGCGGCCATGCGGATGCGCGACGCCATGCGCGAGCTCAATCACGAGCGCAGCAGCGAGGACCTGCTGTTGAAGATCGGCATCCATGAAGGCCCCTGCATCGCCGTCAGCCTCAACGAGAGGCAGGACTATTTCGGCCAGACGGTCAACATCGCCTCGCGCGTGCAGCACCTCGCCACCGCCCAGGAGATCTTCGCCACCAGCACGGTGCTGCGCAATCCGGCCGCCGCCGACCTGCTCAGCGAGCGCGGCCTCAACCCGATGACACACAACGTCACGCTGCGCGGCATCACCAACGAGATCAGCATCTTCGCCATACCTTGATCGTGATGTCGGCAAGCGCGTTCAGCGCGCGCTCAGGATCCCAACAACTCCAGGAAATCGAAAAACATCGAGGGCGAGTAGGCGAACAAAACGCCGCTGCCGTAACCGATCAGCCCGTACAGGCTCGCCCCGACCCAGCCGTGGCTTTGCCACCCATAGACAATACCTACAGATGTCGCCGCGCTGATGATGGCAAGGACCCAAACACCGTGAATGAAGGACTGGAACGTCCTAGCCATTCTTGCCTCTTCCAAAGCGCCGCCTATTACTTGGCGCAAACGAACGTCGCGGCCACGAGACGGATTTGCGGGCGCCGATTTTCGTCTCTGCATTGTAGGTAGGTACGCCTGCACGCTTTGACCAGAGGTTCGGCGCGTGAGCGTTGCATCGCTGAAGCCGGCCTGACAATTCGTTGAGCCGGCACCGATTTGAAAAGAGACTTCGGCAACTGATGCAAGACGTTACGGCGTCCTTGTCGCGTCAGCGTAGGCACGCGACGCCGCGACGAGGCGACAAGGCGCTCTGCTATTCCTCACGATGCGCGGGACATAGAGAGAGCGTGGATTATTTGCTTCTGGCGCTGCGGTCGGCGGCCTCCGCCCGCTTCGGCCGGCGGATGGCTCTGACCTTGCCGCTTGCGCCTCCGCCGCAGAAGAAACGGTCGCCGCCATCGGCCTCAAGCCCCGACACGCCCATGCCGGCCGGCATGTCGAGCCGCTCCAGCACCTCGCCCGTTTGCGGATCGATGCGCCTGACATCGCTGTCGTCGCCTTCCCAGGTGCCGTGCCACAGGTCGCCATCGACCCAGGTGACGCCGGTAACGACACGGTTTGACTCGATCGTGCGCAGGATGGCCCCCGTCTCGGGATCGATCTGATGGATTTTTCGCCCCCGATGCTGGCCCACCCACAGCGTACCTTCCGCCCATGCAAGGCCGGAGTCGCCACCGTTGCCCGGCGCCGGGATCGTCGAAAGTACGCGGCCGGTCTTCGGATCGATCTTCTGGATGCAATCCTCGGCGATCTGGAACAGGTGCTCCCCGTCGAAGGCCGTGCCCGCATGGGCGGCGACATCGATGGAACGCACCGTCTCACCGCTCTCGGGGTCGAGCGCATTCAATTTGTCGCCGGTGGCAAACCAGACGTGATGGCCGTCGAACGTCACGCCATGCACCTGCTCGGCACCGGGAAAGGGACCATATTCGCGGAGAATTTCGGCTGAGGCTTTTTTCATGGTTTCATCCTAATCGCTCGGCAGCGGCCCGGGGAGTAACAACACTGTCGGGAAACCCGGCACCGGCGGCGTCATCCATCGGCGTGCACGTCCCCGCCCGATCGGCTGCACCTTGCCAGCCGCGCAAAGCGCGTCAAGCGCCCGCTGCACCGTGCGCGGGCTCGCCCCAAGCGCAATCGCCAGCGCCGAACTCGCCCACGCCTCGCCATCAGCGAGCAAGGCAAGCACCGCGCCGTGCTGTCCCTCGACGGGCGGCGCCAGCACGGCGACCTCGCGAGCGTGCCGCGGCACCAGCACAAAGCCGCGCGCTGTCGCGCTTACCTCGGCCACATCCCGTAGCTCAGCGCGAAGCCGTCCGATTTCGACGCGCAGTCGCGCCCGGTGCGATTCGTCTGCGTGCCTCGCCCGGAAGGCGCGGGCGAGAAGCGCGCTCCTCGAAGCATCCCCCGGCCAGGCTTCAGCCAGCGTCCTGGCAAGCGCAAAGAGAACCGGGCGCGTCGAGAGTGATGCTAACCTATCACCTGCCC
Organism: Ensifer sp. NM-2; assembly: GCF_003024455.1. Lineage (NCBI taxonomy): Bacteria > Pseudomonadati > Pseudomonadota > Alphaproteobacteria > Hyphomicrobiales > Rhizobiaceae > Ensifer > Ensifer sp. NM-2. The sequence continues at coordinate 273,726 of NZ_PVZR01000009.1, forward strand.
GCACGACATGCCGGCATGCATCGATGACCAGCGCGCCGGATGCCAGCAGCGCCGCGACCTCTTCGAGCAGCAACGCCCTCTCCTCGCCACGGGCGATCAGGCGCGCAGCCGGCTTGGAGAGCGCTAAAAAGGCGCCGTCGACTTCGGCGGTCAATGCCGGGATACCGGCTTCACGCGCCGCCTCGCGCGCCAGCGCCAGCTGAGCGCGCGCCGTCTTCGTCTGCAGGCGCCTGACGGCGATGCCGGCGACGATGAGAGCGTTGGCGGCGCGTGATGCGGGCGGCAGCGGCATCGGGTCGAAGCCGTCAAGCGCCTGCTCGGCTTCATCGAGGCGGCCGATCAGGACGAGACGTCGGACCTGGAGATTGCGCGCATGGGCGGCGTTGACGCGGTCGCCATGGGCCTCGAGCACAGCCCGCGCCGTCTCAAGCGCCTTCTCCGGCCAGCCAAGGTCGCGTGAAACCAGCGCAATCTCGGCGTCAGCCACGACACATCGCGCCCGTGCCACCGCTTCCCTTGGGCCGAATGCACGCGCGGCACTTTTCAGCAGGGCTTTTGCGCGTGGGAAGTCGCCGAGCTGCGCCATCGCGATCCCGCGCAGCGCCAGCGCCGGCGCGTCGTCGCGCAGTGCGACGCGTTTCAGCGCGCCGAGCGGATCGCCCGCCGCCAGCGCCCGCGCCGCAGCCGTGATCAGCGAGTCCATCGCAATCCCGTCAAACTTGTAACTCCCGCACTCTCAGCTTCGGACGCTAACTGTATTCGCAGACCCGCAACGACCTGCGCAACCGCCGAACAAATGGATAGCCGAAAATGTCGACGCACAGAACCGGAACGATTGAAGGGTCGCGAAGGGCGATAGCTCGTGGCGCGGCCGATCGGCTCCCTCTCCTCGCCAGTCCGACCTTTGCGTTCATGGCGCTTTTGACCGGCGTTCTGAGCATCGGCGAGCCGGACATGCTCTGCACGACCTCAGCCGCGTCCCCGCTGACGGGAATGGTGGCGATGTACGGGCTGATGAGCGCCTTCCATTCCGGGCCGTGGCTGCGGCTGCTCTCCGGACGGCGAAACTCTACCCATCGGCCGTGAGCCCCGATCGTTGCCACCAGACAAACATCTCAACACCAAGGAGGTGGCATGAAAGCAGCCGCGTCCCAGGAGAGAACGGACCATTGAGATGCAGGTGATGATCGAGGGACAGTCACGCTTCCGGCCTTTCGGCTTACCTTATTGGGGTTTCGAAGATCTCAACAA